>JBBDWQ010000001.1:0-9427 GCA_040902805.1 Acidimicrobiales bacterium
GACTGGGGGTCAAGAGGTCGGAGGTTCGAATCCTCTCGGCCCGACGGATGAATCCGCAGGTCAGGGCCGGTGCAGCGCAATCTGCGTCGGCCCTGCTGCCGTTCCGGCTGGCGCGCTCGTAGGAACGGCTACTCCAGTGGTGGGAGCCCCGCCGTGGCCCGGAAATCACCGGTGGAGTTGGTGGCATGGCGCCCCGAGGAGCTGCTCCAACGCCACCGCCGGTCGGACATCGTCTCACGCCGGCTTGGGTACCTCGAGCCGCCAGGTGCGACCCTCTCGGCGCACCTTGCCACCGCCTGGCGCAGCGAAGAGGGGCGCGACCAGAAGCACATCATCACGCACACAGCGGGTGAGGACCGAGCGCCGTGTGCGCTCGAGGACCATTGGATCCACGTCGCCGTTGTCCACGTTAGGGCTCGCGATCTGCGCGGGGTGCAAGAAGAGGTGCCCCGTCACGACCGCCTCATCCCCGCCCGATTCGAGCCACACCACCACGTGGCCACGGCTGTGACCGGGGGCGTCCTTGATCCGCACGCCAGGTAGCGGCTGCTCGCCGCCGTAGAGCGCGTCCACCAGTCCCTGCTTGTGCAGCGCCACCAGCGCGTCCCCAGCGCCGCCGTGAGCTCCGGCCAGCGCATCCTCCAGCTCGGCCGCAGGAAGGAAGTACTGGGCGTTCGGAAAGGAGGGCTCACCGTCGGCACGGACACTTGCTCCGACCCCGTCGATGTGTGACAGCACCACATGGGTGACCGCCGCAGGGTCCACCCCAGCCGAGCGGAGGGCCGCGAGTCGAGGTGCGAGCCGGGCCGGATCGTCGAAGGCCAGGAACGGATCGACGACCATCGTGGCTGAGGGCGTTCGCACTACGATCGCCGAGGAGCCCACGCGCAGCGCCTGAGCTGGGGTGACGAAGTGCGGCTGCAGCCACGCGCTGGCCTGCAGCAGAGCCACGGTCGACAGGTCCTGCTCGAGGACGAGCTCGAAGTCAGGGTCGGCGACGCGCAGCACCTCGATGGCGCCAACCGCCCACCGCTGACCGCTCCACCCCATGCGGGGGCAGCGTAGGACGCTCAGGGCGATCGTGCTGGGGGAGCTTCCCGGTAGGTTCGGCGCCATGTGCGGTCGCTACGTGTCAGCTACGCCTCCGGATCAGATCGCAGCCTATTTCGGTGCGGAGACCTCAGAGGCGCTCCTCGAGCCGTCCTACAACGTGGCCCCCACCAACGACGTCTATGCGGTGCTGTCGGATGGCTCGACCCGACACCTCGACGCGTTCCACTGGGGGCTGGTGCCGATGTGGGCCAAAGACCCCAAGATCGGCTCGAAGATGATCAATGCCCGGGCGGAGACCCTGGCTGAGAAGAACGCGTACAAGTCTGCGTTCAAGCGGCGACGGTGCCTGATCCCGGTGGATGGCTTCTACGAGTGGAAGAAGGATCCAGCAGCACCTCCGAAGGCCAAGAAGCAGCCGTACTTCGTCCACCGACCCGACGGTGAGCCCTTCGCCTTCGCTGGGCTGTGGGAGGTGTGGAAGGGCGTCAACAAGGATCAGGAGCCGCTGCGCTCGTGCACCATCATCACGACGTCACCCAACGAGCCCATGGCATCGATCCACGATCGCATGCCGGTGATCCTGCCGCCCTCAGCATGGGACCTGTGGCTCGACCGTGAGGTGGACGACCTCGAGCTGCTCGGCAAGCTGCTGGTACCCAGCGCCCCTGAGATCATCGCCATGCACCCCGTGTCCACCGAGGTGAACAACGTGCGCAACAAGGGCGAGCACCTGATCGAGCCACTTATCCCGGAGGCATCTGGCTCATGAACTGGTTCATGTCGAAGTAATCGCGCCACGCGCTGATCTGGCCGTCGGTTACCTCGAAGGTGCCCATGACCGGGAGCGCGATGCGTCCGGTGGGGAACTCGAAGATGTCGACGCGCTCCGTGAGGACGGTGGACCCGTTGGCTGCGATGGCATCGACTCGGAACTCGATCGAGTCAACCCCACCGGTGAACCCCTCGATCGTCAACCGGATCTGCTCCGGACCCACCACGGGTGCCAGCGGGATGTTGTGGTACACCGCGTCCTCCGTGAAGAACGCAACGATGGCGGCGACATCGCCAGTCGCCCAGGTGGCGCAGAACCGTTGCACGACGTCGATGGGGGAATCGGAATCGGTCATGACGCCACCTCCAGGTGGCCGAGCTGTCGTAGAGCGTCACGGATGCGGTCGGCGGCCGCATCCAATGCGGCAGGGTCAGGTGACGGATCCGCCTTGGCGAAGGAGAGGTCGGCTTCCGTAGCGATGGGAATGAGGTGCAAGTGGGTGTGAGGCACCTCGAGGCCAGCGATGATCAGGCCGATGCGGGTCGGGGAGAAGGCAGTCATCTGTGCGCGTCCGATCTTCTGCGCGACCGCCATGCAGCGCCCGGCGAGCGGGGCAGGTAGATCCAGCCAGTGATCGACCTCCACGATCGGTACCACCAGGGTGTGCCCCAGCGTGATCGGGTTGATCGTGAGGAACGCGACGACCTCGTCATCGCGCCACACGAATCGTCCAGGGATGGTGCCATCGATGATCTTGGTGAACAGCGTGCTCATGCCAACCACCCTCCGCTCACGGGGAAGATCTCGCCGAAGGAGTAGGTGGCGTCGCATACGAGGTAGCGGACAAGCGCCGCAACCTCCTCCGGGCGACCCAGCCGCCCGGCAGGGATGCGACTCAACAGGAACGGCTTCACGTCGCTCATGGGATCGAGGAGCGGGGTGTCGATGAAGCCGGGGGCGACGGCGTTCACCCGAATGCCGAGCGGGGCCACCTCGGCACCGGCGGACTTGGTGAGGCCCGCGATTGCGTGCTTTGCCGCGGCGTACTCGGGTGTCGCCACTGATCCCTCATAGGTGTACACACTGCAGAGGTTGACGATCGCGCCGGACCTCGCGGGTTCCATGTGTCGCAGGGCCGCTCGTAGCCCGTAGAAGGTGCCGTACACGTGGGTCTTCATCATCCGGTCGAAGTCGTCATCGCTGAGCGTCGAGAGACAGCGGGCGGGCTGAGCGGGCTCGCCGGTCATGGCTGCGAGCTGGGCCGCCATCAGTCGTTCGATGACCTCAGGGCGGTCTGACAAGATCCCCGCGTTGTTGACGAGCACGTCGATTCGGCCATGGCGCGCCACAAGGGCGTCGACGGCTCCATCGAACGCTGCACTGTCGGCGACATCGAAGGCGACGACCTCGCCATCGATCTCCTTGGCGACGAGCTCGGCGGCGTCGGGTCGTAGGTCATTTACCGCCACGAGCGCGCCTTCGGCAGCCAATCGTCGGGCGATGGCCGCGCCAAGACCCGATCCGGCACCGGTGACGAGAGCGATGTGGTCCTGTAGGGCGGCACGATCAGACATGCCGGCATCGTAGGGTTGCCACGTGAACAGCGCAGACGAGGACCGGATCCTCACGATTCCCAACGTGATCACGGTGATCCGGCTGTGCCTCCTGCCGGTGTTCTTGTGGCTGCTCTTTGCCCGTGACGACCGTGCCTCAGCGGCGTGGCTCCTCGCGGCGCTCGGCAGCACGGACTTCTTCGACGGCTACATCGCCCGCCACTTCAACCAGGTCAGCAACCTCGGGAAGATCCTCGACCCCGTGGCTGATCGCCTGTTGCTCTTCGTCGGCGTGGGTGGCATCGTCATCGACGGGTCCGTGCCACTGTGGTTTGCCGGAGCCGTTCTGGTGCGGGAGGCCCTCGTCGCCGGCGCCACGCTCACGCTTGCCGCCATGGGCGTACGCCGCATCGACGTCACCTGGTACGGGAAGGCATACACCTTCTTCCTCATGATCTCATTCCCACTGTTCCTCGCCTCGCACAGCACCTTGGGGTGGCATCGGGGCGGTGGGACTGCGGCCTGGATCCTGGGCATCCCCGGGCTCGCCCTAGCCTGGTACTCAGCAGCGCTGTATGTGCCGATCGCCCGCCGTGCCCTCGCGGATCGTGACGCAGAGAGGATGGAACCATGAAGGCAGTCATCATGGCCGGGGGAGAGGGCACCCGCCTCCGGCCGCTCACGTCGAACGCACCCAAGCCGATGCTCCCGCTCGTGAACGAGCCGATGATGGAGCACATCGTTCGGCTCCTGCGGCTGCACGGCTTCGACGAGATCGTCGTGACCGTGGCGTTCATGGCCAACCACATCCGAACGTTCTTCGGAGATGGGTCGGACTTTGGCGTTCGCATGGTCTACGCCACCGAGGAGACACCTCTCGGCACCGCGGGCTCGGTGCGCAACGCGATGGACGAGCTGGACGAACGCTTTCTCGTCATCTCGGGCGACGTCCTCACCGATGTCGACCTGTCAGCGATCGTCAAGTCGCATGACGACAACAACGCCCTGGCCACCATCGGCCTCGTCCGGGTGGAGAACCCACTCGAGTTCGGCATCGTGATCACGCGAGAGGATGGGTCGATCGAGCGCTTCCTGGAGAAGCCCTCATGGGGTCAGGTGTTCAGCGACACGATCAACGCGGGGATCTTCGTGCTCGAGCCGGAGATCTTCGAGCACATCGAGCCCGACCGACCGGTCGACTTCTCCTCTGAGGTGTTTCCCGCGCTTCTGGCACAAGGTGCCCCGATCTTCGGTGCTGTAGCCGACGGGTACTGGGAAGATGTCGGCACGCTTGAGGCCTATCTGCGGGTTCACAAGGACATCCTCGACGGGCGCGTCCGCATCGAGATACCCGGTTTCGAGGTCGGCGATGGCGTGCACATCGGCGAGGGTGCAGAGATCCATCCGGCTGCTCGGGTCGAAGGCCCGGCGGTCATCGGGGAGAACTGCCGGGTGGAAGCCGGTGTACGACTCGGCCCCTACACGGTGCTGGGTACCAACGTCCGAGTGCGGGCGAACTCGGACGTGGAGCGGGTGGTCATCCACGACAACTCGTATCTCGGAGAGGGCGTCCGCCTGCGCGGCGCGACGATCGGGCGGTCGTGCGATCTGCGCGGTTCGGTCCGAGGGGAGGAGGGAGTTGTCCTCGGTGACGAGTGCTTCGTCGGGGAGCATGCCGTGCTCGCTTCGGGCGTCAAGGTGTATCCGTTCAAGACCGTAGAGGCAGGCGCGGTCATCAACTCTTCGATCGTGTGGGAATCCCGCGGCTCGCGGTCGCTGTTCGGCCGCATCGGTGTGGCTGGTCTTGCCAACGTTGACATCACCCCCGAGCTGGCTACTCGAGTGGCCATGGCCTACGGGACGAGCCTGAAGAAGAACGCAACGGTCGTGACGTCACGCGACTCGAGTCGCGCGGCGCGCATGCTGAAGCGGGCGATGATGGCCGGCCTCAACGCCGCGGGCGTAAACGTGCTCGACCTCGAGGTGGCCTCGGTTCCGGTCACCCGCTTCCTGACCCGACGACCCAACTCGGCCGGTGGTCTGACGATTCGTCTCGTCGAGGGCGACCCGCAGTCTTGTGTGATCAGATTCTTCGACGGCCACGGCGCGGACCTGAGTGAGGACGCGCAACGCAAGATCGAGCGGCTCTTCGTGCGTGAGGACTTCCGACGGGTCTTCTCTGCGGAGATCGGCGACATCGGCTTCCCCCCGCATGCACTCGAGCACTACACGGCGGCACTGGAGAGCACCGTCGATGTCGAGGCCGTGCGCCAGGCCCGGTTCAAAGTGGTCGTGGACTATGCCTATGGCTCCACCGCGTTCGTCATGCCTAATGTCCTCTCGAAGCTGGGTGCGGACGTGTTGGGGGTGAACCCCTATGCCTCCACCGCCCGAGCGGTCGGCTTCGAGCTCGACACACACAGTGCCCAGGTCGCTGCGCTGGTGAAGGCCTCGGGCGCCCACCTAGGAGCGGTGCTCGATCCCGACGGCGAGCGACTGACCTTGATCGACGACACCGGCCACGTACTGAGTGGTGAGGAGGCACTGCTCGCTGTGCTGACGCTGGTGAGCGGACACCTGCTCGGAGACGCGGTGGCCGTGCCCGTGACGGTCACAGGTCACGCCGAGGTCATCGCCGCGACTCACGACGTTCGAGTGCGACGAACCAAGGTGGCCACGTCGGCCCTGATGGACGCTGCGGGCGAGCCCGGCGTCGGCTTCTCGGGCAGCGCCGACGGCGGGTTCATCCTTCCCGGGTTCCTCCCGGCCTTCGACGCCGTAGCCAACTTGGTGAAGGTGCTGGAGCTCTTGGCCCGGACCGGTGAGCGTCTGTCCACGATCGTCGGCCGACTTCCTCGCACCCATCTTGCGCACGAGACCGTGGTGACCCCCTGGGAGCAGAAGGGCATGGTCATGCGATCGCTGGTCGAGATGAGCAAGGACCGCGAGGTCCAGCTCATCGACGGGGTCAAGGTGACCCACGATGACGGCTGGGCGCTGGCGCTCCCAGACGCCGAGGAGCCCGTCACCCACGTCTACACGGAAGCGGCGACCGACGCTGAGGCCAAGGCGTTGGCCAACGAATATGCCCGCAGAATCCGCCAGCTTCTTCGCTAACCCTCTACCAGGCGTCGAGGGTTCGGCTGTTCGGATAGCCTCCGGTTCATGCAGATCCCTGAGGACCTCCGCTACTCCACGGACCACGAGTGGGTGCGTCTCGAGGACGGAAGGATCCGCGTTGGGATCACCGATTACGCCCAGGACGCGCTGGGCGATGTTGTCTTCGTGGACTTGCCTGAAGTGGGGGCCACGGTCGCGGCGGGGGCATCGATCAGCGAGGTGGAGTCGACCAAGTCGGTGTCGGACATCTACGCACCCCTCGCGGGCACGGTCGTCGAAGTGAATGGTGACCTGGCCGACAACCCCGAGCGACTCAACGAGGACCCCTACGGCGAGGGCTGGATCTTTCTGTTGTCGGTGGCGGACCCCGCCGCCCTCGACGGGCTGCTCGACGCTGCTGCCTACCGGGCCCTCGTCGAGGGATAGCGCATGACCGACGTCGCTTGCCCGCAGTGTGGGCATCAAAACTCGATCACCGCCAACTTCTGTTCCTCGTGCGGAGCGCCCCTCGACACAGCTGACGACAGCGCCGGGAACACGAGTGCCATGTCGGCGATCCCGTCGGCCGACAGCTCGGGGGAGGACCTCCAGCTCGAGCTCGACAAGCTCCCGCCCGGGATCGGGATGCTGGTCGTCACCCGCGGCCCGAACTCCGGTTCGCGGTTCGCACTCGATGAACCGCTGGTGACCGCCGGTCGGCACCCGGACAGCATGATCTTCCTGGACGACATCACCGTCTCGCGCCGGCACGCCGAGGTGCACAAGGTGGATGGTGGCTACAGCGTCGCGGACGTCGGATCCCTCAACGGGACCTACCTCAACCGGGAGCGTGTCGAACAAGCGATCCTGACCGACGGCGACGAGCTCCAGATCGGGACCTTCAAGCTCCTGTTCCTTGCAGGTCGGGAGTGAGCACGGTCGTGCCCGATCGCGCGCACCTCTCGATCGGGGAGGTCCTCAGCCTGCTCCAGGAGGACTTCCCGGATGTGACCATCTCAAAGATCCGGTTCCTGGAGAGTCAAGGCTTGCTCGACCCTGAGCGCACTCCGTCGGGGTACCGAAAGTTCTATGAAGCGGACATCGAGCGGCTTCGATGGATCCTGCGGCATCAGCGAGATCACTTCCTCCCTCTCAAGGTCATGAAGGACCGGCTGGAGGAGAGCTCGGCGGCAGGTCTGATGGTGCCGCCCGACGAGCCGGCACCGGTTGCTAAGCCCGCGATGCCGTCGCTGTTCGAGGACTCGGAACGGCGAGCGTCCGATCCCGCGCCGGTTGCACCTCCCGCCGCGCCGCGGGTCAGGCCGACGGCTCCGCCTACGGGTCGCGCGCCGGACGCAACCGGGTCACGTGTCGAGGGGACATCCGACCGCCAGGTGGAGTCCTCCCGGCCCGCCCGACCAGCGCCGGCATTGCCCCCGCTCCCCGCTACCACTGCGCAGTCCAACCCTCTCGACGACGGACCGACAGGTCTGAGCTTCACGCTCGACGAGCTGGCGACCACCTCTGGTCTCACCCATCGGGAGCTTGGAGATCTGACGCGGTATGGCCTGCTCGAGAGCTACAACGTCGGGGGCGATACGTTCTACGACGGTGATGCCCTCATCGTGGCCAAGACCGCAGCGGGCTTCATGCAGTTTGGGATCGAGGCTCGGCATCTGCGCATGTACAAGGTGGCAGCGGAGCGCGAGGCGGGCTTCATGGAGCAAGTGGTGATGCCACTGCTGAAGCAGCGAAACCCGGGCGCGCGCCAGCAGGCCGCAGAGAACCTCGGTGAGATGGCGCGACTTGGAGAGATGCTCCGCAGCGCGCTCCTACGATCAGCGCTCCGGGGACACACCACCCCCGGTCGCTAGTCGGGTTCGACGTCTCGAGCTCGACTGACTGGAGACGCGATCCAGCCGTTGGTTCGGTAGCGTGCTACTCGATGGCCATCGAGATGGAGCTTGTCGGGATCGAGTTGGAACGACCCCCGAACATCCCGTGTCTCGTACTGCGCGAAGCGTCAGGGGAGGGTCGGGTGCTTCCGATCTTCATCGGTGGCCCTGAGGCAACCGCGATTGCGTTTGCCCTCGAGGAGGTCGAAACGCCCCGACCGATGACCCACGACCTCATGAAGGATCTTCTGGACGCGGTCGGCTCCCGTATCGAGCGGGTCGTGGTGACGGAGCTTCGTGACGCCACGTTCTTCGCCGAGATCATCTTGAACACGGCTGGCGAGGTGCGCTCCGTGTCGGCGCGCCCATCCGATGCGGTCGCCCTGGCCATCCGGTATGGCGCCCCGGTCTTTGCGGAGGAGGGGGTGCTCGACGTCGCCGGCAAGGTGGCAGGCGAAGGAGTTCCCGAAGAGGTGGTCGAGCAGTTCAAGGAGTTCATCGAGCAGGTGAATCCGGAGGACTTCGCGTCCTAGGCCGGTCCGAATGGGTGCTTTCACCCACTGGGTGGCGCGCATATAGTCCGTTCGGGCCATGCACCAGTCCGTGGTCGTGGGCGATGCTTGTAGAGACATCTCCTGACCGTGAACGGATGGCAATGGCGACGCGTGTGCTGCTGGTCGATGACTCCGAGGACATGCGGCTCCTCTGCCGTATCGTCCTGGAATCCGACGCCGCGTTCGAGATCAGCGGAGAGGCCGCCAACGGGGCCGAAGCGATCGACGCTGCTGCTCTTGATCGTCCCGACGTGATCGTTCTCGACATCGAGATGCCGGTGATGGATGGATTTGCGGCCTTGCCCCGCCTGCTCGACCTGCACCCTGACGTTCCGGTGGTGATGCTCTCGGCCGGGGCGACGCCCCAGCGACGGGAGGAGGCGCTGCGCCTGGGGGCGCACGCTCTGATCGGGAAGGATCCCGCAATGGTGGAGCTGCAAAGCGCGTTGCGCGCCCTTCTCGCTCCCACCCCGATCACTTCCTGAACCAGCTGCCCGCACG
>JBBDWQ010000002.1:0-51076 GCA_040902805.1 Acidimicrobiales bacterium
GACTACCCGCCTTGGCCGGGGACTACGCGGTACGCCTCGTACACGCTGTCGATGCCGCGGAGGGTGGACAGCAGCGAGTCGAGATGTCCCGGATCGGCAAGCTCGAACTCGAAACGCATCTTGGAGACGCGGTCCGACCCGGTGTGGGTGGTGGCGCTCAGAATATTGACGTGATGGTCGCTCATCGACGCCGCGACGTCTCGCAGGAGGCGCCCGCGGTCGAGCGCTTTCACCTCGATCGTGGCCACGAAGGTGCCGTCGTGGGACTCATCCCAGTCGACATCGATCAGGCGATCCGACTGACCCGACGCCAGCGACACGGCGTTGGCGCAGTCAGCACGGTGCACCGAGACTCCGCGGCCACGCGTGACGAACCCGAGGATCTCGTCGCCCGGCACTGGCGTGCAGCACCGCGACAGGCGGACCATGACGTCATCGAGACCCTCGACGACGACCCCAGCCGGCGGGCGATTGCGCGATCCCGGTCGGCGGGGCTGTCTGGCGGTGGTCGCCAGCACTTCATCCTCAGCGTTGGTGGGATCGACCTCACGCATCGTGCGGGCAACACGAGCGGCGATCCCCTTGGCGGAGACGTGGTTCGCCCCCACGGCCGCATACAGCGCGTCGAGATCGACATAGTTGAGCTCGATCGCAACGTCGTGCAGCAGGTTGCCTTGCGCAATCTTCTGCACGGGGAGCCCCTCGCGGCGCAGCGCCTTGACCAGTTCCTCCCGGCCATTCTCGACCGCGTCCTCACGGCGCTCCCGCGAGAACCACTGCCGAATCTTCGAGGCCGCGCGAGGCGTGGCCACGATGTGCAGCCAGTCGCGTGACGGCCCGGCCCCCTCCACCTTCGAGGTGAAGATCTCGACGGAGTCGCCAGACGCCAGCTTCGAGTCGAGCGACACCAGCCGCCCGTTTACACGCGCACCGATGCAAGCGTGCCCCACCTCAGTGTGAATGGCATAGGCAAAGTCGATGGGTGTGGCCCCCGCCGCCAAGGTGACGACCTGACCCTGAGGTGTGAAGACGAAGACCTCATCCTGCTCGAGGTCGATCTTCAAGTTGCTCATGAACTCGTCAGGGTCTGACGTCTCTGACTGCCAGTCGATGATCCGGTTCAGCCAGGTGACATCCGCCGCGTCGACGCCCGACTGGTCCTTGTACTGCCAGTGAGCCGCCACGCCCTGCTCGGCACGCGTGTGCATCTCCCATGTTCGGATCTGAACCTCGAGAGGCTTGCCCTGCGGACCCACCACGGTGGTGTGCAGCGACTGGTAGAGATTGAACTTGGGCATGGCCACGTAGTCCTTGAAGCGGCCCTGCACCGGCTTCCACGTGGCATGGATCGACCCAAGCGCGGCGTAGCAGTCCTTCACCGAGTCGACGATCACTCGAATCCCGACGAGGTCGAAGATGTCGTCGAACTCCCGGCCCTTCGTGACCATCTTCTCGTAGATCGAGTACAGGTGCTTCGGGCGGCCACGGACCTCGGCGTTGATGCGGAGCTCAGCGAGCCGCTCACGCACCTGCTCGAGCACCTGGGTGAGGTACAGCTCGCGCTCGGGGCTGCGCGTGGAGACCATGTGATCGATCTCGGCGTAGCGCTTCGGGTGCATCGCCGCGAACGACAGGTCCTCGAGCTCCTGACGCATCTCCTGCATCCCCAGCCGATGTGCAAGGGGCGCGTAGATGTCAAGGGTTTCGCGCGCCGTGCGCTCCTGCTTGAACGCAGGCATGGCGGCGATGGTGCGCATGTTGTGGAGCCGGTCGGACAGCTTGATGATGAGGACCCGAAGGTCCTTGGCCATGGCCACCAGCATCTTGCGCATCGACGCCGCCTGCTGCGCCTCTTTGGTATCGAACTTGATGCGATCGAGCTTGGTGACGCCATCGACGATCGCCGTGACATCGGTACCGAAGTCCTCCTCGAGGTCTTCGATCGTGACACCCGTGTCCTCGACGGCGTCGTGGAGCAAGGCAGCTGCAATCGTGACGTCATCGAGACCGAGCTCGGCGACGATCCTGGCCACGGAGAGCGGATGCTGGATGTAGGGCTCGCCCGAACGACGCGACTGCCCGCGGTGAGCCTCGGCGGACATGAGGTAGGCCCGAGTGATGAGCGTGGTGGGCGACTTGGGGTGTCTCGACCGGAACGACGCCAGCAGAGGCGCGACCTCGTCTGCCGGCGGGCGTTCGTTGCGACGCCATGGCAGGACCCGGTCGACCGTGGGCATGGATCTCCTCTATGCCTCGACGAGCACGGACCGCACGTCGCGCCCCTTTAGTCTCGCCCGCCCGTGAAGGAACCCCAACTCCAGCAGCACTCCGACGCCCAGCACCTCGGCCCCCAACCCCTCCAGGAGCTCGCACGCGGCCCGAGCCGTGCCCCCGGTGGCCAGGACGTCATCGACGATCAGCACCCGCTCCCCGTGAGCGACCGCGTCACGGTGTACCTCGATGCGGTCGATGCCGTACTCGAGCTCGTACGCCGCCTCCACGACCTCCCAGGGGAGCTTTCCTGGCTTCCTTATCGGGACCAGTCCGGCGCCGAGGTGATAGGCCACGGGAGCGGCGAGCAGAAACCCGCGCGCCTCGATGCCGGCCACGAAGTCCACCTCGATGTCAGCCCATTCACCGGTGATGGCGTCCACCGCGCCCCGTAGGGCAGTCGCATCGCCCAGCAACGGAGTGATGTCCTTGAACGTGACGCCGGGCGACGGAAAGTCCTCGATGTCACGCAGGTGATGGCGAAGCCAGGATGCGTCAGTCGCCATGCAACAAGGCTACGAGGCTGGCAGCGGCGACTAGCGCTTCTTGCCCTTCTTCCGCGGACGCGGCGGGATCGGTCGACCAGACAGCGTTGGCGCAGAACCCGGTGTGACGATCTGCTTGGGAGGTGCGCCATGGGACTCAGTGACATCAGCGGTCCCGAGGGGCGCGGTCCCGAGGGGTGCGTTCCCGAGCGGGCCCTGGAGGGAGAGCACGCGCTCCCGAATGGCCCGGTTACGAGGTTCACGCTCCTTGATCCATGCCACCACGGGAGCGGCGATGACGATCGACGAAAACGCACCGGAGGTGAGGCCGACGGCGAGGGCGAGCGCGAACTCGCGCAGTGCGACTGCTCCCAAGATCGACGAACCAACCACCAGCATGGCGAGCACGGGCAGCAACGAGGTGACCGTCGTGTTGATGGATCGCATCAGCGTCTGGTTGAGGGACAGGCTGACCATCCCGGTGTAGGTCGTCTTGCTGCCAGCAGAGAGCTTCTCTGTGTTCTCCTGCATGCGGTCGAACACGACGATGGTGTCGTAGAGCGAGTATCCCAGGATGGTGAGAAAGGCGATCACGGTGGCGGGAGTGATCTCGATCTGGAGCACGGCGTAAAAGCCCACCGAGATGAGCAGGTCGTGCACCACGGCTACCAGCGCCCCAGCCGCCATCTTCCATTCGAGACGAATGGCCATGTAGGCCGAGATGGCAATGAAGAAGTACACGAGCGCCCGCTGCGCCTTGCTGGTGACCTGATCGCCCCATGAGGGCCCGACGGTCGAGACGCTGATATCGGTTTCCTGGACGTCGGCCGCCTCGGCGAGCGCCTTGGAGATCCTCAGTTGGCTTTCTTGGTCGCTCGTCACTGACTGGACACGAACGATGCGTGAGCTGCCGCGACCGATCGCCTGAACCTTCGCTCCCTGTTCGCCGAGACTGCGAAGCGTGTCGCGGGCGTCCTGGACTCTCAGCGAGTCGGTCGGCACATCCCACGACGTGCCACCCTCGAAGTCGATGCCGAGCACGACGCCGCGCCCGATGATGCCGTAGAGGCTCAGCGCCACCAAGACGGCCGAGATCGCGAGACCAACGCGCCAGACCTTCCGGAAGTCGATGTCGTCGTCAAAGGACGCCATTCGTGAGAAGGCGCTCACGCCTCCACCTCCTTCGGGAGGGCCAGCCCTAGGAGCCCGGGGCGGTCTTTGAACCGCTCACTGGTGGCCATGCGGACCACGAGCGGTCGCATGAACCAGTACGACGCAATGAGGTCGAGCACCGTTGACATGCCCAGGAACAGGGCGAAGCCGCGGACGGAGCCGACCGTCAGGAGATAGAGCAGCACGGCGCCGATGAGCGATGCCACGTCCGCCTTGACGATCGTCTTGTAGGCGCTGTCGAAGCTGCCCGAAACTGCGCCGCGCACGGATCGGCCGCGAGCCACGTCCTCCTTGAAGTGCTCGTAGAACACCACGTTCGAGTCCATAGCGATGCCAATGGATACGACGATGCCGGTGATCCCAGCGAGCGTGAGGGCAAGGCCCCGGGACTCACCCAGCCAACAGATGATCGACCACAACATGGCGCCCGACAACGTGAGGCTGCTGATGGCGACCAGACCGAGCAGCCGGTAGTAGGCGACCATGAAGATCGCGACCAGGGCGAGCCCGACAAGGCCGGAGATGAGGCCGGCACGGAGCGAGTCGCTGCCAAGGGTGGCGGACACCTCACGGGTCTGCTGCACCTCGAGGGCCACGGGGAGCGAGCCGTAGCGAAGCACGAGCGCCAAGTCCTTCGCCTCGGACTCCGTGAAGCTCCCGCTGATCTGGATCTGATCGCGCTGGAAGCTGGCCTGTTGGATGGTGGGCGCCGACACGACGACGGAGTCGAGGACGATCGCCAGCTGACCCGACGGGCACGTCGCCTGGCGGGAGAAGCATTCGCTGGACATGGCGTTGAACTGGCCGATGCCATCGCCTCCCTTGATCTCAAGCGCGACCGACCACTCGCCGGCCTGACTCAGCTGAGCCGACGCCGTTGAGACGATCTTGCCGGTGGCCCCGGCAGGTCCAAGCTGGAAGGTCGAGGTGACCTTGCCGTCCGGGTCGACCTCGGCCAGCGTGACTTGCTGATCGGGATCATCGTCCTCGCGCGGTGTCAGCTCATACCCAGTGAGTGGCGGCACGGTGGTCGTTGTTGTCTCCGTGGTGCTGCCGGTCGTCGGATCTTCCTGGAGGAGGGTGGCTCCCGATCCCGCAGATTGACCGGTCACGTCGCCTGTGGTGGTGGTCTCCTCGGCGATCGTCGAAGTCGTGGATGACGACTCAGCCAGGAGATCCTCGATCGAGCCGGGGATCGAGCTCAACACGGGCCGGAAGCGCAGCTCAGCGGTCTGTCCCACCAGCTCTCGGGCTCGTTCCCGGTCGGTCACGCCCGGGAGGCTGACCTCGATGGTGCTGCCCTGCCGGGTGATCTCCGGCTCCGCGACCCCCAGTGCGTCGACACGAGAGCGGATCACCTCGATGGCTTTGTCGAGCGAGTCGTCCGTGGCCTCGTTGATGGGCTGCAGGCTCACGGAGAACCCGCCCTCGAGGTCGAGGCCCAGCTTCGGACCCCATCCCGCGCCAAGCACCCCGCCAAGGGCCCCCAACGTGAGGAGGACGATGACGATCAGCGGTCGCAGGCCGGTACGGCGACGACGACGCGTCATCGTGGTGCTCGTTGGGACGCTGGTTGCACGCGATCTCCGTCTCAGAGTTGGTCGGCTAGGGCCGGACGGCGAGGTTACTCATACGTCGCTTGGAGACGCGAACGCACCGAGTCGAGCGATCCAGCCACAATGGCCTCCCGCACCTCCTCCACCAGGCGAAGAGTCCACCACACGTTGTGGAGCGTGAGCAGTCGGGGTGCCGTCGGCTCGTTCACCACCAGCAGGTGTCGGAGGTAGGCACGCGACCACCTCGCGCAAACCGGGCAGGTACACGTTTCGTCGAGCGGTGCACCGTCGTCGGCGTTCTCTGCCCGCTTCAGGTTGTAGCGCCCTGCACCCGACAGGATCGAGCCGTGACGGGCAAAGCGAGTGGGAAGCACACAGTCGAAGAGGTCGATGCCGAGCACGATCGCCTCCACCATGCCGACGGGATCCCCCAGGCCCATGAGGTAGCGCGGCATGCCTTCCGGAAGGTGCTCGAGGGTGTCGGCCAGCGCGCTGAGCATCTGCTCGCGGGACTCGCCCACGGACAGACCGCCCACGGCGTAGCCGTCGAAACCGATCGCCACGGTCCGCTGGGCACTCTCGGCCCGCAACGCAGGGTCCGTACCGCCTTGCACGATCCCGAACTGGTTCAGATCTTGGCGCTGCCGCATGAGGAACTCGGCACGAGCGATCTCTGCCCATGCCGCGGTGCGCTCGACCGCGAGGCGCAGCGCGTCCGGCGGAGCGGGAAGCGGGGCACACACGTCGAGCACCATCTGGATGTCACTGCCGAGCTGCGTCTGGATCTCGACGGCGGAGGCGGGCGTCAACCGATGCGTGCCGCCGTCGTAGGTCGAGCGGAAGGTGACGCCGTCGTCATCGAGCACGACGTTGCCCCCCGGATCCAAGGAGAAGATCTGGAACCCGCCCGAATCCGTCAGGAGGTGCCCGTTCCAGTCTGCGAAGCGATGGAGACCGCCGAGACGCCCGATGCGCTCTGCGCCAGGCTTGAGCATCAGGTGATAGGTGTTGCCGAGGATGATCTGAGCGCCGAGGTCCTCGAGATCGGCCGACGACAGCGTCCGCACCGCCCCCCGGGTGCCGACCGGCATGAAGCAGGGAGTGGAGATCTCGCCCCGAGCCGTGCGAATGACTCCTGCACGGGCGGGACCCGCGCGATGCGTCACCTCCATCGAGAGCGTCATCCCCGTGCTCCCTGGAGGAGCATCGCGTCACCAAAGCTCAGGAAGCGATAGCCGGCGCGAAGGGCCTCTTCGTAGAGCTCTCTCCAGCGCGGTCCGATGAACGCTTCGACGAGCACCAGCAACGAGGAGCGCGGCTGATGGAAGTTGGTCATCAAGACATCGACGACCTCGATCCGCCGATCGCCGTGAATGAACAGGTCGGTGCGGCCGGATAGCTCACCGGTGGAGTGGGCTGACTCCAGTGCTCTCACCGTCGTGGTCCCTATGGCCACGACACGTTCTGCGTTGTGGCAAGCCGCCATCGTCGCCGCCGGCACCCGATACCGCTCGGCGTGCATCTGATGGTCCTCGACGCGCTCGGTCGCGATCGGACGGAACGTTCCGAGCCCGACGATGAGCTCAACCGGCGCGATGGTGGCACCAGCTCCCTCGATCGCCGCGAGCAGCTCCTTGGTCAGGTGGAGTCCAGCCGTCGGTGCCGCCACCGAGCCCGGCTCGACGGCGTAGGTGGTCTGGTAACGCTCGGGGTCCGGTAGCGATGCGGTGATGTACGGGGGCAACGGCACCGTCCCGTGACGGCTGAGTGCATCCAGGAGAACGACGCCGGGGCCCCACTCGAGGTGCACCTCCCGGCGACCCTCCCCGAGGTCGTCGCCCACGACCACCGCGAGGTCGGGGCCAGCGTCTAATCGTGTGCCGACTGCCACCTTGCGGCTCGGGCGAACGAGGGCTTCCCAGCAGCGTTCCTCGGCATCGGTGGGTTCGAGCAGGAGCACCTCGACAGCGCCTCCGCTGGCCTTGTTGAGTGACAGCCGAGCTGGGAGCACACGTGTGGTGTTGAGCACCACCACGTCGCCGGGACCCATCAAGGACGGCAGGGTTGCGACAGTGTCATGGCTCGGCGCGCGATCAGGGCCGTTGTCGATCAGCAACCGAGCCGAGTCGCGGGGATCCGCAGGCGTCTGGGCGATGGCCGCAATGGGCAGCTGGTAGTCGACGGCAGAGGTGTCCATGATGCGCGACCAGTGTCGTTCACGCCTACCGACCGGCGACAACCGGGTCGGAAGACTGGCTGATCAGCCGAAGAGGCCCGGGGGTGGTTCGGCGCCGACTGCGCTCGGCGGGGCCACAAGCCCGAGATGTGTCCATGCGGCGGGAGTGGCGACGCGCCCGCGGGGTGTACGCATCAGCAAGCCCTGTTGGATCAGGAACGGCTCATACACGTCCTCAACGGTCTCCGTCTGCTCGCCCACGCTGATGCCGACGGTCGACAGCCCCACTGGGCCTCCGCCGAACCGCTCACAGATGGCCGACAGGATCGAGCGATCCACCTTGTCCAGGCCACGCTCGTCTACCCCGAACAGCTTGAGTCCCGCCGACGCGGTGGCGACGTCGACCGTCCCGTCACCGCGGACCTCGGCGAAGTCACGCACACGACGCAAGAGGCGGTTCGCGATGCGGGGCGTGCCTCGGGCGCGCCGTGCCACCTCGCGGGCGCCATCGGTGTCGATCTGCACACCGAGGATCCCGGCTGCTCGCCCGACGATGGACTCGAGGTCGGCCGGCTCGTAGTAGTCGAGTCGGGCCACCAACCCAAACCGATCGCGCAGCGGCCCGGTGATCGATCCGGTGCGCGTGGTGGCGCCCACCAACGTGAACCGAGGGAGATCGAGTCGGATCGACCGTGCGGCGGGTCCCTTGCCGAGCACGATGTCGATCTGGAAGTCCTCCATCGCCGGGTAGAGCACCTCTTCCACGACCCTCGGCAAACGATGGATCTCGTCGATGAAGAGCACGTCGCCCTCGCCCAGCTGCGAGAGCATCGCGGCCAGATCTCCGGCCCGCTCGATCGCTGGTCCGGACGTGACGTTGATCGCCACACCCATCTCTGCGGCGATGATGCTGGCCAAGCTCGTCTTTCCCAGGCCGGGCGGGCCAGCGAGCAGCACGTGATCCACGGCCTGGGATCGGCGGCGGGCCGCCTCCAGGATGATCGTGAGGTGATCCTTCAGCTCCCGCTGGCCGACGAACTCCTCGAGCGTGCGCGGGCGAAGGCTCAGCTCTGCTGTGAGCTCAGCATCGTCGTCCTGCAGATCGGGCTGCAGAAGCTCCTCGCGCATCAGGCGGTCCTCATCGTCGAACCGACGCGAGTCGTTGGAGCGCATCGCGCAACATCGTGCCGGCGTCGCCGTCCGCGGCCAGCTCGACGAGCACCTCCCGCACCTCGCCGTCGGTGTACCCGAGGCCGATGAGGGCCTCGCGGACATCGCCGCGGGCGTTGAAGCCACCGGAAGATGTCGCCGCTCCGGTGTGGATCGGAGCGTCGCCAAGATCTGGGATCGACAACCGTGACTTCAGCTCGATGAGCAGACGCGCTGCCGTCTTCTTGCCGACGCCCGGCACCAGGCAGAGTGCACCCAGATCGTCCTCAGCGAGGATCCGCGCCAGCGCGGTCGGTGAGTGCACGGACAGGATTGCAAGCGCGAGCGCTGGTCCCACCCCGTGGGCCCCGATGAGCGCTTCGAAGCAAAGGCGTTCGTCACGCGTGAGGAAGCCGTACAGCACCTGGGCGTCCTCGCGCTGGTGGTGGTGGATCCAGCAGAAGACCTCGTCACCGGGATCGCCGAGCGAGACCGCGGTCGTCGGGCTCACCACGATCCGGTAGCCCACCCCTCCAACCTCGACGGTGACCTCGGACGCTCCTCGATCCAACAGCGTGCCGCGGACAGAACCGATCATCGAACCACGCTCCGCGCGCGGGTCGCGGCCACCAGACCTTGCATCGGCGCGTGGGCAAGGTGACACAGCGCGAGCGCCACCGCATCAGCTGCGTCTACTGGCCTGAGGGGCTGGGCGATGCCCAGAAGCGTCTGCACCATGCGCTCCATCTGATCCTTGGTTGCGCCGCCAACCCCGGCGACAGCCTGCTTCACCTGGTTGGGTGAGTACTCGATCACAGCACACCCAGCGGCGACCGCCTCAGCCATCGCGATCCCGGCGGCTTGGGCCACCGAGATCGCAGTCCGCACATTGGCCTGGAACAGCACCCGCTCGATGGCCACCACATCGGGATGGTGCTCCGCGAGCAGCGATCGCAGGTCGACCTGGAGCTCCGCAAGCCGCTCGGGGACCGCCATCGACGGCTCGGTTCGCAACACGCCGACGGCGACGGCCCGAACGCCAGCAGGGCTCTTCTCGACGAGGCCGTAGCCGCAGCGCGAGAGCCCGGGATCGATACCGAGGACGTACACGCGTTCGATGCTACCCGCGGGACCAGGACGGCGGGGTGGATGCCCCAAGGTCTACCGTCACGCCGATGGAGGCCGACCAACCCCTCATCTCTCTCGATGGGGTGGCCAAGGCGTTCGGCCCCAACCTGGCGCTGTCATCGCTGCACCTCGCGGTGCCACAAGGTCAGATCACGGTGCTGCTGGGACCCAACGGCGCGGGAAAGACGACCGCCATCCGCATGATCACCGGTGCGTTCACGCCCGACGCAGGAACCGTGCGCGTCTTCGGGCTCGACCCGGCAATCGAGGGCGACCACGTCCGCTCCCGCTGCGGCGTGGTCTCGGCGAAGCCTTCGCTGTACGACCGCCTGAACGGGTGGGACAACCTCCGATACTCAGCCGAGCTGCACGGACTAGGGCGCGGGGCAGCAGTCGACGCCCGCATTGCTGAATCAGCGGGACGATTCGGGATCGACGCCGCCCTCAATGCCCAGGTCGGCAGCTACTCCACGGGGATGAAGACGAGGTTGGCACTGGCCAGGTCCGTCCTGCACAGACCAGAGGTGCTCCTGTACGACGAGCCCACCTCTGGCCTGGATCCGGAGTCCTCACACGCCGTACTGGAGCTGATCCGTGAGATGACGGGCGACGGGTCGACGGTAGTGATGTGCACGCACCTGCTCCTCGAAGCCGAAGGACTCGCCGACCAGGTAGTTGTCCTGCAAGACGGCGCGGACATCGTGACTGGTTCGCCCGGGGAGCTCACCAGGCAGTACTGGCCGCACCACGTCGTACGCATCGGTGCTGAGGATCCGGCTGGGCTCGATGTGCTCGAGATCCAGCCCGGCGTGCTTGCGTACGAGCGCGCCAATGGGCTTGCCACCGTCGAGATCGATGTCGCCGAGCGGGTACCTGATCTCGTGATCGCGCTCTCCGCCGCCCGGGTTCGCGTGACCCGCGTCGAACCCCACGAGCCCACGCTCGAAGACCTGTACTTCGCGGTCCGGCAGGCATCCGGCCACAGTCGACTCGGCACGGTCAAGGGCAGCACGGTCTGATGGCATCAGCGACGACCCCAGTTCGAAACGGCCGAGGGGCCCTCCAGTGGGCTCACGTGCGGACCGTCGCCCGGACCGACCTGAAACAGCTGGCCCAGGCTCGCGACTACTGGATCCCGATGCTGATCCTGGGCGGCATCTTCTTCGTGTTCGTCCCGACCGCTTTGCTCCTCACAATCACTCAGATCGGGGATGTGAATGCGGTGAGCCAGATCTCGCAGGCGCTCGAGATCCTGCCGGCGAAGGCACAGGCCCAGATCCGTGGCGACTCCGAGGCCGGGCGAGCGGCGTATGCACTTGCCGTCTACCTCTTCGCCCCGGTTGCCGTCGTTGTCCCCATCACGATCTCGACCGCGGTTGGCGCGGCCACCATCGTCGGTGAGCGCGAGCGTGGAACCGGCGAGTTTCTGGCCCACTCCCCCGCGGGCATTCGCGAGATCTTCTACGGCAAGCTGATCGCCAGCCTTCTGCCTGGGTACGCGACGACGATCGTCGGCTTCGGCATCTACTCGCTAATCGTCAACACGATCGTAGGTCCCGATGTAGGTGGCTGGTTCTTTCCCACCGCCCAGTGGTGGGTCCTCATGCTGTGGGTGGTGCCGCCGTTCCTTGCCTTCACCCTCGCGCTCGTGCTGCGGCTGAGCGCCAAGGTGCAATCGACAGCCGCGGCGCAACAGGCTTCTGCACTCGTCAGCCTGCCGCTGATCATGGTGGCCTACAGCCAGGCCACCGGCAGCCTCTATGGCGGGGACACGATCGCCTGGTACATCGGCGCCGTGGCGTGGGTTCTTGCCACAGCCGCGCTCTGGCGCGGCGTGCGGGTCGTCACCCGGGCGCGTCTGCTTGGGGTCGCCGACGAGCGGTGAGGTTTGGCGAGGCGATCAGGACGCGGCGCGCACTGCGTCCACCAGCTCCGTCGTGGGCCGAAACGTCAACCCAGCCACCGCCTTGTGCGAGTAGCAGATCACGCCCGCGGCGTCGATGACGAAGACGGAGCGGCGATAGAAACCAAGCGGGCCCAGGATGCCGTACGTGTCACCGACCACCTTGTCGATGTCGGCAAGCAACGGGAACCCAAACCCACCCTGCTTGCAGGAGAACTCGTCGTGACTCTTGACCGACTGCGGACTGATCGCCAGAACCTGGGCCCCGGCATCGTTGAACGACGAGATGTCCTCCGTATACGAGTTGAGCTGGCGCGTGCACACGGCGGTGCTGTCACCTGGATAGAACACCAGCACTACGGCCTGGCCGCGGTAGTCGCTGAGTGAGTAGGGCCGTCGGCCGTGGTCGGTGTTGTCGCTGCCGTCCAGTGTGAACGGCGGCGCCGCCTCGCCCACCTGGGCACTCATCAGGAATCCATCGATTCCAGGATCGAGTCGGGGATGTCGAAGTTGGCGTAGACGTCCTGGACGTCGTCGTTGTCGTCGAGCAGGTCGATGAGGCGAAGCACCTTCTTGGCGGCCTCGTCAGACTCGAGTGCGATGGTCGCTGTAGGGAGCATCGTGAGCTCTGACGACGAGACCGATATCCCTGCCTCCTCCAGCGCGGTGCGCACGGCGTGCAGCCCGGTCGGTGGTGTGGTGACGCGCCAGACATCTCCGTCGTCCACGATGTCCTCGGCCCCGGACTCGAGGGCCACCAGCATGAGGTCGTCCTCCGTCACCGCTCGATCCGCGACGACGATGCCCTTGCGCTCGAACTGCCAGGCAACCGCCCCCGGTTCCGCCATCGAGCCACCGTTCTTCGAAAAGACGTTTCGGATCTCCGAACCCGACCGGTTTCGGTTGTCGGTGAGCACGTCCACCAGCACCGCGACACCACCCGGGGCGTAGCCCTCGTAGGTGATCGATTCGTAGATCACGCCCTCGAGGTCGCCCGTGCCCCGCTTGATCGCACGGTCGATCGTGTCGATCGGTACGGACGCGTCGCGGGCCTTCTGGAACATGGTGCGCAGCGTGGGGTTCATCTCTGGGTCGCCCCCGCCCTCACGCGCCGCCACCTCCACCTGACGGATCAGCTTGGCGAACAACTTCCCTCTGGCGGCGTCGGCAGCGCCCTTTTTGTGCTTGATGGTTGCCCACTTGGAATGGCCAGACATTCAGAGCTCCTTGAGGAAGAGATCGTGCACCCGAGCGTCAGAGGTCAGCTCGGGATGGAAAGCAGCAACGGTGACGGCGCCCTGGCGGCACAGCACGGGGTGACCATCGACGGTAGCGAGCACCTCGACGTTCGGTCCGGTCCGCTCGACAAACGGGGCCCGGATGAAGATGGCGCGGAACGGCTCCCCTTGGACATCCGAAAGCGCAAGATCGGCCTCGAAGGAGTCGATCTGCCGTCCGAACGCGTTCCTGCGAACGGAGATGTCAATCGCACCAAAGCAGCGTTGGTCACCGCGCCCGTCGAGGATCTCCGAGCCAAGGAGAATCATCCCGGCGCAGGTGCCGAGGGTGGGCAATCCGTCACGGAGGCGATCCGCAATTGCGTCGAAGAGCCCGGAGGTCTCGAGGAGCATTGACATCGTGGTCGACTCACCGCCGGGCAGGACGAGCGCGTCGACCTCGGTCAGATCAGACGGCTGGCGGACATCGAGGACCTCAGCGCCCAGCGCACGCAGGCACTGGCCGTGCCGGGCGAAAGCGCCCTGCAAGGCGAGCACCCCAACCTTCACCTGGGGGCCTCGCTGACGTGCGCATGGTGATCCGATGCTACCGGCCGTCGGCTGCGGGCCCGCTACCAGCCCCGGTCGGCGAGCTTTGTCTCGAGCTGCCCGATCTCCAGGCCCGGCATCGCTGCGCCTAGTCCACGTGACACCTTGGCCACGATCGATGCGTCGGTGAAGTGCGTGGTCGCTTCGACGATGGCCTTGGCCCGACGACCAGGATCATCGGACTTGAAGATGCCTGACCCGACGAACACCGCCTGCGCTCCGAGCTGCATCACCAGCGCCGCGTCCGCGGGCGTGGCGATGCCGCCAGCGCAGAACAAGGGAACCGGAAGAGTGCCCGTCTCGGCCAGCTCCTGTACCAGCCCGACCGGTGCCTGGAGCCGCTTGGCCCACTCGTAGAGCTCGGCCGAGTCGGCTTGGGTGATCTTCCGGACGTCGCCCAGGATCGAACGCAGGTGACGCACGGCCTCGACGATGTTGCCCGTACCTGCCTCACCCTTCGATCGCAGCATGCAGGCGCCTTCGCTGATCCGGCGAAGCGCCTCACCCAGGTTGGTGGCGCCACAGACGAAGGGGACGGTGAACGCCCACTTGTCGATGTGGTGGGCCTCGTCTGCCGGGGTGAGCACCTCGGATTCGTCAACGTAATCGACGCCGAGTGCCTCAAGGACCTGCGCCTCGGCGAAGTGGCCGATGCGGGCCTTGGCCATCACGGGGATCGTGACGATGTCCTTGATCCCTTCGATCATCTCCGGGTCGGACATGCGGGCAACGCCGCCGTCTCGCCGAATGTCGGACGGCACGCGCTCGAGCGCCATGACCGCCACGGCACCCGCGTCCTCGGCGATCTTTGCTTGCGCCGGGTCGACGACGTCCATGATGACGCCGCCCTTGAGCATCTCGGCCAGACCGCGCTTGACCCGTGTGGTTCCGGTGTCGTGGCCGATGGGGCGGGAGGAGGCGTCAACCATGCGGCCATGCTACCGGCGCCCCGGCGTCAGTCCGAAGCCGGTATGCGAGCTCTAGAGGCGCGTCGCCCCACCGGGAGGCGGGACGGCCACCCAGGTTCGCCCGGGGGTAAGGCCGATCGGGTTCCCGTCCACGTCGGTATAGGTCGTGGCAGCCGACATCGAGGTCTTCTGCCACCGGCCGATCACAACGCCGCCATTGGTGAACACCCAGGCATCGCCTTCGCCCACGAACTCTGCCTCTGGAATCATCTTGCCGAACTGATCGGGCACCCCCGAGCTGACATAGCGGGTGAAGCGCACGATCACGTTCGCGGGCGCGATCCGCACACCGTCGGCGTCCACGTGCGGCGTGCCGCTCTGGGAGCGAGCCCACCCCTCACCGTTCCACCGATACTCGACAGGGGCTGCGCCTCCGCCGGAGCCGAAGGACAGGTGCACGCCTTCTACGGCCTCGAGATGCGCTGGGGATTGCCCCTTGGGCCGATAGCTGAACATCGGGTCAGGAGGGCCCGACCCCTCGTTGGGGAGAGCCATGAGGTCGGCGGTCGACTTGAGCATGAGATTGTCGGGAGCCCGTCGGTCGCTTGCTCGGTAGTAGTGCGAGGTAGCGCGATCGAAACCGACATCGGCCAGGTTGGCGGCCCGGATCCGAGCCGCGAAGAAGTCGTTGGCGCCGCTCCAGGCGAAGTAGGGGCGATGCAGCTCGAGCAGCACACCGAGGTCGGACGTGCGCGCCGAGCGGACCGGCCCGACCGGGCCCGCGTCTGTCGAGTGGAACACCGCCAGCCACCGGGTGACGCTCCCCTCCACCTTCTCCTCGTAGACGACATCGGCCTGATTGACGCCCACCTGCGGGCGCGCGTTCGGCTCGACGTTGTCGATCTTCACGACCAGCGCGGTTCGATCGAGCCGCTCCTGGACCCCCGGGAGTCCAGTCAACGGCGCGACCGGCGGCGGGATGGTCGTGGTTGTCGACCGGACGGTTGTGGTGGTGGTCGTAGTCGTGGACGACCCGAAGACGCCCGACACCGCGGCGGCACCGACGCCGGCGACAACAACGGCGACGCCGACCACCGCCAAGGTGATGCGGTTGCGGGTTGAGTCGAGCAGTCCGGGCACGGCGTGGTTCTCCTAGAGCGGCTCGCGCCGGCGAACCGCCATTGCAAGCCGTGGGGGGATTGAGGGGGATGCGGGTTGCTACATCTCGCGGAGGAGTGCGATGCGCTCCTCCAACGGAGGATGGGTGTCGAACATGCGGTTGAGACGGGCGAACCGGCCCTGGCTCTCGTTCACGGCCTGCGGCTGCTCGATCCACAGGTGGGCGGTGGCGTGTGATGTCGAGCCGACGACCGTGTAGTCGTCCCGCAACTTCTCGAGCGCGGAGATGAGCCCGGGCGGGTAGCGCGTGAGCTCGATGCCGGACAGGTCTGCGAGCGTCTCGCGCTTTCGGCTCACCGTTGCCTGCATGAGCCGAGCGATCAGTGGCGACAGGACCAGGAAGACCAGGCCGAGGAGAGCCAGGATCGCCAGCGGGCCACCGCCGCTGTCGCGGTCGTTGTTACGGCTGCGGCCCATTCCGAACCAGAGGAACCGGACGCCCATGTCGGCAGCGATCGCGACGACGCCCACCATCGTCACGGCGAGCGTGGACACGAGGATGTCGTAGTTCTTGATGTGGCTGAGCTCATGGGCCACGACGCCTTCCAGCTCGACCCGGTTCATGCGCTCGAGGAGGCCAGTGGTCACGACGATTGCCGCGTGCTTCGGGTTTCGGCCAGTCGCGAACGCATTGGGGGATGGGTCGTCGACGACGTAGATGCGCGGCTTCGGGAGCCCACCCGCGATGCAGAGCCCCTCGACGAGGTTGTGCAAGCGGGGGAATTCCTCCTCCGAGGCAGGACGAGCGCGACTCACTGCGAGCGCGATGGCGTCGGACTTCCAGTAGGACAGCGCGGCTGATCCACCCGCGAAGACAACGGCCAGCACCATCAGCGCCGGGCCGCCCTGGATGACCAGGTTCAGCGCTGCGCCGACCGCCACCACGAGGAGGACGAAGGCGACGATCAGCAGGATGGAGCGACGCTTGTTCTGTGCGACCTGGTCGTACACGCGGGTGTCAGTGTCCTTGGGTCAGGGCGCGGGCGGAGCTGCGGGCGGCGCGGCGGGAGAGTCGCCAGCACCCAGATCACCCGAGGGGGAACGATCAAAGTCGACGGCAACAGCATCGCGGGCCTGCTCTTCGACCTCGAAGTACTCGCGCTCTTCGAACTTGAACATGTTGGCGATGATGTTCCCGGGGAAGGTCTGGATCTTGGTGTTGAAGCGAACGACGGTGTCGTTGTAGAACTGCCGCGCGTAGGCGATGCGGCCTTCTGTGCCCGTCAGCTCCTCCTGCAGGTTGAGGAAGTTCTGGTTCGCCTTGAGGTCCGGATAGGCCTCCGACAGGGCGAAGATCGACTTGAGCGCTCCGCTGATCATGTTCTCGGCCTGGGCCTGATCGTGCGGGCCGGAGGCGGCCATGGCCGTGTTGCGGGCCTTGATCACCGCGTCGAGGGTCTCCCGCTCGTGAGCGGCGTATCCCTTGACGGTCTCCACGAGGTTCGGGATGAGGTCGTACCGACGCTTGAGCTGTACATCGATCTGCGCCCACGCGTTCTCGATCTTGTTCCGAAGTGCGACCAGTCCGTTGTACGTGACCATGACGTACAACCCGATGACGACCACGACGGCCAACAGCACATAGATGATCAATGGGGTGAGCTCCTCGTAGGGGTGGGAACCACTCTAGAAGGCGCGCTCATGATCCGACGATCACGGCGCGGTAGATCTCCGCATAACGCCCGGCCAGTCTGGTCATCGAGAGTTCCTCAGCCCGTTGACGCCCTCGGGCGATCAGCTGTTCCCGTAGCGGTACTTCGTCGAGCACCCGGCCAAGCGCCTTGGCTAGTGCCGGAGCGTCACCCACTGGGGTGAGCAGAGCGTCTACCGAGTCCGTGGCGACATTGCGGTGCCCGTCCAGATCCGAGGCCACGAGGGCGCAGCCCGCCGCCATCGCCTCGAGCAGCACCATCCCAAAGCTCTCTCCCCTGACCGATGGCGAGCAGTAGACCGTAGCGCCGCGCATCCGAGCGGCCCGATCGTCATCACTGATCCGACCGAGCCACTCCACGCGCGCATCATCGCGGTACTGCGCTTGCAGCTCCGCAGTCTGAGGCCCATCACCTCCGACCCACAGCCGCACGTCCTCCGGAAGGTCAGCGAGCGCGGCCAGCAGCACGTCGAGGCCCTTGCGTGGCTCGTGACGGCCCAGGAAGAAGATCGTCGGTCGGTCAGTCGGGTGGGCGGGGCCGTCCGCAAACCGCTCCACCTCGATGCCATTGAAGAGGAGCTCGTAGTCGCCACCCAACGAGGAGCTCGCCAGCGCAGCGGCATCCGACGACACTGCCACTCGCCGATCGAGTCGACGAGCCATACGCCGAAGACCCCACCCGAGGTACTTGTAAGCGGCGCTCTCCCCCGCCGCGTGGAACGTCCCCACGAGCGGACCCGAGGCGAACAGCAGTGCCGTCATCGTGGGCCCCGGCGCCATCGGCTCATGGAGGTGGACGACATCGAAGTCCTCGTCGCGAAGCGCCCGAATCGTGCGCAGCTGCGCGGATGGGTCCGGTGCGAGCGGGGCGACCGATCCGTTGGCGGCGGTAGGGACGCTGCTGCCGAGCGGGGTGACTCCCGCATCGGGCGGAGGGCCGTCGCACGGACCCAGGACGCGAACCTCGTGCCCGAGGGCGCGCAACGATCGGGCCAAGCCGAGGACCTGTCCTTGGACGCCACCCGGGATGGTGAGGGAGTACGGGCAGATCAGGCCGATGCGCACCGGCCCAGCCTAGGTGCGGGGTCCATGGACACGAACCTGCACAGCACCCCGCTTAGGAGAACGGGATCGGCCCCCGGTCGCTGGGCCAGTTCGGCTGCAACAGGTGCCATTGCTCGGGCGCGCGTCGGATCAGCTCCTCGAGCGCGCGCGCTAGATCCTGTGTGATGCGTTGCACCTCTTCGCGCAGGCCTCCGCGGCGCACGGTGTCGATCGGCGGGAGCACGACAGCGTGGCGCGAACGTGGGCCGTCGAAGTAGATCGCCGTAGGCAGGATCGGAGCGCCGGTGCGGAGCGCGAGCGTTGCCGGGCCGCCTGGCAACGTCGTGCGTTCGCCGAAGAACTCGACCACGGGACCGGTCCCAGCGAGATCGCGATCGCACAGCAACGCAAGCGTGTGGTTCGCCTTGAGTGCCCGCGCTGTAGCGGTACCGGCCTCGGGGCCCAGGGCCACGATGTCGAAGCCAAATGAGCGACGAAGCTCCACGAACCACTCGAACAGTCCCGGGGGGTCGAGCCGCTCGACCACGGCAGTCACCGGGAATCCCTTGACCTGGGTCAGCCAGAAGCCGGACCACTCCCAACCACCGAGGTGTGGCATCGCCATGATCGCCCCGTTGCCGGCGAGGAGCGCAGCGTCGAGGTGCTCATAGCCTTCGTGCGTAAAACCCTCGTCGAGGTCAGACGGGCTGGTTCCTGGAAGACGGAACGACTCCTCGTAGTAGCGGGCGTAGCACTCGAAGGTCTCGCGCACCTTGCGTCGCAGCACGCGGTCACTCATCGAGGGATCGATGCGACGCAGGTTGCGCTCGACTTGCGCCCGCCGGTCCGGCGCGACGCGCGCAGCGGCCCTACCCAGCCCGCGCGCCGCGCTGGATGCTGCTGGGTGTGGGAGGACACGCGCCAGACCGGCAGCGGCCTTGTAGGCGGGCGTTACGAGATCGACCACGACGGCCTCGAGGTCCCCGGCCGGCGGAGCGGCTCAGTGCCGACTGGTTCGGGCCTGGCGCCGCCAAGCCCGTTCCGTGGGACGAGCGGCTCGACGAGCCGTCCAACGGCTGGGCTGGGGTGCGGGGCGAGCGACGGAAGCTTGGCGCCAGACCTTCACGAAGCGCTGGATCGCGGTCACCAACGTCGCCGCGAGCATGACCCACAGGATCGGGATCAGGATCGAGTCGAACAGGAGGCCCACGCCGAGAGCGATGATTCGTTCTGCTCGCTCCATCAGCCCGCCTCTGGCATCGAAACCGAGCGCCTCCGCCTTGGCCCGCTCATAGGAGATGAGCATCGACGCGCCCAGCACCGCCATCGGCAGCACGGCAATGCGTCCTGGATGGGTCGACGAGAGGTACCAAGCGATGCCACCCAGCAGCAGCCCGTCGGTGACTCGGTCTGAGACCGAATCGAAGAAGGCCCCACGAGGGCCGGCGGTGCCGGAGGCCTTGGCGACGGCGCCGTCGAGCATGTCGGGCAGGGCGCACAGGATCAGCAGGAGCAGGCCGGCACGCAGCGCGCCGTTGGCGATGGCGACGGCCGCGAAGCCGGCCAGCACGACGCCCACGGCCGTGAGATGGTCTGCCGTGATCCCTGTGCGGCGAAGGTTGGCTCCGACGGGCTTGAGGCCCTCTTCGAAGCTGGAACGCCAGCGGCCGTCGAACATCGGGGATTCCCTCGGGGTCGGGGTACGAGCGGGGTCGGGGTACGAACGAAGTGCTTGCTACAGGCTAACAGTCGGGTGCCACGATCCCCTGGTTCTCAGCGCCCAGACCCGTCGCGCTGGATGGCGCGAAGGATCCCCCGCCAGCGGGGAAAGAGCAGGTGATGACCTGCGTCGGGCACGAGATCCAAGACGCAGTCCGGGAGGTGCGACGACAGCCACGCGCCCACCTCGGGCGGTGATACGCCATCGTCACTGCCGTGGAACGAACGCACGGGAGGGCGGACCGAGCTGAGGTCGAGACCCGGCTCGAACTGCAGCTCGAGGTCGTGCTGCAGTCCCCCCAGCCCACCGTGAACCGACGCTTCGAGCGCTCGAGCGAGCTGTGACGCCGCGTTCGGCACTGCGGCCAGATCGCGACGACCTTGCTCCCCAGCACCTTCCAGCACGTGTTCGAGCGCGAGCTCGGCGGTGAGCGGAAGCGGGACGAGGTAGGGCGCGAGCTCGGCGGCCAGCTCGGCCGGTGACACCTCCATGGCCAGGTCGATGACGTGGCGGCGCGACGGGCCGAGTGCATCTCGAACTGTCGCGTCTGAGTAGGCCTCGACCGGGGGAAGGGTGGCAACGAGTCCCACCGCCACAACCCGCTCTCCGAGCACGCTGGCCGCGGCAAGCGCGAACAGCCCTCCCGATGACCAGCCCACCAGTGCCAGTTGGTCCAGCGACAGCGCGTCGGCGAGGTGCCCCAGATCGTCACCAAGGGAAGCCAAGGTGGCATCTGGGTGCAGCGTGCTGTCTCCCGCACCGGGGCGGTCTACCGCCAGCAGGCGCACACCAGCGGCCGCAGCGACCGCGTCGGCGGGATGGCGGGCCAGCCGAGAGTCTGGCGTGCCGTGCAAGTAGACAACCGGCCACCCCTCTGGGTCACCCACATCGTCGTAGGCGAGCACCCGGCCGTCGGGCAACACGAGCAGTCGGGGTGCCTCCACCAGCACACGTTAGGGCGCGGCGATACCCTGCCGGACACTCGCCCATCGACGCGAGGGAGGACCACATGCAGCTCTTTTCGTCCGAGAAGATCCGCAACGTCGCCTTGGTCGGCCACGGGGGTGCCGGCAAGACGACGCTGGCGGAGGCGCTGTTGCACCGCGCGGGGGCGATCAGCCGCCTCGGGCGCGTGGAGGACGGTACGACCGTGTGCGACCACGACCCCGAGGAGCAGAGCCGGGGGCTGTCCCTCGCGCTGTCGATCGCGCCGTTCGAATGGAAGGGCCACAAGGTCAATCTGGTCGACACCCCTGGTTACGCCGACTTCGTCGGTGACGTCGCATCTGCTCTTGCAGTGGTCGATCTCGCCGTGTTCGTGGTTTCCGCCGTCGACGGGGTCGAGGTGCAGACCGAGGCCATCTGGCGACTCGCGTCCCAGCTCGGAGTGCCCAGGATGATCTTCATCAACAAGCTCGACCGTGAGCGCGCCAGCTTCGAGCAGACCCTCGATCAACTCCGCGATCGACTCGGCGCGGGCGTCGCACCGCTCGAGCTCCCCATCGGCCAAGAGGCGAACTTCACCGGCATCGCCGATCTCTTGACCGACCAGGCGCACCTCTACACCGCCGGCGTGCCCCGCACTGAGCCGATTCCCGACGACATGGCCGCACTCGAGCATCAGGTTCGTGACAACCTCGTCGAGGGCATCGTCGTGGCCGAGGACGCGCTGCTGGAGCGTTACCTCGAGGGTGATGTTCCCTCAGTTGCCGAGCTCGAGCACGCCCTCACGTTGGGAATCGAGACCGCCACGGTGTTCCCCGTGGTCTGCGGCTCTGCTACGGCCGAGGTCGGCATCGATCGGTTGGCCGACTTCTTGGTCGAGATCGGCCCGCCGCCAGAGGATCGGCCCACTCAAGTGGTTGCCGGCGACTCCGACGTCGATGTCCCGGCTGATCCCAGCGGCGAACCGTTGGCGTTCGTGTTCAAGACCATCGCCGATCCCTTCGTGGGCCAGCTCTCGTTGTTCAAGGTGCTCTCAGGGACCATCAGGAACGATGACCACCTGGTGAACAGCCGCAGTGGCACCGATGAGCGATTGCACGGGCTGTTCGTCGTTCGGGGCCGTGAGCACGAAGCCGTAGATCTCCTCACCGCGGGGGACCTGGGCGGGGTGGCCAAGCTCGCGGGAACCACCACGGGCGACACACTGGCCCCACGCGGCAAGCCTGTGATCGTCCCGCAGATCGAGCAACCACCGGCCGTGCTGGGATTGGCGGTCGTGCCCAAGACCCAGGCCGACGACGACAAGCTGGCCACCTCACTGCACCGCCTGCAGGAGGAAGACCCGGCACTCGTCGTCGACCGCGATGAGGAGACCCACCAGACCATCCTCCGAGGGACCGGCGAGACCCACCTCGCGATCACGCTGGACCGTCTCCAGCGGAAGTTCGGGGTGAGCGTCACCACGGAGCCAGTACGGGTTCGGTATCGAGACACCATCACCCAGTCCGCGGAGGCAGAGGGCAAGCACAAGAAGCAGTCTGGGGGCCATGGCCAGTTCGCCGTCGTCACGCTCAGAGTCGAGCCCCAGGAGCGCGGTGCGGGGTTTGAGTTCGTCGACAAGATCGTCGGTGGCGCGATCAGCCGGAGCTACATCCCTGCGGTGCAGCGGGGCGTCGAGGAGGCGATGGCGAACGGCGGGGTCCATGGTCATCCCGTTGTTGACGTCCGGGTGACCCTGCTCGACGGCAAGGAACACAGCGTCGACAGCTCGGAGATGGCGTTTCGGATCGCCGGCCGTCTGGCACTGCGGGAGGCCATGACCGTGGCTGGACCTGTGGTGCTGGAACCGATCGCACGCCTCGACATCACGGTCCCGTCCGACCAGCTCGGTGACGTGATGGGTGACCTCAATGCGCGTCGCGGTCGGGTACAAGGCACCGAGCCCGCCGAGGCAGGCGACCAGGTGATCTATGCCGTGGTGCCCGAGAGCGAGCTGCTGCGCTACGCGATCGATCTGCGGTCGCTCACCGGCGGTCGAGGCCGGTTTGTAGCTGCTCACGACCACTACGACGTTGTGCCGACCCACCTCATCGACGCCATCCGCCGTGAGGTCCACGAGGCAGACTGAGCGCGTGTCAGCCCGCCCTCCGTCCGATGCGATCGTCGCACTGCGCTCACTCGGGCGTCGTTTCCGGGAGGTGTTCGCCAGCGATGACGACGAGGCGGTCGACGAGCTCGCCCAGCGCAACGGTACGGACGGACACAGCGCGTTCGACCATGTGGTGGCGGCCGGTCACACGATCGCGTTCCTCGGTCGGGCACTCGACCTTGTACTGATCGAGGACGACCCGGTCCTGCACCCTGCCGTACTCGACGCGCGGGAGCGGGCGTGGCCCGACGCGACAGGAACTGTGCACGAGCGCCTCTCCGAGCTCTCGTGGGAGGCCGAGGCGGTGGCCGAGCGCGCCGAGCGTGTCCCGGCCCATGATTGGACGCGGCATGGTCGAGTGGCCGGTCACGACCGGACAGTGAGTGCCGCTGAGGTCGTCTGGGACGCCGTCGACTCGGCGGTCATGCACCTCAAGGCGGCGGGCTCTACCCTCCGGCAGGTGCGCTAGAGGTCGGACCAGTCCTCGGGGTTGTCTTCGGTGAAGTGAGCGACGATCTCGCCGTCGACGCCATCGACGAGCACGAGGCCGCGGGTCTTCGGCGGGTCCTCGGCGGAGTAGAGCAGGATGCGCCAGGTCGGCCGGCTTCGAAGCCCACGCCACCCGAGCTGTGCTGACGCGTGCCCGACGGCGAAGCCGACCTGTCGCGTGGCGGCGACGAGGGCGTCGCGCTCGTCCACGTCGAGGTTCCAGCCCGCCACGAGGTGATAGGCGCCGAGCAGCACCAGCAGGATGCCGGCGAACAGGAAGCCACCGTTGACGAGCACCCCGTCGCCCTGGCCGGTCAACGCCCATGCGGCGATGCACGCGGCGCCCAGCGCGAGATACAGGTAGCCGGGGATGCGTCGCCGGTTGTTGTTGGGGAAGACGTAGGGCCCGACGAACTCTGACGCGTTCAGGTCGGACGGGAGCTCATCCCGCACCTCCGAATCAGCAAGGGTCTCAGCGGGGGGTTCGTCGGCCATCTCAGTCTGACCGTACCGGCAGCACGCTCAGGCGGGCCAGGCAGCCCGCAGCCGTTCGGCCGCTTCACCCAAGCTGACGGGCAGGACACGGGTCTCCGCGGCTACCGAGATGAAGTTGGCGTCACCTTCCCAGCGCGGCACACAGTGCACATGGAGGTGGTCTGACTGCGAGCCCCCCGCGGCGGCGCCGAGGTTGAGCCCGACGTTGACGCCGTCGCAGCCAAATGCACCCTCGAGGGCGGTGACGGCGGACCGGACCGCTCCCCATAGCTCCGCGTACTCTTCGTCGGTCAGGTCGTCGAGGTCGGCCACGGCTCGGTTCGGAAGCACCATGAGGTGCCCGGCGGTGTAGGGGTAGAGGTTGAGCAGTGCGAAGCACGTCGGCCCTCGCCAGAGCACGCCGGCCTCCTGGTCGCCCTCCGCATCGGCTCCGGCCAAGATGCGTTCGAACAGCGACTTGCCCGCCGCCTGTTCGGGCGAGGGCAGGGTGCGACTGTCGACGACGGATCCGACGTACGCCGATCGCCACGTCGCCCACAGATGGTCAAGCGGCATGGGCCGTCCTGACTGTCATGCGCGGGTCCGGACCTCGACCGCGAGCCGCTGGACGAACGCATCGACGGCCACATCGCGCTGGGGCTGCTCCGATCCACGGGCGTTCACGCCGACCGTGCCAGCGGCAACGTCAGTGTCGCCCACCACCAAGATGTAGGGCAGCTTCTCGAGCTTGGCCTTGCGGATGCGGGCACCGAGCGGCTCGTCGGCTTCGACCAGCGAGGCGCGGAAGCCCTCCGTGACGAGCCGGTCGACAAGGCCAACGGCGTAGTCGTGGTTGTCGCTGCGTACAGGCAGCACGCGTACCTGCTCGGGCGAGAGCCAGGCGGGGAACGCCCCCGCGTAGTGCTCAACGAGCACCCCGAAGAAGCGCTCGATCGATCCGAACAACGCCCGATGGATCATGATCGGACGGTGGCGCTCGTTGTCGGCGCCGATGTAGTCGATGTCGAAGCGCTGCGGGAGCTGGAAGTCGAGCTGAATCGTCGACATCTGCCACGTGCGACCGATGGCGTCACGGGCTTGTACCGAGATCTTCGGGCCGTAGAAGGCGCCGCCGCCCTCGTCGAGGACGAGCTCGAGCCCCTTCGCCATCGCGGCCTGACGGAGTACCTCGGTCGCTTCCGCCCACTCCTCATCGGTGCCGACTGCCTTGCCGGGCGGCTTGGTCGACAGCTCGAGGTAGAAGTCTGATAGCCCGTAGTCCGCGAGCAGGCCGAGCACGAAGTCCAGCAGCGAGGCGAGCTCCTCGCCCATCTGCTCGCGGCTCGTGAAGATGTGGGCGTCGTCCATCGTCAGGCCCCGCACGCGAGTCAGACCGTGGATCACCCCGCTCTTCTCGTAGCGGTAGACGGTGCCGAACTCGAAGAGGCGCAGCGGGAGGTCCCTGTAGCTGCGCATCCGGGAGCGGTAGATCAGGACGTGGAACGGGCAGTTCATCGGCTTGAGGTAGTAGTCCTGACCGAACTCACCGCCCTCGTCATCGAAGTGCATCGGCGGGAACATGCCGTCGGCGAACCAGTCGAGGTGGCCGGAGGTCTCGAAGAGTCCGGCCTTGGTGATGTGGGGCGAGTTCACGAACTCGTAGCCAGCCTCTTGGTGCCGCTTCCGGGAGTAGTCCTCCATGAGCATCCGCACCAATCCACCCTTGGGGTGGAACACGGCAAGACCCGATCCGATCTCGTCGGGGAAGCTGAACAGGTCGAGCTCCACACCGAGCTTGCGGTGATCTCGCTTGGCGGCCTCCTCGAGCCGCGCCAGGTGTCCTTCGAGCGCCTTCTTGGTGTCCCACGCCGTCCCGTAGATCCTCTGGAGCTGCTGGTTCTTCTCGTCGCCGCGCCAATACGCGCCCGCGACGCGCATGAGCTTGAAGTGGCCGAGGTGGCTCCTTGTGTCCGAGACATGTGGGCCGCGACACAGATCGATGAAGCCCGGGTAGCCGACGAAGGGCGGAGCCGACTTCGGAGTACGCGGCGGGTTCTCATAGGTGCGCACTGACGTAGACGATGACGTGGCTGACATCGGGTCGGTCGAGGCATCGTCGATGATCTCGAGCTTGAGCGGGTGGGCGGCGAAGATCTCCCGCGCCTTGGCCGCGGGGATCTCGTCCCGGACGAACGACTGGGACTCCGAAATGATCTCGCGCATCCGCGCCTCGATCTGGGGGAGGTCGCCCTCGACGAATGCCGATCCGCCCGGGAGAGCGAAGTCGTAGTAGAAGCCGTCCTCGACAGGCGGCCCGATACCGAACGTCGCGCCAGGAAAGAGATCGAGCACTGCTTGGGCGAGCACATGGGCAGTGGAATGGCGGATCGTGAACAGCCCCCGGTCGCTGTCGCCGGTTATGACAGCGACCTCGTCGCCGTCACTCAGCGGGGTGCCAAGGTCGCGCTCCTCACCGTTGACCACCGCGATGACCGCGGCTTTCGCCAAGCGGGACCCGATGTCCGCCGCCAACCCGGCGGCGGTGGTGCCGGCGGCCAACGAACGCGTTGAACCGTCGGGCAACCTGATCGAGATCTCGGCAGTCATGAAGGCGGAGGGTATCGGAGCCGGGTGATCCGCCGAGAACGCGATCCGTGATCGGTACGGCTACCTCGAGAGCACGTCGGCACTGGATCGCCGCGGGGCGTCGATGCCCCCGTCGCCGCCTTCCTCGCTCCCGTGCCCATTTGTCGGCGCCATCGCCCCTCCGAGCGAGACGCCCGAGGTGGACCCCGCAGATGGGAAACGCTCCGCCTTCTTCGTGGCGTACTCGTCCACGTAGTCCTGGCCGGTGAGACCCCGGATCTCATACATGACCTCGTCGATGATCTGCCGGAGCACCAGACGGTCGTCGGAGCGGTGGGCGTAGTGCGCCGTGCTGATCGGAGCCCCGAACCTCACCTCAGCTGACTTGAAGGGCTTGGGAAGCTTCGCTTCCGGTGGCTGGATCTCCCGGGTGCCGATGATTCCCACGGGGATGATGGGAACCCCGGTGCGCAGCGCCAGCCGCGCCGGGCCTGTGTGTCCACGGTGCAACCTGCCGTCTCGCGCTCGAGTGCCCTCCGGGTAGATGCCGAAGAACTGCCCGTCCTCTAGTACCCGAGCGGCCGTGTTGAGCGCGCGCTCCGTCGCGCTGCCTCCACTTCGGTCGATCGGGATCATCCCAAGTGCTGGGAAGAGGTGCTTGGTCTTCCACGAGTCCATGTACTCGGCCTTGCCGACGAAGGTGATGCGACGGGGAAGTACGAGAGGAAGGAAGAACGAATCAATCACAGAGGTGTGGTTGGGACAGAAGATCGCACCCCCTGTGCGGGGCACGTGCTCCAGGCCACTGACCTTTACTCGCCACAGCGTCTTGAAGACCGGACCGAGAACGGCGCGGGCCACCGGGTAGAGCTTTCCGACCTGTAGGTCGACGCTCTGCTCGGCGGGCTCGGTCACGTCCCGAGTCTTGCAGGGGTCAGAGCACGATGCCGAGCAGTAGCGCGGCCTCGGACACGCCCTCACCCTCCGTGGCCGCGGCATCGATCGCCGCTACCGCCGCGGGGGTGCCCAGATCGTCATCGAGGGCGGCGCGGACCTGGTCGAGCGCACCGCTGCCGGTCCCTGCCGCACGCCACTGGTCGAGGCGTCCGGCTGCCCGGTCCATGCGCGTGTCATCCCACTCCCAGGGGGTGCGGTAGTGGTTCTCCACGATCATCAGACGGATGGCCATCGGTTCCCACTCCTTGCGGAGCTCGGACACGAACACAAGGTTGCCCAGCGACTTCGACATCTTCTCACCATCCATGCTGACCATGGCTTGGTGCATCCAGTGACGCACGAACGGCTCGCCGGTGGCGGCCTCAGACTGTGCTCGCTCGCACTCGTGGTGAGGGAAGATGAGGTCGGCGCCACCACCGTGGAGATCGATGGTGGTGCCGAGCTCGCGCAGCGCGAGCGCTGAGCACTCGATGTGCCAGCCCGGGCGACCCAGGCCCCACAGGGAGTCCCACGCCGGCTCGTCCTCGAGCGATCGCTGCCAAAGCACGAAGTCGAGCGGATCCCGCTTGTTGAAATCATCGACGTTGCCGCCACGCTCAGCCGCCAGCGCCAGCATCTCTTCTCGGTCGTAGCCCGATATGGATCCGAAGTCTGGGAACGTCGACACGTCGAAGTAGACGGATCCACCGGCCTCGTAGGCGTGTCCGCGCTCCAGCACCATGCCGATGAACCCTCGAATATCCGGAATGGCAGAGGTCGCTCGCGGCTCGCTCCAGGCCGGGATCATGCCGAGCACTGCCATGTCGTCATCGAACCGTGCCGTCTCGGCCGCGGCGAGGTCGAGGTAGTGCACGCCGATCTCGCGAGCCTTGGCGAGGATGGAGTCATCGACGTCGGTGATGTTGCGCACGCATCGCGTGTCGTGGCCGAGGTCGCGAAGCCGCCGTTGAAGCACGTCGTAGCCCACGTAGACCGCCGCGTGACCAAGGTGCGTCGCGTCATAGGGGGTGATCCCACACGTGTACATGGTGACCAGCGGGCCGGGCTGAAAGGGCACGACCTCACGCCGGGCCGTGCACCACAGTCGCATCGGACCCTGGCCAGCGCTCACCACGCCGTCACTCGGGAATGCTCGTGAACTTCACCGCGACCCGGGTCTTGTACCGAACGTTGAGCTGCAGGAGCACTGCGGTAAACGACTCGATGGGGGTGGCCAGCGACAGCTCGCCACAGTCGAGCGGGCGCATGTTGGGAATCTTGGCGACAAGATCCGAGGTGATGACGGTGGCCTCGGGGTAGTCGGAGCAGATCAGAACATCGCTCTCGATCGGATGGTCGAGGTCCCCGAGCTCCTTGGCCGGGACATGATGCAAGGCCGCGGCGACCTGACTCTTCTGGAGGACAGCCTGGACGCTGGCGGCCACCGATCCGCGCGGTGGAACCAACGGCTGGAACTCCTTGCCGATGCGCGTGAGGGCGTTCGCCATGGAGATCACGACCTTGCCGCGAAGCTCCTTCTCCACCGACTGCGCGGTCTGTGTGGCGCCATCCCACGGGGTTGCGATTACGACGAGGTCCGTTCGGGCCGCCTCGGCGTTGTCGCCCGCCGTGATCATGAGCTCGCGGTCTGGCCACAGGTTCTTGAGCCCGTCGACAGCCTCCATGGCGCGGTACTTCGACCGCGACCCAACCACCGTCTCAAACCCGACCGAAGCCAGCCGTGCAGCGAGGGCACTGCCCGCGGGACCTGTGCCGCCAAGGATTCCGATGCGCATCGGCGCCACCGTAGCGGGGGCGCCGGTCGTAACAGCACCTAGGACATGACAGTCTCAGGGCCATGTCTCTCCTCGACGGCAAGCGAATCCTGGTCACTGGTGTCCTCACCGACGCGTCCCTCGCCTTCGGCGTGGCCCGCCACGCGCAGGAACAGGGCGCCGAAGTGATCCTCACCGGCGCCGGACGTGGCCTCTCGTTGACCCAGCGCACCGCGCGCAAGCTTCCCCAACCGGCGGAGGTCCTCGAGCTGGACGTCACCTCGCCGGAACAGGTCGCCGCCGTGCGCGATGCGCTTGGGGAACGCTGGGGCCGCGTGGACGGAGCGTTGCATGCGATCGGGTTCGCCCCGCCGAGCTGCTTGGGCGGCGGGTTCACCGAGGCACCCTGGGAGGACGTGGCCGTAGCGATGCAGATCTCCGCCTACTCCCTCAAGACGCTTGCCGACGTCGTGGTACCGCACATGAGCGACGGCGGGTCCATCGTCGGTCTCGACTTCGACAACAGCAGCCAGGCCTGGCCGGCCTATGACTGGATGGGGGTGGCCAAGGCTGCTCTGGAGGCCACCTCGCGCTACCTGGCTCGCGACCTCGGTTCGAAGGCAATCCGTGTGAACCTCGTCGCAGCCGGACCGATCAAGACGCTTGCCGCGAAGTCGATCCCTGGGTTCTCGAAGTTCGAGGACGTTTGGGATGACCGCAGCCCGCTCGGTTGGGACGTGAAGGCGGACGCCGACGCCGTGGCCCGCTCTGTTGTCGCGCTGCTTTCTGACTGGTTCCCGAAGACCACCGGTGAGCTCGTGCACGTGGACGGCGGGTTCCACGCCGTCGCCACCTGACCTAGCGGTCGGGTTCCAACCACCTCGGGTTGGCAACCTCGAGCTTGGCTCGAACCATGCGGGCCACGCTGAGGCGAACCTCGGCGGCACGATGGTCGAAGGTTCCTGACCGGATCCGCTGGGCCAGCTCGCCGTCGTCGGCACACCCCAGTTCGGTCAGCGCAAGCTCACTCTCGGCCCGATGAAGGGGCGCGAGGGCCAGCTCGCGCTCCACCATGGCCAGTGCGTTGGCCGCGACGCGAGCATGGAACGCGACTCGACCCTCTGTGGCCTCACGCACGTCGTGGCCAACCCATTCGCGTACGGCCTCGACGAGCTCCTGAGCCGTCGGTCGTCCGTAGAGCGCCGCCCCGACGTCATTCGCCACAGACCGTGGTTCGGGCAGGTTCGAGCCAGGGAGAAGAACGAGCACGTCCCACTCGTTCTCGCAGACGCGTCGACCGATGGTCGCCAGCTCCACCGATCGCGTTGATCCGCCGAGGTGAACCTGAGCCTGCACGGTGCATATCAGCCCCCACTTGAGGGTGCCGAGCAGCTCCCACCAGCGCAGCGACTCAGGGTCGACCGGATAGCCGCCCGCGGCCTCGTACGCATCGATCAGCTCCTCGCGAGTGCCCATCCCGCCGGCAGGCAGCGGCGACCCGAATCTCCAGGCCCTGACGCAGTACCAGCCGAGGTCCTCGATGGGATCCCCAACGTGTGCGAGCTCCCAGTCCAGAACACCGCGAAGCCCGTCCTCATCGATGAGCAAGTTGCCGAGCCGGAAGTCTCCGTGCACAACCGATGAGCGTGGGGAGTCGGGCCGATGCCCTTCAAGCCATCGGAGGGCCAGCTCGAATGCGGGCAGAGGCTGATCGAGCCCGAAGAGCAGGCTCCGCATCTCGTCAAGCTGGTCCGCGGGGCGGAGCGACGGTGCGACTCCGGTGTCAATCCGATGGATTGCCGCCAGCGCCCGACCGGCCTGACCAACCAGCACTGATCGCGCTTTGGCCCACGCGTCGTCGCGAAGGAGCTTGCGGGCGATGGTCTCCCCGGTCAGGCGATCCATGACCATGCACGGCGCGCCGGTGGCAGGTCCGGCGTCTGCGGCGACGACCTGGGGGACCGGAACGCCGAGCGCGCTGGCCGCATCGATGAGTGCGGCCTCCCCCACCATTCCGGGACCACCACCGCCGGTTCCCGCGCGCAGACGCTGCAGGATGAAAGGGCGCGACCCCCCGCTTGTGGAGAGCTCGAACGACCACGTCTCACGGGAGGCGCCACCCGAGAGCTGGCGGAGGTCCCGGATCTCTCCCGTGAGCCCCCGCTCGCGCAAGAGCGCACCGAGCCCACCGATCAGCTGCGCGTGGTCCCTTGGCACGGGGAGGGACCCTACCGAGCGATCAGCAGGCGGCGCGGACAGTGCCGTATGGATTGACGGCGCGACCGCCGTTGGGGTGGATCTCGAAGTGAAGGTGTGGCGTCCCCCGCGCATTTCCGGTGTCACCGACGTAGCCCACCACGGTGCCGGCAGCCACATGCCCAGCGCCGACGTTGGCATACGAATCGAGGTGGGTGCCGTAGTAGTAGTGGCCGTCGTCACCGTTCAGATGGAATGACAGGCCACCAAGGCTGTTCCCACGATGGGACACGACGCCGCTGACGGGGGCCACAACTGGGGTGCCGCGTGGCGACAACATGTCGACGCCCTTGTGGGCACGCCCACCGGAGCGGGGTGCGCCCCACGTATCGGAGAAGGCCACGGGACCCTGCACCGGGCAGACAAAGCTGCCGAACGCGATCGGACCCGTTGGGGCACTCGAGACGCGGCCACTTGCGGCGCGACGCCGCTTCTCAGCCGCTTGCCGGTCGGCCTCGAGCTTGGCTAGGCGGTTGAACTCCTTTTCCAACGCGGCGCGGCGCTTGGCCAGCGTGGCCACAGCGTCCTTCTGCGAGGCACGCTTCCCGACCAGTCGCTCCGTCGCGACGGCAAGATCCTCGCTCGCGGCCGTGTAATCGTCGATGGCGTCCTGGTTGCCCCGAGTGGCATAGCGAGACAGCGCGTCGGCACGAGCCTGGGCGTTGATGTCGGGGTCGAGCGATGACACCTGAGCAACGTCTGCGTTGATGAACTGCTGAATTGCTCGGTCGCGCACTGCGGAACGAAGGCCGTCGAGGCGGGCCTTCGCCTCCGTCTGCTGCGTCTCCAGCGAACGAATCTCGCCGTCGAGCTTGTCGAGCGCCGTTTCTGCCGCCGCGAGCTGGGCTGCGGCGCGGTCGGCACTGGCTCGTGCGGCACGAAGGTCCCCGGCATCAGCGCCCGCGCGCGGCGCCGTCACGAGGACAGCGACAAGGACAACGACGCCCAGGACGGGCGCTACGACAAACCGGCGCACAGCGGTTCGAATGTAGCGCAGCGCACTGCCATGTTGCATTTCGATGACGAAATCGCCGGATCTGTCATCGATCCGACTCATCGCGTATGTCCCCCACCAGCGCCTCGATCACGTTCTCGAGGCTCGCGATGCCGACCGTACGACCGGCAGCATCGCTCACCACGGCCAGGTGCACCCGAGCCTTCTGCATCGCCGCAAGCGCGTCGTCGAGCGACGTGTCGGCCGCGACCACCACCATCTGGCGGACGAGCCAGGCCGGAAGCGGAAGCCCCCGCTCCGACGCGCTCACCCGCAACAGGTCCTTCGCGTGCACGAACCCACGAACGTCGTCGATTCCGGTGCCTGCCACCACCAGGCGCGAGTGGCCGGATGACACCACGAGCGCTTCGGCCTCCGCTGGGGTCGCCAACCGTGGCAGCCATACGATGCTGTGACGGGGGACGAGCTCGGGGCCGATCGAACGGTCGGCGAGGTCGAGAGCGCCAGTCAGCAGCTTGTGCGCTGTTTCCTCGATCAGACCCTGATCGCGTGACGTGCCCAGCATGACCGCCAGCTCGTCGGCTGAGGCCGCCGTTGCCAGCTCATCCTGCGGCTCGATACCGAGGAGGCGCACGAGCCCGTTCGCCAGGCCGTTCAAGATGCGCAGGAGCGGGCCAAACACGGCCACGTAGGCACGGTTCAACAGGGCCAGCGACAGCAAGGTGCGCTCCGGGTCCGCAATCGCGATGTTCTTGGGGACCATCTCCCCGATCACCATGTGCAGGAACGCGACGATCGTGAGGGCCGTGACGAACCCGATGCTGTGCAGCAGCCCGGACGGGAGCTCAACGAAGCGATCGATGGCGTCTTCGATCAGCGTCGAGACGGTGGGCTCCGCGATGTAGCCCAGCAGAAGAGAAGCCATCGTGATCCCCAGCTGAGATCCCGCTAGCTGCACATTCAGATGGCGCGTGGCTCCCAGCGCCATGCGCGCCCGCGCGCTTCCGCCCTCCGCCAACGACTCGAGCTTGGTGCGACGGCTGGCGATCAGAGCGAACTCGACCGCCACAAAGAAGCCGTTCGCGACCAGCAACACGGCGGTCAGCGCGAGGCGCGTCCCGATCACTGCTCATCCTCGTGCTCTGCCGCAGGCGGTTCGTGTCGCAGCCGCATCGCAGCAATGCGGTGCTTGACCATGGTGACCACCTCAACGCGCCACTCCTCGTACGCGAAGCCCTCCCCTGGTTCCGGCACGCGCCCGAGCCGGTCGAGCGCGAATCCAGCCAGCGTCTCGTAGTCGCCGTCTGGCATCTGGAACCCGGATGCGTCGAACACCTCGTCGGGATGCAGGGAGCCTTCAAGGAGCCACTCGCCAGGGCGCTCGACCGATGTGAGGCGGTGAGCCGGGCGGTCGTGCTCGTCATCGATCTCGCCCACGATCTCCTCGAGCACGTCCTCCAGCGTGATGATGCCGGCAGTCCCACCGTGCTCATCGACCACCACTGCCAGGTGCATGCCCTTGCGCCGAAGATCCGCAAGCAGGTCCGCCAGATCGCGGGTCTCCGGCACGACGAATGCCTCCCCCATCAGCACGGCAACGGAGGTTGTGCCTCGATCCTCAAACGGAACGCGATACAGATCCTTGACGTGCACGACACCGCGCACGTCATCGAGATCGGCTCCGACCACTGGGAACCGCGAGTGACCCGTGCGAATCGCTGCAGCTGCGAGGGTCTCCACCGTGTCATCCACCGACACGGTGGAGACAGAGCCGCGTGGCACAAGAGCATCGGCAGCATCCTTCTCCCCGAAGCGGATCGACCGCGTGAGCAACGTGAGTGCGTCGGGTTCCAAAGTGCCTTGCTCGCCGGACGATCGGATCAACAGCTCCAGCTCCCGCAACGAACGAACGGCGGTGAGCTCCTCCTGCGGTTCGATGCCGAATCGACGCACCGTCCAGTTGGCGGCGCCGTTCAGCACGCTGATGACCGGGCCCAGGACCCTGCTGATGAGCACCATCGGAGGGGCGAGCGCGTAAGCGGTTGGTCGCGGCCGCGCGATAGCGATCGATTTCGGGACCAGCTCGCCGACGATCATCGAAACCAGGGTTGCAATGAACAGCGCGACCACGATCGAAACCCATGCAGCGCGCCCAGCGCCCACAACATCACCGAGAGAGGGCTCGAGCACGGCTGCGATGGTCGGCTCCGCGATGAACCCGATGACGAGGGACGTCACGGTAATCCCGAGCTGGGCCCCAGACAGATGGAACGACAAGCGATGCAGTGCCGTCGAGGTGGCCTTGGCCCGGAGGCTGCCTCGAGCGGCGTCGAGCTCAACGCGATCCCGGTCGACCGCGACGAGCGCGAACTCAACCGCGACGAAGAACCCGTTGGCGAGAATGAGCAGGAATACGGCGATGAGGCCAAGGGCGGTATCGATGAGGACCGTCCGGAGCTGGGGGCAGGCACAAGTGAATCTAGGGGCCCGCTGTAGGGTCGCCCCTCATGGTGCTCGGTAGCGACGTCCTTCTGGAGGTCCTGCGATCCGAAGGAGTCACCCACCTGTTCGGCAACCCGGGCAGTACCGAGTTGCCGCTCATCGACGCCCTCGCCGACGCAGACGACCTGCATTACATCCTCGGGTTGCAGGAAGCCACGGTCGTCGGCATGGCCGATGGCTACGCCCAAGCGACCGGACGTGCTGCGTTCGTGAACCTGCACACATCAGCCGGGCTGGGAAACGCGATCGGCAACCTCACCAACGCCAAGGCCATGGGCACGCCGCTCGTCGTCACTGCAGGACAGCAGGACTATCGACACATCGCCACCGACCCCCTTCTCTCGGGCCCGCTTGTCGAGATCGCCGGAGGATCGGTGAAGTGGGGCCACGAGGTACGGACCGCCGAGGAGATCGGCACGATCCTGCGACGAGCGTTCCGTGGCGCGACGGCTCCCCCATCCGGCCCTGTGTTCACCGCGCTCCCGATGAACCTCCTCGACGAGACCGTGACGACCCCGGTTCCCGCGGCTTCGACGATCGATCACGTGAACGTGGCCGGGAACCTGGAGGAGCTGGCCGACCTCCTCTGCGGTCCCGCCACCGGTCGCGTCGCCCTCGTGGTCGGGGATGCTGTCGCAACATCTGGGGCCGTCAGCTCCGCCGTTGCCTTGGCCGAGGCGCTCGGAGCGCCTGTGTACGGCTCGCCTCTGCACGGCCGCGGTGTATTCCCCCCAACGCATCCGCTGTGGCACGGCATGCTGAACCCGGCGGCGATCGCGATCCACGAGGTTCTGCGCTCCTATGACCGCGTCTTCGTGGTGGGCGACCAGGCCTTCCTCGTCTACCCGTACACACCAGGCCCTGCCGTTCCGCCGGAGGTCGAGCTGCTGCACCTCTCCGCAGACCCGGCGCAGCTCGCGCGGACATGGCCGCTGCGCCTTGGCGTCGTCGGACACCCAAGGGCCACGCTCGCTGCGCTCCTGCCATTGGTTCTGGCCAGGGCCGACAGCGACGCGGCCAGGGCTGCGGTGGTCGCGGGCCGAACAAGACGCTCTCGGGAGATCGACGAAGTAGAGGCCACCGCGCTCGACCGGTACGAGTCCGTCCCGATGCATCCGATGGCGGCCGCGCACGCCCTCGTTCGGTCTCTTCCTGCGGACTCAATCGTCGTCGACGAGGCCATCACCACCGGCGTGTACGTGCGTGGCTTCCATCACTGGACCGAACCGGGGCGCTACTTCTTCTGTCCGGGAGGCGGACTCGGCTGGGGAATGCCCGCCGCGTGCGGCGTATCCCTCGCTCACGATCGCGCTCCCGTGCTGTGCGTCGTTGGCGACGGTTCCGCGATGTACTCACCTCAGGCCCTTTGGACGGCGGCGGCTGAGCAGCTTCCAGTTGTGTTCGCCGTGGTGAACAACCGGCAGTACAAGATCCTCGACAGCTATCTCCTAGGACGCCAAGGACCGTCAGCCCGTACCGGCCGCCACATCGGGATGAGCCTCGCCGAGCCGCCTATCGACTACGTGGCTCTCGCGACGTCCATGGGTGTCGCGGCGACGTACGTCGAACATGCCGCTGATGTCGGCGATGCGGTCACCCGAGCACTCGCGTCGGGCCGACCGCATGTGCTCGAGCTACCCATCAGCACATGAGCGCACCGGCGCTAGCCATGGCTGGTGTCCGCCTTACTCGTGATGAGGCGGTGCTGCTCGACGACATCTCGTGGGTTGTCCGGTCGGACCAACGCTGGGTCGTGCTCGGACCGAACGGGAGCGGCAAGACCACGCTCTTGCGCATCGCGTCGATGTATCTCCACCCGAGCGACGGCACCGTGGCCGTGGAGGGCGAGGTTCTTGGGCGAACCGATGTCCGTTCCCTTCGAGCTCGCATCGGTCTGGCCAGTCCCGCGTTCGGTGATCTCTTGCGCCCAGCCCTCACTGCCACGGAGGTCGTGATGACGGCCCGCAATGCGGCGCTGGAGCCGTGGTGGCACACCTATGACGAGGGCGAACGGGCCCGAGCTCGCGACCTGCTCGAACGGTTCGGGGTTGGCCACCGCACTGACCGGGCGGTGGCCACGTTGTCGTCCGGGGAGCGTCAGCGCGTGCTGCTCGCGCGCGCCTTCTCGGGTCATCCGGCCATCGTCCTGCTCGACGAACCCACCGCCGGTCTCGACCTCAACGGTCGCGAGGACCTCGTCGAGCGTCTCGGCACCATGGCGCTGGATCCCGAGGCGCCCCCCACTGTCCTGGTGACCCACCACGTCGAGGAGATCCCGCCGGGCACAACGCACGTACTGCTTCTCCGGGGCGGGCGGATCGTGGCACAGGGTCCTATCGAAACGTGCCTCAATGAAGAAGGGTTGACGAGCACGTTTGGGCTCCCACTGGTACTCGAGCGGCGCGGTGACCGGTGGGGAGCGTGGGCCGCTACTCGCTGAGGCGTGCCAGGAGCCGGGGGCGAGAACGTGCGATCTCCTCACCGAGGAGCCGATCGAGTGCAGGCATCCAGAGACGCCCTCCGTAGTGCAGGCGCATCGTGAGACGGCTCCCCTGCTCAATCTCGGTGATGATCGCGTCGAGGATCCAGCTCGAGTGCTCTCGCCCGTCTCGCTCGACGCGCTCGAAACGAACCGAGCGACCTGGCTCGGTGACGGTCCGCACCATCCGGAGCCGCTTGGCGCGGGCGAAAGGCCCAAGGCGTCCACGCAGGTCGACCGACCATGCGGGACCTACGTCCTCGGGATCAGGTGATGCGGACACGGCTCGGGGCACGATGTCCAGCCAATCGGGATAGCGGGACAGGTCATCGATCCAGACGTAGAGATCCTCCGGCGCACAAGGCGCGTCGAGCACGGCGGAGACGTCCACGTCGAGAGCTCAGTCCGGCCCGGCCTGAGACCGCTGCGCTTGGTCGTCGACGACCCTGAGCAACGGATAGGGATTCACGGCTGCGCCACCATCAGGGTGGATCTCGAAGTGCAGGTGTGGCGCACCGCCACGAGCGTTTCCGGAATCCCCGACGTAACCGATGACAGATCCGCCCTCCACCACGAGGCCATTCGTCATGCCTTCCGCAAAGCGACTCAGGTGGGCGTAGTAGTAGTACGTCCCGCTCGTACCCTTCACCCAGATCTTCGTGCCGCCCAGCACGTCTGAACCCATCTTGGTGATGATCCCGCGCTCGGCGGCCAGAAGCGGCGTACCGAACGGCGCCATGATGTCGGTGCCCTGATGGGCGTGCTCGTACTCGGTGTTCGACATGCGTGGCGCGCCGAAGGAATCCCAGAACGAGTGGGGATCGCCCACAGGAAACGAGAAGCCATGGATCACGATCGCCGAGCCGGCCTCGAACACAGCGACGGCGAACTGGGCGGCCACATCGACTCGACGTGCCTCCACCATTGCCATACGAGCGGCCTCCAGCTCGAGGCGGGCATCGACCAGACGCTCGGCGGTCCGAACGAGACCGACATCGATGTCGGCCTTCGCGGCCACGTACTCGGCTACCGCCACCTGGTCCGCTGCCAGAACGCTGTCGAGCAGCGTCTGGGCCACAGCCAGATCGTTGGGATCATCCGTCGTGACGTATCGGCTGAAGTCGTTCGCTCCGCCGCGTACAACGGCATTGGCGGCGCGGGCCTCGAACTGGCGACGAGCGATCTCCACGCGACGCACCGCAACCCGATCTGTCGCGGCCAAGCCCGCTACCTGGCCCTCCAACGCATCGAGCTCTGCCTCGAGATCCACCACCAGCTGCTTGGCCTGGCCGAACCCGATCGCGGTGCTCGCTGCCTCCCGCTTGGCCTCGCCCAGCTGAAGGCGCACGATGCGCGTCACCTCGGCGCGGTCTTCTCCAGAGTCGCCGTCGCGTGGCGGAACGGTGTCCGGCACCACGGGCACCGGCTCCTCGGACACGCCCTCACCCGTGCCGGGATCCTCAGGATCGGCGGGCACCGTGGTGGTAGTGGTCCCACCACCCGCTGGCAGTGTGATGGCCGATCCGTTGTCGGGTGCGGTGGTGCTGGTGGACGGTGTGGGATCGCCGGATGGCTCCTGGGCGCGGGCCGGTCCGGAGGTCGAAAGTGCTGCGGCACACACTGCGATCGCCACGAGCGACGCGGCGACCGATCGGAGAGGCAACGGGGAGGCGGACATGGGAGGGGCTGCGCCGGGATATCACCCAGGCCTTGAGAGAGTACGTCCGATCGCCGAGCGCTCCGCCCATCCACTCTCTCAATCCCCAAGGGTCACCACCGCACCCGGATCGATGGTGACTCCCACCTCGTCGCCCGGTCGAGGAGCCCCAGCGCTTGGTACGAGAGCCTCGAGCACCGGCGCGCCGTCGACGGCGACCTGCACGGACGTCTGGAGGCCCGCGAATCGACATGCCACCACCGTCCCGCGCACACCGCTCGACTCTGCGCCGAGGCGCACACCGGCCGATCGCAGGTGGATTGCCACACGGCCATCCGGCATCGACACGTCGACGTCACCCCATGGAGTGCTGGCGCATCCGCCGACGACCCCGATCTCGAGAACGTTGGTGAAGCCGAGCAGGGTCGCCACTCGAGCGGTTCGAGGGCGCTCCCAAAGCTCTGCCGGATACCCGACCCGCAGCACGGATCCACCGTCCATCACCACAATTCTGTCAGCGAGCGCGAAGGCCTCCTGCTGATCGTGAGTCACCGCGAGCACCGTGATGCCGAGCCGCGTGACGACCCGGCGGAGATCGACGACAAGTCGGTCGCGCAACGTCCGGTCAAGCGCTCCCAGCGGCTCGTCGAGGAGCAGCACGTCCGGCTGGGGGGCCAGCGCTCGGGCCAAGGCGACACGCTGCTGCTCACCTCCCGAGAGGGTTTGGATCTGTCGGCTTCCGAACCCCTCGAGATCGACAAGGTGGAGCAGTTCATCCACCCTCGCCGAGATATGGCGCGGTGACAGACGCTGCATGCGCAGTCCGAAGGCAATGTTTCCGGCCACGTCCCTGTGGGGGAACAGTGCGTGCTCCTGGAACATCAGGCCGACACGACGGCGATGTGGTGGTACCCCTGCGAGGTCCCGGTCGTCCAAGAGAACTCGGCCCGCGTCGAGCCGCTCCAATCCCGCGATCACACGCAGGAGCGTCGACTTCCCAGCTCCGCTAGGCCCGATGATGGCCACCACCTCCCCGCTGGACACGTCGAGATCGACCGACGCGAGCGCTGGTGACCCGTCAAAGCTCACGGTGACGGCATCGACGTGAATTGAGGCGGTCACAGCCATCCTCGGCCGTCGCTCACCGGGTCACGTCCGCGGACACGATCCACGGCCAGGATCGCCGTCGCAGTCATGACCATCAGCACAACGCTGAGAGCGAAAGCCTGGCTCACGTTGAGTGCACCGGGTCGACCGAGAAGGCGGTCGATCGCGATGGGGACTGTCGGTGCATCGGCCCGAGCGATCACGGTGGTCGCGCCAAACTCGCCAAGCGAGATGGCAAAAGCGAATCCGGTCGCCACCAGGACGGCGCGCCGGACGAGCGGGAAGTCGATCTCGCGCCAGACCCGCGAAGGCGACGCACCCAGCATCGCGGCGGCTTCCCGGAGCCGCCCGTCGATGGAGCGCAGCACGGGGGTCATCGTGCGAACGACGAAGGGCAACGCCACCAGCGCCTGTGCAAGGGGGACAAGCCATGGGTTGGCGCGCAGATCGATCGGCTGATCGAGGGCAATGAGAAACCCGAACCCCACGGTGACAGCTGAGGTACCGAGGGGTAGGACGAGTGCCGCGTCGAGCGCTCGGGCGAGCCGACCCCGCGCCGTACCGAGTGCGGCCGCCGCGAGGCCTCCTACGACGACCGCTACGACCGTCGCCACGGCTGCGTATCGCAGAGAGTTGGCAACGGCCTCGATCGGCGCGACGAAGAGACCAGATGTGCGGGACGTGTCGGCCAGTGCCCTCCACGGGGCCAGGCCATGGCCGCTACCGGTTCGGAACGACCGCTCCGCCAGCACAGCGAGGGGCAGCACGAGAAGCACCGCCATCAGACCGAGATTGCCGAACAGCCAAACCCGCTCCCACGGCGCACGAACGGGTCGCCGTCTCGACGAAGTCATGCGCACTCCCACGCTGACCCGCCGTCGTTCGAGCCGATCCTGGATGACGAGCAGTCCACCGACGGCTACAAGCTGCAGGAGCGCCAGCACCGAGGCCACCGGGAGGTTCAACAGATCGGCGGTCTGCCGATAGATCTCAACCTCGAGCGTGCTGTGCCTCGGGCCTCCGAGGATGCGGACCACCCCAAAAGAGGTGAAGGTGAAGAGGAACGTGATCACCGCCGCCGACGCGATGGCGGGGCGCAGCGCCGGGAACGTCACCTCCCGGATCGCCCGCCAACGAGAGGCCCCCAGGACTCGCGCCGCATCCTCAACTCGGGGATCCAGGCCCTCCCACACGCCACCGACGGTCCGCACCACCACAGCGTGATTGAAGAAGACGTGAGCGATCAGGATCGCCCAGACCGAATCGGCGAGGTCAACTCCGAGAGGTCCCCTTGGCCCGAGAAGCGCGAGGAATGCGGCCGCCACAACAACTGTCGGAAGCACGAACGGCACCGTGATCAACGCCTGGACCGTCCGCCGCCCCCGGAACTCGTGTGTGGCGAGCACATGGGCGGCCGGCAACGCCACGAGCAACGTGATGGCGGTAGATGCCGTTGCCTGCCACAGCGTGAACCACGCCACACGCCGTAGGTCCCGGTCCCCAACTACAGCGCTCACCCCGCTGAGATCCCAACGACCATCGCCCCGCAAGCCCTCACCCACGATGTTGAGGACGGGCCACACGAAGAGCAGCCCGAGAAACGCGGCGGGGATCGCCAGCAGCAGCGCGCGGGTGCGAATCCTCACCGGATCACCGCAGAACGAGATCTGTCCATGCATCGATCCACTCGTCACGGTGGCTGCTGATCTGTGCGGGAGCGAGCGCGGCGACGCGCTCAGGGCGCACAGCGACGTCGAGGAAGACGGACGGGACGGCAACACCACGGCGAACCGGGTAGACGAACATGGACGTCGGCACGTCCGCCTGAACCTCCGGCGAGAGCAGGAAGTCGATCAGCATCCCAGCCTCTGCCTCGTGCTCGGTGCCCGCCAGGATCCCGGCTCCCTCAACCTGTCGATAGCAGCCATCCGTGATCACGCCTGTCGGGGCCTCGGCGATCGGTGGGTCGGCATAGATGACCTCCGCGGCGGGGCTCGACGCGTAGGACACGACGAGCGGGCGCGTGCCCTCGCTGCCCGCGCCTCCGGAGAACTGCCCGTAGTACGCCTCCTCCCAGCCTGAGGCGACCCGAACGCCGTTGGCGTGCATCTCGGACCACCACCCCTGCCAATCCTCCGGCCCGAAGACGGCGATCGTGGCCAGGAGGAACGCGAGTCCCGGCGAGGACGTCGCCGGGTTCTCGACCACGAGGAGGTCCCGGTAGATAGGACGCGTGAGATCGGCGAGCCGCTCCGGCACGGGGACGCCCTGGTCCGCGAAGTACGCCTTGTCGTAGTTGAGGCAAACGTCGCCGTAGTCGATGGGCGTGACGCGGTGGTCGGGGTCCAGTTGCAACGCGGCATCCACGTCGTCGATGGCGCTCGCCCGATAGGGCAGGAACAGGTTCTCCTCCAGCGCTCGGGTGAGGAACGTGGAGTCGATGCCGAACAGCACGTCGGCCTGCGGGTTGCCGTTGGTCAGGATCGCCTGGTTGACGACGGTCCCTGCGTCGCCACCTTGGATGATCTCGACCGTGATGCCGGTCTCATCGGTGAACGATGCAAGCAGCCCATCGCTCAACGCGAACGAGTCGTGCGTGAGCAACCGGATGGTGACGCCACCCGCTGTGTCCTCTTTGGAGGTGGTCACACCGCACGAGCCGACAGCTGCGCTGAGCACGCAAGCCGCCAGCACGAAGGCGAGCCGTTCAAGTCGGAGATGCATCAGCTTCGGATCCCTTTCTGGTGAGTTCCGGCACATCCGGGTTGCACGGCGAGGAGCACGCCACCGCGCACTCGAACGATCGCCTCGGTCGAGACGAACTCGTTGCTGAGCCCGCGGGTGGAGCCCGGGAGGAGGTCCTCGTCGTCGAGCGGGTAGAGCAGGCCATCGGTGGTGACCCCGGTGACACGGCCGTGCCCGGCAAGGAGTGTCACCAGGTCGCAGGGAGCACCCGAGAGCACTGCTTCCCGGCGCACCACGGTGATGCGAGCAGCACCCATCTCGGCTACGAGGTCCGCCGACTCGTACTTCGGTGACGCGAGCAGCAGGGCGTTGCCGAGGAAGTGATCGAGACGCCCACCATGTCCGCCGAGCACAGAGATGTGACGGGCCCCGCGGGCCATGGCTGCGTCGAGCGCGAGCTCGAGGTCCGTCTCGTCCTTGGCGGATGGGTGCGACTCCACGATTGCGCCCGCCGCCGTGACCGCCTGAAGCGCAGCGGGCGAGACGGAATCGAAGTCGCCCACCGCGACGTCCACCCGCAGGCCCACGGACAAGGCCTGGTCGATGCCAGAGTCAGCCGCCACCACCACAACGTCCCCTCGGAAGTGGCCAGGGGCCACGGCGCCCAGCGCGTCTCCACCGGTGACGACGATGAACCTGCCGCCTGCGCTCAGCGCCGCCATGTGCCGATCTCCCTCCGCCGGCATTACCCGGATCAGGTTCTCGGGTCGGTGGCGGGCCGTCGCCCGGCATGGCCACCCTCTCAGCCCGGCTACCCCGAGCTCCCCTTCGTGCGCCGCCCAGCGTACCTGATGCGAAGCATCGCTACCTCCTGGCGTGAGATCCGCGGAGCCATCCGATTACGGTCGCCCGAATGCAACGTGAGCTGTTCGAGGCCGAGCATGAGATGTTCCGTGAGTCGGTGCACGGGTTCATCGCCAAGGAGATCGCGCCGCACCACGACGCCTGGGAGCGGGCAGGCATCGTGGACCGCTCGATGTTCACCAAAGCGGGCGAGCTCGGGCTTCTCGGCATGGCTGTGCCCGAGGAGTACGGGGGTGGTGGCGTGAGCGACTTCCGCTACAACCTCGTGATCGCAGAGGAGATCCAGCTCGCCGGAGTGAACGCCGCTGGACTCGGCTGGACGCTCCACAACGACATCTGCCTGCCCTACTTCCTCACCCTCGCGACCGACGAGCAGAAGTCTCGCTGGCTCCCGGGCATCTGCTCCGGCGAGCTGATCACCGCCATTGCCATGACCGAGCCGGCAATCGGCTCAGATCTGGCATCGATGTCGACCTCCGCCATTCGAGACGGCGATCACTACGTCGTCAACGGCTCCAAGACCTTCATCACCAACGGCATCAACGCCGACCTCGTCATCACCGCGGTGAAGACCGATCCAAACGAGCGCCACGCGGGAATGAGCCTCGTCGTCCTCGAACGCGGCATGAAGGGCTTCGAACGGGGGCGGAACCTCGAGAAGATCGGCGCTCACGCGCAGGACACGGCGGAGCTGTTCTTCGCCGATGTTCACGTCCCGGTCGCCAACCGGCTCGGTGAAGAGGGCAGCGGCTTTCGCTCCCTGGTCACGAAGCTCCCACAGGAACGCTTGTCGATCGCGGCGACCGGGGTCGCGGCCGCCCGGGCAGCATTGGATCTCACTCTCGAATACGTCAAGGAGCGCACCGCCTTCGGCCAGCCCGTGGGGTCGTTTCAGAACAGTCGATTTCGGCTGGCCGAGATGACCACCGAGATCGAGATCGCTCAGACGTTCATCGACCGATGCGTGCTCGGCCTCAACGCGGACACCCTCACCGCGCAGGAGGCGGCCATGGCCAAGTGGTGGTGCACCGAGCTCCAGAAGCGCGTCATGGACACATGCCTGCAGATGCACGGGGGCTACGGCTACATGACCGAGTACCCGATCGCCCGCGCCTATGCCGATGCCCGCATCACCACGATCTACGGCGGGACCACCGAGATCATGAAGGAGATCATCGGCAAGTCGCTGGGGGTCTGAACGCTCAGGGGTAGCGTGACGCATGGCCCACTCGAGCCACACCGGCCGGCACGAGCACGTTCTCTCGGATGGGACGCGTACGATCGTGCGACCGATCGAGCTGGGGGACGGCGACAAGCTCCGCGCCGCGTTCGAGCATCTGTCGCCGGAGTCGCGCTACCGACGATTCTTCACCGCGATGCCGCGCCTATCCGAGACGATGGTGCACCACCTCCTCGATGTTGACGGCGTCGATCGAGCAGCCTGGGTAGCGCTCGATGCGGAAGCCGAAGGTGAGCCCGGAGTTGGGGTTGCCCGGTATTACCGGCTCGAGGACCAGCCCGACGCCGCCGAGATGGCGGTGGCGGTCGTCGACGACTACCAGCACCGAGGGATCGGCTCGTTGCTCCTCAGACACCTGAGCGGGACGGCCCGCGCCCAGGGCATCAAACGCTTCGTGGGCACCGTGCTGGCCCAGAACCGTCCGATGCTCGACCTCATTGAGTCCGCCGACGGCAAGTACACGCTCGACGAGCCCGGTGTGCTCCGGCTCGAGATCGATGTGCCTGGCGTACCCGATGCCGAGAGCGACGAGCGACCCGGCGTGTTCACGCTCCTGCGGGCCGCGGCCCGCTGGCGCTGAGCGTTAGCGGCGCAGCAGGTCCTTGGCGATGTGGGTGATCTGGATCTCGTCGGTGCCGGCGTAGATCTGGAGAACCTTGGCGTCGCGGGCCAGCTGCTCGACGTGGAACTCACTCATGTAGCCGTTTCCACCGTGCAGCTGGACCGCCTCCAACGCCACCTCGGTAGCGGCACGAGCCGAGTACAGCTTCATGGCGGAGGCCTCCGCCAGACTCAGTCCGACGCCAGCCGCTGACATCTCGATGTAGCGGAACACGAGGTTCTGCACGTTGAGGCGAGCTACCTCCATCCGAGCCAGCTTGTCCTGGATGAGCTGGAACTCCCCGATCGGCTGCCCGAACTGCACCCGGTCCTTCGCGTACTGGACGCAGAGCTCGAGGCAGCGGTCGATGATGCCGAGCGACATGGCCGCCACCCCTGAGCGCTCGATCGAGAACGTGTCCTTGGCGCCTTCGCGGCCCCCAGAGGGGAGATCTTCCGTCTCGCCGATCAGTCGGTCCTTCCCGACGCGCACGTCGGTGAGGAAGAGCTCGCCAGTGGGGGAGCTGTGCATTCCCATCTTGCGGAGCGGCCTGGATTGCTCGAAGCCCGGCATGCCCTTGTCGAGCACAAAGGACAGGATCTTGCGCTCCGCGGGCGGGTTGCCTTCGTCGAGCTTGCAGATGAACACGGTGGTGTCCGCGAACGGTCCGTTGGTGATGAACGTCTTCGAGCCGTTCAGAAGGTACTCGTCGCCGTCCCGTCGGGCGGTGGACTTCATGGAGCCGAAGGCGTCGGATCCGGAACCGGGCTCGGTGATGGCCCAGGCGCCGATCTTGTCAAGCGTCAACAGATCCATCGCCCAGCGCTCCTTCTGAGCGATGGTGCCCTTGCTCATGATCGCGGCGGACGCAAGGCCCATGGACACGCCCATGGCCGTGACCATCCCGGGGCTATGCCGACAGATCTCGATGATCGGCAGCATCGTCATGGCGATCGAGTTCGCGTCGCCTCCCCCGCGCCGTTCGCCCTTGGCTGCGGCCTCCTCCTCGCCAGCGGCGACCCGCTTCTCGCGCTCGATCTGCTGCTTGAACCGCTCGCGGGACATGGCATCCATGCCGAAGGTCGAGAACAGCTTTCGCAAGATGTCGTACGGGGGGAGGTCGCCGAACTCGAGCTCGTCTCGCAGGGGCGCGATCTCCGCCTCGACGAACTGCCGGACAGCGTCGCGAATCATCAGCTGCTCTTCGGACCACTCGAACATGTCATTCCCCGATCGGAGAGTCGTTGCACTGGAGGTGCAAAGGGTAGGGGGAGCGCCCTGCGCTGTCAGGTTGGCGCCTGGGAATGTCGCGAACCGCCTCCGAGATGGCATCCTTGTCCGGTTCCCCCGCCAGCAACCAGGAGATTCGAGTGGCCTTCAAGGTCGGTGACAAGGTCGTTTACCCCCATCACGGTGCGGCGGTGATCGAAGGGACAGACAGCATCACCCTCGCTGACGGGGTGAAGAGCAAGTACTTCGTGCTCCGGATGACTCATGGCGACCTGATGTTGAAGGTGCCACAGGACCGCGCCGAGGAGATCGGCATGCGATACCCGATCTCCAAGGAGGACGTGGAGGACGTCTTCGAGGTTCTGGCCAAGAAGGACGTGCGGGAGCCCACCAACTGGTCTCGCCGGTTCAAGAACCACCAGGAAAAGCTCAAGTCTGGCGACGTGTACCAGGTGGCCGAGGTGGTACGGAACCTGGCTCTGCGTGACGCCGACAAGGGCCTGTCGGCCGGCGAGAAGTCGATGTTCGTCAAGGCTCGTCAGGTGCTCGTGAGTGAGCTCGCCTTCGCGCTGAACATCTCCGAGGACACTGCACTCGACCGGCTCAACAAGACCCTCTCGTAGCGTGAGGCGGATCGCGGCGACGCTCGTCGCCGCCCTGACGGCCGCTGGCTGCTCAGGGGGAGGTGTGGCGTCGTTGGCCGAGCAGGCGCGGGCCGCCGCTACCACCCAGCCTCCGGCGGCGACGACGACCACCACTGCGCTGATACGGACAGGCGAGCCGCTGGAGATTCGCGAACAAGGGGTCTCGAGCTTTCCGGACCCCTTTGATCGGGGAGCCACCCTGGGTGGCTATGGCGTGGTCCTCCACAACCCGAACCCTGACGTCATCGCCGCCGGCGTCCGGGTAGTGACCAGAGTCCTCAACTCCCTGGGCGAGGAGCTCGTCGTAGACAGCACGTTGCTGAACGGCGTGATGCCAGGCCAGAGCATGGCGCTCGGCCGAACGCTGATCGAGCCGATCGAGGACCCCACCCAGCTCGATGTCAGCGTCGAGGTCAGCGCTTGGCTGGAGCCCTTCTCGACGACCGGCAACCTCGAGGCCACGGACATCATCACCGAACCCGAGGCGAACGGCGGTGCCGTCACGCGCTTCACGGTGCGGTCCACCTGGCCGGAGTCCGAGGAGGGTGTCGACGTCACCGCCATCTACCGAGCCCTCGACGGTCGCATCCTCGGGGCCGAATCGACCACACTGCCACTGGTACCTCCCGCCGGCGAGGTGCTGGGTCAGATCCGGCTCCTGTCCCCCATTCCCGAGCTCGCCAGCACTGAAGTCTTCGTCGGTCGTGGGCTCGCGGCCCAGACCACGGGCTGACCGGCCCACCCCTACCAGAGGATCCGTCTCATCATGTTCCGTCGCCCGCTACCCGCACTGCTCGTCGTCGCTCTCGCGCTCGCGGGATGCGGCGCGTCCGAGGAGACGACCTCCACGGCAGCAGCATCTCCGCCAGACTGCCCGACGTCGAAGCTCGTCGATCGAGTGAAGGTCAGCGGTGAGATGGGCGAGATGCCCATCCTCGAATTCGAGCAGCCGCTCAGCGAGACGACCACGTCGTGCAAGATCATCGTTGCCGGCAAGGGCCCCAAGGCAGAAGACGGGTCGGCGGTGACGTTCCACTATGCGTTCTTCAATGGTCGAGACGGGTCGGAGATCACAGCCAGCTACGGAAGTGACCCGGCGGAGATCGTGCTCGACCCCACACTCATGCAGGGCGTTCACGCTGCACTGAACGGGCTCGCGGCAGGCAGTCGCGTGCTGGTGGCCATCACGCCAGAGGACGGCTTCGGTGCCGAGGGGGATCCTGAATCTGGGGTGAACGGCGATGACACGATCTTGTTGGTGATCGACCTCACGGATGTTGGTGAGCCGGAGGTGATCGAGCCCCGCAACCCGCTCACGAGGGCTGAGGGCGCAGCGGTCGATCCAGTGGAGGGCCTCCCGACAGTCGAGCTGGCCGACGACGGCGCACCCGCGATCACGGTGCCGGATGCAGACCCCCCTGTGGAGCTGGTCGCCCAGCCGTTGATCGACGGAGCGGGGGACGTCGTCGAGGCGGGACAGACGATCACCGTGCACTACACCGGCGTCCTCTGGGATGGCGGCGAGGAGTTCGATTCGTCCTGGGAGTCCGGCAGTCCCGCTTCGTTCTCCATCGGCACTGGCGCCGTGATCGCCGGGTGGGACAAGGGTCTCGTGGGCCAGACGATCGGTTCGCAGGTGCTGCTCGTCATCCCGGGCCCGGACGCCTATCCCGATGGCCGCCCAGGGATCCCTGCCGGTGCCACCTTGGTGTTCGTGGTCGACATCCTCGACGCTCACGCCTGAGCCGCCAACCCCGCATACAACGTCCGTTCCGTGGAGGGGCTGCGGGGGTACGCCTCGGGGCGACTACCTCACCGCCTGTAACGACGCGGAGCACCTCTGGCCGTCGTGGGCGCCGGTGGGTCGGCTCGGATGGCCCGACGACCAGGCGCGGGTTGCTCTTTTCCTCGCCTCGAACCTCTCGGCCTTGTCACCGGACACAACAACTCGCCCGCCTAGGCCGAGCCCTGCACCTGGAAGAGGCGCCGGTACAGCATCGGTGATGTCCGCACGACCCGCTGAAAGTGGAGGCGCAAGTTGGCAGCCGAGCCAAAGCCGCTCTCATCAGCGATCCACTCGATCGAGCGATCGGTGGTCTCCAGCAGACGCTGGGCGAGCTGGACCCGCTGCGCAGTGAGCCACGCGTGCGGCGTCGTGCCGGTTGCTGCTCGGAACCGGCGAGTGAACGTGCGCTGGCTCATGGCCGATCGCGCCGCAAGATCGTCCACAGTGATGGGCTCGTTCAGGTTTCGTTCGAGCCATGCGAGCGTCTCATCGAGCCAGTCGGCTCCGGGCTGCTCAGCGACGAGGTGGTTCACGTATTGCGCCTGGCCGCCGTCGCGGTGTGGTGGCACGACCATTCCTCGGGCGATGGCATTGGCCACCTCAGCACCGAAGTCATTGCGCACCAGGTGCAGGCAGAGATCGATGCTGGCGGCAGTGCCCGCTGAAGTGAGGATGTTCCCGTCGTCGACGTAGAGCACGTTGGGGTCGATGTTGACGAGCGGATAACGCCGGGCTAGCTCGTCTGTGTACCTCCAGTGCGTCGTCGCGCATCGGTCGTCAAGGACCCCAGCCGCGGCGAGGACGAACGCTCCGGTGCACAGCGACACCAGGCGAGCGCCTCGTCGATGCGCACGAGCGAGCATCTCGAGCACGTCGTCGGGATAGGTGTCGAGGCTCGTCGGGGCCACGATGATCGTGTCCGCACGAGCCGCATCCCTCAGGCCGTATTCGGTGGTGATGCTGTACCCGTCGCCCAGTGCGATCGGTCCGGGTTCCGCCGCGCACAACTTGAACCGGTACCAGGACGGCACGAGCGCCGATCGGTCCACCCCGAACACCTCACAGGTCACTGCGAACTCGAAGTGCGTGGTTCCTGGCAGCAGGAGGGTGGCCACACAGTGCCGTCGGGCCATGGCGGAATCCTCGCGTACATCGGCATTTAGGTCAATGGCTCAAACGCCCTGAATCGCCGATCATTGGTGCAGGACGGAACCAGATCGAAGGGATCGAAGGCCATGTACACCCCCCGCCCAGTCGTTGATCGACTTGTCCAAGACCACCAGCACGATCTACTCGCCGAGGCGATGGCGAACCGCCTAGCGCACGCCGCCCGCCCGAATCACGGAGGGAGGCGGCGACAGCTCGCGGGACTGCTTCGCAGGACGCGAACCGCTTCCGTCGCCCTCCCGACGACCGACGATTCTGCGCCAGAGGCCCGGCAGCAACGGATCTGTCCAGCGTCCTAGGTGACACCGGCGGACGTAAGCCTCGGTCTTGTGCGGTGGGCGCGAAGGGACTCGAACCCCTGGCCTCTGCCGTGTGAAGGC
>JBBDWQ010000003.1:0-48916 GCA_040902805.1 Acidimicrobiales bacterium
ACCCCTGGCCTCTGCCGTGTGAAGGCAGCGCTCTAACCAACTGAGCTACGCGCCCTTGCGGGAGCGGTCACGGTATCAGAGGCCCCGGGTGTCGGGGCCAGCCCGAGCCGCGTCAGATCGGCGCGACGGGATCGAGCGCGAGCAGGTCCTCGATCCATGCCAGCGCTCGAAGCACCGCGACGTCAGCGTGCTGGGGACCGACGACCTGCAGCCCCACGGGCATGCCATCAGCCGTGAAACCCGCGCACACAGTCCCTGCCGGCGAGCGGGTCATGTTGAAGGGGTACGAGAACGCCACCCAGGTGGGTGTCTCCACGCCGTCGATCGTGCCGTTCCCTCCAGCAGGACCAGGCTGGCCCGCGACGGTGGGCGTGAGGATGAGCGGTACCTGATGGAAGAGCTCCACCAGTCGCACGTTGGCCGTGTGGCACGCGTCGAATGCCTCGAGGAGCTTCACGCCGGAGACCTGGCCGAACATGTCCATCAGCACGGCATGCCCTGGGTCGACGAGATCCCACTCGGCCGTCCCCCGCAGAGGTCCGAGTCGACGCTCATCGCCAGCCATGGCCATCGCGATCCACTGCATCGCGGGATCGGCATCGAAGACCGGGTCGACGTCTGCCACCTCGGTGCCAGCGGCAGTGATCTGCGCTATCGCCGCATCGCAGATCGCGGCGACCTCGCTATCGACTTGCGCATAGCCGAGTGTCGGCGCCCACCCGACCTTCCTGGGCGCATGCAGCTCCGCTAGCGAACGCGTCCAGCTGGCTTCCGGCATCGGCAGCGACCGCAGGTCCGTAGCCTCCGGACCTACCACCGAGTCGAGCGCCAGCGTCACGTCGCGGATCGTGCGAGCCATCGGGCCCTTCGTGGAGAGATCGCCCCACCCCGGCGGGTTGGGTCCGCCAGACGGGACGCGCCCGAGCGAGGGCTTCATGCCCGACAACCCGCAGAGCGACGACGGGATCCGGATCGAACCACCACCATCTGACCCAGTGCAGAGCGGGACCATGCCTGATGCAATCGCCGCCGCAGAGCCGCCAGAGGACCCACCGGGACTCCGCTCCAAGTTCCACGGGTTGCGCGTGGAACCGAAGGGAATGTTCGTCGTGTCCCCCTTGTGTCCGAGCTCAGGAGTGTTCGTCTTGCCGACCACAATGCAACCGGCCGCACGGAGGCGCTCCACGAGGCCCGAGTCTCTTGCGGCCGGCGCATCGTCGACGTACAGCGCGGACCCGTGCGTGGTGCGGAACCCAATCGCATCCTCGAGGTCCTTCACCCCGATCGGGATTCCGGCGAGCGGTCCTACCGTCTCGCCATCCGCGATGCGCTCATCGAGCGCGGCCGCCTCGGCGAGTGCTGACTTGGCGTCAACGGCAACGAACGCGTTCACCTCGCCGTTGACGGCATCGATGCGATCAAGAGCCGCCTGCGTGAGCTCCCGCGCAGAGATGTTGCGATTGGATACATCCTGTGCGAGCGCGGCCACGGTCGTTGTGCGAAAGTCCATGACCCGACGCTAGAACGGACTCGCCAGTCCCTGCCGAGACAACCGGCTCAGTAGCCGGCCTCGACGTCGACGGGGCCCAGCAGCGGCTCACCAGCGACCCGTCGCCGCACGTTCTCCTGGACCCGTTCCATCAGCAGTGGAACTGCCATCGCCGGAGTATTCGCTGTGTGGGGCGTGATCAGGCAGCGCGGCTCCGACCACAGCGCATGATCGGCCGGCAGCGGCTCCGGATCAGTGACGTCCAGCGCGGCACCTCCGATGCGGCCCGCCGCGAGCACCGCGACAAGTGCATCCGTGTCGATATGACCACCGCGGGCCACGTTGACGATCCACCCGTCAGGGGCCAGGAGCTCGAGACGGCGTCGATCGAACATGGCCGTCGTCTCCGGCGTGAGGGCTAGGGCCAGCACGACCAGCTCTGCATCGGTCAGTGCCTCGTCGAGGTCGTCCATCCCGATGACGGCATCGGCGCCCTGCATCGGCTGCGGGTGGCGGCGCACCACCGTGACGTGACAGCGGAACGGGAACAGCAGCCGCAGGAACGACTCGGTGATCCCTCCCCCGCCCAGGATGACGACCCTGGCCCCCAGCAGATTGAGGCCTGCCGGGGAGGTCCACCCATCGGCGCGGGCGTAGGCGGCGATCTGACGCCGCCCTGCAAGGGCCAGTGCCAGCGCGTGTTCTGCCACCGGCTCCGCATAGATCCCCTTGCCGCAGGTCCAGATCCGGTTGCGGTGGGCCCGCACGATGTCGACGTAGGGCTCGATGCCCGCCCAGGGGAGCTGCACCCACTCGATCTGCGGGTGCGCATCGAGCAAGACAGCCAGCGCCTGGGGGTCGTCCTGGTGCGTCCACACGACCCCGCTGGCCTCCGCGGGCTCCACCAGCCGGCCACCCCCGCCGGTGACCGCGTCGTCGAGCCAGGGCCGTGACGAGCGGGGCTCGACCGTGATCGCATCGAGGGGTGGGGTCGGCATGGCGGGCAATCCTAGGTACGATGTGCGCCTCTCGGGCCTGCTGAGCTGTCACTGTCGCCGGCGCCCTCACCCTGGCCTAGCCAGCCCCAAGCCCTCCGGACGCGCGCGCCATGCCTGACATCACTCTTGACCCGACCCTGTTCGCCACGGCTTTCGTCACGGTGCTCGTGATCATGGACCCCGTCGGCAACATCCCGATCTTCCTCGCTCTCACCAAGGGCCAAGACCTACAGCAACGTCGGCGAGCGGCCGCCCTGTCATCAACCGTCGCCGGCGCAGTCATCGTCGCGTTCGCGCTCGGCGGTCAGCAGGTGCTGCAGCTCCTCGGAATCTCCCTCGAAGCGCTCCAGGTCGCCGGGGGGTTGCTTCTCCTCGTGATCGCTCTCGAGCTTCTCCATCCGTCCGGGGACGGTGGCACGACCAGGCTCAGCAGTGGCGACACCAACATCGCCCTTGTTCCGCTCGGCACCCCGCTGCTCGCCGGCCCCGGCGCCATCGCGGCCACGATGCTCTACACCCGCCAAGCCGACGACCTCGGCGGCTCGGTGTCGGTGGTGTTCGCGCTGGTCGCGGTGCTGGTGGTGGTGTACCTCTCGATGCGCTACGCCTCGCTGTTCGCTCGGCTGCTACGCAACAACGGCATCGAGTTGCTGAGCAGGATCATGGGCTTGCTCGCCGCCGCCATTGCAGTGCAGCTCGTGGCCGAAGCGCTCGAGCAGTGGATCCGGCACGGCGTCTCCTAGCTCATGACCAGATCAGTCGCAGCAAGAGTCTCGCCAGCCACACGCGCAGCGGTAGTGGGCGTGCTCGGGCTTGAGCTCTCCCCCGCAAAGCGGGCAACACGGAAAGGTCCCCATCGGATCGCGGTTGATCACGTAGGTCGGCACCGGTACGACGACAGGATCTCCGAAGGGGACTTGCAGCTCTTCCCAGTCCACGGACATGGCGCTTGATGGTACGGGCTCGCCGCGGGTCGACCACGGATGCGATGCTGCGCCGACGATGAATGCCCCTCCCCCGCCCGATGAGGGACCCGCCTTCCCCTCCACCTCGGTGGTGGAGGATGCCATTGACGCATTGGAGGAGGGCGACCGAGCGATTCGGCCGGGATCAGCGCGCGCGGCACTTCGTCACGACACCTTTCGTCGCGTCTTCATCGGGGCCTTCCTGTCCAACATCGGCAGTTGGATGCAGAACGTCGTCCTCGGTGCGTTGGCCTACGACCTCACCAAGTCGCCCTCGTTCGTCGGTGTGCTGCTCTTCGCTCAGCTTGGCCCGCTCATGCTGTTCTCACTGGTCGGCGGTCTCCTTGCCGACGCGTTCGATCGCCGACGCCTGCTGGTCACCGTGTCGGTCCTACAGGGGATTCTCTCGCTCGGCCTGGCGTGGGTCGCCCGCGTTGACTCGCCGTCGCGCATCGCGCTCGTGGGCATCGTCTTTCTCATCGGCATGGGACAGGCCGTCTTCGGCCCGACCTACAGCGCCCTGCTGCCGGCCCTCGTGGGCCGCGACGATCTCGCCGGTGCCATCTCCCTGAACTCCGCCCAGATGAACGGCTCACGCGTCGTCGGCCCTGTCATTGGTGCCGCGCTGTTCGCCCGCTTCGGTGCCGACGTGGTCTTTGTGGTGAACGCGGCGTCGTACCTGCTCGTGATCTGGTCGCTCCTCTCGGTCCGGCTCCCCGATCCCGTCCCCGACACCACCGGACTGCGCGGGCTGCGGCGGCTCGGCGCCGGTTTCACCGTGGCGCGGGCCGATCGGATCGTCGGGCGCTGCCTGGTGGTCATCTTCGCCTACTCCTTGCTGTCACTGCCGTTCATCGGCCAGATGCCGACGCTCGCAGATCAGAACCTCGGGATTGCTGCCCGGTCGACCCAGTACGGGATCCTCTACGCATGCTTCGGTGTGGGCGCTCTCCTCGGGGCGCTGTCCATCGGTACAGTCCTCGCCGGACGCAGTCTCGAGCGGGTCGTACGCGTCGGCCTGGTCGCGTTCGCTGTCTTCCTCGCCATCTTCTCGTTGCTCCGCACGGCAGCGCTTGCCTACCCCGGGATCCTGCTCGTCGGGCTGGCGTACTTCGCCGTCATCACATCACTGTCAACCGTGCTGCAGCAACGGCTCGACGACTCCAACCGCGGTCGCGTCATGGCGCTGTGGATCATGGGCTTCGGCGGCACCGTGCCCATTGGCAATCTCATCGCAGGACCCATCATCGAAGCCACCAACATCACGGTGGTGGTGCTGGTGGGTGCTGCCATCTCGGTTGGACTCGCGTGGTACGCCGACCTGGCGCCGGCTGACTGACCGGCCAGCTACTCCTCGAGCAGCAGCTCGGCGAGCCGCTCGAGCCCTGCCACTCGGCTCCCCTTCACGAGGACGGCATCCCCCGGGCCCAGCGGCTCGAGTAGATCCAAGGCCTCGGCCACCGTGGCGACGTTCTCGCCGCCATAGGCGGGGGCGGCGACTGCGATCACTCGCACCCCGAGCCGAGCGGCGATGGCGCCGATGTCTCGATGTGCCTCGTCGCTGTCCGGACCGAGCTCGGCCATCCCACCGAGCACGGCGATGTAGCGCGCCGCGGGAAGGGCCACGAGGGACTCCAGCGCCGCGGCTGTCGAGGTGGGGTTGGCGTTGTAGGCGTCGTTCAGCACCAGCGCACCATCGGGTGCCGTCGTCAGCTCCATCCGCCAGGGGGAGAGCACCGCCTCGTTCAAGCCTGCCGCTACGTCATCCAGGGACAGCCCGCACACCAGGGCCGCGGCGGCAGCCGCAAGCGCATTGTCGACCTGGTGGATGCCGCGGGCGGCGAGCTCAATTCCGATGGTCCCCGACGGTGCGTGGAGCGTGAACCGTCCTCGCAACGACTCGTCGAGGATCCGGTCGGATGCATAGACATCGCCGCCGTTCCCAAACATGAGCACGGCCGCGTCGGTGACCTCCGCCATCGATGCGACACGCGGATCGGCCGCATTCAGCACGGCGGTGCCCGATGCCGGCAGCGCACGGACGAGCTCGGACTTTGCGCGAGCGACATCGTCGATCGTGCCAAACACCTCGGTGTGCACAGCAGCCACTCTCGTGACGAGACCGATCGCCGGTTGGGCGATCTGACACAACGCCGCGATGTGCCCAACGTCGCGCGCGCCCATCTCGATCACCACCGCCTCCGAATCCTCCGGCGCGTTCAGCAACGTCAGCGGCACACCGAGCTCGTTGTTGAACGAGCGCTCACTCGCTGCGGTGCGAAGACGCTGAGCCAGCACGCCCGAGAGCAGGTCCTTGACGGAGGTCTTGCCCACGGAGCCGGTGATGCCAATCACGGTGCCTCCGAGCCGGGTTCGGGCGTGTTGCCCCGCCGCTTGCAGGGCCCGCACCGTGTCGTCCACCACGATCGCGGTGCCACCCAGCGGAGGAGAGCTCGTGAGATAGGCGATAGCCCCTGCGTCAAGCGCAGCGGAGATGAAGTCGTGGCCGTTGCGCTCAGCCACCACGGGCACGAAGAGCTGGCCTTGCCTCACCGACCGCGAATCGATGCAGGCACCAACGATCGTGACGTCCGGGCCATCAAGGCGACCACCGACGACATCGGCGAGTTGCGCTGCCCGTAGCTCCATACCCACCGAGTCTCGCAGTCGCGCACCCCGCGGCTCGTACACTTCGACCATGGGCTCCCCTGACCGGATCCGCCTCGTCGTGCTCTTCGGTGGACAGTCCGCTGAGCATGAGGTGTCGTGCGTGTCCGCCTACCACGTGCTTCGTGCCGCCGACCCCGCCCGCTACGACCTCGAGGCGGTAGGCATCACCCGTGAAGGTCAGTGGGTGCGCGCCGACGACGCCATCGCTGCCCTGCGAGCCGGAGCGGCCGCGCTTCCGGCCGCCCCGAAGGACAGGGGGCGCCTCGAAGCTGTCGGCGCTGAGATCGAACCGTTGCCAGCGGTGCGGGCCTCCGCCTCCGACCAAGGGCCCGTTGTGGTCGTGCCGCTCCTTCACGGACCGCGCGGAGAGGATGGAACCGTCCAAGGATTCCTTGAGATGGCGAACGTCCCCTATGTGGGGACCGGCGTCCTCGGCTCAGCGCTGTGCATGGACAAGCTCAAGGCCAAGGACGTGCTCGCCGCCCACGGACTTCCCCAGGTTCGCTGGGTCGGGCTGCGCGACACGGAGCTGGACGACGCGATCGCGCGCGCCTCGGCGGCGGGCCTGACGTACCCGATGTTCGTCAAGCCAGCGAACCTCGGCTCATCCGTGGGCGTCTCACGCGCCACGGACGATGCCTCGCTCGCTGCAGCATGCGAGACCGCGGCGCAGTACGACGAGTGGATCGTGATCGAGCAAGGCGTGACCGGACGCGAGATCGAGGTGGCCGTCCTCGGGAACGAGTCGCCGCGGGCGTCAGCGCCCGGTGAGGTCCGGCCCACACACGACTTCTACGACTACGACGACAAATACCTCGACGATGCCGCAGACCTTGTCATCCCGGCGGACCTCCCAGCGGACGTTGCCGAGGAGATCCAGCGTCTCGCGGTCCAGGCCTTCACGACGCTGCGTTGCGACGGCATGGCTCGCGTCGACTTCTTCTACCTACCCGACGACGGACTCGTGCTCATCAACGAGGTCAACACCATCCCCGGCTTCACGCCGATCTCGATGTATCCGAAGATGTGGGAAGCCTCAGGACTCCCCTACGGAGCACTCATCGACGAACTGGTTCACCTCGCACTCGATCGCCATGAACGCCGCGGTCGCTTCTCGACCAAGCGCTGAGACAGCACTCAGGTGACGGCGTGCTCGGCGTCGTTGACCGCAGCCGCAATCAGGTCGCGAGCGGCCTCGGGCAGCGTGGTCCAACGGGCCCGAACGAGCGGACCCCCTGCGACGACCTCCGCCTCGCCGGCGACCACCTGGCCGTCGGGGAGCGTGAGGCGCACACCGAGGCTGTCCCCGGTCACGATCCCAATCGGTGGCACCTGCGCAGCAAAGCCGTCGGTAGAGACATCGACGGTCTCGCCGGCGATCCAGCCGGGCGGCTCACCATCCATCTCCGAGACATCGACGTGCAGCAGCAGCCGGACCCGCTGCGAGCCGCGACGCTGCGCGACCTTGAGCTGAGGGGCCGTGGTGACCAGGCCGTGGATGCCGCGCTGAGCGACGACCCGCACCTCACCGGTGACCCAGCCGTTCGCGTCCGGTACGCCGATCGATACGAGCTCACCGATCTCCGGCGCGGCCGCGTAGTCGCCGTCCTGCACGTCGAGGACCAAACGGTCCCAGGCGGCCAGAGTGGCGTGATAGCGCCCGCTCCCCCGTTCGCCGACCACCGTCACCGGTGCGCGGTAGAGCGCGGTCAGATCGATCTCGTTGTTCGCCATGTTGTTCTCCATCGCCCGCCCTCCAAAGACGCACTAGTTCATCACGTCACGACGAGCGACGCGCGGAGCAGCGCCAAGAGCTCGTCTCGACGACGGATCAGTGAGGCCAGGCTTCGCTCCTCACCAAAGGCCCGGAGGACCTCCACCTCGGTCGCTAGCCCCGCACCCATGGAGTACGCCGCCAACAGCAGCAAGCGCGGGTCATGGCGCTGCATCCGATCCGCGTCCATCTCGTCTTCGAGGTAGCCCGCGGCGCGATCGACAAGCGGTTCGAAGCGGGTGAGCAGTCGGGTCGAGGCGGGCGGGCCGAGTCTCGTGACCTCTCGGAGGAATCCGAGCATGGTTGGGTGTCGCGCGGCGAGACGGAACATCACCCGCACGATCGCCTCCACCCTGTCGAAGCCCTCGCCCGCCTGGGCCAGGCCGCGCTCCAATCGACCGGTCACCTCGTCGGCGCACCGGTCGACAACCGCTTCGAGCAGGGCGTCCTTCGACGGGAACCAGTAGAGGATCGTCTGCTTGCGAATCCCCAGCGTGCGGGCCAGGTCGTCCAGAGACGTTGCCTCGTACCCTCGGGTCCCGAACTCCGCCATGGCGGACACCAGGATCCGGTCGGGGGTGGCTTGTTTCGTTCGCTCGACCCCTGTCATCTACCAGATGGTAGACAGATGTCGTGATCCCCGAGAGCCTGGACGGCAAACGCATCGCGGTCACCGGCGGCACGGGGTTCCTGGGCACCGCCCTCATTGAGCGACTCCTACGCTCGGTCCCCGGTTGCGAGCTCGTCCTGCTGATCCGTCCGGGCAAGCGCTCGACCGTCGAACAGCGGGCCCGGCGAGAGATCTTCGGCAACAACGCGTTCGACCGCCTCCGCGAGGAGCACGGCAAGGACAGGTTCGCGTCGATGCTCGCGGAACGGGTCAGTCCGATCGCGGGTGACGTCGGCACCGACGGTCTCGCCCTCGATGACGCGGGGCGCGCCTCCCTCGCCGCCTGCGACATCGTCATCCACTCGGCGGCGTCGGTGTCCTTCGATTCGCCGCTGGACAGCGCCGTCGAGGTGAACCTCCTCGGACCCAGCCGCATCGTCGAGACCCTGTGCCTCCTCGGCGTGCAGCCCCACCTGGTGTCGGTGTCGACGTGCTATGTCGCCGGCAACCGACGTGGCGCCGCGCCGGAGATCCCGGTGCACGAGAGTCCGTTCTTCGTCGACGTGGACTGGCGCCACGAGGTGGAGGGCGCTCGTCGTGCCCGACGCGACGCCGAGGCGGACAGCCGTCGCCCGGAGGCCCTCACACGCTTCCGCAAGGAGGCACGCACGGAGATCGGTGCGGCAGGCATACCGGCGCTGGCAGCCAAGACCGAGCAGCGACGCGGAGCCTGGGTCAAAGCGCAGATGGTCGAGGCCGGTCGCGCCAGAGCGGCGTCGCTCGGTTGGCCCGACGCTTACGCCTACACGAAGGCCCTGGGCGAACGGGCCCTACTCCAGAACCGCGGCGCGGTGCCGGTGTCGATCGTGCGTCCGTCGATCATCGAGTCCTCCATGCTCGAGCCGTTCCCGGGCTGGATTCGCGGGTTCCGCATGGCTGAGCCGGTGATCATCTCCTACGCCCGCGGCCTGCTGAAGGAGTTCCCGGGTGTGCCCGAGGGCACGATCGACGTGATCCCCGTCGACCTCGTCGTCGCCGCCATCATCGATGCCGCCGCGGGCCCGATTCCCGAGGCGCCCGCGATCACTCAGGTCGCGTCGGGCTCGGTCAACCCACTGCGGTACCGACACCTGGTCGACATGGTGCGCGGGTTCTTCACAGAGCACCCCATCTACGATCTCGAGGGGCAACCGATCATCGTCCCCGAGTGGTCGTTCCCCGGACGAGGCCGGGTCCAGCGCCAGCTCGAACGGGCCAAGTCGGCCATCGAGCGAGGCGAGTCTGCGCTGCAGTCACTTCCCCTACGCGGCAAGCAAGCGTCCTGGGCGGCCACTCTCGAAGAGAAGCGTGAGGAGGTCGACCGGGCCCTCGCCTATGTGGAGCTCTATGGCGCCTACGCGGAGTGTGAGGCGATCTACGGGGTCGACAACCTCCTCGCGCGCTGGGAGCAGCTCGACGCTGACGACAAGGCCGCCTTCTGCTTCGACCCGCGGGTGATCGACTGGAGTCACTACGCCCCACAGGTGCATCTGCCGTCGGTGGTCGAGCACGCACGTGTCCGCACGACACCAGGCGGAAGGGTCGCCGAGAAGCGCGAGCACCGACTGCGCCGTCAGATCCTCGACCCGGCGCGTCACTTCGCGGCCTTCGATCTCGAGAACACCCTCATCGCGTCCAACGTGGTGGCGAGCTACTCGTGGCTCGCCACAAGACGACTCCCACGTGAGGACCGATTCCGGTTCGTCGTGCAGACCCTGCGCGAGGCCCCGGGGCTCCTCGCCCTCGACCGGCGCGATCGCAGTGACTTCCTGCGCCACTTCTACCGGCGCTACGACGGCGCCGACATCGCCCAGCTCGACGCCGACGCGCTGGAGATGTTCAGCGATCTCATTCTCACCAAGTCGTTCCCAGCTGCCATCCGACGTGTGCGGGAACACCGCCGACTTGGGCATCGCACGGTGTTGATCACCGGAGCTCTCGACCTCGCCATCGAACCGCTGCGTCCCCTGTTCGACGACATCATTGCTCCCTCCCTCGCACGTCGCTCCGACGGCACCTATCGCGGCGAGCTCACCGACGTGCCTCCCACTGGGGAGGCACGCGCGTCGGCATTGTTCGACTACGCCGCCGCGCACGGGTTCGACCTCGCGGAGGGGATCGCCTATGCCGACTCAACCTCCGACCTACCTATGCTCGAGGCGGTCGGATTCCCCGTGGCGGTCAATCCGGAGACCCGGCTCGCGGCGCTGGCCCGGAAGCGAGGCTGGCTGGTCGAGCACTTCGACAAGTCCGCTGGCACCCCGTCATCGTTCCTGCCCATCGGCCCCGAGTGGGGCCGGCCGCGCCGTCGACATGTCGGCAAGGTCGACACCCGATGAAGGCGCTCGTGTTCTCGCGCAAGCCCGCCAAGTTCGCGGCGGCCATGCTGGCTGGGCGCCTCTCCCCTGGCAGCGGCGCCCGAGTTGGGCCACTCGCGCTCCGCGACATCGATCCACCGGAGCTTCCCGGCCCGGGCTGGGTTCGGGTACGGCCCCGACTCTCGGGCATCTGCGGCTCGGATCTCGCCATTGTCGACGGAACCTCATCGCGCTGGTTCGAGCCAATCGTGTCGTTCCCGTTCACTCCAGGCCACGAAGTAGTCGGCGAGCTCGACGACGGCAGCCGGGTGGCCATCGTCCCGGTGCTCAGCTGCGTTGCCCGCGACATCAGCCCTGCGTGCACACCATGTGCCGAGGGCCGCATCAACCACTGCGAGCGAATCGGGTTCGGGAACCTCGAGCCGGGACTGCAGTGCGGGTTCTGCGAGTCGACTGGCGGCGGATGGTCAACGCTCATGGTCGCCCACGAGCAACAGCTGGTGACGGTGCCGACCCAGATCAGCGACGAAGCCGCCGTGCTCATCGAGCCGACAGCCTGTGCAGTCCACGCAGCGTCGCAGGTACGCGCACCCCGCGTCGCAGTGATCGGTGCCGGGACACTCGGATTGCTGACCATCGCCGCTCTGCGCCACACCCATCCCACCATCGAGCTGATCGCCACGGCCAAGCACCCGCATCAGCGAGCGCTGGCCGCGGAGCTAGGTGCGGATCACGTGGTGGCACCGACCGAGCTCGAGCGAGCCGTGCGGGCGCGCACCGGCTCCATGCGCCTCGACTCGGGCCAGCTCACGGGAGGACTTCCGGCGGTCGTCGACTGCGTGGGTTCTCACGAGTCGATCGCACAGGCGCTGCGCATCGCCGCGCCCGGCGCAACCGTGCACGCCGTGGGGATGCCCGGCGTGACCACGGTTGACCTCACGCCCCTGTGGCAGCGCGAGGTCGCGCTCCGCGGGGCCTACGCCTACGAGCGGGACGACTTCGACACGGCCATCGACCTCGTCGACTCACTCGACCTCGGCCGGCTCGTCAGCGCCACCTACCCACTGCGTCACTTCGTGGATGCGGTGGCCCACGCTGCATCCGCGGGAGCCCGTGGTGCCGTCAAGATCGCCTTCGACCTTCGGTCGGAGAAGGAAAGGGAATCCATCTGATGCCTCGCCCCGGGTTCGTCCTCGAGGTCGACCGCTCGACCCCGCCCATCCTCTTCCACCATGGGGAGTCTCTACGGCTGGAGAAGCTCCCCGCCGGGCGCAGCCGCGTCCTGTACCCGGGCGAGCCGCTCGCGGCGCTCGAAGACGTCGACGGCGAGATCCGCCAGGCTCTGGACAACCCGCTCGGCGACAGCCAACCGTTACGGGCCCTGCTCAAGCCGGGCATGAAGCTCACGATCGCGTTCGACGACATCAGCCTTCCGCTGCCGCCGATGCGTAGACCCGACGTGCGCCAGCGCGTGATCGAGGCGGTGCTGGATCTCGCAGCGGCCGCGGGGGTCGACGATGTGCACCTGATCGCTGCCCTGGCCTTGCATCGGCGCATGACCGAGGCCGAGCTGCGTCACGCAGTCGGCGACCGTGTCTACGACGCGTTCGCGCCGCAGGGCCACCTGTACAACCACGACGCTGAGGACGTTGACAACCTCGCGTTTCTCGGAACCACGAGGCACGGCGAGGAGGTGGAGATCAACAAGCGAGCTGCGGACAGCGACCTCATCGTCTACGTGAACATCAACCTGGTCTCCATGGACGGAGGCTGGAAGTCCACGGCGACGGGGCTGTCGTCGTATCGATCGCTGCGCCATCACCACAACGTGAAGACGATGCAGCAGTCCCGCAGCTTCATGGACCGCCACGCCAGTGAGCTGCACAGCAGCAACTGGCGCATGGGTGAAGTGCTCCGAGATGCAGGCGTGAAGGTGTTCCAGATCGAAACCACGCTGAACAACGACACCTTTGGTACGTCGGGTCCCATGTCAGTGCTCCAGAAGCGGGAGTGGGAGTGGACGGCCCGCGATCGGGCGACGTTCGTCGGCATGAAGGCCGGTCTCGATCGCATGCCGATCGGTGTCCGCCGGAAGATCTTCAACTCCTGGAAGGCTCCCTATGGCGTCACGTCCGTACAGGCCGGCGAGGTCGAGGCCGTGCACGAAGTGACAACCGCGAACGTCTTCAAGCAGCAGCTCGTTGCCGTCGAGGGCCAGACCGACATCCTGACGATGGGGCTGCCGTACATCTGTCCCTACAACGTGAACTCCGTCATGAACCCGATCCTCGTGATGTGCCTCGGGCTCGGCTACTTCTTCAACATGTACAGGGGGAAGCCGCTCGTACGCGAGGGCGGTGTGCTCATCATGAGTCACCCCACGCCGTGGGAGTTCAACCCAGTGCACCACCCCAGCTACATCGACTTCTTCGAGCACGTGCTGGCCGACACCACCGATCCCTTGGAGATCGAAGCGCGCTACGAGAAGCAGTACGCGGAGGACGAGTGGTATCGCCACCTGTACCGCACCAGCTACGCGTACCACGGTGTCCACCCGTTCTACATGTGGTACTGGGGCTGTCATGGGCTCAGCCACATGGGCAAGGTGATCATCGTCGGCGGTGATCCACGATCCGTACGCCGTCTTGGGTTCACCCCCGCGTCGACGCTCAACGACGCCCTCGAGATGGCGTCGGACGTCGTCGGGCGCGATGCGTCGATCACGCACTTGCACAACCCGCCCATTGTGATGGCCGACGTCACATGACCACGTCGGTGAGGCGCCGCTTGTGGAACGCCGCCAAGGGTGCGCAGCAGCGCCGGCTGGTGTTCCCGTACGCCGCGCCCACGACTCCCAAGGGCGTCGAGGCACTCCCGACGAACGGCAAGCTCGGCGCCGACTACGACACCGCTTGGGCCCGTCGGTTTCCCGCCCGTTTCGCTCGGCTGACCCTGCTCGAGGGCGTGATGCGGCCAGCGGTTGCGGCCTTGGGCGCCCCAGAGCGCGACGGGATCGACCGGCTCACCAGCCTCACCGATGGGCCGGTGATCTTCGCCGGAAACCATCACAGCCACCTCGACACCCCGGTGGTCCTCACCTCCATCCCGGAGCCATGGCGCCACAGGGTGTTCGTGGGAGCGGCTGCCGACTACTTCTTCCGCACCCGCATCACCTCGGCCATCTCAGCGCTCCTCATCGGCGCCATCCCGATCGAACGATCCAAAGTCACCCGCCGATCGGCCGACCAAGCCGCCGAGCTCCTCGATGCTGGGTGGTCCATGCTGATCTTCCCCGAGGGCGGACGCTCGCCCGACGGGTGGGGCCAGCCCTTCCGCGGCGGCGCCGCTTACCTGGCCAGCCGCTGCAACGTTCCGGTGGTGCCTCTGCACATACAGGGAACCGCGCGGATCCTGCGCAAGGGTGCCAAGCTGCCTTCTCCCGCCAACGTGCGCGTGACCTACGGAATTCCCCTCAAGCCTCTCGAGGGCGAGAACGCCACACGCTTCGCCGAGCGCATCGAACGAGCTGTCGCCGAGCTCGCCGACGAGGCCACAACTGACTGGTGGCAGGCTCGCCAGCGCGCCGCGGCAGGTACGACACCGAGGCTCACTGGGCCTGACGCGCCAGCCTGGAGACGCGCCTGGGCGCTTGGCGATCGCAGCCGCAAGCGACGTCGCCAGACTCGGGCGTGGCCAAAGCTCTGACTGCTGGTCGACGCGCAAGCCGACACTCACGCCATCGTGGCCGCCCAGCTGGCAACCCGTGGGTGCTGAGCCTCGGCGGTCAGATCTACGAGATCGCGCAATGAGCCGCTGTCGTGCGGATGATCAATCCACCAGGCGCAGCCCACTCGGTGCGATGCTCGGCTCAGAGAGCGGGAGGTCGACCACGAACTCCGTGCGGTGAGCTGGGAAGACGTGCTCCGAGAGCAGCACAGGGCGGCCGTCGGGCGTGGACGTGATGCGTTCACAGCGCAGCACCGGCGAACCCACCGGCACCATCAGCAGCGCCGCGTCCTCCGAGGAGACGAGGGCGGCTCCGATGGTCTGCACAGCCCCGCCGAGCGGCACCTCGAGCAGCTCGTAGAACGGCGCCCGCTCGACGTCGTCACGTGACAGCTGTGCGCCGAGATCATCGGGACACCACACCGTCACGCGGGCAAAGGGTTCACCGTCAGCCAAGTTCAGGCGACGCACCTCGAGGACCGATGACGTGTCCAGCACCTGGCGGGCACGCGGTGGAGCAGGGACGAACCCGAAGGCGAGGATCTGTCGGTCGGATCGCACCCCGGAGTCGGCCAGTTGACCCTCGATGGTGCCCAGCCGGCCCAGGGACTGGCGCAACGGATCCACCGCCGCAAACCAGCCGAAGCCCTGGCGCGCATCGACGAGACCCTCCTCGCGCAGGACCTCCAGCGCCTTGCGGACCGTGATGCGACTTGCTGCGTAGGATCCGGACAGCTCCGACTCGCTCGGGAGAAGGCGACCGGCAGCGAACTCACCAGCCGCGACGCGCTGGCGCAGGTCGTCGGCAATCGTCCGGTAGCGGATCTCACGCACTTGTCCTATACTTGTATCTATCGAAGGACGACGCAAGGGGTCACAACCATGTCCGGATCACAGGTCTCTGCTACCACCCCCATCGAGCTGGTCGAGCAGGTCTACGCACGCCTTCCCGAGCGCGCGGCGCTCGGGCGAACTCGCCTCGGACGAGGTCTGACCCTCGCCGAGAAGATCCTCATCAACCACCTTCGCGACGCCGGCGAGCACATCGAGCGCAGCCACACCTACAACGACTTCGACCCCGATCGAGTTGCGATGCAGGACGCCACCGCACAGATGGCCCTGCTGCAGTTCATGACCGCTGGCCTCGCACAGGTGGCGGTGCCGTCCACTGTGCACTGCGATCACCTGATCCTCGCCAAGGAGGGAGCGGCACTCGACCTCAAGTTCGCGCTCGACGTCAACAGCGAGGTCTATGACTTCCTGCGCACGGTCTCGGAGAAGTACGGCCTCGGATTCTGGAAGCCGGGCAGCGGGATCATCCACCAGGTCGTCCTCGAGAACTACGCGTTCCCCGGCGGGATGATGATCGGAACCGACAGCCACACGCCCAACGCGGGCGGCCTCGGCATGGTAGCCATCGGCGTCGGTGGGGCGGACGCGGTCGATGTGATGACCGGCTTCCCGTTCAACGTTCGGTGGCCCACCCTCATTGGCGTGCACCTCACCGGAACGCTGTCCGGCTGGTCGAGCCCGAAGGACATCATCCTCAAGGTCGCCGAGATCCTCACCGTGAAGGGCGGCACGGGCGCCATCATCGAGTACTTCGGCCCCGGCGCCGACTCCATCACCGCCACTGGCAAGGCGACGGTCTGCAACATGGGGGCCGAGATCGGTGCCACCACATCGCTGTTTCCGTACGACCACAACATGAGCGCCTATCTACGGGCGACCGGCCGCGCCGCCATCGCCGACGCCGCCGACCAGCTCACGTCCGACCTGCGGCCCGACGACGATGTCACCGCGAACCCGAGCGCGTACTTCGACCAGGTCATCGAGATCGACCTCGATCAGCTCGGCCCGATGATCAACGGTCCGCACTCACCCGATCGAGCACATCAGCTCAACGAGGTGGGCGATGCCGCCCGGGCCGAGGGCTGGCCTCTCGAGATCTCTTCGGCGCTGATCGGCTCCTGCACGAACAGCAGCTACGAGGACATCACCCGCGCCGCGTCGATCGCCCGACAGGCGTCCGCCAAGGGCCTGCGGGCCAAGACGCAGCTCATGATCACCCCCGGCTCTGAACAGACCCGAGCGACGATCGCGCGCGACGGCCTCCTCGCCGACCTGGAGGCCATCGGCGGCACCGTGCTCGCCAACGCGTGCGGACCGTGCATCGGCCAGTGGGATCGCCCGGACCTCGACCCCTCCAAGGTCAACACCATCGTCAACAGCTACAACCGCAACTTTCCGAAGCGCAACGATGGCAACGCAAACACCCTGGCCTTCGTCACGAGCCCCGACACGGTGATCGCCCTGGCCCTGGCTGGCACGCTCGACTTCGATCCCCGGACCGACACGCTCACGAACGACCAGGGCGAAGAGGTGCGTCTGGAACCGCCCGTTGGGGAAGCGCTGCCGTCGGGTGGGTTCGATCGTGGCGAGGCGACCTTCCAAGCGCCGCCGGCGGACAGCAGCGGCGTGCAGGTCGTCGTCGATCCCGGCAGTGAGCGCCTGCAGCTCCTCGAGGCATTCGCAGCGTGGGACGGGAAGGACTACGTGGGGCTCCCGGTCCTGATGAAGGCCCAGGGCAAGTGCACCACCGACCACATCTCCGCCGCTGGCCCCTGGCTGAAGTACCGCGGCCACCTCGAGAACATCTCCGGCAACCTCTACCTCGGGGCCATCAATGCCTACACAGGCGAGGCCGGCACCGGGCGGGACCCGCTCGATGGCGACACGCGCACCTACCCGGAGATCGCCAAGCGACTCCACGAGGCCAATGTGGGTTGGGTGGCGATCGGTGACGAGAACATGGGCGAGGGGAGCTCCCGCGAGCACGCCGCCATGGAGCCGCGGTTCCGCAACGGCAAGGTGATCTTTGCCCGATCGTTCGCTCGCATCCACGAGACGAACCTGAAGAAGCAGGGCATCCTGCCGCTCACGTTCGCGGACAGAACCACCTACGACCAGATCGCGGAGGGCGACACGATCAGCGTGCTGGGTCTTGCCGACCTGTCGCCAGACACCCCCGTCCGCTGCACGATCAACAAGGTCGACGGCAGCACTGTCGACTTCCTGGCCAACCAGACCTTCAGTCTCGAGCAGATCGAGTGGTTCAAGGCCGGCGGCGCCCTCAACATCATTCGCCAGAAGCAACTGGGCTAGCTCAGTCGGTGCCGGGGCGCCTCGACGATTCGTCAGTGCCCCGGATCTTGCCGCCTGGGTAGGTGCGCGCCAGCTCGTCCTGGGTGTAGGTCCGCTTCTTGCGGGCCTCGGCCGGAAGAAGCGCAGAGATCGCCTTCATGATCTTCTTGGTGTCGGCGTCTGGCGACTGCCCGGTGAGGCCCTCGACCGCGGTCCCGACTCTGATGCGCACGGTTGGTGGGTGCCGGATGGCGAGCAGGTTGGGCAGACGCTCGCTACGCGGCCACACCTTCTCTGTGCCCCAGAGGCCGACCGGGATCACCGGAGCGCCGGTCATGGCGGCCAGCTTGGCTGCCCCCCATCGACCCTTCAGGACCGGGTCGAAGAATGCCGGCCCCCGCGGGATCGTGCCCTCGGGCATCAACGATACGACCTCGCCGGCCTCGAGTGCGGCGGCGGCCGCGGCGAGCGGCTCGTCGGAGCCAGTGCCTCGCTCGACGCGGATCCCACCCACAGCCTTGGCCAGCTGGCCGATGATCGGTGCGTCGAACACCTCCTTCTTGCCTAGGAAGCGCACCGGGCGGCCCCGCTTGGCGAGCATCATTGCCATGGCCAGCGGATCGAAGTAGCTACGGTGGTTGCCCACCACGATCGCTGGACCATCGGCCGGGATGTTGTCCGTTCCGTCGATGTCGAAGCGAGCGAAGGGGATCAGCTCGGGTCGAGCGAAGGGCATGAGCGCCTGTTGCGGCTCGATGTTGACGACAGGCAGCTTCACGACGCCCGCCGGAACGTCGAGGTGCAGAACTGGCCATCGCCTCGCGACTGCCACCAGCAGCATCCGGGGGTCCGGGTTCACCGCCACCGGGTGCTTCACCGCTCCGAGCATCGGCAGGTCATAGAAGCTGTCGGAGTACGCCCAGCTCTCCGTGAGGTCGATCCCGCGGTCCTGGGCCCACTTCTGGATGGCCCGGAGCTTGCCGGGACCCCACACGAACTCACCGTCGAACGTGCCGTCGTACTTGCCGTCCTGCTCGCCGTAGCGCGTTGCCACCACATCATCGAAGCCCAGAGCGGCGGCCAGGGGCTTCACGAGGTCATAGGGCGTCGTGGTGGCGAGGACGAGCGGGCGACCGGCCTTGCGATGCTCGTCGAAGAGCGGCCGAGCGAAGGGCTGGATGGTCGCTGCCAGCGCCTCAGCAGCCAGCTCGCCTGCCTCCTGCACCTGTTCGCGCACCCAACCGGAGGCGAACCGCACCGCCTGGCGCGTGATCTCCATGCTGGGCCGGTTCTCCCCGAAGCGGTCGAAGAACCTGTACACGAGCTGCTCACCGGGGATGCTGCGATCGGTGACCCCCGCCTGCTTCAGTGCCTCCCCGATGACCGGGCCCGAGGCCCCACGAAGCAGGGTTCGGTCGAGGTCGAAGAACGCTGCGCCACGGGCCACTCCCGGGACGGTACACGCCGCTCGCGCAGTGGCCTCGGGGACCCGGTGCCAAAACGGCGGAAACGCCGACCCGGGGGGTGGGTCGGCGTTCCGCTTCGTTGCGGCGGGCCGGAGGGGGATCCGGCCTCTGCTCGCTAGGAGGGCACCCTGGGGGGAGGGTGCTTCCTCTTGTGAGCATCACCGTACGCAGCCGCAAGCAATCCGTCAAACAGGTGTTAGTGATACGTGGCATCATGTTTAGCGATGGACATTCGCCAGCTCACCGCGTTGGTCGCCGTCGCCGAAGGCGGCAGCTTCTCCGCTGCTGCCCGCTCGCTGCACACGGTGCAATCCAACATCTCAACCCACATCGCCCACCTCGAAAAGGAGCTCGGGGCGACGCTCGTCGATCGAGCAAGCGGCACGCTCACCGAGGAGGGGCTGGTCGTGCTGGGCCGAGCACGTCACATCCAGGTCGAGATGGCGGCTATCGCCGCTGACGTCGCCGCCTTGCGCGACGAGATCTCCGGCAACGTACGCCTTGGTTGCATCGGCACCGTGGGCAGGTGGCTCGTTCCTTTGGTGCTGCAGCGGGTCACCGCCGAACATCCCGGCATCCACGTTGTGGTCGTCGACGCCACCACCAGCTCGCTGGTCCCCCAGCTGCTCAGCGATAGCCTCGACCTCGCCGTGGTGAACCTGCCCGTCACGGATCCCGACCTGACAAGCGAGCCACTCTTCGACGAGGACCGCCTGGTGATCGCACCCACCAACCATCCGCTGGCCGGACGTGGATCCGTCACACTGCAACAGGTAAGCGAGCATCCACTCCTCCTCGAACCGGTGGGAACTTCGTTTCGAGACGAACTCGACGCGGAGGCGGCCGCGATCGGCGTGAGCCTGCAGGCCTTCGCTGAGGTCGATGGCCTTCGGCTGATCACCACCCTGGCCTTCCAGGGCTTCGGTGCCGCCATCGTGCCCGCGACGGCGGCACCGCCCTGGTTGGACGGCGACTGGGAGCGGGTAGCCGTGGAGGGATTGGCCCGGCGGTCGGTGGGTCTCGCCAATCGTCGCCGGGGGCTGCCGTCCGCGCCAGCACGAGCGTTGCATGACGTAGTCACCAGCGTCGTGGCAGAGGAAGCGGCCACCATCGGCGGGGTGCATCCCGTCGCGGCCGCACCGGGGAAGCGGTAACCAAGGGTCCACCACCGGGGTCGCACGGCTCACATGCCCAGCGCGCCGCCTCTGCTGCCGATCGCCGGAGATCACCCGGGCTCTCTCGCTGCAGAGCTCACCACCCTCAACGGGCGGGAGGTCGTCCTCGTCGAGGTCACCTCGGACGAACGGCGGGGCGCGATCTCAGAGGCCGACGGTCACACGTTTGCGGCCGCGGCACACCACGCATTGCAGGCCGGCATCCCGCTGCTCGGCCTCATCTCTTCGAGCGGCGCCGACGTGCACGACGGCGTAGCGGCACTACACGGATGGGGCATGGCCGCCGCCGCCCTCCAACGGTGCTCGGGCCGCGTGCCCGTCCTGCTCGCCGCAACCGGGCCTGTCCTGTCGGGGCCAGCCCTCCTGCTGGGCCTGGCCGATCACGTCGTGATGACCGAGGACGCGCACGCATTCGTCAGCGGTCCACGGATGGTCGAAACCTTCACTGGTGAGACCATCGATGCCGCAGAGCTGGGCGGTGCAGCGGTGCACGCCGCCACCACCGGGGTCGCGTCGCTGGTCGTGGCCGACCGGGACGCCGCGCTACAAGCCCTCGGCGACCTTGTCGCCTATCTGCCAGCGAACATCGACTGCGAACCGCCTCGCTGGTGGACCGACGATCCCGTCGATCGGCTCACTCCGGAGGCCGGGGCGTGCATCCCCTCGGCAGCGAGCGGCGGGTACGACGTCCGGGACGTGGCCGTAGCGATCGTCGACGACGCTGACCTGCTCGAGCTCCGAGCGCGCTGGGCACCCAATCTCGTCACCGCACTCGCCACCATCGGGGGACGACCGGTGGGAGTGATCGCCAATCAGCCGATTTCGATCGCGGGCACGCTCGACATCCCCGCATCACAGAAGGGTGCACGATTCGTCTCATTCTGCGACGCCTTCGGCATCCCGCTGCTCACCCTCATCGATACCCCCGGCTTCTACCCCGGCAAGGATCTCGAGTGGCGCGGCATGATCCGCCATGGGGCTCAGCTCGCCTTTGCCTACGCCCGCGCCACAGTGCCGCGAGTCGCGGTGGTTCTGCGCAAGGCGTACGGCGGCGCCTACATCGTGATGGACTGCCGGGCCATGGGCAGCGACCTCTATCTCGCGTGGCCGTCAGCAGAGATCGCCGTGATGGGAGCGAAGGGCGCGGTCGAAGTCCTGCACCGTCGGATCGAGCCCGACCAGCGTGGCGCGCTCGAGGCGGAGTACGAGGAGCGCTTCCTCAATCCGTATGTCGCCGCCGATCGTGGCTACGTCGACGGTGTGATCAACCCAGCGGACACCCGCCGAAAGGTGGCTGCTGCGTTCGAGATGCTCACGACCAAGCAAGAGCGGCTGGTCGGCCGACGACACGACAACAGCCCTCTCTGAGCCAGCACGGACCTCGCGAACCGTAACGACGTCCTGCGTGGCTAGTCTCGACCAACGTGGCTGAGAGCATCACGATCACCGACAACCGCACAGGCGAGTCGGTCGAGGTCCCGATCATCAACGGTGGCGTCGACGCGACGGAGTGGCGCAAGCTCCTTCCCGGAACATGGTTCTACGACCCAGCACTCATGACCACCGCGTCAACGTCGAGCGCCATCACCGACCTCGACGGCGAGAACGGGATCCTTCGCTATCGCGGCTACCCGATCGAGCAGCTCGCGTCGCAGTCCTCGTATCTCGAGGTGGCCTACCTCCTCATCCACGGCGAGCTCCCCACCGCAGACGAGCAGTCGCGGTGGGTCAAGGACATCACGTATCACACGTTCATTCATGAGAATGTCCGCAAGCGGTTCCTCGAGGGGTTCCACCACGACGCCCACCCCATGGGGATGCTCGTCTCGTCGATCGCCGCCCTGTCCACGTTCTATCCCGACGCGGGCGAGATCCACGATCCCGAGAATCGTTACAAGCAGATCGTCCGGCTACTCGCGAAGCTGCCCACCCTCGCCGCCGCGTGTCATCGATTCAGCGTCGGCATGCCCTTCGTGTACCCGGACAACTCCCTCAGCTTCACGGAGAACTTCCTCTCGATGCTCTGGAAGATCGCCGAGCCGCGCTACGACGCCAACCCGGCTCTCGCCCACGCCCTCGACGTACTGTTCATCCTTCACGCAGACCACGAGCAGAACTGCGGCACCACGGTGATGCGCGGTGTCGGCTCCGCTCACGCCGACCCGTACGTGAGCACCGCCGCTGCCGCGGCGGCGCTCTACGGCCCTCGCCACGGCGGTGCCAATGAAGCCGTGATCCACATGCTCACCGAGATCGGCTCGATCGACAACGTCTCAGCCTTCGTGGAAGCAGTCAAGAGTGGCGAGGGGCGTCTCCAGGGCTTCGGTCATCGCGTGTACAAGAGCTATGACCCACGGGCGACGATCATCAAGCAGACCGCCGACGAGGTGTTCGCTATCACCGGCAAGAACCCGCTTCTGGACATCGCCCTCAAGCTCGAGGAGGTCGCACTCTCCGACGAGTACTTCACCTCGCGGAAGCTCTACCCCAATGTCGACTTCTACTCCGGGCTCATCTATCAGGCGATGGGATTCCCGACCGAGATGTTCACTGTGCTCTTCGCCATCCCTCGCACAGCAGGGTGGTTGGCCCACTGGGTCGAGCTGCTCGAGCAGGACCAGAAGATCGTCCGGCCCCGTCAGCTCTACACCGGCGTCGAGGCGCGCGATTACGTTCCGGTCGGCCAACGCACTTGAGCTGAGCCCCGATGCATGCCGTCACGATCATCGACAACGCGCTGCAGTGGAGCGAGCACACCGACCCCGTGCCAGGGGTTGGCCAGGTGCTCGTGGACGTCCGCGCCGCGGGGATCAGCAATGCCGACCTCCTGCAGCGCGCCGGGTTCTATCCACCACCTCCGGGAGTGCCCACCGACATCCCAGGGCTCGAGGCCGCTGGCGAAGTCCTTGCTCTCGGACCCGGCGCGACACGATTTGCCGTCGGCGATCGGGTGATGGCCGTGCTGGCCGGCGGGGGCCAGGCGGAGCGGATCGTCGTGCACGAGCGCGCCGCGATGCCAGTACCGGCGAACGTCCCCTGGGACCAGGCCGGCGCTGCACCCGAGAACGTCACTACGGCCCACGACGCCCTCTTCACGCAGTGCGGGCTCGGCACGGGCATGCGACTGTGCGTGCATGGTGCCGCGGGCGGCGTCGGCACCGCTGCCGTCTTGCTTGGCGCACTCGCCGGCGCGGAGGTCGTGGCGACGGTCCGGGACGAAGCGAAGCGAGCCGCCGTGGGTGGGCTGGCGCAGGACGTCACGGCGATCGCCCCGGAGGACTTCGTCGCCCACGGACCGTTCGACGTGATCCTCGAGCTGGTGGGCGCACCGAACCTGCCCAGCGACATCGAGGCCTTGGCCACCGACGGCCGCATCTCGGTGATCGGCGTTGGCGCTGGCGGCAAGGCAGAAGTGAACCTGCTCGCCCTGATGGGCAAGCGGGGACGCATCCTCGCGTCGACGCTGCGGGCGCGGCCGCTCGAGCAGAAGGCCGACGCCGCACGACGGGTAGAGCGCTTCGTGCTGCCTGCCTTCGCCTCCGGTCGCTTCCGCCTCCCGGTTGCCGCCACGTTCGCGCTGGAGGATTCCCAGGCCGCCTACGAGCACTTCGCGAGCGGTGGCAAGGTCGGCAAGATCGTCCTCACCCGTTGACCCGGTAGCGTCGCCAAGTGGACTTTGCCCTGTCGCCCGAGCTTCTCGCTCTGCGGGCGGAGGCGATCGAGGTAGGGCGCGCTGCCGCAGGGCGTTCCTCGCTCACGGAGGATACGTGGATCGCCGCCCCCGACCGGACGTTCTCGCTCGAGCTTGCGTCGCGTGGTTGGCTCGGCATGACGTGGCCCACGACGGTCGGCGGAGGGGGGCGCAGCTCGCTGGAACGATTCGTCGTCTACGAGGCGCTGCTCAGCACCGGTGCCCCGATGGCTACGTCTTGGTTCGCCGACCGGCAGATGGGTCCCACCCTCCTCCAGTTCGGGACCCAGGAGCAGCAGCGGGCGTACCTCCCTCCGATCCTCGATGGCACCTCGGCCTGGAGCATCGGCATGTCCGAGCCCGATGCCGGCTCAGACGTGGCCTCCATTCGCACTCGGGCTGTGCGCGACGGCGACTGCTTCGTCGTCAACGGTCAGAAGATCTGGAACTCCGGAGCCATGGCCGCTGACTGGATCTACCTGATCTGTCGCACGGACCCCGATGCGCCCGCCCACCAGGGAATGTCAGAGCTGATCGTGGACATGCACTCCCCTGGCATCACGATCACACCCATCGAGGACATGACTGGCAGCAAGCACTTCTGCGAAGTGTTTCTCGAGGACGTGCGTGTGCCCGCTGAGAACCTCGTCGGCGAGCTCAACGGCAGCTTCCGTCAGGTGATGCGCCAGATGGAGCACGAGCGAGGCGGACCCGACCGCCTCCTGTCGAACCGAAAGCTTTACGACGACTGCCTCCCCCTCGCGAACCGGGACGACCCGCGGGTACGTCAGGAGATCGCGGCCATCGAGTCCGGCTACCGGATCGGCCGTCTTCTCGTGCTTCGGGAGGTCATGGGACAGGCACCCAAGCAGTTCTCCGCCGCAACGAAGACGTTCTGCACCGAGCTGGAGCAACGAATCGCCCAGTTCTGTGTTGCCGCCGCGGGACCTCACGCCATGCTTGCCGAACCCGGCGTCGCAGGACGAGCAGCCCGCAACATCACGTACGCACCCGCCTACACGATCATGGGCGGCACCTCGCAGATCCTCCGCAACATCCTCGGCGAGCGTGTCCTCGGTCTCCCCCGGTGATGCGGCCTCGCTATCGTGTCCCCGATGTCCAACCGATGCTGGGTTCGGTTAGGCCTTTCCGTCGCGAAGGGGGTGCAACCATCGTGAGAAGCCGTCTGCGCTCGTCCGCTGCCCGCGCCCTGCTCGCCGCCGCTACCGCATCCGCCGCCGCGCTGATGCTGGTCGCGGTCGCCGCCGCGGAGGCAGGCGACGGGATCTCCGCCACTGGTGCAAGCATCGACAAGGTCGGCTGGTGGCACTTCGCCAACTTCCAGACCGCCACCCCGGCCGCGATCGTCACCGTCCCGCCGCCTCCCGGTGTGCCCGCCGGAACGCTGGCCGTCGGGGCTGCGGCCGGCGACCCGGACCGCATCGCTGCGATCGGCATTCTGCCCGACGCACAGGTCGGCGACTCTGTCACCACGTTCTCGCTGTCGATCCGCGAAGCAGGCTCACCCGCAGCCGGGTTCAACGGTGAGGCGGCCAAGATCACGGCCTGCCCAATCACCGCCTTCTGGGTGGGCGGCGAGAACGGCACCTGGGACACCCGTCCGACCTACGACTGCGAGCTCGCGTCGGCCGAGGGAGTGCGAGCCGACGACGGCACATGGACGTTTGACCTCCTGGCCGTCGGCCGAGCCTGGCTCGACCCCGGGGGCAGCATCGCCCCTGACGGCGTGGTGCTCGTCGAGGCCGTCGACGCACCCGAAGGGTTCCAGACCGTCTTCGCCACCAGTGGAGAGGGAGCCATCGTCGTCACGTTTGCGTTCACGCCCGGGGCCGGCAACGAACCTGAGCCGCCCATCGATGACGGCGGTGCGTTCGACTCCGGAAGCGACGGCTTCGTCGCACCCGCGTTCGGCTCTCCGGACATCCCCGTGGGCGGGCTCCCAAGCCCGGACATCGAGACGCCCAGCGCCGGGGAAACCCCGCAGGGCGCCCCACCGGTCGAACCTCGGACCATCGCGCACACCGGCCCCAACGTGCTCGGCAATCTCCCGGGTGGCCTCGTCCTGATGGTTCCGCTCTTCCTTGGACTGCTCGGCCTGTTGACCTACTCGCTCGGGCCCGCGGGTGAACCGGTCGCAGCCACTCGCCAGCGCGGCGTCAGCCGCGCGCTGGCCGCCCGCGCCCGCGTCGCCAGCGATGCACGATCCTCTAGCTTCCCGGAGACCATGTGATGCACTCCCGCCTGAAGACCTCCCGCACACGCTCGGTGGCGCTGCTGCTGTCGTTGTTGATCGTCGCAGCCGCATGCGGCCAGAAACCGAACGTGGCTCAGGTCTCAGCGGCTGGCGGAGCTGGGGTCATCGACCCGGACACGGGCGAGGTGATCGACGGATCCATCATCGATCCCGACACCGGCGAGGTCATCGACATTGGTGACGGCACGGACGGGACGGCCGGCACTGACGGCGGGTCCGACGGACTGAGTGGCTCCACCGGCTCGGCTGGCGGAGCGACCGGCACCACCGACGGCAGCGGTGGCGGGGGCGGCGATCGCACCGGGATCTCCGACACCGAGATCCGCATCGGCATCCACGCACCCGTCACGGGAGCGGCGCCGATCCCCCAGAACTCCTTCGAGGAGGGCAAAGAGGTCTTCTGGAACTCACCCGATGGGAAGATCGGCGCGCGCAAGGTACGGGTCTTCTTCGAGGACGACAAGTTCGATCCGGCCACCGCCGTGCAGCGCTGCAAGAAGATGGTCGAGCAGGACAAGGTGTTCCTGCTGATCGGTGGCGGCGGCGCGGACCAGATCACCGCCTGCGCCAAGTACGCCCAGTCCGCTGGCGTCCCGTACCTGTCCGCCGGAGTGAACGAAGCCGGCCTGGCCAACCTCCGGTCCTACTTCGCGCTTTCGACCACCTACGCCCAGCAGTCCCCGATCATCGTCCAGATGGTGCAGAAGCAGTTCGCCGGCAAGAAGATCGGCATCGCCGTCGCTGATTCGGGATCCTTCAACGATGCCTACGACAGCATCAAGAAGGCGTTCGCCGCCGCCGGCTTCGATGTCGTCTACGACAAGCGGATCCCCAAGAGCGCCAACGCGGGCGACGGCGCCAACATCGCCAACGCCATGCAGCAGAGCGGCGCCGAGGTCATCTACTTCCTCTCCAGCCCGACGACGTTCCTCTACGTCGCCAACGGACTCAACCCGGCCTACAGCCCACAGTTCGTCGGCCCCGGGATCACCAGTGGGTTGAACACCGTGGCCAACATCGGCTGCAGCGCGCCACGCCGTGGTGTCGACAAGGCAATCTTCTTCAGCCCGTTCCCGCAGCTCGATGTCATCGACAAGATCGATCCCGGCTACCAGAAGGCGTATCAGGCGCAGCTGGGCAAGAAGGGCGACGACCTCGGCCTCGCCCTCTGGGGTCTCAGCCGACAGCTCAAGACCATGTTCGATGTCGCCGGGCCGAACATGAGCCGACAGAGCTTCGTAGCGGCTATCGAGAACGGCAAGCCGTTCGCGGGCGGCGTCTACCCGCCGGTGACCTTCACCGCACGGAACCACTTCGGCGGCTCGCAGGTGCACGTCCTCCAAGCCGATTGCGGCTCGGGGAGCTTCAAGACCATCGGCACCTTCGTGAGCGGCTACTAGGCATGATCCTTGCCATCACGCTGAGCGAGCTCAGCCGCGTCCTGGTGCTGGGCGTCATCAATGGCGCCATCTACAGCCTCATCGCCATCGGCCTCGTGCTCGTGTACAAGGCCAGCGGCGTCTTCAACTTCGCTCAGGGCGAGTTCGGCACCATCGCGATCTACGGCTCGTACATCGCCATCACCAGCTTCAACTTGCCGTACGGGATTGCGCTCATCATCGGACTGCTCGCGGCGCTCGGCATGGGACTGCTCACCGAGCGGTTGGTGATTCGGCCGCTGTTCGACGCACCCCGCGTCACCTTGCTCGTGGCAACAGCCGGCGTGGCACTGCTGGCGATCGGTGTGGAGTTCTGGCGGACGGCGAATGAACCGCTCAAGTTCTTCAGCAGCATCGTCAACAGTCCGAGCAGTCTCGATCGCGTTTCGCCGTTCGGAGTGGCCGTCTCCGACCAGCGACTCATCACGCTTGGTGTGCTCGTGGTCGCGGCGGTGTTGCTCTTCTTGTTCTTCCGATCACCACTCGGCCTGGCCGTCCTCGCGGCCAGCCAAGAGCCCGTCGCGTCTGAGCTGGTGGGCGTCAGCGTCCGTCGCATCTCCACCATCACGTGGGGTCTTGCCGCGCTCCTCGGCGGCGCCGCCGGACTTCTCTACGCGGGCGGCTCACAGTTCAGTCCCGGGCTCATCACGGCCGCGGTACTGATTCCCGGGTTCACCGCTGCGATCGTCGGCGGCATCACGAGCCTTCCAGGAGCCGCAGCCGGCGGCATCCTCGTGGGGGTCCTCCAAGCACTCGGGAGCCTGAGCACCTTTGACTCGATCAAGGGCGCGTCGTTCGTGTCGGTCTTCGTGGTGCTCCTCGCCGTCCTTCTCATCCGGCCACAAGGCCTGTTCGCTGGTCGCAGCTGATGGCCATCGACGACCAGGATCTCGCGGCCGCGACCGTTGGCGCCTCTCCCGGTGCACCGACCGCCGCCGGGTGGATCGCACGCGCCGGCGTGATGGCGCTGATCGGGTGGACGGTGCTCTGCTACCCCACCAATGTGCTGTCGCCGTTCACGGTCGGCGGCGTGGAGGCCAACGCCGCGAGCGAAGCGGTCATCTTCGCTGTCATCGGCCTCTCGCTGAACGTGCTGATCGGCTACGTCGGCACGATCTCCCTGGGCCACCAGGCCTTCGTTGGCATCGGCGCGTTCACCTCGGCCTACGTGGTCACCGAGATGGGCCAGGAGTTCTTCATTGCGGCGCTGGTCGCCGCCCTTGTCGGTGCCGCTCAGGCCGCACTGCTCGGTGCCGTCTCGCTCCGGGTGACGGGTCTGTACTTCGGGCTGATCACGTTGAGCTACGGCATCATGACCCAGGAGAGCATCTTCCAGATCGAGTCGCTCACCGGGGGCACCGCAGGCCAGCCCGCTCCGCGACCGCTCGGGTTCGAAAGCGACTTCCGCTACTACTACCTCTGCCTCATCGTCCTCGCCCTCGTGGTGTTCCTCGACTGGCGCCTCATCGCCAGCAAGGGAGGGCGGGCGCTCCTCGCGCTTCGAGAGAACCCACGGGTGGCAGCAACATGGGGCATCAACGTGAAGGCCTACACGGTCTTAGGCTTCGCGGTGTCCGGGTTGTTTGCCGGCCTCGGCGGTGCCCTGCTTGCCCACCGTGACACCAACGTCGTTGCCAATCCCTTCGGCCTAAACCTCGCCCTCGTCTTCATCCTCATGACGGTCATCGGCGGCCTCAGGAACCGCGCTGGCGTCGTCGTCGGCGCCGCATTCTTCGCACTCCTCCGCAATGGGGAGCTGCTCGAGATCCTTCACGTCGACAACCTGTTTGCGAGCGACCCGATCAACCTCACCGCTGAGGTGCTGCCCCTCGTGCTCGGTCCGATCATGCTGCTCCTTACGATCACTCTCTTCCCCGGTGGTTTCGGACAGCTCACCAGCACCCTCGGTCGCTGGCTGCGCGGTGGGTCGTTCAAGTTCGTCAAAGCCGACAAGGAGGTGCAGATCACCGATGTCCGCGCCTGAACCGATGCCGACCGAGCCGACGACCCTCCTGCAGACCCACAACGTCAACATCCGCTTCGGTGGCGTGCAGGCCCTGCGCGACGTCAACATCCAGATCAACGAGTGGGAGATCGTCGGGATCATCGGCCCGAACGGGGCCGGCAAGACCACCCTGTTCAACTGCATCACGGGCTTCTACGCGCCCACCAGCGGACGGGTTCGCTACCGGGGCGAAGACGTCACCGACCTCCCGGTCCACAAGCGAACCAACCTCGGGATGGGGAGGACGTTCCAGAACGTCGGCCTCGTGAAGAGCTCTACGGCCGGGGAGAACCTCAAGACGGCGCAACACCTCGAGGTCGACTATGACCCCTTGGCAGGCATCTTCGGCTCGCCCCGCACCTTCGATGTCGAGCAGCACACCACCGACCGAGCACGAGCCATCCTCGACCTCATGGGCCTTGCTCACCTGGAAGACACCCGGGTCCAAGGCCTCCCGTACGGCGTGCTCAAGCGCCTCGAGCTCGCTGCGGTCCTCGCCACTGACCCGGACATCCTTCTCCTCGACGAACCGGGTTCGGGGATGGGCCCGGAAGAGGCCGAGGAGCTCGGCGATCTCCTGCTCAAGCTGCGGGAGGAGTTCGAGCTGACGATCGTGATGATCGACCACCACGTCCCGCTCGTGACACGGATCTCCGACTACATGTACTGCCTCAACTTCGGCGAGGTGCTCACCGAGGGACTGCCGGACGACGTGCGCCGGCACCCTGAGGTTGTTCGTGCCTATCTGGGCGACGATCCGGACGAGGTGCAGTGATGGCCCTCCTCGAGATCGAGTCCCTTGCTGTCGGCTATGGCTTTCCGGTGCTCCTCGGCATCTCCCTCGAGGTACAGGAGGGCGAGACCGCGGTTCTGTTCGGGCTCAATGGCGCCGGCAAGACGACCACGGTTGCCACCATCGCGGGACTGCTCAAGCCGGACAGCGGGTCGATCCGCTTCGATGGCCAGGAGATCGGCGGGCGCGCTCCTGCGGGGCTGGTGGCTGATGGAATCTCGTTGTCGCCGGAGGGCCGGCGGGTGTTTCCTCGCCTGTCGGTGGCTGACAACCTCCGCATGGGGGCCTGGGTGCAGCGGCGCTCCAACAAGATCATCGAAGAGCAGCGGTCGCTCGTGTACGACTACTTCCCCCGGCTCGAGGAGCGGCACTCCCAGCTAGCGGGAACGCTCTCGGGTGGCGAGCAGCAGATGCTGGCCATCGGGCGCGCGCTCATGTCTCGACCGCGCCTCCTGCTCATCGATGAGGCATCGCTCGGCCTCAGCCCCACGCTGGCCAAGACCGTGTTCGAAGTCGTGAAGCGCATCAACGACGACGGCGTCACTGTGATGATCGTCGAACAAAACGTCGGCGTGCTGCCCTACGCCGACCGGGCCCTGATCATGGAGAAGGGCACCCTCATCTACACCGGAGTTGGCGACGAAATCCGCAACGCCAACCTCCGAGAGACCTACCTGGGAGCTTGAGATGGACAACGAACTAACCGCGACCGACACGCCGAAGGCGAAGGTCATCTGGAGTCGGCTGGGGGGCCAGCTCGGCGTTGGCCTCTGCGCGCTCGGTTTCCTGCTCGTGTTCCTGGGCTGGAACGGAGCCGCCAGCGTCGACCGCCTGCCGAGTCAGTTCCCCTATCTGATCTCGGGTGGCATCGCGGGGCTGTGCTTCGTCGTCCTAGGCGTGGGCATGCTCGTAGTACAGAACCAGCGGGCCGATCGTGCCGCGCTGCAGGCCACGTTGCGCGAGCTCCAGGAAGCACTGGAGCGTGCCGGTCTGGCCCAGGGCACCGGCGAGCAGCGCAAGCCGTTTGCCAAGCCCGGCCCGAGGGCATCGGCTGCCTCGCCACGGGGCGAGAACCCCGACTCGACCCAGGAGATCCCGCGGCCCGACCTAGAGCCTTCCCCGGTGGCGAAGGCCAGGAAGCCTCGGGCTCGAGCACGCAAGGCGACCTGAGCGCGGCGGGCCTAGCCGCCCGCCCGAGAGGACTCCGAGCGAGCTCGTCGCGACTCACGGACGACGTGCGCGCCGGCCGCCCCGATCCCGAGGACCAACGCTCCGAGGATGAGCAGCTGCAGCGCACCTCCCCGGTCGCCGGCATCCATGGGCGCTTGGCCTGAGTTCGGTCGGGGGATGATGTGCGGCGCCGTGATCACCGTCGATGGCGGCTCTTGCCCGTGCGCAACCGAGGACGTCAGCGCCCCGGCGAAACACAGCAGGGCAAGTACGACAACGGCAGATCGACGGGCCACGTCGCCATCCTGGCACTGACGAAGCGTCGCCCCGAAACGCCGGCCCCGCTAGCGAGAGCGTCGGCGACGACGGTTCGGGCTGGCCGTCGAGGCCGCGGCCGCATCGGAGGCGTCGATCGTGTGCGTGCCGTCGAGGTCCCACACCCAGCGACCACCGTCGTTGCGTAGCCTGCCTAGCGCCACGTCGGGCAGAGCGCGATCGGTAAAGGCGACCACTCGGTGACCAGCGCCAGCACCGGTTCGAGCGGCTTTTTCGAGGAACCCCACGGTGCCGTCGAGCGCTCCTGCGGGGGCGCACACGATGGCTCCAGCGATGATGTCGCCCTCGAACGCTGCCTGCTCGGCGCCGGCCAGGTCCCACTTCAGCGAGGGGTCCGCGACGACGGCAACGAGGGCATCGGGATGCTGGCGATGCAGATGCACCAACGCCTGGTGGAGCTGAGCGAGTGAGAGCGACGCACGCCGAAAACCCGCGACCATCCCGGCATCGACGAGCAGGAGGGTCGAATCGGCCATGGGAGGCGACGCTACCCCTCGGCCGTGTGGGAACGGGACCTTGGTCCTTGGCGGTGGTGCCTCGCGGCCCTGCCTAGCCGTTCTGTGCTCCGAGAGGATTGGCCCGAGGGAGCCAAGGCCATGAACCAGCGAGCCGTGAACACCAACATCGACATGCTTGATCGAGAGGGCTGCCTCGCATTGCTCGGTGCCGACGAGACCGGCCGCTTGGCGATCATCGACGGCACACGCCCCGTGATCTTTCCCGTCAACTACGTGCTCGATGGTGAAGACATCGTTTTCCGCACCGCACCTGGCACCAAGTTGGACCACGGCCCTCGCGCGGCCGTCTGCTTTGAGATCGACGCCTTTGATCGCTCGCACCGAGCGGGGTGGAGCGTGGTGGTGAGCGGTCGCCTCGAAGAGGTCACGGAGTACAACGCCGAGCGATTCGCGCACATGAGTGCCTTGCCGATCGATCCGTGGGCGTCGGGCGCCAAGGAGCACATCATGCGCCTCGTTGCCTCGTCGATCACCGGCCGACGGGTTGGTGGATCCCCTCCTAGGGGAGCTGGCGGCGCGGCCTCCGGTTCGGCCTAGCGGTGAGCGAACCGCCCTCTAACCCGCCCTAGAACGGCTTGTCACCGATGATGGTGGCCCGTTCCATCACCCGTCGTGCCGGCCAGTAGTCGCTGCTCGCATAGTGCTGCACAGCGCGGTTGTCCCAGAACGCGATGGAACCAGGCTCCCACCTGAAGCGGCACTGGTACTCGACGATCTCGGCCCGTCGGCACAGGCGGTCAATGAGCGCGGTGCCGTCTGTTGCGCTCAGCCCGACGATCTCCATCCCGAAGAAGCGATTCAGGTACATGAGCTGGCGACCCGTCTCCGGGTGGGTGCGAACCACGGGGTGCTCCACGAGGGGGTACTTCTCCCGCATCTCCGCCTTCTGGTCGTCTGCGATGACGACGCCGAACACCTGGCTGTAGTCGTGGATGGCCTTCAGCGGATTGATGAGCGCACGCGTCTCGTCGTCGAGTCCCTCGTACACGGCATACATGTCGCTGAAGAGGGTGTCGCCACCACTGGGCGGCACCTCCACAGCGCGAAGGATCGAGCCCATCGATGGCTCGACGCGCCAGGTCACATCGCTGTGCCAGCCGTTCTCGTACCCACTGAACTCGGGCGTCTTCTCGAATCGCACGAGCTCGGGGATGTCCTCGTTGTTCGTCAGGAAAGGGTGGTGCTCGAGCTCACCGAACCTGAGCGCGAACGCGACGTGCTGCTCTGCGGTGATGTGCTGGTCGCGGAAGAATACGACCTTGTAGTCAAGGAGGGCCTGGCGGACCTCGGCGATCACCTCATCGCTGAGGTCCTGTCTCAAGTCGAGGCCTGAGAGCTCGGCGCCGATCGTGGCTCCTAGTTGCTCAGCATCAAAGTGCTGCCACGTCAGCGCCGCTAGGCGCTCCCGCTCCCGGTGTAGGTGTGCGAGCGGTCCGGCTTCCATGTCGTACGGACCGATCTTGACCCGGAGTCCGGCCGGTGCGGCGGCGGTGTCTGTCATCCCCGCACACAGTACGGCCGATTCAGGCAGACTCGTGGCCGAAATGACCGATCTGAGCGAAACCCTCCAACTGCCTGAGGGGCCGGTGACGATCATGTTCACCGACATCGAGGGCTCGACATCCCTCCGGACCAGCCTCGGCGATGAAGCCACGGACGACCTGTTTCGCTTGCACGACGAGGTCATTCGTGCCCAGATCGCCGAGCACGGCGGACACGACCAAGGCGCCGCCCTCGGGGATGGGTTCCTCGCCATCTTTCTGTCGACTCGACGAGCCCTCGCGTGCGCAGTCAGCATCCAGCGAGCCTTTGACAGCTTCAACCGGGAACGATCCGGCCCCGCAGTTCGCGTGCGGATCGGCCTCAACACCGGCGAAATCGCGCAGGCCGCAGGCCAGATCTCTGGTGAGGCGGTCCACGCCGCCGCCAGAGTGTGCGCGGCGGGTGATGGGGGCCAAGTAGTGATGTCTGACATCACACGTCAGCTGGCGGGGACGATGCCCGATCTCACCTACCGCGACCTTGGCGAACGCGAACTCAAGGGCTTTCCCCAACCGTGGCGCCTGTGGGAGCTCGTGTGGGTCCGAGAATCATCCGGTCCGAAGGCACCGGTGTTCGTCGGGCGCGCCGACCAGCTCGTGCTCCTGCGTGGCCGGCTCGCTTCGGCGACGGAGGGCCACGGCGGCATGGTGCTAGTCGGCGGGGAACCCGGAGTGGGCAAGACCTCACTCGTACGCCAGATCATCCGAGATGCCGAACAGCGCGGTGCGCTGGCTGTGTTCGGTCGCTGCTATGAGTCTGAGGGTTCCGTCGCGTACTCGCCGTTCGTCGAGATGGTCGAGCAGTCGCTCGAGTTGATGCCTCCCGATGTCGTGCGGACGGACATGGGTGACGACGCTTCCGAGATCGCTCGAATGGTCCCCGAGCTCCGACGGCGGTTTCCAGACATCCCTGACGCGCTCGACCTACCACCCGAACAGCAGCGCCGCTACTTCTTCAACGCGGTCTCATCGTTCATCTCGCGTGGCGCGGCACGATTCCCACTCGTGCTGATCATGGATGACATCCACTGGGCCGACGAGCCGACCCTCCTGTTGATCGAGCACATGGCCGAGATGCTGCGCGAGCACCGCGTCCTCGGCATCGGAACCTACCGGGACGTCGAGCTCGAGGTCTCGCGCCCCCTGGCCGCCAGCCTGGAGCGGATGCTGCGGGCGGGCACCGTCGAACGAATGCACCTCACCCGGTTCGACGCCGATGGTGTGGCGGAGATGATCGAGGCGTTGTCCGGTCGCACGCCCCCAAGCGCGATCGTGGATGCCGTCTACTCGGAGACCGAGGGCAACCCTTTCTTCGTCGGTGAGGTGTACCGGCACTTCGCGGAGGACGGCAAGGTCTTCGACAGCGCCGGGGAGTTCCGACAGGACATTGACATCGACGAGCTCGACGTACCGGAAAGCGTTCGCCTCGTGGTTGGGCGGCGCCTCGAACGGCTCGGACCGGGGGCCCAGAAGGCGCTCACTGCAGCGTCGGTCATCGGACGTGCCTTCTCCTTCTCGCTGCTCGAACGCGTCACAGGAACTGGGCCGGGTGAGCTGCTCGACATCGTCGATGACGCAGAGGCAGCCCAGGTACTCACCTCGGAGGATCGAGCCGGGGAGGTCGTGTTCTCCTTCGCCCACGAGCTGATTCGCCAGACACTGCTCTCCAACCTGTCGGTGCTGCGTCGACAGCGGATGCACCTCGCCGTGGCCGACGCAATCGAGGATCTAGATCCGGACGCCATGTCCAACCGGCCGCAGGAGCTGGCAGATCACCTGCTGAAGGCCGGTTCCGCGGCGGATACACAACGACTCGGCCACGCCCTTCTCAAGGCGGCGGAGCGAGCTCTGGCTGCGGCAGCGTTCGAGGGAGCACTCCGACTGACCGACGACGGACTGGCTGTGTTCGGTGACGGCGATGCTGGCCCCCGCGGCGAGCTGCTCTCTCTGCGCGGCACCGCCTTCCGCGCGCTGCATCGCCTTGAGGAGGGCCTAGCCGCTTGGGACGAGGCGTTCGACGACCACGTGACGGCTGGGAACCTCGGGGCAGCTGCCTTGACGTCATGGCAGATGGGCGTCTCTGAGCTCTGGCTTGGCCGGTTCGACCGCTCGTTCGAGGCCTACAGCCGTGGCTTTGGCGCTGTGGGCACCCTCGATGTTCCTGAACGCTTGCTCGTGGCCAGCGGCATGGGCAGCCTGATCGGTCTCTCTGGGGTGTACGGCACCGCGATGAGCACGCTCCGCGACGCCCTGGAAACCGACCTCACCTACGACCGAGGCCTCGGGGCGGTGCGGTGGGCGGGGTGCCTGGTCGCGTTCTCCTTCGGATCCATGACCGAGGCGATCGAGTGGGGCTTGGAGGCCATCGACCACCTCCGGCGGACCAACGACGCGTGGACGCTCGCCGATGCCCTGGCATGGACGGCCTTTCCTCTCCTGTACTCAGGCAGGCATGAGGAAGCACTCGAGCTCGGAGTCGAAGGAGCGAGCTTGGCCACCCGGGTTGGGCACCTCGGCGCCATGGCACTGAACCTTCGGGCGATCGCATTGAGCCGGGCATTTACCGCGCCCGACATGGACGCGCTCGAGGCAACCGCGCTCGAGGAACTCGATCTGTATTCATCCATCAACTCACCGTGGGTGGCACTCGCTCACGTGTGGCTGTCCACGGTGCACGCTGCGAGAGGTCGAAGCCGCGAAGCGATCGAACAGGCCGACGAGGCCACCATGACGATGCCACCCTCTGCATGGACCGGGGGAGGCGAGGCCGGGATGATGTTCGCACTCTCGCTCGCTGGCCAGCGAGACGCGTGCCTCACGCTCGTTGACGAGGTCCTAGAGAACGACATGTCAGCGAACACGCCGATGTCCGTGGGCGCAACCTTCGCACTCGTCAGCGCGGCGGTCGCCGCAGCGACGCTCGGTTGTGAGGATCGCTCCCGCCTGCTCTACCCACACGCCGCCGCCATGGCGAGGCGATACCGCTTCATCTCCTTCGATCTGACGATCGCTGAGCGCGTCGCCGGCATGGTCGCGACCGTGGCGGGCCAGTTCGACGACGCCGAACGCCACCTGCTCGAAGCGCAACGCATCGCCCGCGAAGGCCCCAACCTGCTCGATGCCCCCCATGTCGATCTCTGGCTGGCGCGGATGCTGCTCGACCGTGGACAACCCGCCCACCGGGCCGAGGCCCGCCGTCTCACGACGTCGGCCCTCGCAGAGTTCGGCCGTATGGGTATGCCCCCGTTCGAGGCCATGGCGGAAGCACAGCTCCGGCGGTTCTAGTGCCGTCGGGGATTCACGAGTGGGCCGTAAGGGACTCGAACCCCTGACCCCCTGCGCGTCATGCAGGTGCTCTAGCCAACTGAGCTAACGGCCCGTGAGGCGCCGACTGTAGCAGCGGCCGCGCGCCCCGCCGAACCCGCTCGCCGCGGCGCCTGACGCCCCGCCGCAGAACCGCCTGGGGCAACCAAGCACTGCAGCCGTATCGTCGCCGGCATGGCTGATCTTCCCAACGCACCGCGGCCTGACAGCAACGCGGTCCCACCATCAGCGACCCCACCATTGCGTCTGCTGTGGCGGCACGCTCAGCGCCACCGCGGGAAGGTCATCTTCGCGACGGTCTTCTCGGTGCTGAACAAGATCTTCGACGTTGCCCCTGAGATTCTCATCGGCGCGGCTGTGGACGTCGTCGTCAACAGCGGCCAGTCCTTCGTCGGCCGCCTCTTCGGTGTCGAGGACCCCTTCGAGCAGCTGACGATCCTCGCCGTCATCACGGTTGTCATCTGGGTCCTCGAATCTGTCACCGATTACATCGCGGACATCACGTGGCGGAACCTTGCCCAGGCGATCGAGCACGACACGCGCATGGAGGCCTACGCCCATGTGCAGCACCTGGAGCTCGCTTACTTCGAGGATCGCTCGTCGGGCGGACTGATGGCGGTGCTCAACGATGACGTGAACCAGCTCGAGCGGTTCCTCGACATGGGAGCCAACGAGCTCATCCTCACCGCCGCCAACGTCGTGCTCGTCGGGCTCACCTTCGCACTGATCTCTCCCCTGCTCACCCTGCTCGCGTTCCTTCCCATCCCCGTCATCGTGATCGGGTCGCTGCGCTACCAGCGCTCACTGGAGAGGCGGTACGACGCGGTGCGCGCGGCGGCCGGTCGCATCGCCGACACCCTCACCAACAATCTCGGGGGGATCGCCACCATCAAGGCGTTCACCGCCGAGGACCGCGAGGTCGAGCGAGTGGCGGTCGACAGCCAGGCCTACAGCGACGCCAACGCTGACGCCATCCGATACTCCAGTGCCTTCGTGCCGCTGATCCGGATGGCAATCCTGGCCGGATTCACGATGACCCTCGTCGTCGGCGGGCGCGCCGCTCTCAATGGCGACCTGGACATCGGGCTGTATTCGGTGCTCGTGTACATGACCCAGCGGCTGCTCTGGCCGCTGACGCGACTCGGTGAGACGCTCGACCTCTACCAGCGGGCGATGGCGTCGAGCCGCCGAATCTTCGGGCTGCTCGAGGTGCAGCCGTCGATCCAGCCGGGCACTCGAGACCTGCCGGCGCCGGTCGCGGGCGCGGTGCGGTTCGAGGACGTGCACTTCTCGTATGGCGACGGCAGCGCAGGCGACGTGCTGAAGGGCATCACGCTGGACATCCCCGCCGGGGAGACGCACGCCGTGGTCGGCGCCACCGGGGCCGGCAAGAGCACGATCGTGAAGCTCCTCCTACGGCTCTACGAACCGACGCACGGCACGATCACGGTCGACGGAGTTCCCACGGACGAGCTCACCTGGCGCTCGTTGCGGGGCACGACCGGGTTCGTGAGCCAGGACGTGTTCCTCTTCCAGGGCACCGTGCGCGAGAACCTGACCTACGGACGGCCCGATGCCACGGAGGACGACGTCGTGCGCGCGGCCACGCTCGCCGAGGCCCACACCTTCATCCAGGCCCTTCCGCAGGGCTACGACACGATCGTGGGCGAACGGGGCCAGAAGCTCAGTGGCGGCCAACGCCAGCGGCTCACGCTCGCCCGCGCCATTCTCCGTGACCCAGCTGTCCTGGTGCTCGACGAGGCGACCTCAGCTGTCGACAACGAGACGGAGGCAGCCATCCAGCGGTCCCTGGCGCGCGTGTCGGCCGGCCGCACCACGATCGTGATCGCACATCGGCTGTCCACGGTGCGCCACGCCCATCGCATCCACGTGATCGAGGCCGGAGAGATCATCGAGGCCGGCACCCACGAGGAGCTCGTCGCCCTTGGCGGGCTCTACACCGCGCTGTGGCGCGTCCAGACCGGCGAGGCAACCACCACCGACCAACGTCTCTGAGCCCCTAGTCGGGGGCGAAGCCTTGGCGCAGGGTGTTCTCCGTGCTCACCCGCGGGTCGAGAAAGTGCTGGAGATAGTCAGGTCCGCCCGCCTTGGAGCCGAGTCCGCTCATGCCATAGCCACCGAAGGGCTGGCGGCCGACGACCGCCCCCGTGATCGCCCGATTGAGGTACACGTTTCCGGCCCGCAGCTCGGCGGCGGCGCGGCGCAGATGCACCGGCGAGCGAGAGAACAAGCCCGCCGTAAGCGCGTAGTCGGTGCCGTTGGCCAGCTCGACGGCATGATCGAAGTCGCGGGCACGCAGCACTGCGAGCACGGGGCCAAAGATCTCCTCGGTGGCGATCGGCGAGACGGGATCGTCGACGGCAACGATGGCGGGACCGACGTACCAGCCGCCGGTCGGCACGTCGTCACGTTGCAGCATCACGGTGCCCTGCCCCGGCGCGGCGGCGACGTATCGCTCCACCCGCTGATGAGCGTCGGCGTCGATCACGGGCCCGACCTGCACGCCCGCCACGCTGGGGTGACCGATCAGTAGCTCTCGGGTGCACCCGATCAGCCGTTCGATGATCGAGTCGTACACGCGGTCGACCACGATGAGTCGCGACGCAGCCGAGCACTTCTGACCTGCGTAGCCGAAGGCTGAGTACGCGGCCGCCGGTACGGCCTGATCAGGGTCTGCGTCGGCGTCGATGATCAGGGCGTTCTTTCCGCCCAGCTCGCACACGACCTTCTTGAGGTGGTGCTGTCCGGCGGTTGGGGTCGCCGCAACCCGATTGATCTCGAGACCCACGGCCTTCGAACCCGTGAACGCGATGACAGCCACCGCCGGATGGGCGACCAGCCGAGCACCCACCTCTTCGCCGATACCCGGAAGGAGCTGGAACACGCCCGGAGGCGCGCCGGCGGCAACGAGCGCCTCGGCCAGCTGCCAGGCAATGCCGGGTGTCTGCTCCGCCGGCTTGAGGATCACCGGGTTGCCCGCGACGAGCGCTGCCACCGTCATCCCGCACGGGATCGCCAGCGGGAAGTTCCATGGTGCGATCACGACGGTGACGCCCTTGCCCTGATACGTCAGTCGGTTGGCCTCACCGGGAGGCGACTGCACGAGCTCGGCCGATGCCGCGTGGAGACGGAGCATCTCACGCCCGTAGTACTCACAGAAGTCGATGGCTTCGCAGACATCTCCGTCCGCCTGATCCCACGGCTTGCCCGCCTCGAAGCACTCCAACGCGGCCACGGAGTCGCGCCGCCCCCTCAGCCAGTGCGCGGCTCGGAACAGCACGCCCGCCCGCTCTGCCGGCGGTGTCGCCCGCCATGCCGGAGCCGCACGAACCGCAGCCGCGACCGCGGCGTCGGCGTCCGCCTCCGTGCACGAAGCCGAGGTCGCGACGATGGAACCGAAGCGGGCCGGGTCCACCGACGTGATCGTCGCGCTCGTGCGGATCTGCTCGCCGTCGATGAGAGCCGGGACAGGAAGGCCCGACCAACGCTCCCCGGTCGACGGGCGAAGGCCGGCCTGTCGGGTCGCCACTGCGGCCGCGAACTCGGCGCGCGCAGCCTCACGGCGCCACTCCCTGGGCGGCTCGGGCGTGTAGGGCGACGGCTGGGCTGAGCTTGTGGTGGGCACCTCCGGAGCTGCCGTCGGTCCGGGCAGGGCGGCTACGGGTGGCGCTGCGACGAGCACGTCGAGCCCCTGGCCTTCCGCGAAGCGATGACGCACAAAGCTCTCATTGGAGGTGTTCTCGAGGAGCCGCCGGACGAGGTAGGCCATGCCCGGGACGAGCTCGCCCACCGGCCCGTACACGCGGAGTCGGAGCCCCAGCCGTTTGATGGCGGCATGTACGGGCTCGGCCATCCCGTACAGCAGCTGGACCTCGTAGGCGTGGTCCGGCAGCCCGAGCCGCCTCGCATAGCTGACCCCATAGGCGAGCGAGCGCAGGTTGTGCGATCCGAACGCCGCGCGCACCTCGCCGTGGTGGTCGTGCAGCAGTCGGGCGCAGCGCTCATAGTTCGCGTCGGTCTCAGCCTTGTGCTCGAAGACCGGCGACTCCCAGCCTGCGGCCCTGGCGTACACGGTCTCGGCATCCCAGTACGCACCCTTCACAAGCCGGACTGTGACGGGGTGAGTCCGGTGTGCCGACCAATCGATCACCTCAGACAGATCGAGTGCGGCGTCGCGCAGGTAGGCCTGCACCACGACGCCGGCGTGCACGTCGGCGAACTCGGTCTCGTCGAGGAGGTCGCGGAACAGCGTCAGGGTCACGTCCTTTACGTCGTAGTGCTCCATGTCGAAGTGCACGTGTGCGCCGCGGTCGCGAGCCCGCCGAAGAATCGGACGGATCCGATCCTTGGCTGATTCAAGGCCCTCCGACCGACTCAGCGGTTCGTAGTGGGTCGCCAGAGCGGTGGGCTTGATGCTGACGTTCACGCGCGGCAGCCCACCCAGGTCGTCTCGCTCCAAGTGATCGTCTGGCGCCCAGCGAGGTGTGGCGTCGCACAGTGCATCGAGGAGCTCGAGCACGCGGGTCTGGTACCGGTCGGCCTCGGCCGAGACGACAGTCTTCTCACCCAGGAGGTCGACGGTGGCGGCGCTGCCTGAGCGCCACAGCCCGTGCAGCTCGTCAACCGCCTCGGCTGGCGTCTCACCGACGATGAACTGCTCCGCCATTCGAGCGATGTTCTTGCGGGCGACCCGCGCCTCTACCGCCGCCCCGAAGGGGACCTTGTCCGCCAGGTCCACGCCGAGATCAAGCGCCTTGGGGACCGCGACACCGTCGAAGTACTCGGCGATGTGGCGAGCGATGTCGTCGTTGCCGTCGAGCGCCGGGAACACGTCGACGAAGCGGAAGAGCTGGGTCTTGAAGTCCGGGCGCGACATCGCCCAGTCCATCATCCGGTCGCTCCACCAAGACATGCGGAACACCTTGGATCGCTCACCCTCGCCGAGCTCAGCGATCCGACGCGCCAGCGCTTGGGTGTCACGCTCCACCGCGGCAGAGTCCACGCGGGGAACCTAGTTCGGCACGGACGCGACGCGTGAGAACGACGCCGGCCGCGCCTTGAGAAAACGCACGACGGAGGTCACCGCCACAGTTCCGTGGCGGTGACCTCGATCGCTAGCTACTTGACGGCATCCTTGAAGGACTTGCCGACCTTCACCTTCGGCACAGTGGCAGCGGCGATCTGGATCTCCGCCCCCGTGGCCGGGTTGCGCCCAGTGCGGGCGGCGCGGTCGGCCCGCTCAAAGCTCAGGAAGCCGGGAAGCTGGACCTTGCCACCCCCCGCCACCGTGCTGGTGATCACTTCTTCGATCGCACCGAGCACCGCACCGACAGTCGCATTGGACTGTCCGGTCTTGTCGGCAACGGCGCTCACGAGCTCGGCCTTGTTCATGTGGGCCCTCCTCAAGGGTCAGATCAGGCGAAGATCACCGTAAACGCAGGGATTGGCGGCGTGGTGGATGGTCACACCTGACCAGCCGACCTACGCGCCGTGAACGTGATCGCACAGCCGTTCCTCGCCCGCTGCGATCGTGCCACCAGGTACACCTTCGAGGGCGGCAAAAGGCCCGCACGCGTGTGACTCGATCCAGACGTGGATCATGGGGGTCTCGGCGCCCTTGGCCAGACCGGGAGCGCACCGGCCCTCCGCGTCGGTGACACCCGCCACTCGCGTGCCGGCAAAGCAGAGGTTGTCGTGCACGTGCCACTGGGTGAGAGCGCCGCCGACGTCAGGCACGTCGGCCAGCGTGTCGCCTTGGTTCATCATGAACATCGCCGCAGCCAGCCGCTTCGGCGTGACGGACGTGTCGTACACGAGCGACTCGGGATAGTCCGGATCGAGGATGCGGTCGTCGCTCATGTTGGCGGCGCTCAGGTAGTGCTCGTGCCCGAGAGCACCGTCGCCGATCGATACGAAGCCCATGGATTCGGCAGTGGCCGGATCCGCAAACTGTGGAAGGCGCAGGACGGTGATGGCAACGAGATTCTCGGCCCGCGCCTGCTGTTGGGGGGTGACGCCGTCGACGCCCCCGAGGTCGATCGGAAGGGCAGGGTCGTACGGCGTCGGCGGAACCGCGGACGCCACGATCGCCTCGGCGTCGCCGTGAGCGTGCACGTGGGTGCCTGCGGTCAGCATCCCGGGCAGGGCGGCTGCCGCCAGCATGACGGCGACGCCGCCGGTGAGCAGAGGTGCACGGGTGAGCCGACCGTCGTCGAGTCGTAGCAACACGGCCGCTGCCGCGACGACCGCGACCACGGCGAGGCCCGCCGCGAGCCCGTCAGCGGTCTGCACCGGTTCCTTGACGTCGAGTCCGTCGATGAAGGCGATCCCGCTGGTCTTCGCGACCAGCCACCCGGCCACGGCACCCAGATTGGCCAGCCCACCGAGGGCGATCATCAGGCGACCGGGGCGCGCAAGGACAAGCGCTCCCCACCCGAGCTGCACCGCCGCCACAACCGTGAAGACCAGCAACGCCGGGCGGTGCTCGGCGTGCGTGCCAATCGCGGACGCATGGATCGCTCCGGCGGCCAGCGCGGCGCTCGCCCCCACGGCAAGCCAGCCCAGTTCCCCGACCGCTGCCAGCGAGCGGCCCAGTTGTGGATCACGATCTACGACGACGGCCACGATGAACAGACTCCCTCGGGGAATGGCGACGGGCTCGATCATACGAGCGAAAGATCGTTGGTCCCTGTCAGGCTGCGGGGCGGGCAGCCACCAGAACATCGCGCAGGATCGAACGGTCGACACGATGGACGAACGCGTCATCCCCTCGCGTCGCACACAAGTCGAAACCGGCCTCGATCACGACGTCCTCGAGAACATCTCGAGCCATGGTGTGGCGATTCCAGGCGAGTGCCATGGCGGCGCCGGGCACCATGAGGTCAAACCAGACCGGGAGTGCGTCTCGGAGCAGGCCCGCTGGGCCGCGGTCGAGCCGAGCCCCAGGCGCCTGGGCACCGTGCTGGACGCCGTACGGAAGATCGCAGACCACGAGGTCGACCGTGCGCGCCTTCAGATGCGAGCGTGCGTTCAAGGTGTCGTCGTGGATGATGTCGACTACGCGATGCGTGCTTCGATCCTTGCCCCGTCCGTAGGTGACGGTGATGCGGTGGGCGGGTGTGTCGCGTCCCTTGCGCAGCTTGGCCTGCGCCAGCTCGTGCTTCAGGCGCTTGTCCTTCATCCAGGTGAGAATGAACTGCGTGTACGCCTCGACGTCACGCTGATCGAGCTCGATCCCGACCGCGTCCATCCCGTAGACGACGCCCCGGTTGAGGGAAGTACCGCGACCACACGCCGGGTCGAGGAGTCGTACCCGCTCGCCGCGCACCAACCGATCAAGGGCGTCGCCGCTGTGGGCCAGCGCGACGTTCACAAGCAGATGTGTGAACGCCTCGTTCGTCTTGCCCGAGTACCGCTGAATCGACACGACATCGTCATCCATGTGCACCACGGGAGTGAGCACACATGGGCGAAGCATCTCGCCAACCACCTCGAAGATCGCATGGATGGATGACAGGTTGGCGACGATGGCGAGCTGCGCGGTCGTCAGCGATTCCCTGGTCTCGAGGACCAGGTAGTCGACACCGCCGATCGGCTCTCGGAGGCTTGAGTCGATCGTCGACCCGAGCTGCGTTCGATCGAGCACGGCGAGCTCGGCTGCGGTCAAGGCGAAGGTTGCCTCGCCGTACACGCGATTCGCGCTGGCGCGAGGCAAGAGCGCGTAGGTCGACACCGCGACGGTTCTAGCGCCCGGCAGCAGGCTGGAACAGCTCGGTCCTCAGGCGGTCCGGGCCGCCGCGATGCGACGAAGCGGAGGCAGGCTCTTGGGCGGTTGCTGCCGAGGCGGCAGCTCAGCGAGCAACTCTTCGCTGGCCAGGGTGATCCGTCGCACCGCGCGCTCGAAGGCCGCCTCTGTCTTGTCGGAGGTCTTCTGCACGCCGCTGATCTTGCGCACGTACTGCCGAGCGGCGGCCTCGATCTCCTCATCGGTGGCCTCGGGATCGAGTCCCCGCAGGGTGGTGATGTTGCGACACATGGGCCCAGCGTAGGACGCGGCGGTCACCTGTGTCGGTCGAGGAACTGGCGCACGCCGCTGTCGAGAACCCAGTCATGGCCGTAGCGGACGACGGGTGCCGCCACCGCAGCGACCGCCTTCAGCAGCGGGTTACCGGGCCCGAGGTTGGAGATGAGCCTGGCCTCGGATCCGGCGAGATGCTCTCGGATGTCGAGGTGGGCGTCGCCCACCACGTCGCCCTTGATCCTGGCCCGAACCGTGTGCGGTTCGATCACCTCGTCCAGGACGACATCGAAGCGCACCCAGTACGGAAGTGGTGGCTGCACGAGGCAGGTCCACACCGCCTGATCGGCTAGGTGCTCGCCCTCGAAGCGACGCAGCCACGGCCACCAGGACTGGTAGTCGTCGACGCGTGCGACCGTGGCCCAGAGCTCGTCGGGCGACATCGGCAGGTGGTAGCGCCGATCGGAATGGAACCGCACTCGCTGAGCCTCCCACGTTGCTCGTGGGTTGGCTCAGCGAGTCAGACGGTCAGCGCGCTGCACTCAGCAGCACGATCCGGTGCCACAGCCCAGAGCAGCGGCACCCACCGCTCCTGCGGCTACGGGCTCGCCCGCGGGCGACTCGATGTCGGAGAGCACCGTGTAGATCTCCCAGGGCAGACCGTCGGGGGCGTCCACCCACACCTTGTCCTGCACGGCGTAGCAACACGACACCTCGTCCTGGGTCGTGGTGTCGAGACCTTCCGTGGCGAAACGCGCGGTCGCGGCGGCGACCTCGTCCGTGTTGGGGACCTCGACACCGAGGTGGTTCACGGTTCCCGGCGTTCCGGAGCCCTCGATCAGCACCAGCTTGAGCGGGGGCTCAGCAATGGCGAAGTTGGCGTAGCCAGGCTTGCGCTTGGCGGGCTCGGCGGAGAAGAGCTTCGAGTAGAAGGCGACGGCCTCCTCGAGATCGGACACGTTCAGTGCGAGCTGCACACGGGACATCACTGCCTCCTGATAGATTCATAGTGGTCGATGTATTGACTCTCGCGAATATATCGACGATTGTCAATGGATGACACAGGAGATTCTCATGACGCCCTCCGCAGCACTCCCCCAGCTCGGCTGCTGCCACCCCGGTCTGACAGCCCCGCTCGGTGAGGACGACGCCATCGAGCTGGCCACGACCTTCGCGGCCCTCGCCGACCCAGTCCGACTTCGTATCCTCAGCCTCATCGCCGCCGCGGGCGAGGTGTGCGGCTGCGATCTTCAAGCGCCGCTGAACAAGGCGCAGCCCACCATCAGCCATCACACCAAGACGCTCGCCGAGGCCGGACTCATCGTCGGTGAGAAGCGGGGCCGATGGGTGTGGTGGCGGATCGTGCCTGAGCGGATGGCAGCCGTCCAAAACGCCTTGGGATGAGGGCATTCGAGCACGACGGGTCGCCGCGTGCCACGATCCGAGGATGCTGACCAACCCTGCGGACCTCGGGATGTCGAGCGACCGGCTTGCCCGTGTCGACGCCACGATGCACGCGTATGTCGACAAGGGGAAGCTCCCGGGCGTCCAGATCCTCATCAGCCGCCGCGGGCAACTGGTGCACCACGACGTGTACGGCTTCTCGGACGTGAAGGCAGAGAAGGCTGTCACCCCTGAGACGATCTATCGCATCTACTCGATGACAAAGTCGATCACGAGCGTCGGGCTGATGATGCTGTTCGAGCAGGGGACCTTCCTGCTGGAGAACCCGATCAGCCGCTGGTTGCCCGAGTTCGCCGACGTGAAGGTGTGGACCGGGGGCACCGCCGAGTTGCCGCAGACACGACCACCACGGCGGCCCATCAACGTGCACGACGTGCTCACGCACATGGCCGGACTGACCTATGGCTTTCACTTCCAGAACCCAGTCGACGAGATGTACCGCGCAAACGGGCTCGGCGACTTCAGCGAACCGAGCTACGACCTCGCCGAGGGTATGGGCCGACTGGCGTCGATGCCCTTGCTGTTCGACCCCGGCAGCGGCTGGAACTACTCGATGTCAACCGACGTGTGCGGACGACTCATCGAGGTCATGAGCGGTCAGTCGCTCGACGACTACCTCCGCGACAACATCCTCGAACCGCTCGGCATGCGAGACACGGCGTTCTACGCGCCGGAGTCCGAGCTCGACCGGTGCTCGGTGCTCTACACCCGCAATGCCGCGGGCGAGCTCCACCGCATGGCCGGGCCAGAGGCCTTGGTGCAGCCGAAGAAGTTCCTCTCCGGCGGCGGTGGATTGGTCGGCACGGCCCCCGACTACCTCCAGTTCTGCCACATGCTCCTCGGCGGCGGCGAGCTCAACGGCGCGCGGCTCCTGAGCCCGCGCACCGTGCGCTACATGGCTCGGAACCACCTGCCGGGCGGGCAGCTCCTCAACGAGATCGGCCAGTCCACCTTCGCAGAGTCCGCCATGGCCGGCACCGGGTTCGGGCTCGGCTTCGCTGTCATCGAGGACGCCGCCGAGCTGCAGAACCTGGCCAGCGAGGGCGAGTTCAGCTGGGGCGGAGCGGCGAGCACTGCGTTCTGGGTCGACCCTGTCGAGGAGATCTGCGTCGTGTTCATGACCCAGTTACTGCCCAGCAGCATGTACCCGATACGCCGCCAGCTACGAGCGACGGTGCTGCAGTCGCTCATCGACTGAGCGAGATCGGTAGACCGTGGGACATACCGCGCAAGCCAGTCATTTCTCCCGTGGACGGAGGTGGGGACGCGTGAGAGGTTGGGGACGTGGCCCCGTTCTGCATCAGCTGCGGCGCCCCTCCGCTGTTGAGCTATCGGGGGCGGCGGACGATCGACGGACCGCTCTGTGGCTTCTGCATTCGTGAGCAGATCCTCGACGATCATCCCGGACCCCACAGACGCGCTTGGCAACGTCGCTTCGCGAGCCCAATGGGTGAGCTCGCGAACGGTTGGCCGCCTGACGCCCGAGTCATCGACCTCCGTGATGAGCCGCTGCGTGCGCTGATGAGCGCTGACGCTGCTGAGGCGCTTCACAACGGGGCAGCCAACGGCTCCCACAACGGCTTTCACTCGGACGGTTCCGCTCCGGAGTCAGACCCGGCACCGGCGCGGCGACATCCCCGCCCGAACCGTCCCCTGCGTGCACAATGCTAACGAGCTCGCCGGCGCGCTTGCCAACGCTGCCGCGCCGCACCAGTTCGACGTTGGTCTCGAACGCGTTCTCGGCCCGGGTCGCTGACAATCCGTCTGTGGCTGCCCCCAGCCGCCGAATGGTCCACGCGCAGGGCAGGTGTCACCACTCTGCTCGTCGCGACCATCGAAGCGCAGCCAATTCCTGAACTGGGACCCCTACATTTCGTGAAGAGTCCGTTGGTTGAGGTGGCGGCGGGAATCGAACCCGCGTACAGGGCTTTGCAGGCCCTTGCCTAAG
>JBBDWQ010000004.1:0-1277 GCA_040902805.1 Acidimicrobiales bacterium
TGAATCAAGCCGGGTTTATCGGAGGCTCGGTTCTGTGAGTCCGTCGGTCTCGTCGGTCTCCTCCTTCGCATAGTAGGCGGCTTCGAATTCGACCGGCGGGATGTCACCGAGGGGCTCGAGCAGCCGGCGGTGATTGAACCAGTCGACCCATTCAAGCGTGGCGAAGGAGACGTCGTCGATCCCCTTCCATCCGCCGCGCCGGTAGATCACTTCGGTCTTGTAGAGCCCGTTGATCGTCTCGGCCAGGGCGTTGTCGTAGCTGTCGCCCTTGGATCCGACGGACGCGACCACGCCCAACTCGCCGAGACGCTCGGAGTAGCGGATCGCGAGATATTGTGACCCCCTGTCGGAGTGATGGATCAGCCCATCGAGATCCTTGCGCGACCAGATCGCCATCTCGAGTGCATCCAGAGCTAGGTCTGCGTGCAGCGAGCGGGACGCCTGCCACCCCACGATGAACCGTGAGAACACATCGACGATGAAGGCGATGTAGACGAAGCCCGAATGGGTCCGCACGTAGGTGAGGTCAGCAACCCACAGCTGGTTCGGACGATCAGCGGTGAAGTCGCGCTCGACCAGATCTTCGGGCCGATGTGTGAACGAATCCGGTGTCGTGGTGAAGGGTGGCTTGCCCCTGGTCGTGCCACGGATGCCCAGCTCACGCATCAAGCGGGCCACGGCGCAGCGCGCCACCGTGATGCCTTCTCGGTTCAGCTGACGCCAGATCTTCCGAGCACCGTAGACATCGAGGTTGGCCTCGAACACGCGCAGGATCTCGGGCTTGAGCTGCTCATCTCGTTGCCGTCTGGTCGATGGCGGCCTCGTCTTGGCGTCGTAGTAGGTGGATGGGGCGATCGGCAGGTGCTTGCAGATCGGCTCGACCCCGAACTCCTGGGCGTGCTCATCGATGTAGGCGATCATCGCTTCAGTGGGCGGTCGAGCTCCGCCGCGAAGAAAGCTGACGCCGACTTCAAGATCTCGTTTGCTCGGCGCAGTTCCTTGTTCTCTCGCTCCAGGTACTTGAGCCGCTCGCGTTCCTCGGTCGTGACGCCCGGTCGTTCACCTGCGTCGACCTCGGCGCGGCGGACCCAGTGGCGAAGCGTTTCCGGAGACATCCCGAACTTGGCTGAGACCGAGCGGATCGCTGACCACTGCGAGCGGTGATCAGTCTGCTGTTCGAACACCATCCGGACCGCTCGCTCCCGGATCTCCTGCGGATACCTCGCTTGACGTGACATGGCTCCATCCTCTCAAGGGTTGGAGCCTCCGGATTACCC
>JBBDWQ010000005.1:0-1232 GCA_040902805.1 Acidimicrobiales bacterium
CCGGTGTTGGCGGTCACCGACGTCAGCGCCAGCACGGTGCCGACGAGGACCGAGTTCGTGCCGAGCGTGGCCGAGCTGCCGACCTTCCAGTAGACGTTGCAGGCCTGAGCGCTGTTGGTGAGCCTCACCACGCTGCTCGACCCGGAGATGAACGTGCTGCCGGCCTGGAAGATGAACACGGCGTTCGGGTCGCCCTGGCCGTTCAGGGTCAGCACACCGCTGCCGTTGAGACTGAGCCCAGCCGCCCCGGAGTACACGCCCGATACCAGCGTCATCCCAGTGAGGTTCGCCATCCCAGACTGTGTGGGCGCTCGACCCGCAGCGTCGTTGTAGGCGATGGTCACGTCGCTCTGGGCCTGGATGGCCGCGGCGTCATTGCGGTGGAAGGTCCCGTTGACGGTGCCGGGCGGGAAGCCGGTGATCGCGGTTCCCGGGCTCACACCGACGTTGCCGGTGATGACCGACGAGCCGGTGTTGGTGACGGTGGTGCCGGCGAGGACTGCGAAGCTGCTCGCCGTTCCCAAGCCGACGGGCGCCTCCGCGGCGCCGGCGGGGGCGACCACGACCGCCGCTGCGACCAGGCCGAGACCGGCGGCCACCAGGAACGTGCCAGCGATGCGAGCCAGGCGAGATCTCATGAGCGGTCAACCTTCGCTGGGCCGGGTCATACGGGCGCCAACGAGGAGCTCATCCGGGGGGGTGCCACCAATCGTACGCCTGAAACACATAACATGCAATGTAGTTCTGGAATCTGTTTACAATGGTCTGCGTGGCGACCTGGAGCTTCCTCACGAACCACGCTCGGGCGATGCTGTTCATCTCCGCCCACCCCGACACGCGCGTGCGCGACCTCGCCGCTGTCCTCGACGTCACCGAGCGCACAGCGTTCACGATCCTCGCCGACCTCACAGCCGAGGGATACCTCCTCAAGGTGCGGGTCGGTCGACGGAACCACTACACGGTGCAGCACCACCTCCCGCTGCGCGACGCCGCCAACCTGCCGCTCGGAGACAGCCATGGCCGCGAGCGCACGCTCGGTGACCTGCTGAACGTCTTGGTCGACACGGGGGCCTCGCAGCCCTCACCGTGATGCGGACCCGCATCCGACGCCTGCATCCCGAGCGCTGCGGGTTCTCGCGGGTTGAGCCAAACTGACCCACTACCGGGGGTTGCACGCCGAACTACAGGGGTGTAATCTGGGTGTCTTCCCCTTCGGGACCCGGGTTGATCTG
>JBBDWQ010000006.1:0-46128 GCA_040902805.1 Acidimicrobiales bacterium
AGCGCCGATGGTACTTGGGTCGAGAGGCCCTGGGAGAGTAGGACGCCGCCGAGTTTCTCATGTGCGAAGGGCCCCCGGAGACGGGGGTCCTTCGTCGTTTTCGCCCCCCGATAGGATCGGCACCCCATGCCCAAGCCCCCGCCCTCTGACAGACCCCGTCGGGGGCGCTCCGATCCGCCGAAGGGACGCGGAGGCGCGTCCGGCGGCAAGGCGTCCAAGAGCACGAAGAGCACCTCGAGTGAGGGCCCGGCCTGGAAGCGGCGGGCCGATGCGCGCGCTGGCGACGACACTCGAGCCAAGCAAGCGGGCTGGGGCGGGGTGGCTCGCAAGGGGGCTGGACGTATTCGGGACGAGGGCCGGGGATCGGGCGCCTCGGATGCGTTCCGGGAGGCCGCCGGCAAGGAGGCCTGGGCGCCCGAGGTCTGGATCGACGAGGGCGTGGTCCGTGGCGAAGCGGCGGGTGCCGTGGGCCGTGGTCGTGCGGCAGGACGTCCTGCTCGCTCGACGGGCGACGAGTCCGCTGCCATCGATGATCCGTCCCTGCGGCGCGCCGTGGGTGCGGGCAAGGTGGAACGACTCGAGGAGCGGTTGAAGGATGCCAGCCGCGCGTTCCGGCGCGAGCGCTTCGATGAGGCGCGCCGCATGCTGCGCCCGCTCGCGGACGCCGCGCCGACGGCGGAGACCGTGCGCGAGCTCCTCGGTCTGACCTACTACCGCATGGGCAAGTGGAAGCTGGCCGTGACGGAGCTCGAGGCGTTCCGAGATCTCTCCGGAAGCACGGAGCAGCACCCGGTGCTGGCCGACTGCTACCGGGCCCTCGGCCGTCACGCCAAGGTGGCGGAGCTATGGGAGGAGCTTCGGCACGCCTCGCCCAGCGCGGCGCTCGTGGCTGAAGGCCGCATCGTGTTCGCGGGGTCCTTGGCCGACCGAGGTGAGCTCACCGATGCCATCTCGACGTTGGAGGCCTCGAAGCCACCTGTCCGACGCCCCCAGCTGCATCATCTCCGGGTCACCTATGCGCTCGCCGATCTCTACGAGCGGGCTGGTGACGTACCCCGGGCCCGCCGGCTGTTCGGCATCGTCGTCGCCGCCGATCCCGAGCTGGGAGACGTCGAGGCGCGGGTCCGCGCGCTGCGCTGACTCTCTGTAGCTGTCGCACCGCGCCCGTAAGGTGCGCCTCCTTCCCCCTCCACGTCAGCGTCACACCTGTTGGAGGCTCACATGCCCGATCCCGTCGCCGATCAGCTAGCCGGCTTGAACCTGTCCGTGCTCATCGGGACCCTGAACCGATCTCCCGAGCTTCGAGCTCTTCCATCGGGCGACCACCTGCTGGCCCTCGACCTCACGGTGCACCCTGCTGGGGAGCCCCGCGAGTCGGTCCCGGTTGCCTGGCCAGGTGCACCGGCCTCGGCCGCAGCGTGGCGTGTGGGGGAGGAGCTGCTCGTCGTAGGGCGAGTTCGCAGGCGGTTCTTCCGAGCTGGTGGCATCACGCAGAGCCGAACCGAGGTGGTCGCCACAACCGCGATTCCCGTACGGCGCTCCGCCACCGTTCGCAAAGCAGTGCGGGCCGCCATCGCCGGGGTGGAACGCCGGTTGTGACGACCAGCCCGGGGTCCGCGAGGATGGGTCGACACGGCCAGCCGACGACTAGGACGGGTAGCGCAACATGCACCAGGAGCAGCTCGAGAAGGTCCGCCACGGGAACGGGTTCATCGCCGCCCTCGACCAGAGCGGAGGCAGCACGCCCAAGGCCCTGGCGTTGTACGGCATTGGCGAGGACGCGTACGGCAACGACGATGAGATGTTCCTGCGCATGCACGAGATGCGTAGCCGCATTGTCACGAGCGAGAGCTTCAGCGGCGAGCGGATCCTCGGAGCGATCCTCTTCGAAGACACCATGGACCGTCAGATCGACGGGCAGGACACCCCGGCCTACTTGTGGTCCGTGAAGGGTGTGGTGCCCTTCCTCAAGGTCGACAAGGGTCTCGCAGACGAGGCCAATGGTGCCCAGGTGATGAAGCCGATGCCCGAGCTCGACAAGCTCCTCGCCCGAGCGGTCGCCAAGGGTGTGTTCGGCACCAAGATGCGGTCGGTGATCAAGATCGCCGATCAGGCCGGTGTCGCGGCGGTGGTGGATCAGCAGTTCGAGGTGGGCCGCCAGATCCTCGCGGCTGGTCTCGTCCCGATCATCGAGCCCGAGGTTGACATCCACAGCCCATCGAAGGCTGACGCGGAGACCCTGCTCAAATCGGCCTTGCTCGCACAGCTCGACGCGCTCCCATCGGGCCAGCAGGTGATGTTGAAGCTCACACTCCCGGAGACGGACGGCTTCTACGCCGATCTCGTTGCCCACGCTGGTGTGCTGCGGGTCGTTGCGCTGTCGGGCGGGTACTCGCGTGAAGAGGCCAACGATCGGCTTGCCCGCAACAAGGGTGTGATCGCGAGCTTCTCTCGTGCGCTCACCGAGGGGCTCAGCGCACAGCAGACGCCCGGCGAGTTCGACGCCATGCTCGACGCCTCCATCAAAAGCATCTTCGAAGCTTCGCTGACCTAGGAGACCGTTGCTCGACGCCTCAGACCGAGCGTGCTCGGTTTGCTCGCGCGCCGGCGATAAGGTCGCTCTGCAGCAAGCGAGTCGCCGCAACGGCGCGGCGAACTGGAGGGTGGACAGCGTTGTCCGATACCGCAGAGCGCGCAGGCGCGCCGCCAGCACCGGAGCGGCTTGCCCGGGTGATCATCCGCTTCGCCGGAGACTCGGGCGATGGGATGCAGCTCACCGGCGATCGCTTCACCAGCGCTAGCGCTCTGTTCGGCAACGACCTCGCCACGCTGCCGGACTTCCCGGCTGAGATCAGAGCACCGGCGGGAACCCTGGCCGGCGTCTCGGCGTTCCAGGTCCACATCTCGGATCACGACATCACGACCCCAGGTGATGCGCCGAACGTGCTCGTCGCGATGAACCCCGCGGCGCTGCGCAACGAGCTGCCCCGACTCGATGCCGGCGGCACGGTGATCGTCAACGAGGACGCGTTCGAGGAGCGCAACCTCAAGAAGGCCGGCTACAAGGTGAACCCCCTGAAGGACGGCTCACTGGACGCATACACGGTGTTCGAGGTGCCGATGACCTCCCTGACGCAGGGGGCGGTCGAGCCCCTCGGCGTGAAGCCCCGTGATGCCGAGCGGTCCAAGAACTTCTTCGCGTTGGGTCTCGTCTCCTGGATGTACACGCGGCCAACCGACCCCACCGTTGCCTGGATCGAGCAGCGGTTCAGTGCCAAGCCGGAAGTGCGCGATGCCAACCTCGCCGCGTTCAAGGCCGGTCACGCGTTCGGTGAGACAGCGGAGCTCTTCGATCACCCATACCAGGTCGATCCCGCGCCTCAGGCGCCCGGTACCTACACCAACATCAATGGGAACACCGCGCTGTCGTGGGGGCTGATCGCAGCAAGTCAGCTGTCCGGACTTCCCCTGTTCCTCGGCTCGTACCCGATCACGCCAGCGTCTGACATCTTGCATGAGCTGTCGAAGCACAAGCGCTTCAACGTGCGCACCCTTCAGGCCGAGGACGAGATCGCAGGGATCGGTGCCGCGGTCGGTGCTGCGTACGGCGGGCACCTCGCCGTTACCACCACCAGTGGCCCTGGCATGGCCCTCAAGGCGGAGACGATGGGGCTCGCCGTGAGCCTGGAGCTGCCGCTGCTGATCATCGACATCCAGCGAGGTGGGCCGTCCACCGGACTCCCCACCAAGACTGAGGCCGCCGATCTGCTGATGGCGTACTACGGCCGTCACGGCGAGTCGCCGTTGCCGATCGTGGCTGCGTCGAGCCCCAGCGACTGCTTCCTCGTCGCCATCGAGGCGGCGCGCATCGCGCTCAAGTACCGCACCCCCGTGATCCTGTTGTCCGATGGCTACCTTGCCAACGGCACAGAGCCGTGGCGCCTGCCTGACGTGGCAGATCTCCCCGACATCTCCACGACGTTCGCCACCGAGCTCAACCACACCACCGACGAGGGTGACGCGGTGTTCTGGCCCTACCTCCGCGACCCAGACACGCTTGCTCGAGCATGGGCACTCCCCGGCACTCCGGAGCTGATGCATCGCATCGGGGGGCTGGAGAAGGAGGACGGGTCCGGCAACGTCAGCTACGACTCCGAGAACCACGAGCGGATGGTCCACCTGCGGGCCGCCAAGGTGGCGGGGATCGCCGGGGACATCCCCGAGCTCGTCGTGGACGGCGATGTCGACGACGCCGAGATCCTCGTCCTCGGCTGGGGTTCGACATGGGGCGCAATCGACGGTGCGGTCGGCCGGGTGCGCGGACGCGGTCGAAAGGTCGCTCGCGCGCACCTCACCCACCTCAACCCGTTTCCGCCCAACCTCGGGGACGTGCTCGGTGGCTACCCGAAGGTCCTGGTTCCCGAGATGAACCTGGGGCAGCTATCTCGCCTGCTGCGCGCTGAGTACCTGGTTGACGTCCGGTCGGTGACGAAGATCCGGGGGGTGCCGTTCACCTCCGGCGAGCTCGAACAGGCCGTTCTCGACGCCCTGGGAGGGCTGCTGTGAGCAGTGTCGAGATCCCCACCACGAAGCGCAAGGACTGGTCGAGCGACCAGGAGGTCCGTTGGTGTCCCGGCTGCGGCGACTACTCGATCCTCGCCGCTGTCCAGCTCCTGATGCCCGACCTCGGGGTGCGTCGCGAGGACACCGTGTTCGTGTCCGGCATCGGCTGCGCAGCTCGCTTCCCCTACTACATGAACACCTACGGGATGCACTCGATCCATGGGAGGGCGCCCGCCATCGCCACCGGGCTCGCGGTCGCGCGGCCAGACCTCCACGTATGGGTGGTCAGCGGCGACGGCGATGCACTTTCCATCGGCGGCAACCACTTGATCCACGCGCTCCGACGCAACGTGAACATCACGATTCTGATGTTCAACAACCAGATATATGGTCTCACCAAGGGGCAGTACTCACCCACGAGCGAGGTGGGCAAGGTCACCAAGTCGACCCCCTTTGGCAGCCTTGATCATCCGTTCAACCCTCTTTCGGTGGCGATCGGCGCGGAAGCCAGCTTCGTGGCCCGCACCCATGACATGGACCGCGCCCACATGCTCGAGACCTTCAAGCGTGCGCACGAGCACAACGGCGCGGCCTTCGTGGAGGTCTTCCAGAACTGCAATGTCTTCAACGACGCTGCCTTTGAGGGCGTCACCGCCAAGAATGTTCGTGACGACATGCTCATCCCGCTTCGCCACGGCGAACCCATCCGCTTCGGTGCGGAGCGCCAGCACGGCGTGGTGCTCGATGCGCAGCACGGAGCCCGCATCGTCGCGGTGGCTGACGTCGGCGAAGACGCTCTCTTGGTCCACGACGAGGGTCGTACCGACCCGAGCGTCGCGTTCATGCTGTCCAGGTTGGCGAGGGGACCCTACGAACCGACGCCCATCGGCGTGTTCCGAGCGGTCGATCGGCTCGAGTACGCGGCCGAGGTCGAACGTCAGGTGACCGAGGCCACCGCCGCAAAGGGGCCCGGCACGCTCGATGCACTGCTTCGCTCCGGAGCGACGTGGGAGGTCGAGGACCTCTAGCGGCGACGCAGTAGATCGAGGGTTCTCGCAGGGTTGTGAAGGTCTGGGATACTCCGAGCATGTTGAATGGTCGCACGGCGACGGTTGTGATCATCGGGGGTGGGCAGAGCGGACTGGCCATGAGCCAACGCCTCACGGAGCGCAGCATCGACCACGTGGTGCTGGAGCGGGGGGACGTAGCCAGTTCCTGGATGCACCAGCGTTGGGACTCCTTCACGTTGCTCACGCCCAACTGGCAGACCACCCTCCCGGGACTGGCCTACGACGGTGACGACCCCGACGGCTTCATGACCGCCGCAGAGATCAGTGGCTTCATCAAGGAGTACGCGTTAGCCGTTGCCGCTCCGGTGCAGCTGGCGACGACCGTCACCGCGGTGCGACCTGCCGACGGCGGCTACGTGGTTGTCACCGACCAGGGTCCTTGGCAGTGTCGCTGCGTCGTGATGGCCTCCGGCGCGAGCTCGCTACCGAGCACGCCCGCATGCGCTAGCGCGCTGCCGGACGACATCGAGTCCGTGGACCCGCTGGCGTACCGGAACCCGGATCAGCTCCCGGCGGGCGGCGTGCTCGTGATCGGCGCCGCAGCCACAGGCATCCAGCTCGCGGATGAGATCCACGCGTCCGGTCGGCCGGTGACCCTGGCCGTCGGCGAGCACGTGCGGATGCCGCGCACCTACCGCGGGCGCGACATCCAGCACTGGATGGAGGCGATCGGACGCCTCGACGAGCGCTACGAGGCCGTTGAGGAGATCTTGAAGGCACGGGCCGTGGCGTCGCCTCAGCTGATCGGTACTCCGCAGCGGCGAACCCTGGACCTGAATCACCTCACGGACTCCGGTGTACGTCTCCGCGGCCGGCTAGGCGGGATCCGTGACGGTGTGGCGATGTTCTCCGGTGGGCTCCGGAACCATTGCGCGCTCGCGGACCAGAAGCTGGAGCGGCTACTCGAAGAGATCGACGACTGGATCAACGCCAAGGGAATCGACGGCGATGTCGACGCGGCGGAGCGCTTCGACACCACGCGGCTCGAGGTCGGCGCGCCGCTCACCCTGGACCTCTCGCGTGGCGAGATCAACACCGTTGTGTGGGCGACCGGCTTCCGCCCAGACTTCTCGTGGCTGGAGCTGCCAGTGTTCGACGAGAAGGGTCGGCTGCGCCATGACGGCGGGGTTTTGGATGCCCCGGGCGTCTACTTCCTCGGCGGGACGTTCTTGCGACGTCGGAAGTCGAGCTTCATCCATGGTGCCGCTGACGACACCGCTGAGCTGGCCGACCATCTCGTCGCCCACCTTGCCGCCTCGGTCTGATCAGTGCTTGGTGCCGATGTAGCCGAAGAGCTGGATCTGTCCCCGGAGGGGGAGGCCGTCCCGAACTCGCGAGCGTCCAAGCTCGGTCGCCCGGGCGACGAACTCGTCCTCGCCCGTGCTCTGGATGGCCTCGTACGCAGGCCCTGTCGCGGCGAGTCCCCGCGCGTACGTCTCTGGGTCAGCGAACTCAAAGACGAACGGTGTCTCGAACCGCTCCGCCACCTCGAAACCCCGGTCGGTGAGGAACGCCTCGCCGATCCCAGGCCGACCCAGCGAAACCATGTCTGCTTGGTGCTGCACCTTGTCGTCGGTGGCCCAGGTGAACGGTGCCATCATCCAGCCGCCGGGGGACTTGCCCACGTTCCCCCAGACGGTGATCGCAAGCCGCCCACCGGGGGCGAGCACTCGATGTGCCTCGTCGACCGCCTCGGGCGTGGTGCCCCAGATGCCCCGGAAGCTGGTGACGACATCGAAGGATCCAGCGTCCCAGGGTAGGGCTTGCATGTCGCCCACCCGGATGTCGGAGGAAGGGTTGCGATCCTGGGCTACTGCAACGAGGCGAGCTGACGCATCGATCCCGGCGCACTCTGCGCCATAGATGCGGGCCAGCTCGATGGCGAGGCCTGACCCGCACGCGATGTCGAGCAACCGCTGGCCCTCGGTGATGCCGAGTCGGTGGTGCACCGCGACGTACTCACGGCAGTTTGCGGGCTCAGCGAGCGTCGCGAACTCGACGGCTCGCCGTCCCCATCCCTCATCGACCATCTCCCACGACACGGCGGGTCCTTCCTCTAGTGACACCGTCACGATAGGCGCATCCTCGGTCCGGAAGCCCCGAGCCGAGTCTCGACACAAGCAGTAACGTCTGGCGTTCGCCGAACGAAGGGATTGATACCGATGGCAGACAAGACCGCAGACGAGATCAACGGGGTCCCGTGCGACAAGATGTTCGGGGCTATCGCCAAGATGCGTGAGAACGGCGCGCTCGCCGCGTTCAAGTTCTCCGCCAGGAACGAGTGGGTCGAGGGGACGGCCAGCGAGTCGACCATCTACGAGTGGTACGGCATCGGTTCCGACCAGAAGCACGTCCAGGAGTTCGCCTTCAAGGCTGACCATCCCACTCTCGGTCATGGTCACGGTCCTACCCCTCAGGAGTACGTGCTCCACGCGCTCGCTGCATGCGTCACCGCCGGCGTCGCCACCGGCGCCGCGGCCCGCAAGATCAAGCTGAACAGGGTGTCGTCCACGGTTAGCGCCGACATCGACGTGCGTGGTGTCTTGGGCATCGACCCCGACATCCGGAAGGGCTTCAGCAACGTCGAGGTCGTGTTCGACATCGACGCCGATTGCGACGATGCCGGCAAAGATGCGCTCGTGGCCGCGGGGGCCAAGTACTCGGCAGTCTTCGACATGCTCGCCAACCCGACTGAGGTCAACATCACCCGCGCGACCTGAGCCGGCTTTCGATCGACCGGAGCGCGGTACTGGTTCGCTCCGGCTGCAAGGATCCTGCCCATGCTCTCGATCACCTTGCTGGGCACCGGCAGCCCGCTGCCGGACCCGAACCGGGCCGGCCCGGCCACGCTCATCACCGGTGGGGCCGATCACTTTCTCGTTGACGCCGGGCGGGGGGTGCTCATGCGGCTTGCCGCATCGGGCATCGGTGCGGGTCAGCTTCGCGGGGTGTTGCTCACCCATCTGCACAGCGATCACATCACCGATCTCAATGATGTCATCACCACCCGCTGGGTGATGACGTTTGAACCGACACCGCTCACCATCGTGGGTCCGGTGGGCACCAGGGTCGTGGTCGACCACATCGTCGCCTCTCTTGGGCCTGACATCAGCTACCGCCTCGCTCACCACGAGGACCTGGACTATCCGCCGCCGGTCGTGGTCTACGAGGTGAGCGAGGGGATCGTCGACCTCGGCGGTGCGGTGCGCGTGACCTGCGCACCCACGGATCACAGGCCTGTGGAGCCAAGCATCGGATTTCGCTTCGACCACGGGGGGGCATCGGTGGTGGTGGCCGGAGACACGGTGCCCTGCCAAGGCTTGGACGCGCTCTGCGCTGGAGCGCAGGCCCTCGTGCACACCGTCATCCGCAAGGACATCATCGAAGCGATTCCGGTTCAGCGCATGCTCGACACGCTCGATTACCACTCCTCACCCGAGGAGGCTGGGCAGACCGCAGCGCGAGCAAGCATGGAGACACTGGTCCTCACCCACTACGTGCCAGCGTTCCCGCCCGGCGGGGGGGAGGAGTGGCGAGAGCAGGCGGCCAGGCACTTCCACGGGACCATCGAGGTGGGCGACGACCTGCACCGCGTGGACGTCTCACCGCGTCAGATCTGACTGCCGCCGCGGCAGCGGTGGCTTCAGAGGGACCGGAACACGAGACCGGTCTTCGGCTTCGGGTGGAAGAACGTCGTCTTGGGCGGCATGCGCTCGCCGCCGTGGGCAGTCGCTTCGATCTGCGCCACCGTGGCCGGGCGCAAGAGCACCCCGGCCTGGGCCTGGCCGGACGCAACGGCGGCCCTCACGTTGTCGACGCCGTGCTGGAAGCTCAGCCGGTGCGGAGGGAGTAGCTCCAACGCGACGTCGAGGCGACTGGTGTCCAGATCCCGCGTCTCGGACAGGGCCTCGGGTCGCGGGCGGAGCAGCACATCACGGTTCGGGAGGACCAGGGCGAGGCAGCCCAGGTCAGCCATGGTGGTCGTGATCGGCTGGGTAGCCGCCGGCGGCCCCGCATCCTCGAACCACGGTGCGAACGCTTGGATCAGGTCTGTACCGTCGGGAAGATCGGCGATCAGTCGATGAATCGCGTGAACTGACAGCTCCTCCTCGACGAGCTCCACCACGTAGGTCATCGTCGAGCCGGCCTGCCCGGCGTCACCGTCGGCCGCCTCCCGCTCCGCCTTGTAGGCGAGCGAGGTCTCGTACCTGTGGTGGCCGTCTGCCACCACGATGGGCTGCTCGGCAACGGCTGCCGAGATTGCCGCGCACGCGGCTGCGTCATCGACCTTCCAGATCGTGTGCCGCACACCGTCTTCATCGACGAGGTCAGCAAGAGGCGGAGCGTCGACAGGGAGCAGGTCGGTGAGGCCCTTGGCGAGCGATAGTCCCCAGATCGCCGACAGGTTGGCGCGGCACGAGCGAAGCAGGTCGAGTCGGTCGCTCTTGGCCTTCTTGGTGGTGCGCTCGTGGGGGAGGATGTCCGTCCCGGGCGGCGAGAGCTCGAGGGCGCCGATCACCCCGGTGGTGCGCCGTTCGATTCCAGCGTCGTCGGTGGCGGTCATTCGATAGATCGTGAAGCTCGGCCGCTCGTCGGTGACGAGCACCCCTTCGGCTTGCCACGCCTTGAGATGAGCATCAGCCAGCGCGTAGCGACCGTCACCGTCGGCCTCGGAGGGAAGGTCGATCCGCACCGCGTTGTGGGGGTCACGCTCGGCCAGGCTCAACCGCAGCTCGGCATTGATGACGTCATATGGGGGTGCGATCACCCGGCTGAGGTCGCTGCGGTGGAGGTCGTACCTGATGCCCTCGAAGGGCTCGAATCGTGCCACGCTCCGAGTCTGCCAGGCTGACCGGGTGGGGATCGCACTCGACCTCGATGGCGTCGTCTGGCTCGGTGACGAGCCGATCGAGGGATCCGCCGATGCCGTCGCTCGCCTGCGGGCGGCGGGGGAGCAGGTCTTGTTCTGCACCAACGTCTCGGTGCTTCGGGTCGCGGACATCGAGGCAAAGCTCGTCAGACACGGCATTCCGGCAGCGGGTGACGTCGTTACCGGTGCGACAGCGGTCGGCACGCTGGTCGACGTGGGCGAGCGAGTTCTGGTGTGGGCAGCGGGCGGGGTGACCGAAGCGGTCGAGGCTCGTGGAGCGAGAGTCGTCCACGAGGGCCCGGCGGATGCCGTCGTGATCGGGATGCACTTCGACTTCGACTACGCAGGGCTCGAACGGGCAGCCAGGGCGGTGAGTTCGGGAGCTCGGCTGCTTGCTACCGGCGATGATCCCGTCTATCCGACAGCAACAGGCCTGAGCCCGGGCACGGGCGCTCTCCTCGCAGCGGTGGAGACGGCGACGGGGGGGAAGGCCACGCTCGCGGGAAAGCCGCACGGACCCATGGTGGCCCTGGTCCGCGACCGCCTCGGCGCCGACGGACTCATGATCGGTGACCGACCCGACTCTGACGGTCGTTTCGCGCTCGCCCTTGGCTTCCGGTTCGGCTTGGTGCTGAGCGGGGTCACCTCGTCCGCGAGGGATGCAGAGCCACCGCCCCATGTGGTGGCCGCCGATCTGGCCACGATGGTGGACGTGCTGTTGTCCGACCGAGGCTGAAGGCGGCTTGGGGCAGTACCGATACGGCGGCGTTGGGACCATCTGCGAACTTTTGCAAGCAGTGGTCGCCACCCGTAGGCTCGGCCCATGGCCCAGAACGACGTGCTGAAGCGATACCTCGATGCAGGACTGGCCCTTACCGCCCTCACCCAGGCTCGCGCTGAGGCACTGGTGAAGGACCTCGTGAAGGCCGGTGAGGTCCAAGCGGACCAGGCCCGCGCCGCGGTCACGGACCTCCTGGACCGCAGCCGAAAGAACAGCGAGCAGCTGCTCGACACGGTGCGCGCAGAGGTGAAGGCGCAGATCAGCAGTCTCGGCCTGGCCAGCAAGACCGATATCGAGCGGTTCGAGGCCCGCCTGGCGACGCTCCTGGGCACTGCCTCCAAGACAGCGAAGAAGGCACCTGGCAAGAAGAAGGCCGCCTCCAGGAAGAAGCCGGCGGCCAAGAAGAAGGCAGCCGCCAAGAAGAAGGCACCGGCCAGGAAGAAGCCGGTGGCCAAGAAGACCGCGGCGCGCAAGGCGCCCGCCAAGAAGCGAGCCTGAGCCGCTGGCTCGCCGTCGCCTCGACGCCGAGCTGGTCCGACGGGGGCTCGCGTCCAGCCTTCAGTGGGCCCGGGCCGAGATTGTCGCTGGACGGGTCACCGTCGGGGGCGCACCCGCCGACAACGAAGCGCGCCTCGTCGCTCCCGCCGAACCGATTGTCGTCCTCGGTCCGCCGCCGCAATTCGTCGGTCGAGGCGGCGACAAGCTGGAAGCAGCGCTCGCCGCGTTTGAGATCTCGGTTGAGGGAAGGCGAGCCGTTGACCTAGGGGCATCCACCGGTGGGTTCACGGATGCGCTGCTGCAACGCGGGGCATCGGCGGTCGTGGCTGTCGATGTTGGGTATGGGCAGCTCCACGAACGCGTGCGCTCCGATGCTCGGGTGGTCGCCCTCGAGCGAACGAACGCCCGTGACCTTGTGGTGAGCCAGGTTGGGGATGACGTGGGGGTGCTGGTCGCTGATCTGTCCTTCATCTCCCTGCGTACGGTCCTGCCCGCGATCGTGGGCATCGTCGCGCCAGGTGCCGATCTTGTTCTGCTGGTGAAGCCTCAGTTCGAGGCCCGGCGGCAGGAGGCCGCCCGGGGGCGGGGCATCATCACGGACCCCAGCGTGTGGCGGCGCGTGCTCGAAGAGGTCGCTGCCGCGCTGGATGCTCTCGGAGCCGCCATCATGGGGGTCATGACGTCCCCGATCACTGGTGCTGATGGGAACGTGGAGTTCCTCATTCATGCCCGTGCCCAGCCGGCTCGACCGGGGGCACCGATAGCGGACCTCATCTCCACGGCGGTCGAAGCCGCGGGGGCGGTGTCATGAGCGCGGTCGGGCTCGTGCTGCATCACGAGCGCGCCCAGGCGGCCGAGATGGCGCTCGAGCTCGCCGATTGGCTGACCGCTGCGGGACACGAGGTGCGCGTGCCGCACCCCGACGCCGAGCTGGCGGGCCTGGCGGCGCACGCGTGCACAGAGGAGTCGCTAGGACGTGGGCTCGACGTGGTCGTCAGTCTCGGTGGCGACGGCACGATGCTCCGGACGGTCGCGCTCGTGGCGCGTGCTGGTGTGCCCATCCTGGGAGTGAACGTCGGCCAACTCGGCTATCTCACCGATGTCGAGCCCGCCGATGCGCGGGCCGCGCTCGAATCGTTCCTGCGGGGTGAGGGTGGGATCGACGAGCGCATGCTGCTCAACGTCCGCGTCGAGCCGGTGCGGGGTGAGCCTGCCGAGCACCTCGCATTCAACGAAGCGGTGCTCGAGAAGACCCCGATGGGTCACACGGTTCGGTTGGCGGTAGAGGTCGATGGCGAGTTCTTCACGACCTATGCCGCCGACGGTCTGATCGTGGCCACCCCCACTGGCTCAACCGCCTACGCGTTCTCTGTGCGGGGCCCGATCGTGGCGCCACGCCATCGAGCACAGCTCCTGATCCCTGTGTCGCCCCACATGCTCTTCGACAGAACACTCGTCCTCGAACCGGAGGCCAGCCTTCGGTTGACGGTTCAGGGTCATCGGCCGGCGACGCTGAGCGTCGACGGCTCCAACCTTGGCGAGCTCGGGGAGGGCGATGCCGTCATCTGCACAGCGGCGCCGCAGTCGGCGCGCCTCGTCACCTTTGGGTCGAGAGACTTCCTGCAGATCCTCAAGACCAAGTTCGGGCTGAACGACCGCTGAGATGGCGAACTGATGCTGATCGAGCTTGCGGTGCGGAACTTGGGGGTGATCGACGATCTCCACCTCGTGCTCGGCGAAGGCATGACCGCCCTGACAGGTGAGACCGGGGCAGGCAAGACCCTGGTGGTCGATGCCATCGAACTGCTCGTCGGCGGTCGGGCCGATCCCACGATGGTGCGATCTGGTGCCGATGAGGCTTGGGTGGAGGGCCGATTCCTGGTCGCTGCCGATGAGGACGATGCAGATGCGATCGAGCTCGTGATGGCCCGAGCGATCCCTACGGCAGGTCGCAGCCGGGCCTACGTGAACGGTCGGCTGGCGACGATCGCGGAGCTGGCGGACTGGGGCGGCCGTTTGGTGGACCTCCACGGGCAGCATGGTCATCAGTCCCTGTTGTCACCAGTCGTGCAGCGACGAGCGCTCGACTTCTTCGCCCAGATCGATCCACGGCCTCTTGCGGAGGCCCGTGTGCTGGTTCGATCGGTCGATGAGCAGCTTGCGGCTCTCGGCGGGGATGAGCGGGCACGGGCCCGCGAGATCGACCTGCTGCGCTTCCAAGTCGAGGAGTTGACAGGCGCTGCCATCATCGGTCCGGACGAGGACGAGCGTCTCGATGTGGAGGAGAGCGCCCTGGCCGACTCCGCAGCACATCAAGCGGCGGCCGGAGCGGTCATCGTGGCGATCTCTGATGAGGGCGGCGCGGCTGATGCTCTGGGAGCGGCCATCGCGGCGCTGGCGGGGCGTGCCCCGTTCGCATCTCACGAAGCCCGGTTGCGGGCCCTGGCATCCGAGATGGCCGATGTGGCGTCGGAGGTGCGTCGCACGGGTGAGCAGATCTCGGACGATCCGGCGCGCCTCGAGCAGCTCCGCGGGCGTCGAGCGCTGCTGCACGACTTGCGCCGCAAGTACGGGACCAGCCTGCAGGAGGTGCTGTCCTTCGCCGACGATGCCGCCGCGAGACTTGCGGAGCTCGACCGCCACGAGCTGCGAGCAGCTGAGCTGGACGAGCGACGGGGGGCTGCGTTGGCCGAAGTAGCCGCCCAGGCCGAATTGGTGGCGCGAGAGCGACGTGCGGCCGCTCCTCGTCTGGCTGCCGCCGTGCAGGCCCATCTCGCCGACCTGGCCATGCCGCGGGCCCGCTTGGAGATCACCGTTGCGGGAGAGGATCCGTGCGACGAGGTCACCTTCGAGCTCGCGGCGAACCCGGGTATGCCGCCGCTGCCGCTCGCCAAGGTTGCCTCGGGAGGCGAGCTGGCTCGCACGATGCTGGCCCTTCGCCTCGTGCTGACCGCGGGTCCACCCACCCTGGTCTTTGACGAAGTGGACGCCGGAATCGGGGGAGAGGCGGCTGTGGCGGTCGGTCGATCTCTCGCTGCCCTTGGCAACGATCATCAGGTCCTGGTGGTCACTCATCTCCCGCAGGCGGCGGCGTTCGCGCATGCGCATGTGCGCGTCACCAAGGAGACAGGCGAGGATCACACGGTGGCACGAATCGAGCACCTCGACGACGGAGGCCGTGTCGTGGAGCTGTCGCGCATGCTGTCGGGCCAGCCCGAGAGCCAGACCGCTCGCCACCATGCCGAGGAGCTCCTCGCTGCCGCGACCGTCGAGCGCGAGGCGAACACCTGATGGCCCGAGCGCTGCGAGACGTCGTCGCCCGCACCGGCACGGTCCGCGTCGACCGTCGCACCAAGGATCTGGTCAAGCGGGTACAACCCGGCGACATCATGGTCATCGACCATGAGGACCTCGACCGCGTGGCAGCGGAGACCATCGTGGATGCTCAGGTGGGCGGAGTCATCAACGCTCGACCGTCCATCAGCGGTCGTTACCCCAACCTCGGCCCGCTGCTGGTGTGCGCCGCCGGCATCCCCCTCATCGATGGGGTCGGCCCAGAGGTGCTTGAGCGCCTCAGGGAGGGTCAGACCGCCACAGTGTCAGGCAGCGACATCCTCGTGGACGGTCAGATCGTGGCCAGCGGAGTGCGCCAGACGATGCAGTCGCTCGAGGAGCTGATCGAGACGGCAAGAGGCTCAATGGGCGACGAGCTGGCCCGATTCGCGGAGAACACGCTGTCGTACCTCTCCGAAGAGCGTCATCTGCTGCTCGACGAGCCGGACATCCCACAGATCGACGTCGACATGAAGGATCGGCACGTGCTGATCGTTGTTCGAGGGGCGGAGTACAAGGACGACCTCGCGGCGCTGCGCCGATCGGGCTATCTCGCGGAGCAGCGTCCACTGGTGGTCGGCGTGGATGGTGGTGCTGATGCGCTGCTCGAGATCGGCCAGACGCCCGACGTCATCATCGGCGACATGGACTCCGTCTCCGAACGAGCGCTGCGCTGTGGAGCCGCGCTCATCGTGCACGGCTACAAGGACGGGCGCGCCCCCGGCTCGGAGCGACTCGACGCTCTCGGGCTGGATCACGTCGTCTATGCGGCGGCGGGTACGAGCGAGGACATCGCCATGCTGCTTGCCTACGAGAAGGGAGCGGAGCTGATCGTCGCGGTTGGCACGCACAGCTCGATGGTGGAGTTCTTCGACAAGGGCCGGGGTGGGATGGCCTCCACCTTCCTCGTGCGTATGAAGGTCGGCCCGATCCTTGTCGACGCGAAGGGCGTCAGCCGGCTCTACCGCCACACTGTCCGCAAGCGCGATCTCGCGCTCCTTGTTCTCTCCGCCATATTCACGCTCGTCGTCATCGTCCTCATCAGTGAACCGGTACGTCTCGTCCTGCGCGGCTACTGGCTCACCCTGACCTCCTAGGCCTGCTCCCCGTGATCAACCTCCGCTACCACGTCGTCAGCATCACCGCCGTCTTTCTGGCGCTGGGCATTGGTCTGACTCTGGGGTCCTCGTTTCTCGACCGAGTGACGGTGGACAACCTGAAGCACCGGCTCGACGCGGTCCAGGAGCGCGTCGAGGCCACGGAGCGCGAGAACGACCTGCTGGCAGGACGCGTCGGAGCCTTCGACAGCCGCGATGCGGCATTCGTCGACGAGCTGTCGGGCCGCATCCTCCAAGGGCACCTGGACGCCGTGCCGGTCCTGCTCGTAGCGACGGAAGGCACGGATGAAGCGCTGGTCACCGACGCATTGACTGCGCTCTCGGCCGGGGGAGCACAGGTTGCAGGCACCTGGTGGCTGACGGACATGTGGCTGCTCGAGGATCCCGGCGATGCCGAGCGGCTCGCCAGTCTGCTCGGCATGTCCGTTGCAGACAACGACCGCCTTCGAAGAGCGGCGGCTCTCCGGGTTGCTGAGCAGCTCGCGAACGCCAGTGGACCCCCCACAACAGAGATCGACAGGTCAACGGGTCAACCAGTGATCACCGAGCCGCCCGCGCCAAGTCCGCCCGCCACAGAGCCGGAGCTGATCGCCGGGCTCGAGGAGGCTGGCTTCATCCGCTACGAGGCGTTGCCGGGCTCCGGCGATGATCGAGTGTTGCTGCCGGGCGCGTCGGCTCGGTATGTGGTTGTGTCCACCACCAGCACTGACTCCGGATCGGAGGCGTTTGCGGTTGCACTCCTCACCGAGATGGTGTCCCGTGACGCAGCGCCCGTCGTCGCGGCGCAGGGGCTGGCCGACCTACCTCGGGTCGGCAAGACCGAAGCCTCGGATGACGACCGGCGAACCACCTTCGTCGGACCGTTGCGCAAGAATGAGACCACGCGCGAGCGATTGAGCACGATCGATGACCTCGACACGGCGGCAGGTCTCGTCTCGCTGATCCTGGCTGTGGAAGACCTCGGTGCGGCGCGCTTCGGCCACTTCGGTGTCGCGCCCGGGGCAAGCACTCTGCTTCCCGGAGCAGACACGACCAGGTGACCGACATAGCGCGCACCTCGCGCGCCGCGGTCGGCATGGGCGCGATCGCAGCGCTCTCACGCCTCGTAGGGTTCGTGCGGGTCCTCGTCGTCGCGGCGGTGCTCGGGACGACCTACCTCGGGAACGCCTTCCAGGCCGCCAACTCGGTGTCCAACATCTTGTTCGAGCTCCTGGCCGCCGGGGCGCTGTCGGCCGTGCTGGTTCCGGCGTTCGTGTCGCTTCTCGATGCCGGCGACGACGAGGGTGCTGAGGAGGTGGCGGGCGGTGTGCTGGGGATCGCCATCGCGGTGCTGGGGGCGGTGGCGGTCGTCGGCGTCATCGCCGCGCCGCATCTCGCGCGGCTGCTCACGCTGGGTGTCCCGGCCGCAGAGGCAGCAGAACAGCGGGCACTGATCACGCATCTGCTGCGCTTCTTCGTGCCCCAAGTGGTGCTGTACGCCGCCGGGACGATCGCCACCGCTGTGTTGTACGCCAAGCGCCGGTTTGCCGTGACGGCCGCCGCGCCAATCGGAAACACGGTGGTGATGGTTGCCTGCCTGCTGGCCTTTCGGGCCGTGGCGAGCCCCGACGCCGGGTTCGACCTGTCGGATGGCCAACGATGGCTTCTGGTTGTCGCGGGAACTGGAGGGGTGGTGGCCTTTGTGGGCTCGCTCCTCATAGCGACCCGAATGTCAGGCTTCAGGCTGCGACCCCGCTGGCCGGTTGGGGACAGTCGTGTGATGGAGGTCCTCCGCCATTCGGGCTGGGGGGTTGTCCTCCACTCAGGGGCCGGGTTGCTGCTCGGCGGAGCGGTCATCTTGGGCGGTGCCGTCCCGGGCGGGGTCGTTGCCTACCAAGTGGCCTGGGTGTTCTTCCTCGCGCCCTACGCCATCTTCGCTCAACCCATACACACGGCGATCCTTCCGGAGCTGGTGTCAGAAGCGAGACAGCCTGACATCGATCCCTTCCGCCTGTCAGTGCAGTGGTCGATCGAACGGATGGCGCTCTGGGTCCTTCCGATCTCCGCAGCGGTCGTCGCCCTGGCACTTCCAGCAATGCGTGCTGTCTCGTTCGGTGAGGTGAGCTCCGAGGGTCCTGGCTTGTTGGCCGCGGCGCTGGCGACACTTGCGGTCGGACTGTTTCCGTACGGTGTGTTCCTCCTGTTCGCCCGGGCCTACTACGCGCTGGGTGACAGTCGAACCCCGGGACTCGTGTCCCTGGCGGTGGCGGGCTTCGGCGTCATTGTGATGGCGGTGGGCTCCGCTCTGACCGACGGGTCGGCCCGCGTCGGTGTGCTGGGTCTCGGGCACTCGACGGCCTATCTGCTTGGTGCGATCCTCCTTGCCGGCGGCTTGAGCCGTCGCGTCGGGGGGTCGCTGCGTCCCCATGCGCTCGGGCGGATGGCGGGAGTGTCAGCGCTCGTCGGTGCCGTCGTCTGGTGGGTGGCGCGCGAACTGCTCGGCTCGTCCTCCACCCGCAGCGTCGAGGCGCTGGTCGTCGCCGGTCTCGGACTGACGACCCTGGCAGTGGTCGGCGGTTGCTACCGCCTCCTCGGCCTACCTGCGGGTCTCACCCACCGGGTGGGCGGAGCCCCCCGCGTGTCGGACGTGCCTGAGGTCTCGGTGTGAGATCGCTGCGGATTGTGACGATGGCAGTGGTGGGCCTTGCCGCGCTGCTGGCATCGGGGTGCGAGTCCGGCACCCCCATCGGCCGAGATGCGGCACGCCGCGTCCTGATCGTGTCGATGCCCGGCGTCTCATGGACGGATGTGCGCACCGGTCACCTTCCCACCCTCGCGGCGCTGTCCCAGGGGTCAGGGATCGCGGATCTCGCCATCCGGATTGGACGGCAGCGCACGACGTCAACAGCGGCCTATCTGACCATCGGTGCCGGGACGCGCGCGGTTGCTCCCGCTGTAGAGCGCGCCGTTGCCCTCGATCCGGACGAGACCTATGAAGGGGTGCGAGCCGCGCAGATCCTCCAACGACGTCTCGGGATGGTCCCGACCGGTTCGGCGTACCTGGCAGTCGGTGCGGCGCAGGATCGCAACGAGCAGTCGTCATTCGGTGCTGAGCCAGGTCGCTTGGGCGACGCTCTCGCGCGGGCATCGGTGGGCCGCGCGGTGATCGCGAACGCCGATGCGGCCGAAGCATTCGAGAGTGACGAACCCACACCCGATGGCGCCTATGCCCGCTCCGCGATGACTGCCCTGATGGGCTCGGACGGCGTCGTTCCGGGCGGAACGGTGGGCCGGGAGCTTCTCCGCGCAGACCCGACAGCGCCCTACGGCAGGAGCCTGGATCCAAGCGCCGTCCTGGAGGCCTTCGACGCGGCGTGGTCCGCTCCGGGCCGGTCAGTGGTCCTCGTCGAGACATCGGACCTGAGTCGTGCTGCTGGCTATTCGCTCCGCTCGACCGTTGACCAGGGTCGCAAGCTGCGCGAGTCGGCTCTGGGAACGTCAGATCAGCTACTGGGGGATCTGCTTGAACGAACCGACCCTGAGCGGGATGCCGTGTTGGTGGTTTCGCCGGTTGCTGCGCCAGGAGCGCCAGATCTGACAATCGCCGTTCTGCGCGCTCCCGGTCTCGATGGCGGGTTGCTTCGCTCCGCCACGACGCGTCGCGCCGGATACGTCCAGCTCGCCGACGTCGCGCCGACGGTTCTTGCCCTCCTCGGGGAGGATCCCCCGGTGGATATGGAGGGTCGCGCCTTTGAGATGAGCGCTGCCGGCGGCGACCGCGTCAAGCGCCTGGTCGACGAGTCCGCGGCGGCAGAGTTCCGCGATCGGCTGATCCCGGTGGTGGTCCCCGGGGTGATCGCAGTCCTCGCGCTCCTCGTGCTTGCAACCGTGATCGTCTGGCGCCGTCGGCCGCGTTACCTCCCGGCCATGCGAGATGCAGCGCTGTGTGCGCTCGGAGTCGTGCCTGCCTCCTTCCTGCTCGGACGAGTCGGGTCGCTCGTGGACCGAATGGCGCTCTACCTGCTGGCGCTTGTGGCACTCGCGGTGGCGATCGGTGCCGTAGCGGCCGCCCTGGACCGACGTCGGCCTGGTGCAGGCGCGCTCGTCGGGACAGGAAGCATCGTCGCCTTGGTGTGCATCGATGTACTGGCGGGTGCCCCCCTGCAGCTGAACTCCGTCTTCGGGTACTCCGTAGCGGTGGCCGGGCGCTTCGCAGGGATTGGCAACCTCGCCTTCTCGCTGTTCGGATCGGCGGCAATCGTGGTGGCGGCGCTGCTCATCGATCGGTACGGACGCCGCGCTCTACCGTGGGTCGTGGGGCTCCTGGCTGGGGTTGTCATGATCGAGGGCCTTCCGATGCTGGGTGCCGACATCGGAGGAGTGGTATCGATGGTGCCCGCGTTCGGGGTCACGGCGCTGGTGCTCTCGGCCCGGCGGGTCCGCGTGGTGGACGCCGTGCTTCTAGGTGTTGCTACGGCGCTCGCAGTGGTTGGCTTCGCGTTCATCGACGCGGCCGGGCCCGCGGGTTCGCAGACCCATCTCGCTCGGCTTGCGGAGCATCTGCAGGCGGGACGCATCGAGTCCTTGACGGACACCTTGCACCGGCGCCTGCAGGCAAGCTTCGGGGAGGCCGAGCTGGCGGCCTGGGCGCTGATCGTCCTTCTCATCATTTCGGTCGGCACCTATGCCGTCTTGCGGGTGAATGGGTGGTTGGATCGCCTCGCTGTTCCCTGGACCCGCGGTCAGCCCACAGTGGCAGCAGGGGCCGGTCTGGCGTTGCTGGCATTGATCGGACTGGTGGCCAATGACTCATCGATCGCCGTTCCCTCCACCATGCTGATCGTCATCGTCCCCGTGCTCCTCGTGCGTGCCATCGCATCCGTCGACCGCTCGGTCCACCTAGACATGAGGACCGGATGACCATCGCCCTCGCCTTCGCGGCCGGCCTCGGCGCGGTCCTCCTGTTGCTCGCCATGACATCAGCAGTGCTGAACCAGCCGGTTCTGGCGCGGGAGAACTACCGGGGCTTCACGTTGCCCACGGCGGTTGGGGTGGTGCTGGTGGTTGCAGTGATCGCTGTCGACGGGTCACGGACCATGCTCGGGCTAGCGGGTCTCGGCGATGTTGCGGCCGCGCCGGCTCGAGTCCTTTTGCTTGCCTCTGTCGCCGGCTTTGGCATGCTCGGATTGGTCGACGACCTTCTCGGTGACGCGCACGACCGGGGTCTGCGCGGCCACTTGAGGCCGCTCCGCGAACGGCGGGTCACGACCGGGTTCATCAAGCTTGGTGGAGGCATCGCCCTCTCGCTCATGCTCGCTGGGGCCATCAACGGCGATCGTCCATTGCGCGTCCTCATCGATGGCGCGCTGATAGCCCTGGCCGCCAACCTCGGCAACCTCCTCGACCGGGCCCCGGGGCGCACACTCAAGTGGGGGTTGGTTTGCTACGTACCAGTCGCTGTCGTCGCCGGATCTAGCGCCACGGGCGTCGCCCTCGCGGTCGTCCTCGGGAGCTCTGCCGGGCTGTTGAGGGGTGATCTCACGGAGAAGTTCATGCTCGGTGACACTGGCGCCAACGCGCTCGGGGCCGCTCTTGGGTGTGCCACGGTCCTTGTCGCGGGGACCGCTGCGCGCAACATGGTGGCCTTGGTTCTGCTCGTGCTCACGTTGCTGTCGGAGGTGGTGTCGTTCAGTCGCATCATCCGAGTGGTGGTGCCGCTACGGCTGTTTGACCAGCTCGGTGCTCGCTCCAGTGACAGGGACCAGTCGTGACCGCTCGCTCGCTGCGATGGGTACTGGTGCTCGGAGTGGTAGTCCTGGCGTCAGTCGGCTGGGCGGCGACCGCGCGGGGTCACACGGGACGTGTCGCGGAATCCACTGGTGGACGGCTTGTCGTCGTCTCGGTACCCGGACTCACCTGGAGCGAGGTGGCCGCGGTGGAGCTTCCTGCCTTCGAGTCCGTGTTCGATGGCGCTGCGATGGCAGACCTCGCGCCGCGTGGTGTGAGCCCGCGTTCGGGTCCGGGCGACGCGTATCTCACGATCTCCGCTGGAGCCCGAGCGACGACCTCACGGAGCGTCGATGGGCAGGTGCTGGCGCTTGCCGAGCAGAGTGGGGGATCAGCGGCCGATGAGATCTTCTCCCGCCGGACAGGAGCCGACCCATCAGGAACCTTCGTGTCCTTGAGCTGGCCATCTCTGCTCCGCACGAACGCCGCCCGTCCGTATGACGCGGAGATCGGGTTGCTGGCCGCCACGCTGGAGGATGCCGGTGTTGGCATGAGCGTGATCGGCAACGCCGATGGAACTGATTCGATCGGCGCAAGCTACGAACGCCAAGTAGCGCTCGCGATGGCCTCGCCGACGGGGGTGGTCGACGCCGGTGCCATCACCCGCGAGCTCCTGGTCGAGGATCCCACGTCGCCCTTCGGCCTCCGGTTCGATCCTGATCGCGTGCTCGAGCGATTCGACGCGGCCTGGCAGTCCACCACATCGGACGATGCCGCCGGTGTCGTCCTGGTCGAGGCCTCCGATCTGGCGCGTGTGATGCGTTACCGGGCGCTCGTCTCGAGCTCGCGTTACAACACGATGCGCGCGCGGGCGGTGCACGATACGGATCGGCTGCTGGCAGGGATCCTCGAGCGCGTCGACCTCGATCGAGACTCCGTGCTCGTAGTCGCCCCTTACAACCTTCCTGGCGATCGAGACCTCACCGCAGTCGCCCTCCACAGGCCGGGTGGCGATTCGGGCTACCTCATCTCGGCTAGCACTCAGCGGGCTGGCTACCTGACCCTCGTGGACATTGGACCCACCATCCTGGATCACTTTGGCATCGATCGGCCCAGCGCCATGGAAGGGCGCCCCGCCGAGGTGGTGAGCTCCACCGCGTCGCTCCAAGTTCGGACTGACCACCTGATCACGTTGAACGACGCATCGCGCTTTCGGGAGCGACTTCTCACCCCTACCACGATGGTGGTCCTCGTCCTGCTGGCTGTACTCGCGGCGGCCGGAGCGCTGGCGCTGGCTGGCGACCGAGGCCCGCGCTGGCGGCGGATCGTGGCCGTAGTGGCGCTTGTCGACCTTGCGCTCATGCCGGCGTCCTACCTGGCACGCGGCCTTCCCCTGGAGGAGCTCGGGACGGGGGTGTACTGGGTGGTGGTCCTCGGCGTCGCCCTCGGCTCGGGACTGATCTCGACGTGGATCGGGCACCGGAGTGGACGCCCGTGGTTGGCGCTGACCCTCGTCCTGGCCATGGTTGGCTTGGTCCTGGTCGGAGACGTCATCACGGGATCTCATCTCAGCCTCAACGCCGCGTTCGGCTACTCCGCTACTGGCAACTCCCGGCTCTACGGGATCAGCAACTACTCGTATGGTCAGGTGGCCGCTGCGGCGTGCATTCTCGGCGGCATTCTGGCCGGACGGCACGAGGGACGCTCCCGCCTGGCGAGCATCGGCCTGCTCTGTGGGATTCTCGTCGTGCTCGGTGTGCCCACCTGGGGAGCCGATGTCGGTGGCGTACTCGCGTTCACGCCGACGATCCTGGTGTTCGGGCTGCTGGTCTACGAACGACGTATCCGACTGCGCACGGTTGCCCTCGGCTTGGTCGCAGCGGTGCTAGCGACTGTCGCCTTCGGGCTCCTCGATCTTGCGCGCCCACCATCGGAACGAGCTCACCTCGGTCGGCTCTTCGAGCGGGTGGGTGACGAGGGTCTGGGCCCATTGTTCTCAATCATCCAGCGCAAGCTGGTGGCCAACCTGTCGGTATCGACCTCGTCGCTGTGGGTTGCTGCAATACCCATCGGCCTGAGTCTCTGGGTACTGATCGCGAGACACCCGACACGCCCCTTGACCTCTCTTCGGCAGCGGATCCCAACGCTCGGTGCTGGCCTTGTCGCGGCCATCGTGGCGGCGGTCCTGGGCAGCCTCCTCAACGATTCCGGGGCCATCATCGGCGGGGTGGCGGCGATGGTGCTGACCGCCTCGGTGGTGCATCTCCTGATGGTGCACGAGCCCGTTGCCGAGTCGCGGTAGGGTGTTCTCCCGTGACTGCGAGGATTCGACCGCACGCGGAGGCTCACCGATGACAAAGCACATCTTCGTCACGGGAGGGGTGGCATCGTCGCTCGGCAAGGGCATCACCGCGTCCTCGCTGGGGCGGCTCCTGAAGTCGCGTGGGCTACGCGTCACGATGCAGAAGCTGGATCCGTACATCAACGTCGATCCGGGCACCATGAACCCCTTTGAACACGGCGAGGTGTTCGTCACCGACGACGGGGGAGAGACCGACCTCGACCTTGGCCACTACGAGCGGTTCATCGACGAGAACCTGACGCGTGACTCGAACGCCACCACCGGCTCGATCTACTCCGCGGTGCTGGCGGCGGAACGGCGCGGTGACTATCTCGGCAAGACGGTGCAGGTGATTCCGCACATCACGGACGAGATCAAGCGTCGAATCACGCGCCTGGCCGGCGACGCAGTGGATGTTGTCATCACAGAGGTCGGTGGCACGGTCGGTGACATCGAGATCCTCCCATTCTTGGAAGCGATTCGGCAGTTCCGTCTCGACGTCGGACGGGACAACGTCTGCTACGTGCACGTGACCCTCGCCCCGATGATCGTGGCCGAGCAGAAGACGAAGCCGACGCAGCACTCGGTCACCGAGTTGCGGGGCCGCGGCATTCAACCGGACGCCATTGTCGTGCGCAGTGAGAAGTCACTCGCGGAAGGGCTGAAGCGCAAGATTTCCAACCTCTGCGATGTGCCGATCGACGCTGTTGTGAACGCGACCGACGCCCGCAACCTGTACGAGATCCCGCTTGTGTTGCACGAGGAGGGACTCGACGACGTCGTCTGCAAGCTCCTGCAGCTCGGTGACGTCGACCCCGACCTCTCGGAGTGGGAGATCTTGGTCGACCGAATCGAGTCGGTGGATCGTTCGGTGCGGATCGGAATCATCGGGAAGTACGTCAGCCTTCAGGACGCCTACCTTTCGGTGGCGGAGGCACTCAAGCACGGTGGATTCCATCACGGGGCCCAGATCGAGATCGACTGGATTCAGGCTGAGGAGGTGGAGGGACTGCTCGCGGAGGGACGCCTGCACGACCTCGACGGGATCGTCATCCCGGGTGGGTTCGGTGAGCGGGGCACGGAAGGCAAGATCGCGGCTGCTGGCTACGCCCGGGAGAACGGCGTTCCCTGTCTTGGGTTGTGTCTCGGCCTGCAGATGATGACGATCGAGTACGCACGCAACGTGCTCGGACTCGCAGGAGCCAACTCGAGCGAGCTCGATCCCACCACCCCCCACCCGGTCATTGACCTCATGGAGACCCAACGTGGTGTCACGGACATGGGCGGCACCATGCGCCTCGGTGCGTACGTCGCGCAGTTGGCCGAGGGCTCAAAGGTTGCCGCTGCCTACGGCACTTCGGTGGTCTCGGAGCGCCATCGTCATCGGTACGAGTTCAACCCTCGCTTCAAGCAGCGCTTTGACGATAGCCCCTTCTGGTGCTCGGGCACGTCGCCGGACGGCCGACTCGTAGAGTTCATCGAGCTTCGCGACCATCCGTTCTGGGTCGGCACGCAGGCCCACCCGGAGCTCAAGAGTCGCCCAAACCGGCCGGCCCCACTCTTCCGTGAGTTCGTCGGAGCTTCGCTCGCCCGTGCGGAGGGTCGTTCACCCCACCTCTTCGACCTCGATGCGGAGAGGTCTGCCGCAACGGCGTCGTAGGTGGCGTCGTTCACGAAGATCGCCGATCAGCAAGTACACGCTGGCTTCCGCTTCACGGTGAACGAGGTGCGCTACCGCGCCGAGGACGGCAGCGAGTTCGATCGGGACGTGGTGCGGCACGCGGGGGCAGTGGCTGTTCTACCGCTTCATGACGACGATTCGGTGACCCTCGTGCGCCAGTTCCGGGCGGCCCTCGACGATGAGCTCCTCGAGCTTCCGGCAGGCATGCGTGACGTCGCCGGCGAGGCCGACGTCCACACCGCACGGCGGGAGCTGATGGAGGAGGCGGGCCTTGACGCGGCCCGCCTCGAGCACCTGGTGACGTTCCACAACTCGCCCGGGTTCTGTGACGAGACCGTTGGTGTGTTCCTCGCCACCGGTTTGCAAGCGGTGCCGGACGCTCGGCAGGGGATCGAGGAGGAGCTGATGACGGTCGAGAGGATCCCGCTCGCCGACGCGCTCGAGATGGTTCGTGACGGGCGAATCACCGACGCCAAGACCATCATCGCGTTGACGATCACAGCCGCTCGGCGCCAGGGGTGAACTCGGTGGCCCCCGACGCGGTCACCGGCGAGGAGATTCCGTTTCCGCCGGAGGCCGAGGACTTGCTGCTGTGGCTGGCTGCTGAGCGCGGTCGTGCGCCGAGCACTCTGAACGCCTATCGGCGAGACCTGCGTGCCTATGCCGTGTGGCTGGCGTCGAAGGGGTTGTCCATCACGTCGGTGGCCGAGGTCGACGTGCTCGCGTACACCGCACACCTCCGCTCCAGCGGGCTGTCCCCGGCCTCCGTAGCACGAGCTCTGGTGCCAGTGCGAGCGGTGCACCGCTTTCTCGCCGTCGAGGGTCGAGTGGAGGTCGACCCGGCCGCGCACGTCGAGCGACCACGCGTGCCGCGGGGTCTTCCCAAGGCGTTGAACGAGGATGAGATCGGCTGTTTGCTGCAGGCGCCCGCGGGCAATTCGCCGATAGCGCGGCGTGACCGAGCGATGCTCGAGGTCCTCTACGGCACCGGCGTTCGGGTATCGGAGCTGGTCGGGTTGTCGCTTGGAGATGTGGATCTCGATGCCGGACTGCTCAGAGCATTCGGGAAGGGCAGCAAGGAACGCATCGTGCCTGTCGGAGGGCACGCCACTCGGGCACTGGTGGCATGGCTTGGCGAGGGCGGGCGACCCGCGCTCGTGCCTGCACGGTGGCGCCGACGCGGTGACGCTGAGGCCGTCTTCCTCGGCCAGCGGGGAGGGCGCCTCACCCGGCAGGGAGCTTGGGACGTTCTCCGCCGCCACGGGGAGCGGGTCGGGCTTGCCGGCCGTCTCAGCCCGCATGTCCTGCGTCATTCGTGTGCGACCCACATGCTCGACCACGGAGCCGATATTCGTGTCGTGCAGGAGCTCCTGGGACACGCATCGATCAACACCACGCAGATCTACACGCTGGTGTCGACCGAGCGACTTTGGGAGGTGTACCGGTCGGCGCACCCGCGGGCCACGAGCGAGGGCTAGCCTCTAGGGGTGGCTGACCAAACGATTCCCTCAACCGTGCGCGGCCAGCTGACGGCGGAGCGCGAACACCTCACCGCGCAGATCGACGCGCTGGAACCCGGGCGCACCGACAGCCAGGTCGATGACAACTTCGCCGACTCGGGTCAGGTAGCCGCCGAGCAAGGCGAGAACCAGGCTCTGGCCGGCCAGCTCCGCAACGAGCTCGAAGAGGTGGAGCTGGCGCTCACCAAGCTCGACGACGGCACCTACGGATTCTGTGAGGCCTGCAAGGATCCGATTGCCCCGGCGCGACTCGAGGCCATGCCATCGGCGCGGTTCTGCATCACCCACGCCTAGCCGAGGACCGTCGTGAGTGATGCGGCGCACCTGGTTCGGCGTTTCGCCGGGTCGTTGCGTCCGGGAGGACCCTCGGCCACCGATCAGGCGTGGGTCGATTCGTTGCTCTTGCCTGCTGAGCGGGTGCTCTGGGCGCGCATGTCCGGACCGGACCGTCGGCACGCTGCAGGGGTGGCTCGGGAAGTTGAGCGTGCACTCGGGCACGGCGCGTCGCGGCCGGTGCTCGCGGCCGCCCTACTGCATGACGTCGGGAAGCTCGAGGCCGGCCTCCGGACCTACGGTCGAGTGGTGGCGACGGTCTGCGGCAAGGTGGCTGGACCTGAGACGGCCCACACCTGGCGCAAGCAGCGAGGGTTCACGCGTCGGGTCGGCCTCTACCTGCTCCATCCGGACATCGGCGCGGACATGCTTGCCCTCGCGGGCAGCGACCCGTTGACGGTCGCCTGGACCCGCGAGCATCACCTGCGGTCGGACGCCTGGACGCTTCCCGCGGACCTTGCGGAGGCCCTCAAGGCCGCCGACAACGACTAGCAACCAACGTCTGTGAAGCGATACGTCCGCATAGCGGACGTATCGCTTCACAGACGTTGGTTGGTGAGCTAGCGGGGGAGGAGTCCTACGGCTTCTCGCGCTCTGGTGAGAGTTCCGTCGGCGACGGCGCGGGCCTTGTCGGCGCCATGGGCGACGACCGCCCCGATCGCGGAGGGGTCATCGATCAGCTCGTGGTAGCGAGCATGGATCGGCGTGAGCGCCTCGATCACAGCAGCCGCCGTGTCGGCCTTGAGCGGGCCGTACTGGGTATAGGACTCCGCAAGTCGGGTCGGGTCACCGTTGGTTGCAGCGGCGAGGATTCCGAGGAGGTTCGACACGCCAGGCTTCGTCGCTGGGTCGTAACGCACCTCACCGTCGTTGTCGGTGACGGCCCGCTTGAACTTGCGCTCGATGTCCTTGGGGTCATCGAGCATGAGCACCGTGCCCTGCGGGGACTCGATTGACTTCGACATCTTGCGGGTCGGTTCTTGCAGGTCCATCACCCGGGCGGCCACCTTGCCGATGTCGGCCGTAGGAACGGTGAAGGTGGGCCCGTAGCGACTGTTGAAGCGCTCGGCGGTGTCTCGGGTGAGCTCGAGGTGCTGGCGCTGGTCATCACCGACCGGAACCCGGTCGGTGTCGTAGAGCAGGATGTCGGCAGCCATCAGTGCGGGGTAGGTGAACAGGCCCGCAGAGATGAACTCCTGGCGATCGGACTTCTCCTTGAACTGGGTCATACGGCGAAGCTCGCCGATCGACACCGTGCACTCCATGAGCCAGGCGAGCTCGGCGTGAGCGGCCACATGGCTCTGCACGAACAGCGTGCACTGGTCAGGATCGAGGCCGCTGGCGACATACAGGGCAGCGGTCTCGAGCGTGCGGCGGCGCAGCACGGTGGGATCCTGGGGGACGGTGAGGGCGTGCAGATCGACGATGCAGAAGGTTGACGTGCTGGTGGCCTGGTCGGCGGCGAAACGGCGGAGGGCGCCCAGGTAGGTGCCCAGGGTCAGCTCGCCTGAGGGTTGGATACCTGAGAAGACACGGGGCACAGCGGGCGATCGTAGGCGTCCCGGGGCTCCCCACCCGCACAGGTTCACCAAACCACACAGATGTGATTACCATTGGGGCCAATGTCCTACGAGGTCACCACCCCGGTGTTCGAGGGTCCCTTCGACCTGTTGCTGCACCTCATCCTGCGTGAGCAGGTCGAGCTCTACGACATCTCGCTCACGAAGATCGTCGACGCCTACATCGCTGAGCTCGACGCGATGGAGCAGTTCAGCCTGGACGTGGCCACGGAGTTCCTGCTGATCGCGGCGACGCTCATCGAGCTCAAGACCCGCCGGCTCTTGCCCGGGGATGACGATCTCGACCTCGATGACGAGCTCGCACTCTGGTCTGAGCGGGACATGCTCCTGACGCGTCTCGTTGAGTGCAAGACGTTCAAGGACGCCGCAGTGGCGCTCCAACGGCTCTCCAACGAGGCCAGTCGGTCCTACCCGCGCGTCGCCGGCCCCGACGATCGCTTTCTCGAGCTCACCCCCGATCTGCTCGCCGGAGTCAATGCGGCCGACGTACGGCTGGCGTACCTGCGCGCCGTCACCCCCAAGGCTCAGGTCCACATCGATCTCGAGCACGTGGCACCAATTCGTGCATCGGTTGCGGACGCGGTCGTGGAGCTCCTCGAGGAGCTGCCACTCGTAGGGCGGATCTCCTTCCGCTCGCTCACCGGGGATCTCGTCGAGCGACTCGCCGTGGTGGTGCGCTTCCTCGCCATCCTGGAGCTCTTCAAGCAGGGATTCGTCGACCTCGATCAGCCTCGCAGCTTTGGCGACATCGAGATCATCTGGCTCGGACGTGACCGGTCCGAGCTGGAGGAGCTGGCCGGCGTCGACGCCTACGATGGCTGACCAGATGTCCGATACCCGCCAGCAGGAAACCCGACGCGCCATCGAGGCCGTGGTGATGGTCGCCGAGCTCCCCGTGGAGCCCCAGCTGCTGGCACAGCTCCTCGAAGTGCCCCTCGCGCAGGTGGAGGACCTCTGCCGGGCATTGGCCGCCGAGTACGAGGCCACCGAGCGGGGGTTCTCGCTCGTGCAGGTAGCGGGTGGCTGGCGCTACCAGAGCCATGCCGACCTCGCTCCCTATGTCGAGCGCTTTGTGCTCGAGGGCCAATCTGCTCGGCTCTCAGGTGCCGCGCTCGAGACCCTGGCCATTGTGGCCTACAAGCAGCCCGTGTCGCGCGCTCAGGTGGCTGCGATTCGCGGTGTCAACGTCGACGGCGTGATGCGAACGCTTCAGCAGCGCGGGTTCATCGGCGAGGTCGGCAAGGATCCGGGCCCGGGCCAGGCCGTGCTGTTCGGTACCACCCCACTCTTCCTCGAGCGCATCGGCGTCAACACACTTGACGAGCTGCCTCCGCTGGCCGAGTTCGTGCCGGGGGCGGATGTGGTCGAGCACCTCGAAGCTGGACTGCGGCCGCCGCCCGGACCCACGCTCAGCGAGCGTCTCGACGAGATCGAGGCCACCAATGCGGCCCGACAGGTCATCGCAGTCGACGAACCGCTCGACGACGAGGACGAGTAGCGGTGCCCCCCGAGGGGGATCCGGAGCGGGACGAGCCTGGTGATGGCGTGCGCCTGCAGAAGGTGCTGGCCCAAGCAGGACTGGGCAGTCGACGCGTGTGCGAGGACCTCATCGAGCGCCGCAGGGTGCGCGTGAACGGCGACGTCGCTGAGCTTGGCCGACGAGTCGATGTAGACGTCGACGTCGTGGAGGTCGACGGCGCCCAGATTGGTGTGCGGCCCGGTCTTGTTCACTACGTACTCAACAAGCCCCGCGGCGTGATCACAACAGCTTCCGACACCCATGGGCGCCCCACGGTGGTCGACCTTGTTCCAAGTGAACCTCGGGTCTTCCCGGTGGGCCGTCTCGACGGCGACTCGGAAGGGCTTCTGCTGCTCACCAACGACGGTGATCTGGCCCACCGACTCACCCATCCGAGCTTCGGTGTCGACAAGGAGTACCTCGTGGAGATCGACGGCGACCCGCACCGTGGCGTTGTGCGGCGATTGCGCGAGGGGGTCGAGCTCGACGACGGACCCACGGCACCGGCCAAGGTGGCGGTGCTGGGCGACCGCCTGCTGCGCATCACGATCCACGAAGGCCGGAACCGCCAGATCCGGCGCATGTGCGAAGCGGTCGGCGCACCAGTCGTCCGCCTTGTCCGCACGCGCATCGGCTCCCTCACCGACCGCACCCTCGGGCCTGGCGAGTGGCGTCCGCTCACCCAGGTCGAAGTCCGAGCACTGGAACGGGCCACCGCCAGCAAGCGGTCGCGCGGGTAACCTCCTCTCTCGTGTCTGCCGCGCTCCGAGCCCTCCGCGGGGCCACCACCGTCGACGTTGACGAGGAGGCGCATGTGCACGAGCGCGTGATCACGCTGCTCCAGGCCATGTGCGAGCGCAATCGCGTGCACCATGACGACATCGTGAGCATCTTGTTCACGGCCACCGACGACCTGCACTCGACCTTCCCTGCGTCAGGGGCGCGGAAGATGGGACTCGGCGACGTGCCGCTGATCTGTGCCCGCGAGCTCGACATCGATGGGGGCACCGAGCGGTGCATCCGGGTGCTGATGCACCTGACCACCGAGCAGTCTCGATCCGACATGCGCCACGTGTACCTCGAGGGTGCGGTCGGCCTGCGTGACGACCTCCCGGGTTGACACGATGAGCCCTCGTCACGCCGGCATTGTCGGCACTGGCCTCATCGGCGGGTCCATCGGCCTTGCGTTGCGGCGACGTGGTTGGCACGTCACCGGGGATGACCATGACCCGACGCGCTCGGCGCGGGCGCTCGACCTCGGAGCTCTCGACAGCGTTGGGCTGGATCCAACCGCTGAGATCACGTTCCTCGCCACGCCTGTCCAGGCAGTCGCCGCCGAGGCTCGGAAGGCACTCGAGGCCGGATCCGGCATCGTGACCGACGTCGGCAGTGTGAAGGCCTCGATCGTGTCGTCAGTGAACGATCCTCGATTCCTCGGTGGACATCCGATGGCTGGCTCGGAGCAGGAGGGCGTCGATGGGGCCGACGCGGACCTCTTCGCCGGTGCGGTGTGGGTCCTTACCCCGACCTCCGGCACCAGCGACTCGACCTACGCGCTCGTGCGCTCGGTGGTCACCGCGCTGGGAGCCGATGTCGTCGCCCTCGCGCCCGATCACCACGACGCTCTCGTCGCTGTGGTATCGCATGTGCCTCACCTCACCGCGGCCGCGCTGATGCACCTGGCTGACGACAAGGCCACGGAGCATCGGGCACTGCTCCGGCTGGCCGCTGGCGGGTTTCGAGACATGACCCGCATCGCGGCCGGCCACCCCGGCATCTGGCCGGACATCTGTGCCGAGAACCGCGACGCCATCGTCGACGTGCTCGGGAGCTTCATCGGATCCATGGAGACCATGCGGGGAGTGGTGGAGCGTGGCGACCGCGCTGGGCTCCTTGCTGTGCTCGAGCAGGCCCGAGCGGCCCGGGTCAACCTTCCCAGTCGAGTGGTGCGGCCGCAGGACATGTGTGAGGTGCGCATCCCCGTACCTGACCGTCCCGGCGTTCTGGCGGAGGTCACGACGCTCGCTGGCACCCTAGACGTGAACATCGCTGACCTCGAGATCGCCCATTCGAGCGAGGGTGAGCGCGGTGTGCTCATCCTCGTCGTCGACGCGGAAGCGGCGGAGCGGCTGCGGGGCGGCTTGGTGGAGCAGGGCTTCCGTCCCGCCGTGTTCCCGCTGGAGTAGGCATGTCTGCAGCGGAGTCGCTCGACATCGAACCGATTTCCGGTCCGCTTGACGCCGTGGTCGTCTTGCCCGGATCGAAGAGCATCACCAACCGTGCGCTGGTGTGCGCCGGCCTCGCCGCTGGCGACAGCGTGCTCAACGGCGCGCTGCGCGCGGACGACACCGAGGCCATGGTCGATGGTCTCGTTGCTCTCGGCGTCCAGGTGACAGCTGATTGGGCGAACGATCGCATTGCGGTGACGGGCTGCAGCGGTCACCCGGGGGGCGATGTGGCGATGATCGACGCTCGCATGTCGGGGACTACGAGCCGCTTTCTCCTGCCGCTGGCCGCGCTCGGCGAAGGGATCCGGCGCGTTGACGGTGCTCTTCGCCTCCGCGAACGGCCGATGGAGCCAGCGTTGGCGGCGCTGCGCACCCTAGGAGCAAGCGTTCGTGAGGTCGGGGCTCCCGGGCATCTGCCAGTCGAGGTCGAGGGCGGTTCGCTGCGAGGTGGTGTCGTCGCCATGGCCGGAGACGTGTCGAGCCAGTTCCTGTCGGGTCTGCTCCTGGCCGGGCCAGCCATGCCCGACGGGCTCGAGGTCCGGCTCCTGGGTGATCTCGTGTCCCGCCCGTACGCTGACATGACTGTGGCGGTCATGTCAGCGTTCGAGGCGGCGGTTGCGCACCCTGACGACGACCTGTGGACGATCAGTCCGCAGAGGTATCGCGGCACCGATTACACGATCGAGCCCGACGCCAGTGCCGCCTCCTACGCCTTCGCGGCGGCCGCCATCGTCGGTGGGCGCGTCCAGGTCGACGGTCTCGGCTCGGCGTCCCTTCAGGGAGATCTCGCCTTCGTCGACCTGCTGCGACAGATGGGTGCCACGGTGGAACGAACGGCCACCCACACGACGGTGACGGGTACGGGCCGCCTGCATGGGATCGAGGCCGACCTCGCACAGATCTCCGATACGGCCCAAACCCTCGCGGTCGTGGCCGCGTTCGCGGATGGACCGACCCGCGTGACCGGCATCGGGTTCATCCGCGGGAAGGAGACTGACCGTGTTCGCGCCGTCGTCACCGAGCTGCGCCGTGCGGGAATTCAGGCGGAGGAGGAAGCCGATGGGTTCGTCGTGCGGCCCGGGGTCGTCCAGCCGGCCCAGATCGAGACCTACGACGACCACCGCATGGCGATGGCCTTCGCCCTGCTAGGTGCGCGAGCGCCTGGCATCACGATCTCCGACCCCGGGTGCGTGTCCAAGACCTTTCCTGGCTACTGGGGCATGCTCGACGGTCTTCGGCACCCGGGTAGGGTCCTGCCCTCGTGAGGACTGTGCGCGCATGCGAGTGATCGCGATCGACGGACCAGCGGGCTCCGGCAAGTCAACCGTGGCGAAAGCCCTCGCCGGCCGCCTGGGTCTCGACTACCTCGACACCGGAGCGATGTACCGCTCGGTCACCTTTGCTGTGCTCCAGCGTGGCATCGACCCCCGCGACGCACCGGTCGTCGGCGAGCTCGCGGACGGCGTGCAGATCGATCTGACTGCCGTCGAGGTGTGGGTGGACGGGATCGAGGCCACGGCGGCCATCCGTGGGCCAGAGGTCAGTCGGACGGTGAGCATCGTCGCCGCCAACCCGCTGGTTCGGACCGCCATGGTTCGTCGTCAGCGGGCGTGGGTGGCGGAGCGCGATGGCGGCGTGCTCGAGGGTCGGGACATCGGCACGGTGGTGTTCCCGGACGCGGAGCTCAAGGTGTACCTCACCGCTGACCCGGCGGTACGAGCGCAGCGGCGGGCCCAGGAGGTCTCCGACCTCGACTACGAGACGGTCGCCGCGGACCTCGCCCGGCGGGACGAGCTGGACCAGGGTCGTGCGGCATCGCCCCTCACCGAGGCCCGGGATGCGTTTGTGATCGACACAACCGGCATGACAGTTGCGGAGATCATCGATGTGATCGCGGACCGCATCGGAGGCGGTGATGGTTGAACCCCGCCCAGGGGACGACATCGAGATCTGGACGGGAGCCCCCACCCGCGGAACCCGAGTGTCCTACGCGCTGGTGCGCGGCTTGCTTCTGGCGTTGTTCAAGCTGTTCGGGCGGGTGCGAGTCGTGGGCGGCGACAACATCCCTACGGAGGGCCCATTCGTGCTGGCGCCAGTGCATCGGAGCAACGTCGATTTCGCACTCGCGTCGCTCGTGACCGCGCGACCAATGCGGTACATGGGCAAGGACAGCATCTGGAAGTCGAAGCCGCTGGGTCGGTTTTGCTCGATGTTGGGGGCCTTCCCCGTCCATCGCGGCACCGCTGATCGTGATGCGCTCAAGGCGTGCCTGGACATCGTGGCCGGAGGCAGCCCGCTGGTGATGTTCCCAGAAGGGGCGCGCCAGGAGGGCCCAACCGTCCAGGAGCTCTTCGATGGCACCGCCTATGTCGCGGCGAAGGCCGGGGTGCCGATCGTGCCCGTCGGCATCGGCGGCAGCGAGGCGATGATGCCCATCGGCACGAAGCTGCCGCGGCCGTCCAAGCTGGTGCTCCTCGTCGGCGCCCCGATCGCGGCCCCGGCGCCGACCGAGGGCGGGCGCATGCCGCGCAGCGCGGTGGGTGGCGTGACCCGTGAACTGCAATCGACGCTCCAGCAGCTGTTCGACGAAGCCCAGGTCTTGGCCGGTCGCGTCAACGAGCGTTGACTACGGCCGACGAAGCTCAGCTGTTGCTGTAGCGCTTCCCGGTGCTCGTTGACTGGAACATGTTTGCGCTGGCGAACACCTCGCGCACCTTGGACTCGAAGTGCTCTAGCGGCAGCGTGTCGTAGTCGGGGTCGAAGGCCTTCTGGTCCCACTCATCCGCGAACTGCTCCGCGAGTCGCCACTCCTCATCGGTGAGGTCGGCTCGGTGCTTCTCCCGGGCGTCAGGGTCGCCGCCAAAGTGTCCGTAGTAGTGACGTCCCTGGAAGTCCTGATGAACGAGGATCATCGTGTGCACCTCCGGACGCACGTAGGGCCGGAGGATCGACGCCGCGATCTCGGGGTGGCCGGGGACGCTTACCGCCTTGCCGATGTCGTGGCACAAGCTCGCGACGACGACCTCGTCGTCGGCTCCGGCCCGCTCGGCGAGCGTCGCCGTCTGCAAGCAGTGGGTGAGCTGGTCGGTGGCAAAGCCGTCCGTGATATCGCTGAGCGATCGCAGCATCCCGAGTACCCGGTCAGCAACCCGACTCTGGTTCTTCGCTGTCTCGACTCCGATCACGGCCCACTGCTCGGCCGTGGAGGTGTCCATGCTGGTGAAGCTTGTTGCCGTCATGGTCCCAGGCTAGGTCAGAGTGCGGCCAGGACGTCGCTCGCGCGGAGGTTCCGGTCGAGGAGACCGGGCCGGTCGGCCACGCTTGCCCCCACGCCGAACGTGGCTAGGACGTCGACGGCAGTGAGCAGGTCGCGCAGCTCCCTGGGTGGGGGGAAGTATTCGTCCTCATCGGTGATCCTGATCTCATCCACGCCGTTGGTTGGCGCGAGGTGATCGATGACCGCCTTGACCACGTCCTCGGGTGCCGAGGCGCCAGCAGTGACGCCGACGATGCCGTGCAGTCCGCTCGGCAGCTCGTCTGGCCCGTTCACGCGGAACACCTGGGGAGCCCCGGATTCACGCGCCAGGCGCTCGAGCGCTCGCGTGTTGGACGAGTTGGCGGAACCGATCACGACGACCGCGTCGCATCGCTCGGCGATGGCGCCAAGGGCTGATTGCCGGTTGGTGGTGGCGAAGCACAGGTCACTCCTGCCCGGGGTCCACACATCAGGGAACCGTTCGGCAGTGCGTTCGGCCACGGCGGCCCAATCTCGATGGGACAGGGTCGTCTGCGCGAGCAACGCGACCGGCTCAGCAAATGCCGGCAGCGCGTCCACCTCATCGATCGACTCCACTCGGTGGATCGATTCCGGAGCGACTGCCATCGTGCCGACGGCCTCTTCGTGACCCTCATGGCCGACATAGACGATCTGGTACCCCTTCCCGGCGCGGGTCTTCACCTCATGGTGGACCTTGGTGACGAGGGGACAGACGGCGTCGACCACGTACCCGCCGCTGGCCCGCGCCGCCGCGACGACCTCAGGCGCGGAGCCATGCGCCGAGAGCATGATGGGCCGACCGGGAGGCACCTCGGCGATGTCGTCGACGAACACCACACCAAGATCGCGGAAGCGGTCGACGACGAGCTGGTTGTGGACGATCTCGTGGTAGCAGTACACGGGCGGCTCGAACGCTCGCACCATCCATGCGAGGGCCTTGATCGCCATCTCCACCCCAGCACAGAACCCCCGAGGGGCGGCGAGGAGCACCTTGTCGACAGCCATCCGGTTCACGCTACCGGCCAGGCACCTCGAGCCGGACTGCGGTCGGCAGGTCTGCGGCCCGTAGCCTGGACCGATGTCCGCACCCCGAGTCCTTGCTGTCGCGCCGGCGTCGCCCGCAGCGAGCGCCGGGGTGGAGGTGGGTGACGAGGTCACCTCGATCGACGGTCAGGTCCCCAGAGACATCATTGAGTGGCGCTTCCTGGTCGACGAGCCCGACCCGGTGCTCGAGCTGCGTCGTGGTGGCCTCGAGCTGCAGGTCGAGGTGGACAAGCGGGCCGGCGAGCCCCTCGGAGTGGAGGTCCACTCGGCACTGTTCGATCAGGTGCGTACCTGTGACAACCACTGCGAGTTCTGCTTCATCTACCAGTTGCCCCCGGGCCTTCGGAAGAGCCTCTACCTGAAGGACGATGACTACCGCCTCAGCTTCCTCTACGGGAACTTCACCACCTTGACCCGATTCACGGAGGCGGATCTCGAGCGGGTGGTGACAGAGCGACTGAGTCCAATTCACGTGTCGATCCATGCCACTGATCCCGAGGTGCGCTCGGAGATGCTGCGCAACCGACGCGGCGCCACGAGCTTGCGCTGGCTGCGAGCGCTGCTCGACCACGACATCGAGGTCCACGGCCAGGTCGTCGTGTGCCCCGGAATCAACGATGGCCGAGTGCTCGACGACACCCTTGCTGGCGTGCTCGACAGGTTCCCTGAGCTGGCGTCCCTGTGCGTGGTTCCGCTGGGCATCTCGAAGTTCAACGCCGAGAGCCGTATGCGCCCGCACACCCTCGCCGAGGCCCAAGTGGTCGTCGATGCCGTAGAGGACTGGCAAGACGTGTTCCTCGCTGTGCTGGGACGACGTCTGGTGTTCGCGGGCGACGAGTACTACCTGCTGGCCGGGCGTCCGTTCCCGCCCGTCGACTCTTACGAGGGATTTCCGATGCACGAGGATGGCATCGGCATGGCTCGTACGCTCGAGCTGGAGCTGTTCGGCCAGAAGGACGACGCCACCGGCAAGCAGGACGGGTTCTTCGCCTGGGCCGATGGCGGCGATGCCGCACCGGTCGACCGCAGCACATCCCGCGACGCCGACTACGAGCCCTACAGGGGGACGCGGGCCACCCCCGACCAGCTTCTGCAGGTGCGGCCATCGCGTCATGCTCCGATCGGGATCCTGACTGGTCCGTACGGCGCCCAGGTGCTCGGTCCACTGATCGCCAGACTTGGTCGTGACGACGTACGTGTGATCACCGTCACCAATGAGTTCTTCGGCGGTACGACTGGGGTCACGGGTCTGATGGTGGGGGAGGACCTGGCCCGCACACTCGCGAAGGAGCCCACGGGCCACCGCTACCTGCTTCCCGATGTCTGCCTGTCGAACGGTGGGTTTCTCGATGGGGGCTCGCCAGGTGACCTGCCACGACCAGTGGAGGTCATTCCGACCGACGGCCACGCGCTGCGGGCCGCGCTGGGAGATTCCACCCGCACCTTGGAGCGAGCCCGATGACCGCCAGCGAGCTTCCCACCGTCGCCATCGTTGGGCGGCCGAATGTGGGCAAGTCCACCTTGGTCAACCGCATCGTCGGCAAGCGGGTCGCCATCGTGGAGGAGAAGCCGGGTGTGACGCGGGATCGCAAGGAGGTCGACGCCGACTGGCTTGGCGTCGAGTTCCGCCTCATCGACACCGGCGGATGGATGCCCGGTGGCGACGATCTCGATGCCAAGGTCAGTCGCCAGAGCGAGCAAGCCATTCGTGAAGCCGACGCCATCCTGCTGGTCCTCGATGCCGTCACGGGCGTCACCGAGGAGGACGCGCGGGTAGGCGAGGTGATACGCCGCATCGCCCGCGGAAAGGTTCTTGTCGTCGTCAACAAGGTGGATGACGTGGGGCGAGAGGGCTTGATCTGGGAGGCGATGTCGCTCGGCCTCGGGGACCCCATGGCGATCAGTGCGCTCCATGGTCGTGGATCCGGTGAGGTGCTCGACCGCCTGGTGGAGCTGTTGCCCACACCGGAGCCAGTTCCGGTGGACGAGCCTGTCGATGGTGACGAGGAGGAGCCGGCTCGAGTCTTCTCGGTGGCGCTGGTCGGCCGCCCGAATGTCGGTAAGTCGACGCTGTTCAATCGGCTGATCGGCGAGGAGCGGGCCGTCGTGCACGACATGCCCGGCACCACACGCGACACGATCGACACGATCGTCGAAACCGACGAAGGGCCGATCCGGTTCGTTGACACGGCTGGAATGCGCCGCAAGGCGAAGATCGCAGAGGGTACGGAGTACTACTCGCTCGTGCGTGCCCTCCAGGCAGTCGATCAGTCGGATGTCGCGCTGCTGATCATCGATTCCACGGTCGGAGTCACCGCTCAGGATCAGCGACTAGCCGAACGAATCGACGCTGCTGGAAGTCCCCTCGTCGTCCTGCTCAACAAGCACGAGCTGCTCACCGACGCCGAAGCCCGCACTGATCTCGACTGGCAGGTGGAGCAGAAGCTTCGCTTCATCGGTGAGGCACCGGTGCTCAAGATCTCTGCGCTCAGCGGCAAGGGCGTGCACAAGCTGCTGCCGGCGCTGTCGATGAGCATCGAGGACTACCACCGCCGAGTGCCGACTCGACGGGTCAACGAGGTGATCCGGGCCGCGCAGCAAGCCCAGCCTGGCCCCCATGGCGTGAAGGTCCTCTACGCCACCCAGGCAGCAACCGATCCGCCGACGTTCACGCTGTTCGCGAACCGAGAGGTTCCGGCGACCTACTTGCGGTACCTCGAGCGCAGGCTGCGCGAGGACTTCGACCTCGGCTCGACGCCGATCAAGATGCGGGTACGACAGCGTTAGACGACATCGGTGACCATGGTCGCGAAGCGCTCGAGTTCGTCGTTCGTGGTCAGGTAGTGGACGCTGGCCCGCACGACTGCTTCGAGGCCTCGGTGTGGGAGGTCGTACTGGGCGCTCGTCGCCACCGACACGGACACGTTCGCTCCTTGCTCCTGAAGCCGATCGGCGATCTGTTGCGCGGGTGCGTCGGCAACGGTGAACGTCGTGATCGCACACAGGTCGCGCCCGCGGTCGCGGACGGTCACCCCCTCGATCGCCGCTAGTCGGGAGCGGAGGTCGGTGGCGAGTCGCGCATTGTGCTCGGCGATGGCATCGAGGCCCCAGTCGAGCGCCTCCTTGACCGCCACGCCGAGGCCGATGCGTGCGGCGATGTCCGACTCCCAGAGCTCGAAGCGCCGGGTATCGGCCCGAACCACGTAGCGATCGGGCTCGACCCATGTCGCTGAGAACATGTCGAGCACCGTGGGCTCGAGCTGTTGGGAAAGCGAACGCTCGACGTACAAGAAGCCCGTGCCCCGCGGCCCCCGCAAGAACTTGCGCCCTGTGGCACTCAGGACATGACATCCGAGATCGGCCACGTCGAGCGGGAGCTGCCCGGCGGACTGGCAGGCGTCCAACACGAAGATGGCTCCGGCGTCCCGACACAGCCGTCCGACCGCGGCCGCGGGGTTGACAAGGCCGCTCTGGGTCGGAACGTGGGTGAGCGAGACAAAGCCGGTTGGTCCGTGCTCGAGTGCGTGTTCCAAGGCAGCCAGGTCGACCGATCCGTCGTCGTCGTCGTCGATCAGGACCAGCTCGCAACCGGTGCGCTTCCGGAGGTGGAGCAGGGCGATGGCGTTGGATCCGTACTCGCTGCGCGTCGTGATGACCTGGGCGCCTCGGGTCAGCGGCAGGGCGTACACCGCGGACGTCCAGCCCCGGGTGGAGGAGTCGAGCAAGGCCACCTCGTCGACGGCACAGCCCAGGAGGCGAGCGACGCCCTCGTAAGTGTCGGTCAGGGCACTCGTCGCCTCAGCGGCGGCCCGGTAGGCGCCGATCTCAGCCTCCCGTCGCACGTGACCGGTGATCGCGTCGACCACCGACCGACTCATGAGCGACGAACCTGCATGGTCGAGGTGGAGCACCTGCTCGCAGCCCGGGGTCATGGCGCGCGCTCGCTCCACATCGATCGTTGCCATCCGAGCTACGCTACCGATCCGTCGGCGGCCCAGTGGTGGGTGTCAAACTCCCATCTGTGCCCCAGGATGTTCCCGCCTTCGAGTTCTCCGACGAGGCCAAGCGGCTTCGTGCCTTCGTGTACGAGCACTGGTGCGCCACCGGCCGAGGACCGAACCTGAGGGCTGTTCGCGAGGGGACCGACCTCGATCGCCGTCAGATCGTGCAGGCCTACAAGGAGCTGCAGCTCGGCATCGTCTGTGTGGTCGACCAGGACGCGCAGAACATCAACCTGCTGAAGTTCCAGCCGTTTTCCAGCTACCCGAGCCAGGTCGAGGTGTGGATCGATGGGGCGTTCCACTCCTACGCGGGGTGTGCCCTCGAATCGGTGGCGGTGTCGAGGATGCCACCGTTCGCAGGCAAGACGCTGACCCTGCGGACCTACTGCGCGTGCTGCCTGGGACCGATCGACCTGACCGCGACCGACGGGGTGGTCACCGCCCCCGAGGGTGTGCTCATCCACATCAGCACCAGTCCCTGGGACTGGAACAACGACGACATCGTCCACCAGTGCGACTCGATGAACTTCGTGCGCGACGCGGACCATGCGGACCGCTTCGAGCGCATCGTCGGCCGCCGGGGGGTTCTGCTCACCATTGACCAGGCCGCTCAGTTCGTCCGGGCCACGGGCGACGAGCGCATGTGGGACTACGACTGGGCTCCGGCAATGCTCAATCCCAAGGCGGTGATCATGGGCATGAAGCAGCTCGGGGTGGACGTCTCGGCGTGGACCGGCGAGCGCACCGGTATTCCCGGCATCTAGGGCATCTGGACGCGCTGCGGCCGGGCGTGCTGACGGGCCAGTACGATCTACGCAGACATGGACAAGCCCATCCTGGCCGTCGTCGCGGTCGCAGCCCTCGCGGCCGCCCTCGTGTGGGGCAGATCTGCCCAGCGCTTCCTGCGCGTGTGGCAACGGATCGAAGACGAGTTCGGACCGACTGCTGACGCCACTGTCCTCGCTCGCTCCGCGTATCGCAAGGAGCTGCACACCGTCACGCTCTATGCGGTGGTGGCCGTGGCCTCGGCAGTGGCCGCGTCATGGGATGGGCGACGTTCTGACTACGTCTTCACGTTCATTCTCATACCAGTAGGACTCTCGCTGGTGTTCGGGCGCGACTTCCGGCGTGAGGCCCGCCTGGCGGAGGACCGCAGCCTGCTCGAGCGCCGCGCTGAGGAAGTTCTGTCGCAGGAGGAGCTGGCGCCGCGCCGTTGGGCTGCCCGCCTGGCGCCAGAGGAGCTGCCGGACTTCGAGGGCTTTGAGCTTGGCCGGGTGTACCAGGCGGGTACCGGGCTCATGGCGGGGGACTTCTATGACGTCTTCCGGGTTTCGCCGACGCGGATCGCCGCGGTGATCGGCGACGTGACCGGTCACGGCATTGAGCCGTCGATCACGGCCTTCCAGGCCAAGTACCTGTTGCGCGTGTTCCTCCGACAGTTCCGCGATCCTGCACAGGCGCTCGAAGAGCTGAACCGGCAGATGTCATCGCTGGCGCGAGTGGAGGAGTTCATCTCTATCTGCGTCGTCGTCTTCGACACCAAGGCGGCCACGCTGCGGGTCGCGTCCGCGGGCCATCCTGCTGGTTGGCTGTGGCATGACAAGGAGGTCCGAGGGCTGCGCGCCACCGGACCACTGCTGATGCTCGATCCCGACGGTCAGTACACGAGCCGGGAGATACCCCTCGACGAGGGCGATCTGCTGCTGCTCTACACCGACGGTCTGGCGGAGGCTCGGGCGGGTGACCAGCTCTTTGGTGAGGATCGGGTGGCCAACACCTTGCGCAAGGACCCGGGTGTCGCTCCGGACGTGCTGTGCAAAGCGCTGATCGAAGCAGCACGCGACTTCGCCACCGAGCCGATGACTGACGATGTCGCCATCCTTGCCATCCGACGGCGGTGAGCCCCGTGAGTCAGCCCGACCCTGAGCTCGAGCAGCGCGTCCGGCGAGCCGAAGCCGGCAACCTGCACACCGGTGCCGAAAAGCTCGCCAAGCAGGGGAAGCTCTTCGTTCGCGACCGACTCAACTTGCTCCTCGACGAGCGCTCCTTCGTGGAGGACGCCTTGCTCGCAAACTCAGCGGCTACTGATCTTCCCGCTGACGGCGTCGTCACCGGAGCTGGGCGCGTCGACGGTCGTGCTGTGTGTGTCATGGCCAACGACCCGACGGTCAAGGCGGGATCGTGGGGAGCTCGAACGGTCGAGAAGATCGTCCGGCTCACCGAGCACGCGCTCGCCAACGAGCTGCCGGTCTTCTGGCTGGTCGACTCCGCGGGGGCCCGACTGACTGACCAGGTCGAGCTCTTCCCGGGTCGGCGCGGCGCCGGCCGCATCTTCTACAACCAGGTGAAGCTCTCTGGTCTGGTGCCCCAGATCTGCTGCCTGTTCGGGCCGTCGGCGGCGGGTGGTGCGTACATTCCGTCGTTCTGCGACATCGTGATCATGGTCGAGGGCAACGCATCGATGTACCTCGGCTCGCCTCGGATGGCAGAGATGGTGATCGGCGAGCAGACGACCCTTGAAGAGATGGGTGGCGCACGGATGCACGCCACCGTGTCGGGCTGTGGCGACAACCTCGCCATCGACGACGCTGATGCCATCGATCAGGCCAAGGCGGTTCTCGGATACCTGCCTCGTAGGTGGCGCGACGCTCCTCCGGTGTACGAGTCGGCGCCGCCGGCCACAACGCTGGACGCGTCGATGGTGCCGGTGGTGGACACGCAGGGCTACGACATGCATGTGGTGATCGACTCGATCATCGACGCTGAGAGCTTCTTCGAGGTGAAGCCGCTCTTTGCCCCTGAGCTGATCATCGGTTTCGGACTGCTCGACGGCAAACCGATCGGGGTGGTCGCCAACAACCCGATGGCCCTCGGTGGCGCGCTGTTCGTCGACTCGGCCGACAAGGCGGCACGGTTCATCTGGTGGTGCGACGCCTTCAACGTGCCGCTGCTCTTCCTGGCCGACGTGCCCGGGTTCATGATCGGCAGTCAGGTGGAGCGCCAGGGGATCATCCGTCACGGCGCCAAGATGGTGACCGCCGTGAGCGAGGCCACCGTGCCCAAGATCTCGGTGATCGTGCGCAAGGCCTACGGAGCGGGGCTCTACGCCATGTCCGGTCCCGCGTTCGCGCCAGAGGCGACCATCGCTCTGCCGAGCGCGAAGATCGCTGTGATGGGCCCCGAGGCTGCGATCAACGCCGTCTACGCGAACAAGATCGCGGCAATGTCGGACCCTGCTGAGCGGGATGCGTTCGTGGCCCAGGAGCGCAAGCTCTATGAGGAGGACGTGGACCTCTATCGCTTGGCCTCGGAGCTGATTGTCGATGCCGTCGTCGACTTCGGAGATCTGCGAGGCGAGCTGATCCGGCGTTACGGCATTGCCGAGGGAAAGGACCGCTCCTTCTCCGATCGCCGGCACGGCGTGCCGCCCGTATGACCTCGGTGCTGCCCGTCCTCCCGCATGCGGTGGTGATCCGCGATGTGGGACCGCGCGATGGGCTCCAACCGGAAGCGCCACAGTCAATCGGTGATCGGGTCCGACTCATCGAGGCACTCGTCGCAGCCGGCGTACGGAGGATCGAGGCGGTGGCGTTCGTGTCGCCGAGGGCTGTGCCCGCGATGGCAAGTGCGGCGGAGGTGCTCACCGCCGTGCCACGCCTCGAGGGCCTGCGCTACACGGCCCTGGTACCGAATGTGCGGGGCGCCGAGCTGGCCCTGACCTGCGACGTCGACGAGCTGAGCGTGACCATCTCCTTGAGCGAGACCTATAACCAGCGCAACGTCCACATGAGCACCGCTGACTCGACGGCTGAGATCGCCGAGATCTGTTCGATGGCCGGACGGATCCCGGTCGACGCGGTCTTGAGCTGCGCGTTCGGCTCCCCCTACGAAGGGGAGGTGCTGCCGGCTGCAGTGGCGGATCTGGCGCACCGCCTGCGCGACGCTGGCTGCGTTTCGGTGACCTGCGCCGACACCACCGGCATGGCCACTCCGCGGCGGATCGGTGACGTCGTTGACGCAGTCGGCCTCGACATCGGCCTACACCTGCACGAGACACGCGGGACGGCTCTCGTGTGCGCCTATGCCGGTCTGGCGCTGGGCGTCACGAGGTTCGATACATCGGTGGGCGGGCTGGGTGGCTCTCCGTTCGCAGCGGGTTCGGCCGGCAACCTCGCCACCGAGGGTCTCGTGGCCATGCTTGACGATCTCGAGGTGCATACAGGGATCGACGTCGAGGGTGTCGTCACTGCTGCCCACCTCGCCCGGGATCTCGTCGGCCGAGACCTTCCCAGCCCCGTCGCCCATTCGGGACCGCGCACTCGACTGGCCGACGCCAGCCCCGGTGAGGAACGCTGACGGTCGTGCCCTGGTGCGAGTCCTGCGACCGCTTCTACAACCCCAACAGCCTCACGCCCGATGGGTCCTGCCCGACGTGCGGCCGAGCGCTGGGGGAGCCTGGAGCAGAAGCGGCCGGGCCCGCGGGCGCGCCCTGGCACTTCAAGGTGCTGATCGCGGTCACCGGTGTCTATCTGAGCTACCGGCTCCTTCAGGGAATCGTCTGGGTGGGCCATCACCTCTGAGCCCGTCCGGGATGGCGAGGCGACCAGGGGCGTCTGGTACGGTCACTGACCCATCCCGGGCCGTGGCGCAGTTTGGTTAGCGCGC
>JBBDWQ010000007.1:0-1194 GCA_040902805.1 Acidimicrobiales bacterium
CGTCCCAGAAGCTCATCGTTCGCCGGCGCCGTACGCGCGGCAGCCGGAGGTAGGAACCATGCCCCGCAGTCTGAAGAAGGGCCCCTTTGTCGACGACCACCTCCTCAAGAAGGTGGACGCGCTCAACCAGAAGGGCGAGAAGAAGGTCATCAAGACGTGGAGCCGCCGTTCGACGGTCATCCCGGAGATGGTGGGCCACACCATCGCCGTGCACGACGGCCGCAAGCACGTTCCGGTGTACGTCACCGAGGCGATGGTTGGACACAAGCTCGGCGAGTTCTCGCCCACCCGCACCTTCAAGTTCCACGCGGGCATGGAGAAGCAAGCGCGAGGCCGACGCTGATGGCATTCGGCACCAAGACCAACGAGCGCCCCGGCACCCGCGCGCAGGTCCGCCACCTCCGGGTGTCGGCCTACAAGGCCCGCGAAGTCCTCGACAACATCCGCGGCCTGCATGTCGACGACGCCGATGGGGTCCTCGAGTTCACCGACCGCGCCGTGGCGGCGGAGATCCGCAAGGTCCTCAACGCAGCCGTGGCCAACGCGGAGCACAACGACGAGATCGACCCCAACGAGCTCTACGTATCGGCTTGCTACGCCGATGAGGGGCCGACGCTCAAGCGCTGGCGACCCCGTGCCCGTGGCCGCGCCACCCGCATTCGCAAGCGCTCCTGCCACATCACGGTGATCGTGAGCCGCATGGACGCCAAGCTGCTCGAGCAGCGCCGGGCCCGTACCGATGCCGCCGTCGGCCGTGGTGGCGTGCGCCGCGACGCCGCTGAGGCCCGCCGTGCCCGCGTGGCCAAGAGCAAGGCCGCCGCCGAAGCCCGTGCCGCTGCGGAAGAGCACGACCACGAGGGTCACGACCACGAGGGTCACGACCACGAGGGTCACGACCACGAGGGTCACGACCACGATCACGACGATGTGACTGACGAAGTCGCTGACCTGGAAATCCCTGACGCAGCCCCCGCGACCGATGAGGCCGCTGCATCCGAGCCGGAGGCGGCGGATGCAACGGGGGGTTATGCAAAGGGGGGCGACGCCCCCCTTGATGCACAAACAGACGATCCCGAGGCGGATGCCTCGGGAGAGGAGCAGAAGTAATGGGTCAGAAGGTCAACCCGTATGGGTTCCGGCTCGGTGTCACCACCGAGTGGAAGTCGCGTTGGTTCGCCGACCGCAAGGAGTACG
>JBBDWQ010000008.1:0-25793 GCA_040902805.1 Acidimicrobiales bacterium
CCACGCCGGGTGGTCGGGCGCTGAAGTTCTACAGCTCGGTTCGGCTCGACATCCGACGCATCGAATCCATCAAGGACGGCGTCGAGGTGGTCGGCAACCGCACCCGGGTGAAGGTCGTGAAGAACAAGTGCGCCCCGCCCTTCCGGCAGGCCGAGTTCGACATCATGTACGGCAAGGGAGTGAGCCGCGAAGGCGGTGTGCTGGACATCGGTGTCGAGAATGAGATCGTGAAGAAGTCCGGGGCTTGGTACACCTACGACGGTGAGCAGCTCGGCCAGGGCCGGGAGAACGCCAAGCAGTTCCTCATCGACAACCCGGAGATCATGATCGACATCTCCGAGCGGATCCGCACGATGATGGGCCTCGGAGACAGCGCTGAGGTCACGGAGGGTGGTGACGTGGTCGTCGAGGTCGACGCTGATGACCTGCCCATCACCCTGAGCGACTAGCTGCTCTGTCCGGATCCGCACGAAATCGGCGGATTCGGTAGGAGGGATCCCCAGCCAGCTCGTCGAACAAACCCAAGGATGGAGCAGCTCAAGGTATCGACCAAGTCGAACCCGAACTCGGTCGCTGGGGCCATGGCGGGCGTTCTGCGGCAGCAGGGCGTGGTCGAGGTCCAGGTGGTCGGTGCTGGCGCGCTCAATCAGGCCATCAAGGCAGTAGCCATCGCTCGGGGCTACGTCGCGGCCGGCGGCATCGACCTCGTCTGCGTGCCCACCTTTGCGGACATCGAGATCGAGGGTGAACGGCGCACGGCCATTCGCTTGGTGATCGAGGATCGTCTGCGTCGCCCGATCGAGGCAGATGTGGTCATCCCCGACGAGATCATCGACGTCGACGCGCTGGCCGAGTTCGTGTCGGTCGATCCCGCCGCCGCCCGTTCGTAGCGCCCCGGCTGGGGGGACGCCAGCACGCGGCCGTACGCTGTCCGACGTGACCGAGCCGCGCCGCTTCTTTGTCCGCACCTTTGGGTGCCAGATGAACGAGCACGACTCCGAACGAATCGCCGGGCTCCTGGAGGCAGACGGGCTGGTACCGGCCGCAGGCGTTGACGATGCCGACGTCGTGGTGCTCAACACGTGCTGCATCCGGGAGAACGCCGACAACAAGCTCTACGGCACCCTCGGCCACCTGAAGTCCGTCAAGGACCGACGCCCCGACATGCAGATCATGGTGGGCGGTTGCCTGGCTCAGAAGGATCGCGACGGTGTCGTGGCGCGTGCCGGGTATGTCGACGTGGTGTTCGGCACTCACAACGTGCACCGCGCCGCCGAGCTGCTCCGCGAATCCCGCGCCGAAGGCGGGTCGATCGTCGAGATCCTCGAGGAGACCGTCGCCGAAGACCGCGACACGTTCCCGTCGGCCCTTCCGGTGCGGCGCGAGGTCCCATGGTCAGCGTGGGTCACGATCCAGATCGGCTGCGACAACTCGTGCGCCTTCTGCATCGTCCCGGCGGTGCGAGGCAAGGAGATCAGCCGTCCGTTCGATGACATCGTCGGTGAGGTCAGCAGTGCGGCGGCCGACGGCGTCAGCGAGGTGACCCTGCTCGGCCAGAACGTCAACAGCTACGGACGCGACCTCGCCCTCGCGGCTCGCCAGGACGGGGCGGACACAAAGATCCGGCCGATGTTCGGCGAGCTCATCCGCGCGGTCGGATCGGTCGAGGGCCTCCGTCGCATCCGCTACACGAGCCCGCACCCGAAGGACCTTCGCCCCGAGACGATCGCAGCCATGGCTGAGACGCCAGAGATGTGCGAGCACCTCCACCTGCCGCTGCAGTCCGGCAGCGATCGCGTGCTCGCCGCGATGCATCGTGGCTACACCGCCGAGCGGTACCTCGAGCGGCTCGCCGCGGCCCGTGCAGCCATCCCCGACCTTGCCGTCACCACCGACATCATCGTGGGCTTCCCCGGGGAGACCGATGATGACTTCGAGCGTACGCTGGAAGTCGTCGCCGAGGCTCGGTACGACAGTGCCTACACGTTCATCTTCAGTCCCCGCCCCGGCACCGAAGCCGCAGAGCGGGTCAACGAGTTCATCTCCCCAGACGTGGTGGCCGAGCGCTTCGAACGACTCAAGATCGTGGTCGACCGATCGGGACTCGCCTGCCATGAAGCACGGATCGGCCGCGTGGAGGAGGTCCTTGTCGAAGGTCCGTCTCGAAAGGACCCGACTGTGCTCGCCGGACGGACCCGCCAGAACAAGCTCGTCCACTTCACTTCCGACCGCATTCGCCCTGGTACATATGCGACGGTTCGGATCACGGCAGCTGCGCCACACCACCTTCGAGGCGACTTCGTCGAGATCATCGCGGCAGCGACGCACCGGACGCGGCTACCGCTCCTGGTCGGGTGACTGGGGCCGTGTGGGGCTCATGAGGTCCCCGGGGCGCCACGCGGCGTTGGTGGGGGCCACGGCCTCGGGCAAGTCAGCACTCGCCCTCTCGCTGGCATCGGCGGACGACGCCTGGGAGCTCGTGTCGGTCGATTCGATGCAGGTGTATCGGGGCATGGACATCGGAACCGCCAAGCCGACCGACATCGAACAGGCCGCGGTGCCACACCATCTGATCGATCTCCTCGATCCATGGGAGGACGGCACCGTGGCCTGGTTCCAGCGCACGGCGCGCTCGGTGATCGAGGGCATCGAAGCCCGAGGCGGGCGGGCCCTGCTGGTGGGCGGCACAGGTCTCTACCTCCAGGCCGTAGTCGATGACCTCGACATTCCCGGGCAATATCCGGGGGCCCGGGCCGCCCTCGACGATGAGCCCGACACGGCGGCCCTCCATGGGCGGCTGGTCGAGCTTGATCCGGTCGCCGCATCCCGGCTCGACGCCGGGAACCGTCGACGCATCGTGCGGGCGCTGGAGGTAACTGTCGGCAGCGGCCGTCCGTTCTCCAGCTATGGCCCGGGCATGGACGCGCACCCGGCCTCAGCATTCACGCTCGTTGGGATCACCAGGACCTCGGAGGATCTTTCCGCTCGCATCAACACCCGCTTCGCCGAGCAGATGGCATCAGGATTCCTGGACGAGGTGCGCACCCTGCATGCACACCCTCGGGGCGTGTCGCGCACCGCCCGACAGGGGCTCGGCTACAAGGAGCTCGCCGCTCATCTCGCCGGAGATGTCTCGCTCGATGCGGCGGTCGAGCTAGCCATCGCTCGCACGCGTCGCTTCGCGCGACGACAGCGGGGTTGGTTCGGGCGTGACCCTCGAATCCAATGGCTCGACGGTGCCACCGACCACAATCGCCTCGTGACCTCGCTCGCTGCGGCCGTAGGCTGATCCGCACATGCGGCTCACGAAGCACCACGGCTTGGGCAACGACTTCCTCGTCCTGCTCGACCTCGACGGCATCTATCCGGTGTCGCCGGAGCAAGCAGTCGCGCTCTGTGACCGCCACACCGGAATCGGTGCCGACGGCCTGCTGCGAGTCACCGCCGGGCGTGACGGTGCGGACGTCACGATGGGGTTGCTCAACGCCGACGGATCGCCGGCCGAGATGAGCGGCAATGGCATCCGCTGCCTCGCCCAGGCCGTGTTCCAGGCCGGATTGGCCGAACCGCCCGTGCTCACGGTCACCACCGACGCGGGGGTGCGACGCGTCACGGTGCTCGAGCGCACCGGCCCGCGATCCCACCGGCTGAGCGCCGAGATGGGGCCGGCCAAGATCACGGAGGAACGGCCCGAGTGGGTCGCTGGCGACGTGCTGCGTGCGGTGCATGTAGATGTGGGAAACCCGCACATCGTCCTGCACTGGGGCGGCGCGAACCTGCCTGACGGAGACGAGTTGGTGGCGATCGGGGCCCGCATCGACGATGCGATCCAGGGCGGCGCCAACGTCGAGCTGTTCCAGCCGGCGACAGATGGCGGTCTGGACATGGTGGTCTACGAGCGGGGTGTCGGGCCCACGCTCGCGTGTGGCACCGGTGCCTGCGCTGTCGCCGCTGCGGCGCACAGCTGGGAGCTGGCCAGCTCCACCTCGACCGTGCACATGCCGGGCGGCTCCGTCGAGGTCACCCTCGGCGACCCGGTGCTGCTCGCCGGCGACGCAACATCGATCGCCGTCCTCGACGCTCCGTGGCCCTGATGAGCCTCATCGAACGCGAGATCAGGGAGAAGATCGTTCTCGTCGGCGTGACGTTGCCGCCGGGTACCGCCGCAGAGACCGAGGCCGGTCTCGACGAGCTCTCCTTGCTCGTGGACACGGCTGGAGCGGATGAGGTCGGCCGCATCGTTCAGAAGCGGCGCGCCCCGGATCCGCCGACCTACGTCGGTAAGGGCAAGGCCGAGGAGCTGCGCGAGCTGGCGCTCGAGACGGACTGCGACACCGTGGTGTTCGACAATGAGCTCTCGCCCGGCCAGCAGCGAAACCTGGAGAAGCTGCTCGGGCGGACCGCCATCGACCGCACCGCGGTGATCCTCGACATCTTTGCGCAGAATGCGCACAGCCAAGAGGGCAAGGCGCAGGTGGAGCTGGCGTTGCTCAAGTACCGACTGCCACGGATTCGCGGCAAGGGCACGGCGCTGTCGCAGCAGGCTGGTGGCATGTCCGCGGGCGGCGCCCGCATCGGCACCAGGGGGCCAGGCGAGACCCAGCTCGAGGTCGACCGCCGTCGCATTCAACGCCGCATCCACAAGCTCGAAGCCGAGCTGCGTCAGATCGACAAGCATCGGAGCACGCAGCGCAAGGCGCAGAGACGGAGTCGGGTGCAGCGGGTCGCGATCGTCGGCTACACGAACGCCGGCAAGTCCACGCTGCTCAATCGACTCACTGACGCGGGGGTGCTGGTGGAGGATCGGCTGTTCGCGACGCTTGATGCGACGACCCGGCGGCTCGATCTTCCCGGCGGTGAGCCGGTCCTGCTCACGGACACGGTCGGGTTCATCCGGAACCTCCCCCACGACCTCGTGGAGGCCTTCAAGTCCACGCTGGCTGTCGCCGCCGACGCGGATCTGCTCGTGCACGTCGTCGACGCCTCGGCGCTCGACGTCGAGGGCAACATCGATGCCGTGCGCACGGTGCTGCGCGAGATCGGTGCCGACGAGGTGCCCGAGCTGCTCGCATTCAACAAGTCAGATCTGGCTCCTCGTGAGGCGGCTCGCCTGGCCGAGAGCCATGACGGGTCGGTCGCACTGAGTGCGGCGCGCGGTGATGGGATCGATGGGCTCCTGCACACGGTCGGAGATCGCCTGCGTTCGATGACCAAGATCGTGGAGCTGTGCATCCCCTACGAGCGAGGCGACCTCCTCGCGGCGATCCACCGCGAGGGTGAGGTGCTTGTGGAGCTCCCCGACGACGAGGCCATGCGGGTTCGAGTGCGGCTCGACGACGCGGCCCTGGGCCAGTTCCTGGAGTTCGTGGTCGCGTGAGCCTGCCGTTCGTCCCTCCGCCGTATCCCTACGACCGGCTCGACGACCTGAAGGCGCTCGGCGGCGCCCTGCCGGGTGGTCTCGTGGACCTTTCCATCGGAACGCCGTGCGATCCGCCTCCGCCGATGGTGATCGAGGCGCTCGCCGGCTCAGGTGCCGAGCGCGGGTATCCGGCGTCGGTAGGCACGGCCGCCTACCGGGAGGCTGCGGCAGGCTGGATGGCCCGGCGTCTCGGCGTGAACATCGATCCCGCCGACGTGGCGGCGTGCGTCGGAACCAAGGAGCTGGTGGCCGGCCTGCCTCAATGGCTGCGCCTCCGTCGGCCCGATCTCGACACGGTGCTCTACCCGTCCATCAGCTACCCGACCTATGCCATGGGTGCAACCCTCGCCGGGTGTCGGGCGGTGCCCTATCAAACACTGGATGCCATCGAGGACTCCGATGCGCGCCGAGCGGTGTGTGTCTGGGTGAACGTGCCCGGCAACCCCACCGGCGCCCTTGCCGATCTTGGCGCCGCCGCCGCATGGGGCAGAGCCCACGGCGTTCCCGTGCTCTCCGACGAGTGCTACGTGGAGTTCACCTGGGATGGCGCACCGCGCACGATCCTCGAGCACGGCAGCGACGGAGTGCTGGCCGTGCACTCCCTGTCCAAGCGCTCCAACCTCGCCGGCGCCCGTGCCGGTTTCTACACCGGGGATCCGGATCTCGTGCACTATCTCGCGGAGGTCCGAAAGCACGCCGGGCTCATGGTTCCTGGCCCGGTGCAGAGCGCCGCGATCGCGGCCTGGGGCGACGACAGCCACGTCGATGCGCAGCGCGATCGCTACCACGGCCGACTCCGCGCGATGCAGGCCGCGCTGGCCTCAGTCGGCGTAGAGGCGCCGATGCCCTCGGGCGCGTTCTACCTGTGGGCGCCCGCGCCCGACGGCGACGCGTGGGCGCTCACCCGTCGGCTCGTCGAGCAGGGCGGGGTACTGGTGTCACCCGGCGAGTTCTACGGGCCCGATGGCGCCGACCACGTACGCGTGGCCGTGGTGCAACCCGACGACCGCATCGCCCTCGTCGCTGAACGGCTCGCCGCCCCCGCGTAGTGCGGTCAGTTGGCGTGGAGGGCCTGATTGAGCGTCACTGTGCCTCCGGCTCGGGGCCGCACCTCGACCGCCCCTGAGGTGCTGTTGCGGATGAACAGCAGGTTGGACTGCCCGCTGAGATCGATTGCCTTCACGATCTGACCATCTGGGATCGTCACCCGGGTACCGGGCGTGACGTAGAGGCCAGCTTCGACGACGCAGTCATCGCCCAACGAGATGCCGGTGCCTCCGTTGGCCCCGACGAGGCAGCGCTCGCCGATCCGGACCACCTCCTTGCCGCCACCGGAGAGCGTGCCCGCCACCGAAGCGCCGCCTCCGAGATCGGAGCCCTCGCCTACCACCACGCCCTGGCTGATGCGTCCCTCGACCATCGAGGTGCCGAGGGTGCCCGCGTTGAAGTTCACGAATCCCTCGTGCATGACCGTGGTTCCCTCCGCGAGGTGGGCGCCGAGGCGGACGCGGTCCGAGTCGGCAATGCGAACCCCACTCGGGATGACGTAGTCGACCATCCGGGGGAACTTGTCGAGCGAGTGCACGAGCAGCGGGAGCCCAGCGGCACGCGCCCGCAGGCGCGCAGCATCGATCTCCTCGGGGGCGACCGGGCCGAGCTGCGTCCATGCAACGTTCTGGAGCAGACCGAACAGTCCCTCGAGGTTGATCGTGTTGGGCCGAACCAACCGATGCGAGAGCAGGTGGAGCCGGAGGTAGGCGTCGTGGGTGTCGACGGGAGGCGCGGCGAGGTCCTCGATCACCGTGCTGACCGCCACCACCTTGAGGTTGCGTACCGGATCTGGTCCGAGTGATCCGGCGGCGTCACCGCCAAGGACCGCCAGCGCGGCCTCCGGATCGAGGATGTGCGTCGCTGACGGACCTGGGGAGTCCGCCAGGACCGGACGCAGGAACCACGTGTCGAGCACACGCCCGTCAGGGGTACAGCTGGCCAGGCCAGCACCGGTGGCGCCACCATGCGCAAGGGAAGAGTCGGTCACGAGATGTAACCGTATCGGCCGCGGTCCGTCGCTCTCATAGGCTGGATCGATGGCCGGCCTCGATCTTCTCGCCCGCACGGCCGTACTGGTCGACATCCCATCGGTCAGCCACGACGAGCGTGCGATCACCGATCACATCGAGACGCAGCTCCGAGGGCTCGATCGCCTTGACGTGGAGCGCGTTGGCGCCAACCTCGTCGCCCGGACCCATCTCGGCCGCGGCACCCGCTTGGTGCTCGCCGGCCACACCGACACCGTTCCGGTCAACGGCAACGCGACAGCACGCATCGAAGGTGATGTGCTGTGGGGTCTCGGTGCCGCGGACATGAAGGGTGGCCTGGCCGTGATGCTCGCGCTCGCCGAGACCGTCCCTGAGCCGGCGATGGACGTGACCTGGGTGTTCTACGCGGCAGAGGAGGTGCAGGCCGAGCACAACGGCCTCGGTCATCTCATGCGCGACCGTCCCGAGCTCCTCGTCGGCGACGTCGCCATCCTGGGAGAGCCAACCGGCGGCGACGTCGAGGCCGGGTGTCAGGGGACCATGCGTCTCGAGGTCACGCTGCACGGCCTGCGCGCGCACACGGCCCGTCCGTGGATGGGTCGCAACGCAGTGCACCGACTCGGGTTGGTGCTCCGGGCCGTCGACGGCTTCGTCGAGCGACGCCCCATCATCGACGGCTGCGAGTACCGGGAGGCGCTGCAGGCGGTCGCGGTCTCGGGTGGTGTGGCGGGCAACGTCGTGCCTGATGTCGCCACGGTCACCCTCAACCGCCGGTTCGCGCCCGACCGAACGCAGCAGGAGGCCGAGGCCGAGGTCCTGGCGCTGTTGGCCCCAACCTTGGAGGAGGGCGACGACGTGAGCGTCGTGGATGTTGCTCCCGCCGCCGCGCCGGGCCTGAGTCATCCGGTGCTGCGTGCCCTCATCGTCCAGCATGCCCTTCCCGTACGAGCCAAGCTGGGCTGGACCGATGTCGCTCGCTTCGCGGCCGCCGGGATCCCGGCATGCAACCTCGGTCCCGGCGACGCCACGCTGGCGCACTCGGCTGACGAGCGAGTGGAGCGCCGGTCGTTGGATCGCACCTACGAGGTGCTGCACGCAGTGCTGTCGGGCGGCTAGGGCCCTCAGGCTCGGCTGAGCCGCCAGGCCGTTGCGGCGGTGCCGAGCGCGCTGGCCACGATCGCGAAGATCGCTCCGGCCACCAGGGGCGCCGGCGGAGCGGGGTCAGCTCCACCCTCCTTGAACGGTGCGGCGGTGGAGATCTCGGGCAGGGACACCCGGGGCGCCTCGCCATCGTCGGCCGGGTCAGGGAGGAGCGACGAGGTCGTGTCTGGCACCGTGCTGGTGCTGGCCGGTCGTGGAGCGGTCGTGCCTCGAGGCCGGGTCGTGGTCGTTGGCGCCAGTGTGGGTCGGGTGGTGGACGGGGTTGAGGTCGCACCTGCGGCCCTGGCGAGATCGATGCGGCCGAACCCGAACGAGTCGTCGCGACCCGACGGCCCGAGGTCCTTTGCGGTGGCCAGCAGCCTGTCGATCGCGCCCTGAGGTGTGTGGCCCGCGCTGAGCAGCACCGCGAGAGCGCCCGACACGTGTGGGGTTGCCATGGAGGTGCCCGCCAGGCACGCGTACTGGCTCGGCTGCCCGGCCACCCAGTACGACGACAGCACTCCCTTGGGTGTGCCCTCAGAACCGCAGTCGCTCGCCTTCGTCTCGGCCTCGCCTCCGGGGGCGGCCACTGGCCATCGGGCTGCGTGGAGCGTGCTCGCACTCGAGTTGGAGTACGAGGCTTGGGCGTCGTCGCGCGTCGTCGCGGTGACGACCACTGCCGGTTCGCTCGCGAAGCTGGTCGGCAGGGAGCGCTGGTTCGTGGCGTCGTTGCCGGCCGCCAGTACGGCGATCACTCCCTTGCTCCACGCGTAGTCGATGGCGCTGCACAGGCTGCAGCTCAGCGGCTGGTCGACACCGTCGGATCCGAGCGAGAGGTTGACGATGTCCGCACCGTGGTCGACCGCCCACCGGATCCCTGCCGAGACGTCGTCTTGCGAACCGCTGGCGGTGCAGCGTTGCCCATCGCAGTGGTTGGCGAGCACGCGCACCGCCAGGAGCTTGGCGTTCGGCGCCACTCCGGCAACTCCCAGGCCGTTGTCGGTGGTGGCGAGCGCGATGCCCGCCACGTGGGTGCCGTGGCCGTTGTCGTCCTGTGCGCTGCCGCTGCAGCGGCTTGCGGTGCCGTTCGAACCGATGCAGCTGACGGCCCCGACGACCTTGCCGCGCAGGTCTTCATGCTGCAGGTCGACTCCCGAATCGACGATGGCGATGGTGACCCCGCGTCCTGTGGCGCGACTCCACGCGTCGGGGGCGCCGATCCGCTCGAGTGCCCACTGGAGCCCTTGGGTGAACACCGGGTCGTTTACCTCCACCCGGGCGTCCACTGACGCCGGGGCTGCCGCGACCGAGAGCAGCCCGACTGCGAGCGCGAGGAAGCGGCGGATGGAAGGGGGCATCTCACCCATTCTTCGCCATGGAGGGGTTGCCGGGGTAGTCAGCCTCAGAGACGTCGCATGACCGTCACGACCTTGCCGTAGACCGTGACGTCCGAGGCGTCGAACTCCATGGGGGAGAGGCGAGCGTTGGACGGCAGCAGGGTGATGGTGGCGCCCTTGCGTCGATAGGTCTTCACGGTGGCTTCGTCGCCCGGAATGCCGGCCACGACGATGTCGCCGTTGTCGGCGGTGTTCTGAGCCCGGCACACGACGAAGTCGCCGTCGACGATGGCGGCTTCGACCATCGAGTCACCGCGCACTCGGAGCATGAAGAGATCGCCCTCACCGGTGAAGTCCGCCGGGAGCGGCAGTGTCTCCTCGATGTTCTGCTGGGCAAGGACGTTCGTGCCAGCGGCGACGTCCCCCACCAAGGGCACATGACGCACCGGACGCCGGTCGACCGGCGCGCCGGAGGTGGCGTCGAAACGAACCTCGATGGCACGGGGCTTGGTCGGGTCGCGATGCAAGAAGCCGAGGTCCTGCAGCGTCTTCAGGTGCGCGTGCACCGTCGACGGCGAGGTCAGGCCCACCGCCGCGCCGATCTCACGCACTGACGGAGGGAACCCACGGTCACGCTGGTGCTGCTCGATGACCTCGAGGATCTCTCGCTGCCGGGGAGTGAGGGTGACGTCGGTCATCGTGGGCCTCCAGGTGCCATACAGGTGTTCGTGACCCTACCGAAGCGGACCGCTCGTGGCAAACACCCGTTCGGCGGACGGTTGTTCGATTTGGGGGCTTGACGACGAACGGGCGTTCGGTTGTACTGTGGTGCAGGCGAACGGACGTTCCCTAGAGCGCCGGTCTCGCCCCCGCCCGATCGACTGTCACACCCCCTGAGGAGACTGAGCCCATGTCCTCCGCCGCAGCCCTCCAGCTTCACCCCCGCCTCCGGCCCACCACGGTCCCGCCGGGTCCTGTGCTGCCCCCTCGTCCCCACCTCCGGGCGATCCAGGGTGGCCGGGCCCCGGCCAGGGTGGCGCAGCAAGCGGTGTACCGCCGGCGCCGCCTGATGGCAGCGCTGGTGCTGGTGGTCGTGATGGTGGCGACGTTGCTCTTGGCCAACGCTGTCGTGGCCAGGACAGCCGGCGGCGGCAACCCCCATCCCGTCGCCGGCACCTCCGCTCCTGCCGTGCACGTCGTGCAACCCGGCGACACGCTGTGGTCGATCGCCCGTGGTCTCGGCGGCAACGGTGATGTGCGGCTCGTCGTCGATCACCTGCGTGACCTCAACGGCCGCGCCCCACTCTCGGTGGGCCAGCGGCTGCAGCTCCCCTGAGTCGATCTGCGCGGGCTGTGGCGCCCTTGGGCCGGTACCGTGCATGCCGTGCGCTGTCCCTCCTGCGGCTCCTTCGACGACAAGGTGGTCGACTCCCGCCAGGCCGATGACGGCATGTCGATTCGACGGCGCCGGGCTTGCATCGACTGCGCTCGTCGCTTCACCACCTTTGAGCGGTTCGAGGACGTGTCCTTCGTGGTGGTCAAGCGCTCTGGGCAACGGGAGCCCTTCGACCGCGAGAAGGTCGCGGGCGGCATCAGGCTGGCGGCCAAGGGTCGGCCGATCGAGGCCGACGGCGGGGCCCGCCTCGACGAGCTGGTCGTGGTCATCGAGGATGCCGTTCGCCTCGAAGGGGGCTCGGAGGTCAGCACCGAGACAGTCGGTCGGGTCGTGCTCGAGCAGCTCCGCGAAGTGGATCCCGTAGCCGCAGTCCGCTTCGCCAGCGTGTACCTGGGATTTGACGACCTCGCGGACTTCGAGCGCGAGGTCACGCTCCTGTCCAAGCGCACTCCGCCCAAGCAGGGCTAGCTAGCGATCCCGCACCCAGCGGGTCAGCAGCACGCTGTCGTCTTCGAGCATGCGCGTCAGCCGCATCGGGCGCCCCGCCGGGGGTAAGGGACCTGTGGTCGATCGGCGAGCGTCACCACCGACCAGGAGCGGAGCGATGGTCAAAGCCCATTCGTCGATCAGGTCCGCGAGGAGCAGGTCGCCGTTGAGATGCGGACCCCCTTCGCAGGTGACCACCCCGACGCCACGCGATCGCAGCTGGCCCAGGGCGGCCGCGAGGTCCACGGTCGCATCGCCGGCGACGATCACCTCGGCAACTTCGTCGAGCTCCTCCATGGCGTCGGTAGGTGCCTGGTTGCACGTCAGCACGTACGGAGGCTCGTCTGCCTCGGCGAACATCGGCGCCCGCACGTCGAGATCGAGTGAGCGCGACACGATGGCGAGGCGCGGCGCGGCGGACTGGCCACGCGCTTGTCGGACGGCACGAGTCTCAGCCGGAGGTCGCGGTGGCCCGTAGTGCTCGGCTCGAACCGTGCCGGCGCCCGCGAGGATCACGTCGCCTATGGCGCGCAGCGCCCGAAACATCTCCTTGTCGGCCGGGCCCGCCAGCCCGCCTGAGCGGCCATCCACGGTGACGGCACCATCCAACGACGCAATCATGTCGACCAGGATCCAAGGTCGATCCACCGGGACAGGTCGGGCTTCCGCGGCCACATAGGCGGCGAGGTCGTCGATGGGGCCGGGCTCGGGCAGCAGGCAGCGCATGGGCCACTGACGGTAGTGCGACTCGGACCCTAGGCTGAGGAGGTGACGACCCCCGCTGACGCCACGCGCTCGATCCTCCCGCCCGATCATCACCATCACGCCGAACAGCATCGGTCGCATCGCGCTGGTTGGCTTCGGGCGGCGGTTCTGGGCGCCAACGACGGGGTCGTGTCCACTGCGGCGTTGATGGTCGGGGTCGCTGGCAGCGGGGCCAGCTTCGGTGTCGTGCGCACCTCTGGCATCGCGGGCCTGGTCGCGGGCGCGATGTCGATGGCGGTTGGGGAGTACGTCTCGGTGGCATCCCAGCGAGACACGGAGGAAGCCGATCTGCGCATGGAGCGCCAAGCGCTGCAGGACCACCCCCGGGCCGAGCTCGCTGAGCTCACCGAGATCTGGCGCAGCCGCGGGCTCGAACCCTCGCTGGCGGCCGAAGTGGCTCGCCAGCTGACCGAGGCCGACGCGCTCGGAGCCCATGCCCGCGACGAGCTCGGGCTCACCGAGGTCTCGATCTCCCGGCCCGTGCAGGCCGCAGTCACCTCCGCCATCGCGTTCTCGGTCGGCGCGGCGCTGCCACTCCTCGCGTACATCCTTACGCCTGGTTCGGGCCGAAGCCCGGTTGTGGTGGCGATATCGCTGCTCGCCCTGGCGCTCTTGGGAGCTGCCGGAGCGGCCCTCGGTGGCGCTCGGCGCTGGCGGGCGACGATCCGGGTGGCGGTAGGCGGCGCCGCCGCCATGGGATTGACGATGCTCGTTGGTGAGCTCACGGGTGCCGCCCTCGGCTGACGCTGGCAGGATGGTCCCGACGCACGATGCAGGGGGACGACGATGACCATCGCTGACGAGGCCGCCACCTCGGCGAGCGCCAGTGGGCCGATCACGCGCACCGCGCTGCGCACGTGCCCGCTGTGCGAGGCCGGTTGCGGTCTCGAGATCAGCCTCCGCCCGCGGGAGGACGGCACCGAGGAGGTCGTGCGCATCCGGGGCGACCGCGAGGACGTGTTCAGCCACGGCTTCATCTGCCCGAAGGGGTCAACGCTCAAGCAGCTCCACGAGGATCCCGATCGCATTCGGCGTCCTCTCGTGAAGCGTGACGGAGCCTTTGTCGAGGTCAGCTGGGATGAAGCCTTCGCAGAGATCGAGGCCCGACTGCTGCCGATCCTCGAGCGCGACGGCCGCGACGCGTGCGCGGTGTACGTCGGCAACCCAAATGCCCACAACCTGGCGGGGCTGCTCTACAACCGCGCCGTGCTGCGCGCCTTGGGCAGCACGAACATCTTCTCGGCGTCGACTGTCGACCAGCGACCCAAGGAGATCTCCGCCGCCCTGATGTTCGGCGGCGGCCTCACGATCCCGGTGCCGGACATCGACCGCACCGATTTCCTGCTCATGCTGGGCGCCAACCCCTACGCCTCCAATGGAAGCCTGGCCACCGCTCCCGACTGGCCTGGTCGGCTGGAGGCCATCATCGAACGGGGCGGCACCGTGATCGTGGTCGATCCTCGTCGCTCCCGCACGGCCGAGATGGCGACGGAGTGGGTGCCAGTGCGGCCCGGAGCCGACGCCTACCTGCTGATGGCGATGGTGCAGGTGATCACCTCGGAGGAGCTGGCCGACCTCGGCCCGCTGGCTGAGCTCGTGACCGGACTCGACGACGTCATCGCGGCGGCCGCGCCGTTCAGTCCCGAGGTCGTCGCTGATGCCTGCGGACTTCCCGCCGAGGACATCCGCCGCCTCGCTCGGGCGCTGGCCACGGCTCCGACGGCGTGCGTCTACGGCCGAATCGGCACCACCACCGCAGAGTTCGGCACGCTCACGTCCTGGTTGGTCGACGTGCTGAACGTGCTCACCGGCAACCTTGACCGGCCCGGAGGCGCGATGTTCACCACCGCCGCCGTCGGCGCATCGAACACACGCGGCACACCCCGCGTGGGCCGAGAGACGCGCTTGCACCGCCGTTCGAGTCGCGTGAGCGGGCTTCCCGAGACGATGGGCGAGCTCCCGGCGGTCGCGCTGGCCGAGGAGATCGACACCCCAGGGCCCGGCCAGGTGAAGGCGATGCTGACGATCGCGGGCAACCCGGTGCTGTCCACGCCGAACTCTGGCCGACTCGATGCGGCGATGGCCGGGCTCGAGTGCATGGTGGCCGTCGACATCTACGTGAACGAGACGACCCGTCACGCCGACGTGATCCTCCCGGCGCCCTCTGCGCTGCAGAAGTCCCATTACGACGTGGCGCTGCTGCAGCTGGCCCTCCACGATGTGGCGAACTACAGCGAGGCGGTTCTGCCGCTCGATGATGGCCAGCCCGACGAGTGGGAGGTGCTGGCCCGCCTGGCTCTGGTCCTGCAGGGCTTGGGCGCCGACGCCGATCCGACGGTCGTGGACGACCTGGTGATCGGCTCCATGGTTCAGGGGAGCGTGGCTGACGAGACGTCCCCGATCTTCGGGCGCGATCCGGAGGAGATCTTGGTCACGCTGGCCCCCCGGACGGGACCTGAGCGCATCCTCGACTTCCTGTTGCGCACGGGCCCTTACGGCGAGGGTTTCGGTCACGAACCCTCCGGGCTCTCCCTCGATGCCCTCGTTGCGGCGCCCCATGGCGTGGATCTGGGCGCCCTGAAGCCCCGGCTGCCCGACGTCCTACGAACGCCTGACGGCATGATCAGGCTCGCCCCTCCTCTCCTCGTCGGCGACGTCGCGCGGCTGTGGGAGGCGCTTGACGGGCGACGCGATCATCCCTTCGTGCTGATCGGACGTCGTCATGTGCGGTCCAACAACTCCTGGATGCACAACGTCAAGGTGCTCGTGAAGGGCGCACCGCGCTGCACGATGCACCTGCACCCCGACGACGCTGCCGCCCTGGGCCTCGCCGGCGGTGATGCTGCCATCGTGCGGTCCCGCGTCGGCGAGGTCCGCATCCCCGTCGAGGTGACCGACGCCATTCGCCCTGGCGTCGTGAGCATCCCGCACGGTTGGGGCCACGACCTCGAAGGCGTGCGCATGGGCGTCGCTCAGGAGCACGCTGGGGTGAACAGCAACCTGTTGGCCGACGAGCGCCTGTTCGATCCGATCTCCGGCAACGCCGTGCTCAACGGCATCCCGGTACAGGTGACACGAGCCACCTGAGCGCTAGCAGTCGGTGTCTGTGTGGCGGGTGGCGTCCGGGTGGACGACGTCTCGCAGCCGGCGCAGCAGGGCGCTCAAGGTCTCGATCTCGTGCGGGCTGAGCGCCTGAGCAAGGATGCTGGTGATCTGCTCGAGGTGGTCAGGTACCGCGGTGAGGACACGTGTGCGTCCGGCGGCGGTGAGCACCGCGTAGGCGCCCCGACGATCTGACGGGCAGGCGGCGCGCTCGACGAGGCCCTCGTCGACGAGTCGGTCGACCACTCGCGTGAGGCCGCTGGCCGAGAGCGTGGTCTGCGCCGCGAGGTCGGTCATCCGCAGCCGTTCACCTGGGCTTCGCACGAGGCGCAGGAGCACCTCGAAGCGCTGGCCGGGCAGGCCGTGGTCGGCCTCGAGACTGGGGCCGAGCGACGCCGCCAGGCCCGCGTGAACCTCCACCAACAGCCCTACGGCGGTCAGGTTGGGGTGCTCGGCGAGCTCGTTGACGTCGGTGGCACGGGCCATGCGGGAAAGTGTAGCCGGAGTAGTTGCGAACGCAAGGATCACCTCCTACAATGATTGTGCACGCAATAATTGCTTGCACAACAGAATCTGAGGAGCCCTTGATGACCACCCAGACCCCCACCCCCGTGCCGACTCGCATCGTCGATGGCGTCGAGCTGCCCGTCGCGGGTCGCTACGAGCTCGACGCCTCGCACTCCAGCGTGGGGTTCAGCGTTCGACACCTCATGGTCTCCAAGACCAAGGGTCGCTTCGCCGAGTTCACGGGCGCGATCACGATTGGCGAGGACCCGCTCGAGTCCTCGGTGGAGGTGGATATCGCGACCGCCTCGATCGACACCCGTGACGAAACCCGCGATGGCCACCTGCGCTCGCCCGACTTCTTCGACGTGGAGAACCACCCCGCGATCAGGTTCCGGTCGACCTCCGTCGCCCCCGCCGCCAAGGGCACGTGGGCCGTCGAGGGCAATCTCAGCGTCGCCGGGGTCACCCTCCCGGTCCCGCTCACGGTCACCTTCGAGGGCGGTGCCGTCGATCCCTGGGGCGGCAGCCGGCTCGGCTTCGAGGCGCACGCTGAGCTGGACCGCACCGCGTTCGGGCTCAGCTGGAACCAGGCCCTCGAGACCGGTGGCATCCTCGTCGGCAACACGGTCAAGGTCGAGATCTCGGCGGAAGCCGTCGCGGTCGCCTAGGTCGAACGGCCTACGTCGGGCCGAGCGAGTCCCCAGGCCTGTGGATCATTCGGGGAGAAATCCACCTGCAATTCACAGGTTGTTCCTCTAGCGGTCCACAAGCTGCAGTCCTTAGGTTGCGAACTTGTGCATGGGGCCGTGGCGCACGCGATCGGAACGGTGGTAGTCGATTCATGTCTGTGGTGGGCTGGACGACTCCTTTGAGGGCATCGAGCCGGGGGAGCGACGCCCGCTGCGCCTCCGGTGCCGGGCTCTCTGACCTGGTTGCCTGCGCCACGGCCCCTCGCCGAAACAATTTTCGGCCAGACGTTGACACGCTGTAGTTACAGTGCTGTAGTTCCACCTACATCTTGTGGCTGGGGGGCGCTCAACGGCGAATCAGCCACAAGACCTAGTGGTCGCACGGATCCGGCATCGGTCGGCTCTGCGAGGCCTCCCGGCAGCAATCCCTGTCTTTCACCACCTCAAACCCGGAGGGTCCACGCACGATGGCACTAGCACCCGAGCAGACCGGCATCGGCATTCGCAGGCACTTCACGACGCCGGGGGTGCACCCCTACGACGAGCTGTCCTGGGAACGTCGAGACGCCCGGATCACCAACTTCAAAGACGGCTCGGTCGCCTTTGAACAGCTCGGGGTCGAGTTCCCCACCACGTGGTCGCTCAATGCCACCAACATCGTCGCTCAGAAGTACTTCCGCGGCACGCCCGGCACGGGCGAGCGCGAGTCGTCGCTGCGCCAGGTCATCGACCGCGTCGCCGACACGATCACCCAGTGGGGCCTCGAGGGCGGTTACTTCGTCGACGAGCACGAAGCCGACACCTACAACGCCGAGCTGAAGCACCTCCTCGTCACGCAGAAGGCCGCGTTCAACAGCCCGGTGTGGTTCAACATCGGTGTGCCGGGCGTGCCCCAGCAGGCCTCCGCGTGCTTCATCCTCTCCGTCGACGACCAGATGGACTCGATCCTCAACTGGTACGTCGAAGAGGGCACGATCTTCAAGGGCGGCTCGGGTTCGGGCATCAACCTCTCCCGCATCCGTTCCTCGGTCGAGCTCCTGAAGGGTGGCGGCACCGCCTCAGGCCCGGTCAGCTTCATGCGCGGCGCCGACGCCTCCGCGGGCACCATCAAGTCCGGTGGCAAGACCCGCCGCGCCGCCAAGATGGTGATCCTCAACGTCGATCACCCCGACGTGGAGGAGTTCGTGTGGGTGAAGGCCCGTGAGGAGAAGAAGATCCGGGTCCTCGAAGAGGCCGGCTTCGACATGAGCCTCGACGGCAAGGACATGGCGTCGGTGCAGTACCAGAACGCCAACAACTCGGTGCGGGTCACCGACGAGTTCATGCAGGCGGTTGTCGACGACGCCGACTGGCACCTCCGGGCCGTCACCGATGGCTCCGTCGTGCGCACCGTGCGTGCCCGCGACCTCATGCGCCAGATCAGCCAGGCGGCGTGGGAGTGCGCCGATCCCGGCATGCAGTTCGACACCACGATCAACCACTGGCACACCGCTGCCAACACCGGGCGCATCAACGGCTCGAACCCGTGCTCGGAGTACATGCACCTCGACAACTCGGCGTGCAACCTGTCCAGCCTCAACCTGCTGAAGTTCCTCGACCTCTCCACCGATGTCGGCGCCGGCACCACCGACTCCTTCGATGTGGACGGCTTCCGTCACGCGGTCGAGATCATGTTCACGGGCCAGGAGATCCTTGTGGGCCGGGCCGACTACCCCACGGAGCCCATCGGCGAGACCTCCCGCCAGTTCCGCCAGCTCGGCCTCGGCTACGCCAACCTCGGCGCCATGCTCATGGCTCTCGGGCTTCCGTATGACAGCGACGAGGGCCGGGCCTACGCGGCCGCCATCACGTCGCTCATGACCGGTCACGCCTACGCCACCTCGGCGCGCACCGCTGCCCGCATGGGCCCGTTCGCCGGCTTCGATGCCAACCGCGAGCACATGCTGCGCGTGCTGCGCCAGCACCAGGAGGCCGCGGCCGACATTGACGAGGAGCTCGTCCCCGCCCACCTCCTCGGCGCGGCACAGGAGTGCTGGGACGATGCGAACGAGCTCGCCGCCACGGCGGGCGTGCGCAACAGCCAGGCATCGGTGCTCGCGCCCACGGGCACGATCGGCCTCATGATGGACTGCGACACCACCGGCATCGAGCCCGACCTCGGTCTGTGCAAGGTCAAGAAGCTCGTCGGCGGTGGCACGATGCAGATCGTCAACCAGACCGTGCCCCGCGCCCTCGCCAGGCTCGGCTACACACCCGAGCAGTCGGCCGAGATCATCGCCTACATCGACGTGAACAAGTCGATCCTCGGTGCTCCGCACCTCGCCGCCGAGCACGTCGCCGTGTTCGCCTGCTCGATGGGTGACAACACGATCCACCACTCCGGTCACGTGCGGATGATGGCGGCGGTGCAGCCCTTCATCTCCGGTGCCATCTCCAAGACGGTGAACATGCCCACTGAGGCCACCGTCGAAGAGGTCGAGCAGCTCCACATCGACGCATGGAAGATGGGCGTGAAGGCCATCGCCATCTACCGCGACAACTGCAAGGTCTCCCAGCCCCTCTCCACCGCCAAGAAGGAAGGCGCAGTCGAGCCGCTGGCCGAGGCCCTCGCCGCGTCGGGCGCGCAGCCGCAGGTGGTCGAGAAGATCGTGGAGCGCATCGTCGAGAAGGTCATCAAGGTCCCCACCCGCGAGAAGCTGCCCCGCAACCGCAACTCGCACACCTTCGAGTTCCGGGTGGCCGACTGCAAGGGCTTCGTCACCGTCGGCGAGTACGCCGATGGTCGTCCCGGTGAGATCTTCCTGCGCATCTCCAAGCAGGGCTCCACCCTCGCCGGCATCATGGACGCCTTCGCCGTGTCCGTGAGCTACGGCCTGCAGTACGGCGTTCCGCTGCGGGTCTACGTCGAGACCCTCACCAACACCCGCTTCGAGCCCGCCGGCATGACCGACGACGCCGACCTGCGGATCGCCAGCTCGATCCTCGACTACATCTTCCGTCGTCTCGCAGTGGACTACCTCTCCTTCGAGGAGCGGGCCGAGCTCAACATCCTCACCACCGGCGAGCGCACCCAGCCCACGCTGCCCGGTGTCGAGGAGACCATCACCGAGACCCGTCAGGGCTCAGAGATCCAGGCCGACCCGCCCAGTCTCGATGCCAACAGCCCGCTGCTCTCCGACACCGCCAACGCGCCCAAGGAGCTCAGCCTCCTCGAGCGGGCCGGCGTCACCGATGCGGCACCGGCCAAGCCCAACGCCGCCATCTCGGGCGCTCCAAAGCACTCCGATGCCCCCTACTGCATGCAGTGTGGCGTCCAGATGCAACGCGCCGGCTCCTGCCACGCCTGCCCCAGCTGCGGCAGCACCAGCGGCTGCAGCTGAGGTGGCTCGTCAGCCGGTGAGGAAGGCCCGGATGCGGTTCGCGCAGAGGTCGAGCTCGTCGATCCAGGGGGCGTGACCGGCCTCCGGGATGATCTCTAGTCGGGCGTCCGGGAAGCGGGGTGCGAACGCCCGGGCGACAGACTCGCCGCCGTTCGGATCCTCGTCGCCCCACAGGAACAGCACTGGCATCGTCACCCGGGCCAGCAGCGCGTCGGTGAGCAGCATCCGCTCGTTGAGCCCGCGCACAGGCGTGATCACCTTCGGCGACGACCGGATGTCGTTGCTCATCGTGTCGGTGTCGCGGAGCAGCCGCAGGTACCAGTCGATCATGTCGTCGTCGAAGCGTCCCGTGTGGATCGCTCGCTTCAGCCCGATCTGACGAAGGAGCGCCTTCACCATGCTCCGGGTCACGGGGAGCCTCGTCGTGATCGCCTGCATCCCCGGCAGCGCGGCCAGCCGCATGGATGGTGCGACGCGTTCCATCGGGGCGCCCATCGGCCAGCTGAGCTCGACGAGCCGGTCGACTCGATCGGGGTGGGCGGCGGCACCACGCAGGGCGAAGTAGCCGCCGTAGGAGGTGGCCACGAGGTGCGCGCTGGCCAGCTCGAGCGCGTCGAGCACGTCGCTCACGAGGGCATCGGCGTAGGCCTCGATGGCGTCGATGCTGCGCAAGGGTCCGCCGACGATCGGATCGCTGAGGCCGCAGCCGGGGCGATCGAGGGCGATGCAGCGGAACCCGTGGAGCGCGGCCATGAGCGACATCCAGCTGGTGCCGGCGTTGGAGGCGCCGTGGACGAACAGAACGGGCGGGCCCTCACCCGTCTCCTGCACTCGTACCGTCTCGCCGGTGCGCATCCGCACCCGCCGCTCCTGCGGCACGACCCCCACCGACTGCCAGAGCCGACGCTCTGCCTCACGGAACCGCTCGAGCTGCTCGTTCACCCAGGTTGTCTACTGCCTCGGCACCTCGGTGATGCCGAGCAGGTCTTCGTAGAACCCGCGCGCCTCCGCTTCGCCACCGGGTGGCATGGCGAGCTGCACGTGGTCCACACGTTCGATCGGCATGAGGGCATCCTGCCGCACCTTGGGGGCGCCGGTCGGCCGGTCAGGCCGCCGGCTGGGGTGGTCGGTCGGCTTTGTGGTGGTTGTGGAAGCGGCACTTGTCCTGCCCGTTGGCTTGGGTGGTGAGGCCGCCTCGGCTGTAGGGGATGACGTGGTCGACCTGGCAGCGGTCGATGGGTTCGTCGCAGCTGGGGTGGGTGCAGCCCCGGTCGCGGGCGTGGACGGCGGTGCGGGTGGCGCCGGTGAAGAGGCGGCGGCGCACGCCGACGTCGATGACCTTGGAGGGCCCGTCGAAGATGATGCGCTCCACGTCGGCCCAGTGCAGCAGGGGCACGAGCTGGCCGGGGGTGACCACGGTGCCGTTGGAGAGCTCGCACATGCGCTCCACCGACTTGTCGCCGGCGAGCACCTGGAGCAGGACCCGCGGTTCGGTGGCGCCGGCGGGCTTGGCGGCGGAGCGCTCGGCCATGATCCGTAGGGCGTCGGCGCGGCGTTGCTTGGGGGTGCGGGCCAGGTCGGTGGCGCAGGCGGCGTCGCCGAGGCGCTGGCGGGCTTCGGCCCAGTCGGCTTCGAAGAGCTCTTGTTCGAGGCGGACCAGCTCCCGGGCGACGATGGCGCCGGTGATCGGGTCGAGCAGCGCATCGATCACGACGGTGCCCTCGAAGGTCTCCGAGCAGTCGACCCGCCGCTGGGCGAACTGGGAGGCGGCGTCGGCTTCGGTGTCGTCGGTGTCGTTGCGGTGGATCCAGTAGCGGATCACGGTCTCGAACGAGGAGTACAGCAGTGTGGCCGCCCGCTCCACGAGCCGCACCTCGTCCTGGGCGAAGGCCTCGGGCGCCTTGTGGTGGGCGTGGGCGAGCAGTCGCACGTGATCGACGGTGATCCGGCCGGAAGCGAACGCCTCCGCGGTGGCGGGCAGCTCTCGCAGCTGGCGGCCACAGCGCTGCAGTGCCTTGGCCCGGGGGAGCGGGAGGTGCCCCTTCCACCCGACGTAGTGGGCTGCGGAGCGCGCCCCTGAGGGGGCCCACGCCCCCGACACATCCAACCGGGCCAGCGCAGCGACGTGGGCGGCCTCGGCCAGGCGGAGCAGCTCAGCCGTGACGACGGCGTGCTCCTCGATCTCTGCATCGGTGAGGCCCGTGAGGTCGCGGGCGGCAAGGTCGGCCAGCGCGCCGCGGGCCTCCTTGGCCACGACCCCCGACGACACGTCCGTTCCCATGCCCCCCATTCTCCTCAGAGGGTGTGACAGTCTTCCGACCCTTCTACATGCCTCTCATACCACATCAGTCACACCCACCACACCAACCACACAGCCACGTCAGTGCGACTGGGGGAAGGTCGCCTCGATCCGCCGCTCGGGGAAGAACTTGTGGTGCGATCCTCCGGTCACCTCGTAGATCGCGGTGCCGGACTGGCCGATCGAGTTGGTCCAGGTCATCTGGTTGAGGCCACCGCCCATGGGGCCATAGGGGAACGCCCAGCGGCCCGCGGCGTCGAAGCCGATGGTCTGCCCGCCCTCGAGCGTGATGTCGACGTGGCCCGCGAGGCCGTGCACGCCCGCGCCCCATGCGCCGTAGGAGATCGGCGCGCCGCCCTCGTCGATCCAGTGCAGATCGTGATGGCGGAAGTCGATCAAGGGGATCGGATCGGAGCCGTCAGCGGGCGCGAAGCAGCCGTCGGTGTAGGCCCGGGCGCCGTTGGGGTACTCCCAGTGCCACACGCCGTACATGCCCTCCTCGCACTGGATGGCGAACCACATCCACAGCGGGCAGCGGCGGTGATCGCGGATGCCCCACGAGTGGTCGCGCTGGCCCCACCAGTCGACCACCTCGTGGGTGACGCCGTTCCGCGTGTAGGTGCCGTTGAACGTGCCCGACTGGAACAGGTGCGACTGGTCCCAGATGCGTTCGTGGCCGTCTTTCATCGTGCCCCGACGTAGCCCGTAGGCCTGGCCGCGGGCGGTGAAGGTCATGTCCATCGAGTACGGCGCATCGGGGTGCTCGTGGACGCGGAGCTCGACCCGCTGGAACGGCTCCACGATGTCGACGTGGGTGGGCCCGACGCTCATGGTGTGGGGATCGCCGGCATAGGGGCGCTGGTGCTTGGCGTAGATCCAGTCGTCGGCGATCTTGCCGAGCTGCAGAGCGTCCATCACCTCGGCCTTGGGGAAGTGCGCTGTCGTGAGGATCACCGCGTCGCCCAGCGAATCACGCGGGTGGAGGATGAAGAAGACGCTCTCCCGCCAGAAGTCGTGATGCGTTTCGGGGCTCAGTAGCGGCTCGGGGATCTGGTGGACGAAGTACTCGTCCATGGCGGTGAGGCGAGGCATGACGCTCAGCCAACCACACCCGTCCGTTCAGTCGAGCGCTCCCGCGGCTAGCTCCGCGCGCAGGAGGTCGTCGGCGAGAGGGATCGCGACCTCACCGCGGCCGATGTCGACGAGGGTCCGGACGCGCTCGTCAGCGATCCCGAGCGTCGTGGCGAGCGACGGCGTCCGACATCGCCTGGGGCTCCGCCTCCCACATCGATGTCGACCCCTCGATGTCCGTGAACAAGAACGCGCCGAGGCTCCGCTCAGGCATGGCGCAGACTCTACAGCGGGCCAAGAAGGCCTGATCTCGCGGGCTTGATGCAGCCTACCGACCGGTAGGTAGGCTGGGCGCTCCCGTCGTCCCAGGAGAATCTGGCTTGCCCCGCACCACACTTGCCGCCGATGAGCAGCTCAACTGGACCACCTCCGGGCCGTTCCTGGCCTTTCACCTGATCCCGATCGCGATGATCTGGACCGGCGTCCCGGCGTCAGCGCTGGTCCTCTGCGTGGCCCTGTACTTCGGCCGGATGTTCTTCATCACGGCTGGCTACCACCGCTACTTCGCGCACCGCTCCTACCGACTCCCGCGCTGGGCGCAGTTCGTCATGGCCCTCGGGGGCACGACCAGCGTGCAGAAGGGTCCGCTGTGGTGGGCAGCCCATCATCGTGACCATCACCGCTACTCCGACACGGATCGCGATGTGCACTCGCCGATCCGCGGGTTCTGGTGGAGCCACGTGGGATGGATCCTCTGCGACAAGTACGGCACTACGGGCGAGAGCCGCATCCGTGACTTCGCGAAGTACCCCGAGCTGCGGTGGCTCAACCGCAACGACTGGGTGGGCTGGGCCGGTCTCGCTGCCGCGTGTCTGCTCTTCGGAGGACTCCCCGGCCTCGTCGTCGGATTCGGTCTGTCGACGGTGCTGCTGTGGCACGGCACGTTTCTCGTGAACTCTCTGGCCCATGTGATGGGACGACGTCGCTTCGTCACCTCCGACACCAGCAGGAACTCGGTGCTGATCGCGCTGCTGACCAACGGCGAGGGCTGGCACAACAACCACCACCACTATCAAGCGAGCGCCCGTCAAGGGTTCCGCTGGTATGAGTGGGACCCGAGCTTCTATGTGCTGTGGTTCCTCAGCAAGGTGGGCATCGTCCGCGATCTGAAGTCACCGACCTCTGAGATCTTGAACGATGGGCTGGTCCGCAGCGGCCACTTCGATGTGGGCATGTTCCGGACCCGCTGGCATGTGGCAACGGAGCGTGTCGCCGCGTTCGGACACCACGCTGCCGAGGAGATGCTGGAGCGGCGCCACGTGCTCGAGGAACGAGTCGACGCCGCCCTCGGCGATCTCGACGCCTACCTGCTGGCGCAGCGGATGGCACACGCCGAGCTGGCGGTCGTCCGGCAAGCAGCCCGATCCGGACATCCGATCCAGCTACCCACCTGACCGAGCAGCGCCCTCCCACGCCGGCCCGGGGAGGTATCGGCGGTCCCAGTGGCGAATTCGGGGCGGATGGTGGTACTTCGGCGCACGCTCGGCGTGCTCATGCTGATCCCGCTGCTCCACCTCAGCGGCGGAGGCACGGCGCAAGCCGAATCGGTCGACGCCGAGAACGAGTTCGTGGCTCGAATCGCCGAGGAGCGCGCCTCAGAGGGCCTTGGGGCATTGGCGCACGCGGATGATCTACAAGCGGTCGCTCGCCGACATGCTCAGCGCATGGCCGATCGAGGCGAGCCCTACCACAACCCTGATCTCGCCACGGAGGTCGGCGACGCGGCGATCATCGCCGAGAACGTGGGACGTGGCATGTCCGTCGACGGTCTGCACCGAGCGTTCATGAACTCGACCACTCATCGCGACGTGATCCTGCACCCGGACCTGACGCAGCTGGGTGTCGGCGTCGTCACGACCGATGAGGGGGAGATCTTCGTCGTCGAGGTGTTCCGACGGCCGAGGGACACTGCTCCGCCGCCGGCTGAACCGGCACCGGCATCAGCACCAGCCGGACCAGCGCCCCCGTCTGCGTCCGCGCCACCGTCCCCGGCACCCGCATCCACGGTGGCCGTCGCACCGCCACCGACGGTCCCCGTCACCAGTGCCCCCACCACGACGACATCCGTCACGCCGCCGTCGACCGTTGCTACCGCGTCGACCG
>JBBDWQ010000008.1:25893-33674 GCA_040902805.1 Acidimicrobiales bacterium
CGTCGACCGTTGCTACCGCGTCGACCGGTGTCGTCGCGTCCGCTCGGAGTGAGACGGCGCTGGGTCTGGTGGCGCCAAGGAGCGATGTCGCGGCGATCACCCCATCGGCCGACCTGGCAAGGGAGGTGCCGACCGCGGCGTGGGCTGCCGGGCTGCTCCTGGCCATGGTCGTCGGTCTGCAGGGTCAGGTTCTGCGCCGCATGGGACTCGCCTGACGCGACAAGGCCTGACGCGACAAGGCCTCGGCGAAGGGCACGAATCAGGTGTGATCCGCCTCCGCCGAGGCCCGGCCTCGAAGGGCGCACGCTGGTGAGCGAACAGGCCGTTCACGGGTCCCGCGGAGGCAGCCGTCGAAGCGTGCTGCATGCAGTGGGCGGGCCCGCCAGGTACGTCGACGCCAGCGTGCACTCGTCAACGATCAGGCGGAGACCGCTCCATCGTTGCGGGACCTTGCTGCATCCGCAGACCCCCTTTCGGTGTCTGGTGCATGCTCTTCGAGGGACCCGAAGTGCGTGCCTTCACCGTCGCGCCGCGCGGCACGCGGGTCAAGGGTTGTTCGACCCGACCTCGATCAGCCCCACACACTTCGACGTGTTCCGATGTTCGCCACCGGTGTCCGAGTTCGCCGCGGCCGCCGAAGGTGACACGATGGCCGCGATGGCAGCAGATCCGACCGTGGTGGCGGTTCCCTTCTACTTCGGGTCGATGGAGGTCGAGCGTCGCTTCCTGAAGCGCCGAGCTGGCATCGAAGGGCCGTCCGCGGCCGACTACACGCCCGAGGACACGAAGGCGAGCCTGGTGATGGGTGTCGGCTCGTTGCTCGTGCCGCTCGCGGCAGAGGTGGTGGTGCGGCGCATCGTTCCTGGCAAGGGTCGGTACGGCCGACTGCTCGTGGGCACTGCGGTGGGTGCCGTGGTGGTCACCACGGTGGCCGACCGTCTCGCTGGCCACGACGTCGATGAGCCTGACGATGCCCGTGATCGGGTCGTCGACGATCACGACCCTGCCGACTCCGATGGTCGGCGACAGGTGCGCCGGTGGGCGCGGCGTATCCGCCGCGTGAGTGGGCCTGTGGCCGTAGCGACCAGCACGCTTGCTGTGTCGACCTGGACCCAGGACCGCACGAGCCCGAGGCGGATGTGGCAGAACGGGCAGCGCCACGATCGGGGTCAGGGGATCCTGGCGTGGCTGGCAGCCGTCGCTGGCTGGGACTTCATCTACTACTGGAACCATCGGTTCATGCACGAGGTCCGTGGCCTGTGGGCGATCCACGTCGTGCATCACTCCGGGGAGCGCTACAACCTCTCGACGGCTCTGCGGCAACCGGTCGCCGATGTCCTCGGCGTGTGGGTCCCGTATGGCTGGCTGGCGAGGCTCGGGATCCGTCCTGCGCTGATCGCCCAAGCTCGCGGCATCAACCTGCTCTATCAGTACTGGATCCACACCGACACGATCCGCAGCCTGAGGGCGGGTGAGGAGGTGCTCAACACACCCTCGCACCACCGGGTGCACCATGGCAGCAACCGGAAGTACATCGACCGCAACCACGGCAGCATCCTCATCCTCTGGGATCGGCTCTTCGGCACGTTCCAGCGCGAAGACGAGGCGGTGGTGTACGGCCTGACGAAGAACATCAGCACCTACAACCCGCTTCGAATCGCGTCACACGAGCTTCGTGACATCGTTCGCGACGTCGCGCACTCCACGAGCTGGCGCGATCGGCTCTCCTTCGTGCTCCGCGGGCCCGGCTGGGCATACCAGCGGCACGCTGAGCGCGCCGTCGGAGGTGTGGGTTAGCGCGCCCTGTCGCGGCGGTCGGCGAGGCCCAGCAGGATGGCAGCGCCGGTCACCGCGGCGCCGATTCCGAGGATCGACCATGGAACACCGAACAGGCCGATGAAAAGTCCCGCACTGGCGACCCCCATCAGCTCTGCTCCGCTGCCGGCCACGAGGTCAGCCGCCATCACCCGCCCGTGAGCCCGCTCCGGGCTCGAGCGTTGTAGCAGCGTGCGTGATGGTCCTGAGATGACGGCGGTGGCGACACCCCACAGCCCGACCCCGATGAAGGCGACCACGGTGTAGGGCGTCCCGAGGTAGATGATCGACGTGATGCCTGAGCCGGCGACACCGAGCGCTACCCACCCGAAGGAGGCGAGACGTTCACCGAGTCGGGCGGCGACAAGCCCACCTGCGACCAGAAACACGCCAAAGGCCGTCTGGAGCGCGGCGAAGACGCCCTCAGAGCGTTCCAGCACGTCGCGCACGTACAGCGGCTCGGCGAGCAGTGCGGTGCCGTAGAGCAAGTGCACGGCAAACGTGCACGCCACGATGCGGCGGAGCGTCCCAGAGCCCGCGATCAAGCGCCAGCCCTCGAGGGCATCACGCAGGACGTGCGGAACCTGATGCTCCTCGGAGACGGACAACGGTCGTAGCCGCACGATGGGGAGCACGGCTAGGCCGAGCGCATAGGTGGCGGCGTCGAACACGAATGCGCCTCGGAATCCGAACGCGGCGATGGCGATGCCCGCGGCCGCGGGACCAAGGACGATCGCAAGCTCGTCGGTCAGCGACACGAGGGCATTGGTCCGCGCCAGGCTCGCATCGCCCACCAGTCGCGGGGGCATCGACTGCAGTGCTGGGTGCGAGAACGCAGAGGCAGTGCCATGGAGTCCGCTGAGCAGAGCGAGCGTCGGGAAGTCGTTGGCTCTGAGCAGCGCCAGCGACGCCACGACACCGATGACCTTGGCGAGCCCGAGCGTCGTCTTCGGTCCGAGCTTGTCCACGACGACTCCCGCCAGCGGACCGAGCAGCACGGCGGGCAGCGAGAAGGCAATGCCGAACAGCGCCACATCTCCAGCGGTGGCGTCGTACTTGTAGGCCGCGTAGCCCCAGATGGCCACCACGGTGGCCCACGAGCCAATCGAGCTGAGCGCCTCGGCGACAAGGAAGCCGGCGATTCGTGGTGAGCCGGGGTGGACGTCGTCGTCGACGGCGGAGATCATCGATGCTCGCGATAGGTACCGGTGAAGGCGAAGCCTGCGGTCGTCCGTTCCAGCATGTCGCTTAGATTGCACACGAAGGGGCATCCACCGCCGCAGGCTAGGGCTCGCATGGCCGATGCTGTGCTCCGCGGACCGGCAGCGATACACTGGTCCCTACGTGGCATCCCGTCAGCGATGACGGTGAAGCAGACCTGTCTGAGGTGGCTCCGAGACGCCGGCAGCGGACGGCTCGCAGCCCAGTGGGTGGCGCAGCGAGCGGCGACGAGGGATCGCCCGATCATCGATGGACAACGCCGAACGAACGCTTGAAGATGCGGTCTACGCGATGGCCGAGGGGATCGCGACACGCGACCAGATCTCGCTGCTCGAGGCCGACCCCAAGGCCTGGCGGTACACCCTCGAGCGTCTCATCGACGACACCGAGGACCAGCTCGATGACGTCCGCCAGCTCCAAGGCGCCGAACGCGATCAGGTGGTAGCGGACTTCACTGCTGAGCTCAGCCGCCTGGAGGCGTCGTACGACCTCCTCACCCGCGTCCCTGACCCTCTCGCCGTCATCGCCGGGGCAGACCCCGGAGGCGAGGTGCGGTTGCAGGCATCGTGGGAGGCCGGAAAGGTCGTGGTGTGGGCTGCCGGCCCCGGCACCGCGCCGGAGACCAATGATGAGCTCGCTGATCGTCTCGAGGCCATCGGCGGTCCGCGGCTGGGCTGGACCGCTCACGCGGACGTGCCGCTGCCCTCGGGTGCCAGAGCGGCCGCTGTGGCCATCCCGGTCCAGGAGTCCCTCGGGTGGCTGGTGGCGGTGGGTGGCGGGCTTGGTCGTGACGGGGTTGGCGCGAGCGTCGTATGGCTCGGACGGGTCGCCCTTGCCGCTGTGCGCATGGTGACGCAGGGCTCGGTGGTGCCGACTCTGATCACCGAGAAGCGAGCCAACGGCCGATCGATGGACCTCCACGTCCGGTGGGTGCCAGCGCTCGTCGATCCGGCAGACGTCGACCGGTTCGCGGCGGCCATGCCGGGGCCCGTCGTGGCGCTCAAGGCGGGCACGGCGCGGGCGATCGCCAACGAGGTGCTCGGGGCAGTGGTCGACGCGATCATGCGTGAGGCCGCCGGGAGGGTGGAGCTCAAGGCCCCGCCGCCTGTCACGCAGACCACCGCGGCCGTAGCCGAAGCGTTCGTGACCCGGCTCAACGGCTCGGGTTTCGATGCTCCGGTCAACGTGGGGATCGAGGTCTCCAAGCGACTCGAGCGATGGGCCAAGCCCGTGCTCAGCGGCGCTCGGCCGACCCTGGTCGTGCAGCTCGATCCACCCGACCGCGGTGACGCATGGTTCCTGTCGGTGCTCGGACATGGAGCCGAGGGCAACCTCCTGCCGATTGAGGTGGCGCTCACCGACAGCCGAGCCACCAAGCCTCTTGCTGACGAGCTGGCCCGCCTCGAGCGCCTCGTGCCTGAGCTGCTCCGCGCCGGCGGGCAGCGCCGCGGTCAGGTGTACCTGAGCCAGCCAGAGGCATGGGAGCTCATGACCTCGACGGGCGCCGGGCTGCAAGCGGCCGGGTTCGATGTGCGGGTGCCATCGCTTTCGCGTCGCAAGGTGTCCCCAGGGTTGCGTCTGTTCACCGAACCGATGGGTGAGAGCGTCGTCGGCGCCAACCAGCTCGCCAACGTGCGCTGGTCCGCGGTGTTCGATGACGTGGAGCTCACCGCCGCTGATGTCGCTCGGCTGGCGAATGAGGCCCGACCGCTCGTGCGGTCACGCGGTCGATGGGTCGAGCTCGACCGAGTCGATCTCAAGGAGGCCGCGGCGGCACTGGCGGAGCGGGCCGAGAAGACGCAGCTCACGGGCGCCGAGATCCTCCGTCACGCGGTCGGTCTCGAGGGATCCCCGCTCGGGAGCACGCTCCAGGTGGAGGGCACGGGTTGGGCAGCAGACCTTCTCGAGCGGGCCAACGACGTCAGCAAGGAACCGGTCACCAGTCCTGACGGGTTCAGCGGCGAGCTGCGGAGCTACCAAGCCGAGGCGCTCGCCTGGCTCGGGTTCCTCGACGCCGCAGAGCTCGGTGGTTGCCTGGCTCTCGACATGGGCCTTGGCAAGACGCCGACGATGCTGGCCCACATCGGACGCACGGTGGAGTCCGGCACGACATTGGTGATCGCCCCGCCCGCGGTGGTCGGCAACTGGGCCGCCGAGGCGAAGAAGTTCACCCCGGGCCTGCGAGTCGTCGTCCACCATGGCGCCTCGCGTGCGACGGCGGTGGAGCTCGAGCGGGAGATCGCAGGGGCCGATGTGGTGATCACCACCTACGGCACAGCGGTGCGTGACGTCGACGCCCTGGCACAGCACGGCTGGGCGCGGGTCGTCCTCGATGAGGCCCAAGCGATCAAGAACCCCGCCAACGAGACGGCGCAGCAGCTCCGACGCATCCCGTCTCGCAGCCGCATCGCCCTCACCGGCACGCCCATCGAGAACGGCCTCGGCGACCTCTGGGCCATCCTCGACTTCACGAACCCTGGCCTGGTGGGGTCGCGGCCCACGTTCATCGCGCAGCTCTCCGGTGAAGGCGAAGCCGCGCTCCGTGCCCTCAACGGGTTGCTGGTGTTCCGTCGTACCAAGAGCGAGCCGGAGGTGGCAAAGGAGCTGCCGGACCGCATCGACGAGCTCGACCACTGCACCATGACCCCGGAGCAGATTGGCCTCTATCAGGCCGTTCTCGACGGACTGGTGGCCGACTCCTCTGAGGTGGGAGGCGATCCGAAGCAGGGCGCCATCCTCGCTGCCATCACCGCGCTCAAGCAGATCTGCAACCACCCGGCCGCGTACCAACGAGACGACTCGAAGCCGCTGGTGGGGCGCTCCGGCAAGCTCACGCGGCTCGACGAGATCGTTGAATCGGTGTTCTCCGCGGAGGAGAGGATCCTCGTCTTCACGCACTTCGCCGAGTGGGGCAAGCGCCTCGCTGATCACCTCACGGAGACAACCGGCGTGCCAATCGCCTGCTATCACGGCGGGCTCGCTCGTGGCGCCCGGGACCGCCTCGTCGAAGAGTTCCAGAAGGGCACGGGACCAGGGGCGCTCGTGCTGTCGCTCAAGGCGGGCGGCACTGGTCTGAACCTCACCGCGGCCAGTCATGTCGTGCTCTACGACCGATGGTGGAACCCGGCCGTCGAAGACCAAGCGCGTGACCGCGCCTGGCGCATTGGCCAGACCCGTACCGTCGTGTCGCACCGCCTGGTCTGTCCGGGCACGGTCGACGAACGGGTGGAGGAGGTCGTGGCAGGCAAGCGCCACATCGCCGATCTCGTGCTGCCCAAATCGAGCTCCCTGTCCGACCTGTCCGCCGATCAGCTGCGCGTGGCGCTCGGACTCCGCACGGATGCGCTCCTTACCGAGGAGGACCTGTGAACGAGCCTCGCCGTACCCAGGGAAGCGGCCGGAACCGGCGTCGCAAGAAGTCCGGCACCTCGGGCAACGCCAACCAACGCCAGATCGACCTCTGGCAACCCGTCCCGGCCCTGCCCGATCCCGAACCGATCGTGCCGGCCACAGATCCCCGCATGACCGTGCGCTCGCTCGGCGACCCGCCGCTCGCGGGTCAGGGAGCGGTCGCGGAGCACTACCTCGGCGCGGTGCTCGACCGCGCTGGCGCCCTCGCGACCGCACTCGCGGCAGCCGCCGGGCTGCTCGCCGAGCCCTCCGACGAGGTCTAGTCAGTCGGGTCTCAGAACACTCCGGCGTCGATGCCCGCAGCCAGCGTGGCGGCCCGCTCGCGGGCAGCGGCCAGGTGCGCGTCGGTGAGCGCGCCGCTCACGACCAGCGGGGGGAGTGCCTCCTTCCACCGGAGGCCGGTGAGGATGCGGGTCACGTCGCGCACGGCGCCAGTGCCGTCATTGCCACCCTTGGCGATCAGCAGGTACGGCATGCCGGGCCGTCGGTTCGGCACATCCTGGAACCAGGGGTAGATGCGCTCGAGGAAGTCCTTCATAAGGCCCGACACCATCCCGAAGTTCTCGGTCGTGATCAGCACCGTTGCGGCGGCACCCTCGACCTCGTCGGGGCCCGCGTTGGGAGCGCTACGCGAAACCACGGCGCGAGCGGTCGCCGCGTCGTCGAACCCAGTGAGCACCGCCTCTCGAAGAGCGGAGATCGATGCCGGCACGGGGTGCCACACCACGAGCAGGTCTCCGGCCATGGCGCAGGACCGTACCCGTCGGCGGCATCGGAGCCCGTCCCGCATTAGGCTAGAGCACTCGTGGCAGGAGGCTGGCTATGAAGTGTCGACGTTGGCTGCTTCCGCTGCTGATCGTCCCGCCGCTCTTCCTGGCGGCTCCGCCGGCGCATGCGGCCTGTCATGCATTCACTGTTGCGGTGTCGCCGGGCACGTTGGATGAAGGCGGGACTGTCCGGATCACAGTGTCACGAGATGCGGCTGTGAACCCATCGTCGATCGATGTGTCGACAGTCGATGGGTCGGCGCATGCAGGAAGTGACTACACCGCCGTCGATGAGACGGTTTCCTTCTCGTCCGAGACGACGAAGACCCTGACGCTCCACACGACCGATGATGCCTCGTCGGAGCCGGCCGAGACGTTCCGGGTGCATCTCTCAAACCCTGGTGGGTGTGCTGTCAATCCGAACTTCTCCATCGGGCCTGACGCTCAGGTGACCATCAAGGCCAGTGATGCGCCGACCACCACCGTCCCGGCATCGACCACGGCCACGGGTCCAACTCGTACGACGATGTCGGAGGAGCTCCCAGGTCAGACCACGACAACCGGCTC
>JBBDWQ010000008.1:33774-45740 GCA_040902805.1 Acidimicrobiales bacterium
CAGCTGTCGTCGTCCTCGCCGCTGCAGCGGGTGGAACGGCGCTGTTCTTGCGCCGGTCGAGGTAGACGACTCACGACGTGGTGCGTGTGATCGGCCAGTCGGGGGGAAGGTCGATCAGCACGTCACGCAGATCTGGCTGCCAGCCGGTGCCGGGTTCGTAGCGGCGCACGACCTTGGCGGGCATCCCAGCGAGCACGGCATGGTCCGGGAACTCTCCTCGAACGACGGCGCCGGCACCCACGACGGTGTTCTGGCCCAGTCGCGTGCCTGGGAGGATCACGGCTCCTGATCCGAGCCAGGAGCCTGACCCGATCTCCACCGGGTCGTTGGTCGGCCACTGCCGTCCGATGGGCGTCTCAGGGTCCGCGTACACGTGGTTCTGGTCGGTGACGTAGCAGTTCGGTCCCGTGATCACGTCGTCGCCGATCACCACCGACTGGTGGGCGACGAGATGTGTGCCTCGCCCGATCAGGGTGCGGTCGCCGATGCGAAGCACTGGTGAGGTCGCACCGGTCGGAAGTGGTTGTCCAGGGGCCATGCCCACGGACATGGTGGCGTTCGGCGCGATGAGCGTCGCCGAGCCGATGCTGATGTGCTCGACCCCCACGCTGTCACCTGGCGGGAAGCAGATGAGCGACTGCACGCCGAAGGAGTGGAACTGTCGGCCGAGGCGGTGCTCGGGCCCGATGCTCCCGGCCCAGCGCATCCAGGCCCACAGCCGCTGGGCGACGGGTGCGCAGATCGCGTAGGCCCAGCGTTGAGACGTCACGGCGGAAGGATGGCCGACAACGCTGGCCCAATGCCACCGGGTCCGCTCCAGGCGCGCCGCTAGCGTGCCGAGGATGGAGAGTCGCCAGCTGATCTCGTCTGGGTCGCCGTGGGAGCTCGTCGTCTACAGCCGGGCAGTGCGGGTGGGGGAGCGTGTGCTGGTCGCGGGCACCGCTGCGCAGTGGCCCGATCGGGTGGCGCGGTAGCTCATGTCGGGTCCGCTCGAGCTTCTTGACGCGATCGCCCGCCAGGAGGTGGTGATCAATCCGCTCCTACGGCACCTTGAGGTGTTCACGATGCGTGGACTCCTCACCGTCATCTGGCACGGCGAACCCGACGCCCCGGGTGTCGTTGTGCTGGGCGGGGGAGCGATGGGTGGTCTTCTCGGGCCGGCCGATGGCCTGTACCACTGGCTAGGCGAGCAGCTCGCCGGGGCCGGAACCGGCATCGGTGTCGTGCGGGTTGGGTGGCGCCGACCCAACGACCTCGATCTGTGCACGCTCGACCTGCTCGCTGCAGCTGATCTCACGGCGCGGGCGGGAGCGACGAGGTTCATCACCGGTGGGCACAGCTTTGGAGGTGCCATCGCGGTGCGCGCGGGCATCGCCATGGGCGACTCGACGCAGGGCGTCGTCACCTTTGCCACGCAGTCGGCTGGCTGTGAAGATGCCGGAGGGCTCACGGCGCCACTGCGCGCCTATCACGGTGATCGCGACGAGCTGCTACCGGTGATGGCGAGCGAGGCCGTCTGTCATCTGGTCGGCGGTAAGGCCGAAGTGGTCGTCTGTGAGGGCGCCGGTCATCTGCTCACCGAAGCGGGGGAGCGGCTCCGCGCTGAAGTCCCCGACTGGGTGCGGGAGCGGCTCGCCGTCCCGGAGCACGCTACGGATTGACGTAGGTTCGGCGCGGCGTGAGGAGCACAGCCACTCGCCGTTCGGCGGTCATGGCGCGGTCGTAGTCGGCCCAGTCCTGGTGCTCGCCACCACCAGAGGCAGTGAAGATGGAGCGCAGGAGCGGCGCGATCGCGTCGGGCGGCACGCCGTCGTGGGGATCATCGGGGCCGATCAGCTCGACGGTGCCCTCCGCGGTCGCCCAGGCCCACCCGGCTCGCCAGGTGAGCGTTGCTGCGGCGTGGGCTCGCATGTGGCTGAGCTTGAGGGTGCCCGCTTGGCCGACGAACGCCGCCACGGGCTGACCGGTCACCGGGTGATCGATGATGCCCGCGTTGACCACGATGGCGTGGATCGACCCATCGGCCCGGAGCGTGGAGAGGGTGGCGAGGCCGTGATCGAGTGCCGCCACCGCCCGCACATCGTCTATCGCTGCCATGACCGTCAGGGTACGAGCATGCCGAGTGCTTCGTCGTCCCCATCATCGTGGTCCTCCACGCGGATGTTCCCAAGCCAGCTCTCGAACAGCGCGCTGTAGACCCCACCGGCTGCGACGAGGTCGGCGTGCGTCCCCTGTTCGACGACCTGCCCGGCGTCGACGACTACGACCAGATCGGCTCGCTCGGCGGTGGACAGGCGGTGGGCGATGCTCACGAGCGTCCGACCGGCAGCGAGGCGATCCAGGGCGTCCGTGAGCGCCTGCTCCGTCTCCGGATCGACCGACGAGGTGGCCTCATCGAGAATCAGCAATCCAGGGTCACCGAGCTGCGCACGGGCCAGGGCGACGAGCTGGCGCTCCCCGACAGACAGGCTGGTGCCGCGCTCGCCGACCTCGGCCAGAACGCCACCCGGGAGCTCATCGAGCCACCACCCGAGACCGAGCGAGTCGAACGAGGCTCGGACGTCTTCGTCGGTTGCTCCCAGCCGTCCCAGCCTGACGTTCTCGGCGATCGTCGTGTCGAACAGGAATCCGTCTTGCGGCACCATCCGGATGGCCTCGTGACGACGCGCTGGCGCGAGAAGTCGAAGGTCGACTCCGTTGATGCGAACCGCCCCCGCGGTCGGGTCGGCGAGTCTGCACAGGAGCTTGGCGATCGTGGTCTTCCCGGATCCCGTCTCGCCCACGATGGCCACCGTGGAGCCGGCGGGCACGTGGAGGTCGATTCCACGAAGGACCTCGTCGCCGGTGCGGTATGCGAAGCGCACGTCCTCCAGATCAACGCGCAGCGCGCCCGCGGGAAGGTCGACACCATCGACGGGCTCGGTGATGTCGATGGGGATTGCCAGCACACCGAGGATCTTCCGCCAGCCGGCGATGGCGGTCTGTGTCTGGTCGAGGATCTCGCTCAGCTCAGAGATCGGCATGAGCAGAAGGTTGACCAGGAACAGGAACGCCACGAGCTCACCGAGACCGAGCCCCCACGCCGGTCCGTTGATCGCGCCCACGCTCACGACTGCGGCGAGCGCGAACGCTCCGAAGAGGTCCGCGGTGGGGAACATGATCGAGAACCACTTGGCCGCTCGCATCTGCGCCTTGTACTGGCGCTCGATGGCGGTGCGCAGGCGCCGTCGTGTGCGACCTTCAAGCCCGTACGCGAGCACGACCGGTGCGCCGGTGACGAGCTCCGAGACTTCCGAGAGCGTGTCACCCACCCGAGCGCGCACGTCGTCGTAGGCGGTGAGTTGGCGGCGTTGGAGCGATCTGAGGATCGGGAGCAGGGGAGCGAACACGAAGATGGTCACGAGCGTGAGCTGCCACGAGTAGACGGCCATCACGACGAGCGTTGCGAGGATCAGAACCGTGTCCACGATCCATGCCACCGCGCCCCACTCGGTGAACTGAGCCATGGTCTCGACGTCGCTGGTCACGCGGGCCACCAAGGCCCCACGTCGGTGATCGACGTGCTCCGCCAGCGAGAGGCGGTGGACGTGGGTGAACGTTCGGACCCGTAACCCGAGGAGGCTGGCTTCGGCGGCGCGGACCAAGCGGAGGAACGTGGCCCGACTCACGCCGTAGAGGCACGTGATCAGAACCGCGACGCTGCCGCAGGCCACGGCGACGAACCCTGGGCGGTAGCCGGCGTCGCCGATCACTCCACGATCGAGGATCTGCTGGATGAGGATGGGAACGGCCAGCTTGCCGACAGCAGTCGCTACCGCGAGGAGGCCGGTGAGGACCACCCCCTCCTTGAGCTCAGGCGTCACCGCCAGTCCGCGCCGCAGCACGGACACTGCGCCAGCACCTTGGAGGTGGGCCTCCTCCGGGGTGGCATCGCGGTGGGTGCGCTCGTGGTCGTGGCTGCCCGGTGGAGATCCCTCCGCCAGCATCTCGATCGTCGCGTCTCTGCCGTCCTGGTTGGTCATGCCGCGTCCTGCTCGTAGGCACGAACGAGCGCCGCATACTCCGGCACGGCGAGGAGCTCCCGGTGGGTGCCCGAGGCGGCGATGCGACCACCATCGAGCAGGAGCACACGGTCAGCCAAAGCGATCGTGGACACGCGGTGGGCGACGATCACGGTGGTCGCTGCCATCGTGCCCCGGAGGCCGTCCAGGATCGCCCGCTCAACGCGAGCATCGACGGCCGATGTGGCGTCATCGAGCAACAGGAGACGTGGGCGGCGCAGGAGGGCACGTGCTAGAGCGATCCGCTGGCGCTGTCCACCGGACAAGGTGACGCCCCGCTCGCCGATGACTTCGTCGAGCCCTTTTGGCATCCGCTCGACGAAGGTGCGGGCTCGTGCGACCTCGAGCGCCCGATCGATCTCGGTGTCCGGGATCGCCGCACCCATCGTGAGGTTCTCGCGCACGGTGTCGCCGAAGAGGAACGTTTCCTGGAAGACCAGCGCCACCGCCTTGTGAAGATGCTCCGGGTCGGCTTCCTCGAGCGGGACGCCGCCCAGGCGGACCTGACCGGCGCCTGGGTCCATGAGGTGGGCCATGAGGTTGCACAGGGTGGACTTGCCAGCTCCCGTCGACCCGACGAGCGCGACGACCTCACCGGGGGCTAGGCGGAGTGAGACACCGTTGAGGACGACATCGTTCCCGTGGGCGAAACGGACGTCGTCGAAGATGACGTCGAGTGGCCCATCGGGTAGTGGCGCCGGGTTGGCAGGTTGCAGACGCGCGTCCGCGGCCAACACGCGCTCGATTCGGTCGTGAGCGACGACCGCGCGGGGTAGCTCCTCGAGCAGGAACCCGACGATGCGGAACGGGAAGGCAAGGATGCCGAACAACGTCATCGCCTGGACCAGCTCGCCGATCGTGACGGCGCCGGCCGCGAGCCGCCAAGCGCCGACAGCGAGCACGGCGACGGTTCCCAGGTTCGGGAGCGCGTCGAGGCCCGGCTCGAAGGCAGCGCGCAGCCGACCGACAACGAGACGCTGGGTTCGCAGCTCATCGGCGGCGCGACGGAGCCGGAAGATCTCCCGACCTTCGAGGCCGAGGGTCTTCACGATCAGCGCACCCTCGAAGCTCTCGTGGGCGACGGAGGAGACCTCGCCGACCTGCGCCTGGGCGAGAGCGGCGGGCTGTTCCACTCGGCGGGTGTAGTAGCGGTTGAGCAGCCCGAGGCTGGGGAAGAGCGTCAGGCCGATCAGCATGATGGCCGGGTCGACAAGCGCTAGCTGCACCATCGACACGAGAATGATCACGATGACGCCTAGCGAGAAGGGGAGGGGTTGCATCGCGATGGTGGAGCGTTCGCAGTCGGCGTCAGCGTGGGCCAGAAGCTCACCCGCCGGGTGATCGTCATACCAGCGGAGCGGCACGGACAGGTATCGATCGGTGACCCGCTGGAACCACAGCTTCTGCATGCGGCGCTGCGCCATCTGGCCGTAGTAGCGGCGTAGCACCACGCCCAGCATTCGCAGCAGGGATGCAGCCACGATCGAGCTGGCGCCCACGAGTACGGCGTCGCGTCCTACTCCTCCGTTGAAAGCTGGTGTGAGGACGCTGTCGGTGGCGCGGCCGAGCACCACCGTCCCGCCGACGGCCATGACGCCAAAGAGCGCAGCTCCGCTGACCGACACGGCGAAGGGCTTGGGCTGCGCGCGAACCGAGAGCCACAGCAGGCTGACCCCGCGCCGCATCACGCTCTGGGCTCGGGGGCGCTCGCTCACTGGACCGAACCTAACGGTGCATTGCGCCGGGCAGCACGTGGATAGTCAGTGCAGATCGCGATCAGGTGTCACGCCAGAGCTGCAGGGGAGTTCGGTCGCGTGGCCCGGTGAACGGAAGCTCGATCCACGCGCCCGCCCGACCAGCGGAGGTGTACGCCCCACACACGACGTCTAGGACACTTCGGCCGAAGGTGGCCCCCAGCTCAGGGGCACGGCCATCGCTGAGGTTCGCGGCGAACGACTCGATCTGGGCGAGGTAGCCGAGGTCCGCGAGCTGAGGAACGACGCCCTGTGGCGGCGCCGGCAACGGGACCTTGACGCCGTTGCGCTCGAGGAGTGGGTCCGGGAGGAGCTCGAATCGGACGACGCCCTGTGGGGAGGAGACCTGGGCATCCCAGGTTGGGCCATCGTTCTCGCGCCAACTGGCGATGATGCGGGCCACGAGCCCGGAGTCGAAGGCCAGGTGGACCTCGGCATGCTCATCGACGGGGTGGTCGTCGGCTCCGTCGAGCTCGGCGCGCACCTCCACGGGGCGCGCCGGCGCGGCAAGGAGCAGCGCGACAGCCAGCGGGTGCACGCCAAGGTCGAAGAGCACGCCCCCGCCCCATGCCTCGGTGAGGAAGTCGCCCCAGGTCGGTCGCGATTGGAGGGCGCGAACCTCCAACAGGTCGATGGCACCGAGCTCGGCAGTGTGCTCGAGGGCGCGGCGAACGATGGGTGCGTGGACGAGGTTTTCGGCGTAGGCGATGCAGGCCCCACCATCCGCGGCCGCCACAAGGTCGTCGGCGTCCCGAAGGGTCGCACACAGTGGCTTCTCCACGAGGGCCCCCGAACCCGCGGCTACAGCTCGAAGCGTGTGCTCCGCGTGGTGGGCTGGCGGTGTGCACACCACGACGCCGTCGGCACCATCGGGCAGGTCGTCGTACGAGCAGGCGACGGCGCCAAGTCGTTTGGCCGACTCAGCGGCGCGCTTCGAGTGGCGTGACGCCACCGAGGTGATCTGGATGCCGGGCAGCTGATCGACGGCGTACCCATGCACGGCGGCGATCCAGCCCACACCAGCGAAGGCGAGCGTTACGGGGGGCGGCGTCACGACCTTCAGGTGTCGCGCAGGGCGGCGACGACGGGCGCCATCGTCTCCATCGTGTCGCCCTGGAACACGATGTAGGAGGCATCCCAGCGGTCCCGGCGGGCTCGGAGATCGTCCGCGATCTCCTCGACGGTGCCGATGCACGCATGCGGGTAGCTGTCGAGCTCTTCTGGGGGGAGGCCGAAGAGGGGCGCCATCATCTCCGCGGTGCCCTTGCGGTCATCGGTGACGATCCCGGCGAACATCAACAGGTTGATCTCGAGGTCCTCGTAGCGGGCACCTGCCGCTTCGCGGACCCACGCCAGCTTCTTGTCGGTCTCAGCGGAGGCGCCGTTCTGGGCCGCCGCCGCGTCGACCTGCCCGCTGTGGATCGACGGGTTGATGCCCACGATCTGGGCCTCGCGAGCCGCTATGGAGAGAACGCGCTTCGCGCCGCCACCGATGAGGAACGGGGGCGGAGTCTGCACCGGCTTGGGGCGGCCGTCGTAGCCCGAGATCTCGTAGTGGTCGCCTGAGAAGCTGAAGGCACCGGGAGCGAAGCAGCCCTTGATGACCGCGATGCCCTCTTCCATCCGCGACACACGAACGCCGGGCGTTTCCATGGGGATGCCGGACTGGTCATAGTCGCTCTTCATCCAGCCGGCGCCCAGCCCGACCTCGACCCGGCCGCCGGACAGCAGGTCGATCGTGGCCAGCTCCTTGGCCAGAACCACCGGGTGCTTGTAGTCGTTGTCGAACACGAGGGCCCCGACCCGCAGCTCAGTGGTTGCGTCGGCGGCCGCCATCATCGCGGGCAGCGGCGCGAGCTGGTCCCCGAAGTGATCTGGCAGGAACAGCGTGCTGTAGCCGAGGTCTTCTGCCCTACGGGCGAGGGTCGCCCAGTCGTCGCCACTAGGGGCGGCGCTGAGCTGGATGCCGAATCGAAAGCGTCTCGCGTGGGCCATGGGTGGGCACGCTATCGCTCGGTTCCGCGCCGCCGGCAGTAGGCTCGATCGACCGCCGGCACCCTCCCGCCGGACTTTCTCCGTGCATCCCCTCCTCCGTCTCTTCCGCATCGTTGGTCCAGCAGGCCTGGGGCTCGCTGTCGCCGGGTTGGCGCTCGTGCCCGCCGCAGACCAGTTCAGGCAGGCGTCGAACTCCGGCAAGGGCGTCATCGATCTCGGCCCCCTCGATCAGCGCTCGTACGTCTACGCGGCAGACGGCAGCTTGCTGGCGACGCTGCGTGCCGACGTGGATCGTCAGCCGGTGCGCTTGGCGGCGATTCCCGACCACACGATTGATGCGGTGCTCGCGGTGGAGGACGCTGGCTTCTACCACCATGAGGGCGTGAACTTGCGGGCCACTCTGCGGGCGCTGGTGGCGAACGTGGACTCCGGCGAGACGGTGCAGGGCGGTTCCACCATCACTCAGCAGCTGGTGAAGCAGGAGATCGTTGGTTCGAAGCAGACGCTCGACCGCAAGGCCCGTGAAGCCATCCTGGCTCGCCGCCTCGAGGACACCATGACCAAGGACGAGATCCTCGAGCGCTACCTCAACACCGTGTATGTCGGTAACGGCGCGTACGGCGTCCAGGCTGGTGCGGAGACCTACTTCGGCATCTCGGTCAGTCGGCTTGGCCTGGCCGAGTCGGCGTTTCTTGCTGGCATGATCGCCAACCCATCGGCGTTCGACCCGATCCGTCGCCCCGACGCGTCGCTTGCGCGACGCAACCTCGCCCTGCGCCGCCTCGAGGCCTACGGAACGATCACCGCAGATGACGTCGACCGACTTGAGCGCGTGCAGATCCCCAGGGACATCCGTCAGGTGCAACCCCAGCCGAACACGTACTTCGTGGAGGAGGTCAAGCAGCAGCTGCTCGACGATGTTCGCTTGGGCGCTACGCCCGAGGAGCGGTACTACGCGGTGTTTCGGGGCGGCTTGCAGATCCACACGACCCTCGACCCGCGCGCCCAGCGAATGGCGACCGAGTCGAGGAACGACGTGTTGGGTGAGCTCGCCCCGACGGGGACCGAACCGGGGATCGTTCCGTTGTCGACGAACCCCGACACCGGCGAAGAGCGTGTGGCCACGGGAGCGGTGGTGTCCGTCGAACCCAACACCGGGGCCATTCGAGCCATGGTGGGTGGAGCCGGCTTCGAGGACAACCAGTTCAACGTCACGACGCAGGGGCTGCGCTCGGGTGGGTCGACCTTCAAGATCTTCGTGCTGATGGCGCTCCTGGAGAACGGCTACGTGCCCAACGACAGCGTGAGTGGCTCTGGCCCGTGCTCGTTCACCGGCGTCCCCGGGCTGCGCCCCGACCCGTACCGCGTCGAGAACTTCGGCAACAGCGGTGGCGGGGGAGGGACGATCCTGCAGCAGACCCTGCGCTCCTCTAACTGCGCTTATGTGCGGTTGGGGCAGATCGTGGGAACCGAGAAGGTGGCCGCCCAGGCCCGCAAGATGGGCATCACCACGCCGATGATCCCTGTTGTCTCGATGCCGCTCGGAACGCAAGAGGTCTTCCCGTTGGACATGGCAGCCGCCGTGGCGTCCATTGCCAACGACGGGGTCTTCAACCCGCCGTACTACGTCGAACGGGTCGATGACCGAGACGGACATGCGCTGCTCAAGCACGAGCCAAATCCTCGGCGGGCACAGACACCCGCCAGTGCCCGTCTCGCGGCTGATGTCCTCGAGCGCAACGTACAGGGCGGCACCGGCACACGGGCCCGGATCCCGGGCCAGCACGCCGCTGGCAAGACGGGCACGGCACAGAACAGCGGCAACGGTTGGTTCGTCGGCTTCACGCCCTACCTCTCAACGGCGGTGTGGATCGGCTCGACGGCCGACAACTTCGAAGTCCGGATCCGAGGTACGGGGATCACCGGTGGGTCCTACCCCGCGGAGATCTGGGGTCGGTACATGCGGGCGTGGCACGAGGGGCTGAAGTCGCGTGACTTCAAGGATCCGCCGAAGACTCGCACCGGGCGCTACCTCCAGGTGGATCGCCGGATCGATAGATCCGGCGGGTCACGCTACTTCGGGCCAACCACCCCGACCTCGGGGGACACGACGGGCACGACCACCGAGTCGCCCTCCACCTCGGAGGGCGAGGAGCCCCCCGATGGTTCCTCGACCACGGAGGCGCCCCCTGGCACTGGCGGGCCGCCTACCACCAGCCCGCCCGGAGGACCCACGACGACCGCCCCCGGCAAGAAGCCCGAGAGCGCCGCACCATGACGTCTTCGCCGAGTGCGCGAGGATGCGGGGCATGAGGCAACGATGAGTCGATGGGATGTGCTGCTGGCGGTCCAGGAGCACGACACGCACCTCGATCAGCTCGCGCACCGATACAAGACGATGTCCCAGCGGGCGGATCTTGCTGATGTCATGGCTCAGATCGTGAAGGTCGACGCTCGTGTAGCTGAGGTGGAGACGGAGCGTCACGCTCTCGGAAAATCACAACAGCGCCTCGAGGACGACATCACCTCCATCAATGACAAGGCCACCCTGCACGACAAGGCGCTGTACAGCGGCACGATTGGAAACCCGCGGGAGCTTCAGGTGATGCAAGACGAGATCGCCTCGTTGAAGCGACGGGTATCGCAGCTCGAGGATCAGGAGCTCGAGCTCATGGAGCAGATCGAGCCGCTCGATGCTGAGCTGGCCCGCCTGGCCGCTGAGCGCATTGCGCTTGACGAGCGTGGCAGCGGTCTACGCGGCGAGATCGCGGAAGCCGAGGTTGCGATCGAGGCGGAGCAGACCTCGCTGAGGGTCGAGCGGGACTCACTGATGTCGGGGGTCGAACCGGAGCTCCAGGCCGAGTACGAGGAGCTCCGTCCACAGTTTGGCGGTGTCGCTATCGCTCGGTTCGTCGGTGGCTCGTGTGGCGGCTGCCATCTGAGCCTCTCCGCCATGGAGGTGGATCGCATCAAGAAGCTGCCCAGCGAGCAGCCTGCTCATTGCGAGGAGTGCGGACGCCTCCTCGCCCGGTAGGTGGCGCGTGCTCCTGTGGTTCGTCGGTCCGTCGGTTCTCATCGTCTGGAAGGTCTTCCAGAGTCCTGCGGCCGACTATCGCCTCGTCGCCATCGGTTCGCTGCTACCACTTGTCGAGCTCCCCGTCGGCGAGCCCCGGCTGTTCCACAGCCTGACTGGCGGAGCGATCCTGCTGGCGGCCGTGATGATCGGTGCTCGAGGACAGCGCTTGGTGCAGCGTCGCTTGCTGGGGCTTCCGATCGGCGTCTTGGTGCACCTGGCCCTCGACGGGGCCTGGGCCGACACCCACGGATTCTGGTGGCCGTTCCTGGGCCCGGCATGGTCGTCCTCCCAGCTGCCCGAGCTTGGTCGGGGCGGGATCAACGTGGTGCTGGAGCTGGCTGGAGTCGGAGCGTGCTGGTGGGGCTGGCGACGGTTTCGGCTCGACGAACCGGAGCGGCGACGAGACTTCCTGCAGACCGGACGCGTCGGGCGCGACATCGTTCCGTGAGTGCTTCGTGCTGATCATCGTCCGTCACGGGCGAACGGAGGCCAACGCGTCGGGCCTGCTGGTGGGGAGTCGGATCGACCCTGGCCTGGATGATCTCGGACGTCGACAGGCGGGAGCGCTGGCTGGTGTGCTGGCAAGCGCGGACCGCGTCGTGTGCAGTCCGATGCGTCGCACCTGGGAGACCGCCGAAACCCTCGGCCTGCCGATCGAGATCGACGACCGCTGGATCGAGATCGACTACGGCACCCTCGACGGCACGCCACTGTCCGAGGTGCCCGCGGCTACGTGGGCCTCGTGGCGGGCCGACCCCGACCTGAAGCTCGGTGGGGGTGAGTCGCTGGCCGAAGTGGGTGTCCGTGTGCGAGAGGCGTGCGAAGAGCTGGCCGCTGAGGCGAAGGACAACGACATAGTCGTGGTCACGCACGTCTCGCCGATCAAGGCCGCGGTCACGTGGGCGCTCGGTGTCGACGATGTCACGATCTGGCGTCTCTACTGCGCGCCCGCGTCGATCACCGAGATCGCGACCTCAGGGCTAGCGCCGTCGCTGCGAACCTTCAACGTGACCACTCACGTCGAAGGGCTCTGAGCTCGTTGTGTGGGTGACGGTGAGCCGGCTTGTAGGCGGGGTTCTG
>JBBDWQ010000009.1:0-12675 GCA_040902805.1 Acidimicrobiales bacterium
TGGTGGCGGGGGCAGGATTTGAACCTGCGACCTTTGGGTTATGAGCCCAACGAGCTACCTGACTGCTCCACCCCGCGACGATCTTGGTGGACGGATGACTGTACCGGTGTGTCCATCGGGCGGCAACCTGACCCCTAACCGCCGAGGTACACGCTGCGCAGCAAGTCGGTCCGTCCGGCCATGTCCGCCGCGGCGCCGCTGAACCGCACGCGACCCTTCTCCAGGAACAGCACGCGCTCGGCGTGTGCCATGGCCAGTGTGGCGTGCTGTTCCACGATGAGCACCGTCGAGCCTGCACGGTGCAGCTCGTCGAGCACGACAAAGAGCTCCTCCACCACAATCGGGGCCAGCCCAAGCGAGAGCTCGTCGACCATCAGCAGACGCGGCTGAGTGACCAGCGCACGGCCGATGGCCAGCATCTGCTGCTGACCCCCCGAGAGGGTGCCCGCGAGCTGCTTGCGGCGCTCCGAGAACCACGGGAACAGCGTCATGGCCCGATCGAGTCCCTCGGCCAATGCGGCTCCCCGCAGGAGGTGCCCGCCAAGGCGTAGGTTCTCCTCTACCGACAGATCTGCCAGCAGGCCCCGACCACCGGGCACGTGGCCGACGCCAAGCTCCACGATCTCCTCGGGGGCCAGGCTGGCGAGATCCTGCCCATCGAAGCGGATCGAACCGCCAGAGGTCGGCGCCAAGTTCGAGATCGCCTTGAGCACCGTCGACTTCCCGGCCCCGTTGGTGCCGAGCATCGCGACGAACTCGCCCTCGGCCACCGTGAGCGACACCCCGAAGAGGATCTGCACGCGGCCATAGCGCACCTCGATGTCGTCGAGCTCGAGCAGGGGTGTGCCCGGACGGGTGCCGGTCATCATCAGGCCGGCGCTCCGAGATACGAGCGCAGCACCTCGGGATGACGACGCACCTCGTCTGGTGGCCCGCTCGTCACCACCCCGCCCGAGGCCATGGCCACGACGATGTCGCTGATCCCCATCACCAGGGGCATGTCGTGCTCGATCACCACGATCGTCGCATCGAGGTGCGCTCCGATGCGCTGCAGAAGCGGGCCGAGCGCCTCGGTCTCCGCCTGGGCGATCCCCGACGCCGGCTCATCCAGGAGCAGCACCTTGGGCCGCACGACCGCCACGGCCGCCAGCTCGGCGAGGCGGAGCATGCCGGTGGACAGCTCCGATGGCGGCTTGTCGGCGTGCGCACCGAGGCCGACGAGGTCGAGCGCCTCTTCGGCCCGCTCCGCCACGATCGCCTCGTCTGCGCGCGCCCCACGAGTGCCGAGCACCGAGCGCCAGAACCCAGAATGCGTCATCGACTCGTGTTGCACCGTGCGCAAGATGTCGCCGATCGGCACGCTCGAGAACAGGCGCGCGTTCTGGAAGGTTCGGGCGACACCAAGCGAACTTCGCTCCCAGGGGCGGCGGACAACGAGATCAACCGGGGCTCCGCCAGTCGGGCGCAACACGATGCGTCCCGAGTCGGGCTTGCGGATCCCGGAGATGCAATCGAACAGGGTGGTCTTGCCGGCGCCGTTCGGACCGATGATGCCGGTGATGCTCCCCCGCTCCACCTCAAAGGTCACATCGGCCAGCGCGCGCACACCTCCGAAGGCGAGGCCCACGGCCTGGAGCGAGAGAACCGAATCGCTCACGTCGACACCTCCGTGTCGACACGCTCGGCCTCGACCATGTCGGTCCCACCGGTGGAGCGCGCCATGAGGTCCCCGAGGTCGTCGTTGCTCGTCGGCTCGTCGTAGGCCGAAGCCCGGGAGCGCACGAATCGCGCCATCGATGCCAAGCCCCCCGGATTCACCGCCAGCATGAGAATCAGCAGCGCTGAGCCCGTGATCTGCGGCCAGAAGGACAGAGTTGCCGCGTGCACCTGGCCCTTGGTGAGCTCGGGGTACAGCCCGAACAGCAGGGCGCCGATGGCCGGTCCCGCGAGCGAGCCGATTCCAGCGACGACCGCATCGGCGAGCGACGCGATCGACGAGAACACCGACGCCTTCTGCGTGCCGACGGCGCCGAGCTGGTACGTGAGCATCGTGCCGCCGAGAGCGGCGATGGCACCGGAGACCATGAACCCGATGAGCTTCACTCGCACCGGTCGGATGCCGTAGGCCGCGGCCACCACCTCGCTGTCACGGATGGCGGCGAACGAGCGACCGATCCGGGTGGTGGAGATCCGCCAGCAGACGAGCACAGCGATGGCCGCCAGCGACAGGAACACCCAGTAGCGCGCGCGATCGGTGTCCATCCACCCTGGTGGAACGACGCGATCGGACGCGTCGAAACGAGGCACGATGGCGCGCTCCGCCGCCAGGCCGAAGGCGAGGGTGGCCACGGCGAGGTGCAAGCCACGCAGACGCAGCGCCGGAAGACTGACCAGCGCAGCGACGGGAACGGCCAGCGCCACACCACAGAGGATCGGTAGGGGAAACGGCAAGCCCAGGGTGTTTGCGCCAATGGCCGCGCCTGCTCCGCCCACGGCGACGAACGCCCCCTGCGCGAGCGACACCTGCCCCAGCCACCCCACCAGGACGACGAACGACAGCAGCACCATGGCGTCAGCGATGGCCAGGTTCGCAGGCAGTGTGTAGAAGTCGTCGACCAGGGGCAGCACCGGAAACAGCACGGTGGCCGCCACGATGACCACCACGGCAGCACGACGAACGAACCGCCAGCCGCGCCACGCCCACAGACCCGGCGGAAAGGCCGCCTGCGTGAGCCGGAACGCCTCGACCGGATCAATGGCGCGAGCGACGGCGGAGTCGGCCACACCGCCGCGGCCGATGACGCCGGTGTCCTCGTCCTCGCGGATTCCGGTGAAGATCCACTTGGGTCGCAGAGCCAGCACGCCGATCACTGCGCCGAGCGTGAGCACCTCGGGCGCGCCCTGCCATAGACGTGGATCCAGCGACACGAGGTAGTGGCGCACCCACTCCTCCCCCAGGCCGAGGCCCAGCGCCGCGCCCACGGCAATCGGGAACGACACCATCCCGCCGACGATGGCTGCCGCGAACCCCTTGATGGTGAGCAAGAGCAAGAGGTTCGGATCGGAGCTCACGACGAGCGACGCGAGCGCGATGCCGGCGACCCCGGCCACGATCGACCCCGATACCCAGGACACCACCGCCAGACGTCGCGACGAGACACCGAGCAGCGACGCGACTTCAGGGTCCGTGGCGGATGCTCGTATGGCGAGGCCTGTGCGCGTGGCCCGGAAAAACCACCACGTGACTGCCGCCAGCACGGCCAGCAGCCCCATCACCCCGAACCGCTCCCAGGAGACGTTCACCCCACCCACGGCGAACGCCGGCGTGCGCGGGAAGATCGCCTGGTCGTTGGGAACGATGAGCTGGTCGGCTCCGAAGATCTGTTGGGTCAGTGCCGACAGAAGCAGCGCCAAGCCCAGGGTGACGATGATGTTGACGACCATCGGTGCCCGGGCGCGGGTAAACGGACGGATCACCACGCGCTCGATGACCAAGCCGAGCAGTGCCGCCGCGGTGAGCGACACCGGCACCGCGGCCCAGAACCCGAGCTGCACATGGGCCTCGAGATCGAGACGCACAACCAAGAGGCTCTGGTGCAGGCCCATGGTGCGACCCTCGATGAGGTCGTAGTGGAAGAACGCGACGAACGTGGCCATCGCGCCGTACGCGAAGTTCGGGATCCGGGTGGCCTTGTAGGTGAACACCAGCCCCATCGCCAACAACGCGTAGACCGCTCCTGTGACCAGGCCACCAGGGAGCGTGCCGAGCAGCTCCTGCATCAGGCCGTCACCCTTGCGAGCTCGTTGCGAACTCGTTCGATCACCCGATGGGTGAGCACCAGCCATAGGGCGAGGGACGCCAGCCAGACCCAGGGACGGCCGGCAGCAAAGTTGGCAGCGAGCAGACGAATGCGGTCGCCGACAGCAGATGCGGACGGCACGTTGGCCCCGGGAGCGTCACCGTTGTGTGCGCCCGACGGCGCACCGATTTGGCCATCGTGCCCGCCACCGGGGAGCGGCAGGCCAGAGCCGACGTCGTCCACACCCATCGCCGGGCCGCCCCCGTCGACGGTCCCGCCGACGTTGCCGAAGTCGAACCCGCCGATGTCGGCGCGTGCGGCGACGCTCGTGTAGGCGAAACCGAGCATCACCTGCATGCGCTGAGGGCTGAACCCCGTCGGCTCGGACACGTCCGCCGGCAGGTCGCATTGGAGCAGCAACCCGCCTGACATCGACGCTGCGCTCGAACCGTCCTCGGCCACGCCCAGCTCAGGCGACGGGCGAGTGAACAGGAAACCCTGCGGGTACACGCTGGGCGCGTCGAGGACAGCCAGCTCGCAGCCTGAGGGAGCGAGCGTGGCTCGCAGCCCCCGAAGCAGGCCGCGAGCGGCGGTCCCCCCGGCCGGCAAGACCTCTCCGTCGATCACCAGCTCGCCGCCTCGAACATCGAAGCGCAGGCCAGCGACCCGTACCCCCACCAAGTCCACTGAGGCATCGGTTCGAGCACCGTCGCGAGAACCGTCTGTCACGGAGGCGCCGTGGGCAATCACCTCGTCGACGCGAACGAGGCCATCGAGCAGCGAGACGCCGTTGAGATGCACTGACGCCGACGCGGACAGCACGCCGCTGTCTGGTCCCGCGGACGCCGCTCCTTCGCCGGCGCCGACGGACACGTGCGGGGTCAGCGGCACAAGTCGATCGGGCGACAGCGACTTGGCTTGGAGGTCCAGCCGAGGACCCTGCCCGCAACGGGCCGATGACCATCCGATCGGCGGTGTGTCGGCCAGCTCGGAACGCACGTCAGAAGGGAACACAAAATCGACGTCGGCCAGCGGCCCGGGGTAGGCACACTCGGACTGTGGGAGCCGGTTCTCATCACCTGAGCCCGGGACGTCGTCGGGATTGGCCACCTTGCCGCCGATGACCGCGTCGAACCGCGTCGGAGCTCCGGCCACACCATTGGCAGCCTCACCACCACTTGTCCGACGCGCCGTTCCCACCACCTGCGGCGCCGAGCCGGTTCCGGCCGGGATGGGAAGGTCGTACTCGACACGCACACCGAAGGCATCGATCTCGGCCACGAGGCCGACATCGTCGAAGGCGGCAGCCCCCACTGCCACCGGTTGCACCAACGATGCCGAGGCCAGCAGCAGCACCGCGACCACGGCGGTAGCTCCCACCGAGGACCGCACCCGACGAGCCACCACGTGGGGCTCGCGGGTTGGCGGCAGGAGCGTTCCTTGGCGGCCGCTGAGCTCGACGGGCACCGTGTTGCGCGCTCCCCGCACGACGCCAAGAGCGCACGCCACGAGCGTGAGCCCGCCAGCGAGCAGGCCGCGCACGAGCGCGACCCGCAAGAGCGACGGTGCGACGGGTACGACCAGCGAGAGGACCGAGGTCGCGAGCACCGTCAAGGCGGCCAGGTACACGAGAGCCTGCGGACCAAGCGCGTGTGCGGTTCCGGTGGACGCCGACGTTGTAGCCACAGCCGATCGTGGCGAGTCCGTCACCGCCGGCTCTGTCGAGCCAATGCGGGAGACGGCGGCGTCGAAGGCACCCCAGCGTGCGCCCAAGGTGCCAAAGAGCCACGTGATCAGTGCCGCGTAGATCACCGCATCGGCGAAGGCTCCACTCCGGGACAACGTTCCCTCCGCCGCCTGCCCTTGGAACAGCATCCACGCTGCGCCAGCGTTCACCAGCGCCTGCAATCCGGCCGCCGGAAGCGCCAGCTCGACCCATGCCCGGCGGAGCAGCGAGGTCCGCAGCGGCGTCCGTTCGCGCAACGCCGCCCCCGCTGCGGCGCCTGAGGCCCGCGCTGCCAGGTCGACGACGATGGCCGCAGGGGCGGCGATGGCAACGAGGGCGACGGCCACCACGAGAAACGGGGCCGAGTGATCACGAAGTACGGCCGCCAGCACGACCGCTCCTGCCCCCGCCCACAGCGCGGCGGCCCATGCCCAGGAAAGGGCGTCCCGCCAGCCACCGCGCCCAGCCAGGCGATCGACAGATGCCGGCACCACACCATGGATGGATCCGTTGAACGACGCGGCGGCCCCTTCGTAGAACCCAGCTATCCATCCCGTGGAGGTGGCCGCTATCGATGCGCCGACGACCACTGCAACGAGACCCGCGGGCGAGAGCACACCGTGCCCAGCCCGCGACGCGGCAGTAGCGGCGATGAGGGTGAACACGATCAGGTTGCCAACGGCGCCTGAGGTGGCCTTGGCCCGGAGCCACGCTGCTACGGGGATCGAAATGGGATCCGAGGAAGTGGGTCCCACGCGGCGTCGGGAGCCGCTCATCGAGTCGTCGTCCGGAAGATGTCGCAGGAAGCGAAGTTCGACGGCACCGGTTTGCCTGGCGGCAAGGGCGTCGACGTGAGCTGTGCAGTGATCTGCTCCCACCTGTACTTGCCGCCCTTGTTCTGCACTTCGATCACGTAGCCGCCCTTGAGGGCCGCATGACACTGCGGTGTCCACGTCCACGTCGGCTGGTTTTCATCGTCGCTGAGCCCCGGCCGCCAGTCGGTCAAGGAGTTGAGGATCTGCTGGAGATGCACTCGCGTGAGATCGTCGCCGAGACGGGCAAGTCCGTCACGTAGCAGCAGCGCGGCGAGGAAGTAGGACATCGTCACCGATGATCGAGCCTCGGTCCTTGGCGACACCCGGTGGATGTACTCCTCGTAGGCCGGGACGTCGTAGAGCGCTCCGAAGGCGTCGAACGCGATCATCCCTTCGCTGATCTTCCCCAGGGCCTCTGGCACCACCGGCACCCCGATGAGATAGCCACCCCAACCGTGCGGCGGGCGGTATCCCTGGATCTGGGCCTCTACCCCGCAGTTGATGACCCGCGAGGCGTCGATCTCGAACTGGATGAAGTCAACGTCTGCGGCGCTGGCCTGGCTGATCGCGTCCGAGCACGATGTCTGGTCGATCGAGAACGGAACGAGCACGGGCGTCTCGATGCCATAGCGCTTCCAGTCGTCGCGCAGCTCCTCGGCGAATGCGCCCGAGAAGTTGTTGGCGCCCGCGTCGAGATAGAAGATGGCCACCTTCTTCGTCGGTGTGGTGGTGGCGACGTAGTGCTCGAGCTGGAACGCGGAGGTGCGCTGCGGACCACCGAGCGGGAACCACCACGGGTTGGTGAACTCGTCGTCGAACTGGCCCAAGTGGACGACCGGGACCTTCTTCGAGGCGACGTAGTCGCCAACGGTGGCGGCGTACACCATGCTCAACGCAAAGACCTTGTCGACCTCGAGGAGTCGCTTGGTGTTGGCGAGCTGAGCTGCCGGGTCGCCGCCGTCGTCGTAGAGCGTGAGCGCTAGGCGGCGCCCGTTCACACCTCCATGATCGTTGACGTACTGCACCCCCGCCGTGAAGCCCACAGCGATCTGTTCGCCATAGACGGCCGCGGGCCCTGAGGTGAAGGTCGAGCCGCCGATGCGGATCTCGGTATCGGTGATACCTGGGTCGACCCGGATCGAGCGGGTCGTCCCCGATCCACCCGGCCCACCAGCGGCACCATCGATTGCGTCCGAACCCGACCCGGCCAGCCCCGATCCGTCTGCGTCGCTCGGGCCGGCTGCGGAGCTGCCGGTGTCGCCTCTGGGCCCGGCCCCGAGATCATCAGCGCCCCGGGCTGCGACCTCGACCATCGGCACACGTCCCCCCGCGGCGGCCACGGCGACAGCCAGCACCAGGGCAGCCGCGATGGCAACGTGACCGTGCCACGAGTCGCCCCAGCGACGTGCTGTCCCTCGCACTCGTGCTCCCCTCTATGCCCCGACTCGCCTCTTGCAGTCCCTCTGTTCGGCAGGAGACACCGGGTCTCCTGCCGAAAACCCGAACATGGCTTCAGGTACGTCGCCCAGCGCGCTGATCGACGACGCTCGCCGAACAGCGCGGTCGGCGTTGGCGGGCGGCGACATCCGCTTCGAAGGGGCCGAGGAGCGGCCGCTAGGTGCCAAGGGGCGACGCACCCGAGCTCTCGTGCTGCGTGCCGCCGGCGAGGCTTTCAGCGAGGGTGGGTGGTCGGCGACATCGATGGCCACCATCGCACAACGGGCGGGCGTCGGGACCGGCACGATCTATCAGTACTTCCGTGCCAAGGACGACATCCTCGTCGCCCTCGTCGGCCGGTCGACTCTCGCGGCTCTCGACCAGATCCGGGCCTGGGACCCATCCGAGGGGCCAGACGGGCTCCGAGGGCTCATCGACCGCTTCGTCGTGGGCTATGCGATGTCGGCGCCCTTCCAGCGCGTCTGGGAGGAGGTGAGCCTCACCGACCCTCGGCTCGCCGCCCTCCGGAGCGAGCTCAGCGACGTCTATGTGACGATCTTCGCCGAGGCCTTCATCGCCGGTCGGGCGGCGGGACTCCTGGACCCTGGGCCAAGTCCCGAGGAAACGGCACGAGCTCTGTGTGCGATGGTCGACCGCTATTGCCACCAGGTGTTCGTGCAGCACGCAGCGGAGCTGACGCCGACGGCCGTGGCCGACCTGATCACTGGGATCTGGGTCGCGGCCTTGCGCCTCCACTGACGGTGATCACGCGGACGGCGGCGCTGTGGTCGACGTGGTGCTCGATGACGAACCGCCGGCGGCTTCCTCGAGGAGCTTCTCGGCTTCGGCGATCTTGGCCCGTGCCTGTCGCGTGAGCTCCGCGTACTTGGCGAAGTCGGGCAGGGCGGCATCGGCCTGGTCGAAGAGGTCGTTGGCCTCCATCAGGAGCTGGGCGACCTTCTCCGTCAGCGTGCCGCTCAAGGCCTCCGGGGGCGGCGCGAGCGGATCGACCGGATCCTCGAGCGTGGGCGGCGCGTCGCCGAACACCACCGCGAGCGCCTGTTGCAGGGTGTCGCGAATCACGACCTGACCCTCGAAGTAGACGATCACCTTCTCGAGGCCGGGTACCTCGGTCTGCGTGGAGGTCACGTAGAACGGCCGCACATAGAGGAGACCGCCGTCAATAGGAATCGCAGTGAGGCTGCCGAAGCTCACCTGGGAGCCCTGACCGCTGAGGATCGTCTCCTGTTGCGAGACAGACGGGTCGCGCTGGATCTCGCCCTGAACGAGCGCTGGCCCGTTCGGCAGGTTGTCACGTGGCATGACGAACACCTGCAACTTGCCGTAGTCCTTACCATCGCTCTTGCCGACCATGAAGGCCGTGAGCAGCTGGTTGTCGTCACCCCGCGACGTCGGCACGTACGGCCGCATCAGGATGAACGCCGGCCTATCGGACCCGGGCAGCTGCGTGAACAGGTAGTACGGATCGATGCGGGCGTCTCGGATCGCGACCACGTTCCCCTGGTTGTCCGTGGTCTGCGTGCCCGAGCCTGCGCCCGCGGTCCCCGGATCGCGCGCCACATCCCAGAAGTCATTGCCCGTGTAGAAGCTGCTCGGATCGTCGATGTGGTAGCGGCTCCACATGTTGGTCTGGACCCGGAACAGATCCTCGGGGTACCGCAGGTGCTCCTTCAGATCCGCCGGCATCTCAGCGAAGTCGGTGAACAGCTCAGGGAATGCACTCCGGTAGGCCTCGATGATGGGATCCTCGACGGGCATCACATAGAAGTCGACCCGACCGTCGTAGGCATCGACGACGGCCTTCACGGAGTTCCGCACGTAGTTGAAGCCGTGACTGAGGCCGCTTGACGACTCGATCTGGGTTGTATCGGCACGCTCGGCGTACGGATAGCGGTCCGTTGTCGTGTAGGCGTCGATCATCCACTTGATCCGCCCGTCGCTGATGATGGGGTACGGATCGGTGTCGTAGTGCAGGAAGGGAGCGAGCGCGCTCACGCGCTCGCGAATGTCACGCACCATGAGGAGCTTCGATCTGCCGGTGATCTGATCCGAGATCAGCGGGTTGGCGTCGCCAAATCGAAGAGAGAAGGCGGCCCGACGGATGATGCTGTTGAGCTTGACGCCGTCCGCACCGTCGTAGGCCGCGTACTTCGTCGTCTCATCATCCTGGTAGCTCAGCTCCTTCTGCTTGGAGCCGACCACGACATAGCTCGAGAGGTTCTCACCGAAGTAGACCGCCGGCTGCGTGAGCTCCAGCTCAGGCGCGTCCGTCGCGTACGGGATGTCACGGGCCACGAACGAGGGCTCCCCGCTGGCCTCCTTGGCATTGGCGGGAGCGACGATGGCTCCGTAGCCGTGCGTGTAGGTGAGGAACCGTGCCGCCCACGACGTGCGGGGCACGCCCGAGGTGTTGAGGTCACGCACCGATAGCACCACCTGCGTCGCGAGGCCGTCGATCTCGTACCGATCGACGTCCACGTCGTTCACGCGGTAGTAGTCCTTCACTCGCTGCAGCTGCGGGAACGTCTTGCCGAGCACGGCCGGTGACGGGTCCCAGATCCGGATGTTGCGAACCGAGTCAGCGTTGGCTGCGAGGTCGATGGAGTCCTTGTCGGTGTTGAGCGCGAACGGGGTGACCTCGATGTTGTCCTCGGCGAGGCCCATGGCGACCCGGGTCGCCTCGATGTTCAGCTCAATGTACGGCCGTTCCCGATCCGGTTCGTTCGGCGCCACCTGGATGCGCTGCACGAACTGCGGGTAGATCGCCCCCGCCACAACAGCCACGAGCGCCCACAGGCCCACCCCGAGGATCGGCAACGTCCAACCCCGCCGCCAGATGTTCACGATGAAGAGGCCGAAGCTGGCCACCGAGATGAGGAGCAACAGGTTGATGGCAGGCAGCTGTGCGTGGATGTCCGTGTACCCGGCGCCGTCGACGAAGCCGCGGGTTGAAACGGTGAGGTCGAACCTCTGCAACCAGTACCCACCCGCCTTCACGAGCGCCAGCACGCCGAGCAGCACGGACAGGTGCGCCTTCACCTGCGGGGTGACCCGGTTGCTGCGGGCGCTCACCCGGATTCCACCGTTGAGGTAATGCGCGACCGTCGTGACGATCAGGACGATGAGCAGCGCGGCGAACAACCATCCCGTGATGAAGCTGAGGAACGGGAGCTTGAACACGTAGAACCCGATGTCCGTGCCGAACTGCGGGTCCTTCACTCCGAAGCTCCCGCCGTGGGTGAAGAGCAGCCACGAGTTCCATTCCCCCGACACCGGCGGGCCGGCGATGAGGGCGAGAAGGATCGCGACCCCAGCCCGTACCCACGCCGTGCGCCCGCCCACGATCTCGTGATAGCGCTCGATGAACTCCTCTTCCGGGCCCGCAGGCCGGAACGGAGGCGCCATGCGGTCGGCGATCACGAGATTGACCCACATCAGCAGGAAGAACGCAGCGGTGAAGATGGCCGCCAGCGCGAGCTTGGCGCCGAGCACACCACGCCATACTCCGGCCAGATTCAGGGAATCGAACCAGAGATAGTCCGTGTAGAAGCCGGCGATCCCGCGCAGAGACGCGATCACGACGAAGAGGACCACCGCTCCAATGACCAGAGCGGCTCGCCCCCGCCCCGGGGAGCGGCGTGGGCGGCGTGGCATGTCGGTCGGAGCTCGCATGGGGGCTGAGGCTACCGGTGCGGGCCTGCGGGGCACGAGCGGCGGGCCCCGGCACCGTCCTGGCGACCGGTCAGCTCGGCGCAGCCACCACGAGACAGTGACAACCGGGATGGGCGGGGGCACAGGCATTCCCAGTGGGAAATGACTCGCCCTTGTCGAGGGGGCCGGCCAAGACGTTGTCGTCGCAGTCCGGGCAGGCGCCAACGGTTGGGTCGATCATCCAGGTGACCTTCGTACCGGGCTCGATCGCCTCGAAGGCGCCACGGGCATAGGCGGCCGCTGTGTAGTGCTGCGATGTCTCGGCCAGTCGCTGCCCTCGCCATTCGCGATACAGGGCGCGGACTCGATCGGCGATGTCGTCGAGGTTGCCGTCGGAGGCCGCAAAGCCCCGATCGATGCGCTCTCGTAGCGGTCCGACAAGAGCGAGAGCCAGCTCCTCTGCAAGGTCGTCCACGGACACGGTCGTGCCCGAACCCGACCCGACGGAGGCTGCTTGCCTCAGAGTCTCGACGGCGGCGCCCGTCCAGCGCGCGGCGTGCAGCTCGAGTGCAGGAAGGAGGTCCTCGACGCCCTTGGGCTTCTCCCGTCGGAGCGTGTCGAGCACCTCGTTCTGCTCGTCAGCCAGCGCGCGCTTGAGAGCGCGAGCCATCTCCTTCTCGAGCGGCTCGACGAGCCCGGCTCGCATGGCGAACGGTCCTCCTTCGTCGAGTGCTCCCGTCGCGACCGTCTCTGCTTCGTTCGAGTCCGCGTCGCTGCCAGGCACGGGCTGCGGTTCGTCGACGTCGGCCACGTCCGATGTTGTGGGTGCGTCGGTCATGGCTTCGCTCTCTGCCCGTAGCCGCGCGAACACATCATCGGCCACGACGGGTTCAGGCTCCGGCTCGGGGCTCGGTAGCACCTCGGCCGATGCGGCAACGACCACATCCGGCGCTGGCTCGACCGCGGCAGGCACGTCGGATGCGGCGACTGGCTCCGTCGCTAGCTCGGGATCGGCGTCGTCGTCGAGCTCGTCCTGCGCAGGTGAGCGATCGAGGATCCGCACCCCCTCGTAGGGAGCTGGCGGGGTGACGACCTTCAGCTCTCCGGTGAGTGCCCCGTCGAACCCCTTCTTCCGCCGACCCTTGCGGCTGCGGCGGTCATCGAGGGACACGGCCGGTGCTGGTTCCGAGGCCGCCACCGGTGCGACCGGCTCGGTGACGACAGG
>JBBDWQ010000009.1:12775-28225 GCA_040902805.1 Acidimicrobiales bacterium
CGACAGGAGCCTCGACAGGAGCCTCGAGGACGGGCCCTTCACCGAGGAGCGCACCAGAACCCTGATCCTCCTCCTCGGTGTCCGTTTGCTCGTGGTCGTGGTCGTCTGCACCGTCATCGTCGAGCTCCATGACCGGCACGTCGATGAGGCCGGCGGCCGCAGCCTCGGCGTCGAGCTGCTCCGGGGTCACCTCGGGCTCATCCTCAACGCGTCGGGCCGCGGCGTTGGCGGCCATCCGCGCATCGATGATCGACACGCTGAGCTCGTTCGTGGCCTCATCGGTGGTCCGTCGAACGAGCTCGTAGGCCTGCAGCAGCCGCTCTCGTCCTGCGTTGAGCTTCTCCACCTGCTGACGGGCGCGCTTCCTGCGTGCGGACAGATCTCGCAGCACCCGCTCACGCACGGCCGATGCCTCGGCCACCATCTCCCGACCCTGCACCCGCGCGGCCTCCAGCGTCGTCGCCGCTTCGTCACCGGCCTGCGCGAGCAGAGCCTTAGCCTCATCGCGCGCTCGCCCCAGCGCGCCGTCCGCTTCGCCACGAACCAGTCGAGCTGCCTCCTCGGCGGCCGCTCGGATGCCCACCGCGACCGCCTCCGCCTCGGCCGTCTGGCGCTCCAGCGCCGTACGAGCCGCATCGAGCATCGACTCCGCTTCGAGCCTCGCGGCGGTGACGGCCGCATCGACCTCCGCCGTGGCCTTGCTCCGGATGCCGACCGCCTCAGCCGTGGCTTCCGCGACCATCTGCGCGGCGGCGGCCTCCGCCTTGGATCGCACCTCCACCGCCGCTTCGTGCGCTGAGGTCAGAACCCTCGTCGTCTCAGAGCCCAGCACCTCGAGCAAGGTGGCCTCGTCAGGGTGCTCCGCCGCGCCGAGCCGGGCCTCCGCCTGCTCTGCTCGCTGTCGCAATTCGGTCTCAGAGCGGGTGAGTCGCTCGACCAGCGCCGACACCTCGTGCAGAAACCCACGTACCTCCTGCTGCTCGTACCCACGACGAGAGGTGCCAAACGAGCGGCGGGCGATGTCCTGAGGAGCGGGAGGGTCGGCCATGACCCTCCGATGGTACGACCCGATTCGAGACGCCGCGGGGACAGCCCGATCGGGACCTCCATTGACGTGTTACCCGCCTCCGGAACCACCCAGGACACCGAGCAGCCCGCTCACCAGCCCCGAAGCAGTATCGCCAACGATCTCGAGCACCGGTTCAAGCACGGGCGTGACCGGGTTGTCGGGTAGCGGTTGGGTGGGCGGCGGCGAGGTCGGGGGTGTTGTGGGCGGCACGGTGGTGGGCGTCGGAGCGGGAGGTCTCGGACCCGACGGCGGTGTTGACTGGCCGTCGCCCTCGGGGACGGGAGCAGCGAAGATCAGCGGCGACGTGCCCACCGCGCGCTCGATCGATCCAAGCAGCGGCGTGCGCGAGACCGCTTGGTCCAGCGCCACGAGACCCCACTCCGCCCCCTCGGTGCGGAACCCGAACACCGAGTGCCAGCGCTGAACAAAGTCACCGCGGCTGCCCAGATGGGTGATGGCGGCCCCGATCAGCGTCTCCCCTGACGGCATCGCCAGATCGATGAGCGAGGCCCCGAACTGAGGCTCGTCTCGGAGGCCGGGGAGGACGATCCGAAAGAAGCCGGGCGTCCTGCCCTCCCCACGATTGAGGTTCAGGGTGTAGCCGTTGGCGAGCGATTCCAGCGTGCGACCCAGATCGATCGCTGCCCCGAGAAAGCGTCGGTCCCAGGGGTCGCTGGCGTTGTAGTCGAGCGGACGAGGCAGGCGAGGTGGCCGCCCGAGGGCCGGCACGTGCATCTCGCGTAGCGCCGGAACCTCACGTTCGATGCCTGCTGAGTCGAGGTGCACCGCCCCCTCGTAGGCCGCGACCACCATGCCGAGCGACCGCGCGACGTGTGCGGCGCCGTTGGCAACAACAAGCGTCGATCCAGCGACGGAGATCGTGCTCTGCTCGGGTGCTGTCACGAGCAGGTCACCCGCCTCGAGCACAGGCGTCGTCGCCATCGTGACCAATGAGTCCGGGGCGTCGCCCAGGCCGGCACGCAACTCGAGCTGAACACCGTCGCGCAGCGCAATGGTGCCGACGCCGTCCTTCAGCTCGACACGATCCCCCGGCCCGAGATCGGTCTTGCCACCGATGACTTCCCGCGCGCCGCTCTCGCGGTCGACGATGGCTTGACCGTTGACCTCAAGCCTCCCTTCGCCCGCGCGCGGCTCGTTCGTAGAGCATCCGACAGGCGCGAGCGCAGCAGCAGCGACGACACACGCTAGGACGCGACGGCTTCTCATCGCTTCGACCTCTTGGCCTTGGCCACGGGCAGCACGATCGTAAATCGAGATCCCTTCCCGAGCGCCGACTCACAGATCAGATCCCCTTCGTGGGCACGGGCGATTCGGTGAACGAGAGCAAGTCCGAGCCCGAGCCCACCGAAGCGGCGCGTTGCAGACGCGTCGCCCTGTGCGAAGTCGTCGAAGATCGAATCGAGCCGATCGGCGGGAATGCCGACTCCTCGATCAGCCACCGAGATGTGCATCCACCGGCGACGCCGCTCCGTCACGACGCTCGCTGCCACGGTGATCTTGCCGCCGTCCGGCGAGTACTTGACCGCGTTGTCGATGAGCTCATCGAGCGACTGCGCCAAGTAGGTCGGGTCGGCGAGCACTCGCGGGGCGCCGGCGGCGGCGCGACGTGCGATCTGGTGCGAGCCCATGAGGCGCGGCTTCCAGCGGGTCACCGCCTCGTCGATCAGCGACCGCACGTCGAGGGGTTCGGGTGCGAGCGCCAGCCGACCACCCACGATCGTGGCGAAGTTCACAAGCTGTCCGATGACGCGCTCAAGCTGGTCGGCCGCCATACCGATCTCATCGGCAAAGCCCTGGGTGCGCTCAAGGGATAGTTCCCGCGTCCGCAGAATCGACGAGAAGCCCTTGATCGGGGTCAGTGGCGTCCGCAGCTCGTGGCTGATGTTGGCAAGGAACTCAGTCTTCATGCGCTCCAGCTCCCGTTCCCGGCGCATGTCACGGAGCACGAAGACGGCACCGCTCACGTCGTTTCCAGGCCCCCTCAGGGTACCGGCAGACACGACGACGGGGACTTCGTGACCATTGTCCTGCAAGATCATTCCGGCGGTCGTCCAACCCTCGAGGACCGGACGGGCGAGCCGATCGGTGAGGTCCTCCCCCTCTTCGCCTCGTAGCAGCAGGACGTCCTGCACCGGCCGCCCTCGAGCATCGCGGGCAAGCACATCGGTGAGCTCCTCCGCGGCCGCGTTGAAATCGGTTATCGCCCCAGTTCCGTCGACGGCGACCAGAGCTTCGCCCATCCCGCCGACCACCGCCTCGAGGCGGCCGCGCAGGGCGGCCTCATCGTCGGCTGCAGTGCGCAGGTCGGCGGTCATGTCGCGAATCGATCCGGCCATCGAGTCGAACGTCGAGCCCAGAGCGCCGAGCTCATCATCTGTGGTCAGCCCCGCCGTCGCATCCAGGTTCCCCTCTTGGATCGCCGTGGCGGCTTCCCGCAGTCGGCGTAGCCCAACCCCTATCCGTTCACCAGCGAGCGCAGCAAGGGCCAAGGCCGCCGCGGCCGCACCCATCGCAACCAGGAAGAGAACTCGATAGAGGTCCTCGCGGGTCGCGTCGATCTGTGCTGTGGGAATCACCATCACCAGCGCCATGACCGGTGCCCCGTCGGATCCCAGGACTGGGCGGGCCACGGCCAGCTGGCCGTCGATGTCCTCCGTGGTGTCACCCGGCCCGTCCATCGCGGCGACCGCTAGCTCTACCGCGGCGTCCTGGGCCAGCCGCGGGCCATACGAGGCCAGCAGTCCGTCCCGTCCGATGAGAGAGATCCCGGAGCCTGGTTGCTCGTTCTCGATTGGCGCGGCGCGCACCGCCAAGTAGGAGTCGTCAAGCAAGCGCGTGACCAAGACAACCCCGAGGAAGTCCGTACCGCTCGGCACGATCGGAGCGGCCGCGAGGGCGAAGGCGTGCTGACCAACCGCTGTGATCGACTGCGCCGGTTGCCGCGTCTCGAGTGCCTGCCGCACCACCGACGAGCCGGCCAGCGCGGTGGTCGTGTTCGGATCCACCGCTCCCGCGGGGTCCGCGGCAATGGCGAGATCGACCCGACCCGCCGCCACGGGGGCACCCGGTGCAACCCCCCCGGCGCTGAGCAACAGCGTCGGACCGAGCTGGGGGTCGGAGTTCGTGATGCGGTCGAGAAACACTCTCACGGCTTCGGTCACCCGTTGAGATGCGGGGCCGGCAGCTTCGGCTCGATTGGGGTCAGTCAGCGTCCGGACGTCAGGCAGGATTGCCCCGTTGACGGCCAGGGCCGACGCCAGAAGCGTTGAACGACCGAGCACAGATGTTCCTTCATCCGCGGCCGCCTGCGCCTCGGTCTCCGCTCGGGCGCCGTACCGACGGACTGCCTCCGTGTCGACGTTGTCGGTGATCACGGTCGACAGCGCCACCGCGAGCACAGCGATGACCACGAACAGGATGGCCGAGGCCGACGTGGCGATCCTTGCCGAGATCGCACGAGAGCTGGCGACCACCAGGGCCGCTCCGATCGCGAGTGCCCCGATACCCCGCGCGATGTCGAGCACCGGACCGGATACATCTGCGGCCAGGCCGAGATCTGACAGAGCAAGCGCTACGAGGCCAATGAACAGCAACGTGCGGCCACCGCGCTCGGATCGCCACCATTGCGACGCGACGGCGAGCGCCGCCACCGCGCCGATGCGCAACCCGACCACCTCGGCTGATGACGCGTCGTCGGCGACCAGCGCTCCCGTGAGAAACGCTGAGAGGGCGAGCGACGCGAAGCCACCCAACGCCGCCAGGCGGGCCAGCGGGCGCTCGACCAGCAGCTCGGACCGCAGCCCGGCGAACCCCAGCCCGGCCAGGGACACCAAGAAGAGAGCGAACTCGGCCGCGAACTGGAGTTGCACGTCGGTAGGCGACATCTGTGTTCGGTGACCTGCCTAGCTCAAGGAGAAGACCGCTTCGCCGAACGCTCAGGAACCCGTTGTGCCGCCCGTCCGTTCGAGCGATCCAGCGTTTCCCCCGAGCGAATCGAGCGCGTCAAGCGCATCCGTAAGCGTATCCACCGCGATCACCCGGAAATCGTCTCCTACCGTCGCCCGAACCTCGTCGTACTCATCCGAAGGGACGAGAAAGACGTCATATCCTGCGTTCCGGACCGCGATCGCCTTCTGGGCACCGCCGCCCACTGGGCCCACAGCGCCGCTGAGCGCCATCGTTCCGGTGACAGCGACCTTGAGCCCTCCGGTGAGCTCGCCAGGCGTCAGTACGTCGAGGAGGGCCAACGTGAACGCCAGTCCCGCAGACGGACCTCCCACGGTTCCGGCGTCGATCGCGACATCAATCGGGAAGTCGAAGCCCACGATCCGATCCTCGGGCGCGATGCCGATGACTGCTCGGTCGGAGTCATCGGGAGCGGCCATGGTGCTGATCGAAATGTCGATGGTGGTCTCGCTTCCCGCTGGCCGCTCGATCGTGAGGACGTGCTCGGCTCCCGGCCCGCCCGGCTGGAGCAGGGGTCCGATTCGGCTGGGCGAGTCCACCGGCTGGCCGTCCACCTGCACGATGACGTCGTCGAGCTGCAGGACTCCCTCTGCTGGAGAACCCTCCACGATCTGGCGCACCACCGTCCCCGTCGTGCGGATGGGCACCGTGTACCCGAGGTGCTCCAACGCAACGGTCATCGCCACGAGCTTCGAGGTGTCCATGAGCTCCGCGTTGTAACGCCGATTCTCCTCCGATGATCTGCCACCGCGCACGCGGTCTTCCGGAAGAACGTCGACGTCGTCGTCGACCCAGCCGAGAAACGCCTCTAGAAGCGTCGTGCTGCCGAGGCTGACGGTCGTGAACGCAATCGAGTGCTCAGGCGGGTAGCTCGGCGCTCCCTCCACGAGCACGAGCTCGCTCACCGGCCGCGTCGACCCTGGGCGAAGCGCTACATACGGCACGGGGAGGACCGCTGCCCCAGCGATCAGCCCGACGAGCGCCACGAGCGACGCACCCGCCAGCGAGAGCGCTCCTCGGCGGCCTGGCCGCGGTGCAGGAGCCGAGGACGCAGATAGCGTGCTCAGGTCGGCGCGAGGTTCGGTGTCGGTACTGATCATGAGCAGGGTCTCGGTGGCGCAGAGAAGGTGGGCTCGGGTCCAGCAGCCTGCCACGGCTGGCTCGGCCTGAGATCGCGCTGCAGCGAACACACCCCGGAGGCGATGGCGAGATGGCGATGGACACCACACCCGGCACCTTCATCGTGGCCGTCTCAACGCTGCTCGTCGACTCCCTGCGATGAGCGACGACGACCGACCACGGCGGCGCGCCGTGGCCCTCGCTGGCCATCAAGGCGACGCCGTTCGGGCCCGATCCGGCCTGAGCGATCCCGGCCCGACCGTCCGTGCGACCGCTATCGGAGCGCTAGAGCGCCTCGAGCAGCTCACCGCCGCCGACCTCGAGACCGCGCTCGCCGATCACTCCCCCGTCGTGCAGCGTCGGGCGTGCGAAGCCGCGGCCGGCATCCCAGGCGATGGCCCTCCATCGTTGCTCGAAGCGCTCGCCAGCGCTGATGACACCGTCGCCGAGGTGGCGGCATGGGCGAGCGGAGAACGACAGCCACCTGAGGCGGGAGCAGTTGCAGCCCTAGCTCGACTTGCCGTCGACCACGCCGACGCACTCGTCCGGGAGGCTGCGGTGGCGGCCCTGGGATCGATCGGCGATCCGGACGGTCTACCTGCGATTCTCAGGGCTACGACCGACAAGGCGACCGTTCGCCGCCGGGCAGTCATCGCCCTGGCACCCTTCGAGGGTCCCGCCGTGGACGAAGCGCTCGCCAGCGCACGCGAGGACCGCGACTGGCAGGTGCGCCAGGCTGCTGAGGATCTGAGCTAGCGGTTCGATCCCATGAACATGACCTTGAGGCTGTCATAGGCCTCGATGCAACGACCCGCGCCGAGCACCACGCACTCCAGGGGGGCATCGACCAAGTGGACCGGCACGTCAGCGGCGTTGGCGATGCGTTGGTCGAGGCCGGCGAGCATTCCACCGCCGCCGACCAGCTTGACGCCGTGGAGAATCAGGTCCTGGGCCAGCTCTGGTGGTGTCATGCCCAGGCAAGCGACCACGGAGTCGCAGATTGCCGAAACCGGTTCCTCGATGGCGTGGCGAACCTCGCCGGGCGACAGGATGATCGTCTTGGGTAGGCCACTCGTGAGGTCGCGTCCGCGCACCTCCGCCTTCACCTCGTCACGCACCGGGTAGGCGGAGCCGATCGCCACCTTGATGTCCTCGGCGGTGCGCTCCCCGACCGCGATCCCATACTCACGACGGATGAACGAGGTGATGGAGGCATCGAAGTCGAAGCTGCCGATGCGGACTGCTTTGAGCGCCACCACCCCGCCCAGGGAGATCAGCGCCGTCTCGGAGGTGCCACCGCCGACGTCGACGACCATGTTGGCGATTGGTTCGTGGATGGGCATGCCCGCCCCGATAGCAGCGGCCATTGGCTGCTCGATGAGCTGCGCCTCGGCGGCCCCGGCACGGCGCGCGGCCTCAGTGACGGCTCGACGCTCCACCTCCGTGATGGCCGACGGAACACAGATGACCACCCGTGGCCGATTGAAGCGGTTCACGCCGACGCGGTGCAGAAGCAGGCGGATCATCCGCTGCGTGATCTCGAAGTCAGTGATCGCGCCTTGGCGCAGGGGGCGGACCGCGACGATGTAACCGGGGGTGCGACCGATCATCTGCCAGGCCTCGTGGCCCATCGCGAGCACCTCTTGGGTGCGCTCGTTCAACGCGATCACCGTGGGTTCGTTGAGCACGATGCCTCGGCCGCGCTCGTACACCAGCGTGTTGGCCGTGCCTAGATCGATGGCAAGGTCGCGGGCCAAGACGGATCAGCCCGCGTCGTCGTTCGAGTCGGGTGGGTGACCGTCCGGCGGTGCGAGCGCTTCCATCTCACGATGGAAGGCCTCGATGCCGGATTCCAGCGTGCTCGGTGACCGGTGTTGCAGCCAGAGCATGAACGACCCGACGACCGACACGACCAGCACGATGAGGAGAAACCCGATCGCGCTCACGAGGGCGCCCCCGTCGTCTCCCCCACGCTGGCGAGGTGTTGCGCCTCGAGTCCCCAGCTCTCGCCTCCGGACCACGACTCGCGCTTCCAGATGGGCACCGTCCGCTTGAGCTCGTCTATGGCGAAGCGAGCCGCCTCGAACGCCTCACCCCGGTGCGGAGCTGCCACTGCCACCACGACGGCCTCGGCACCGAGCTCGACCACGCCCGTGCGGTGCAGCAACGCCACGCGACCGACCGTGGGCCATCGCCGACGAACCTCACTGAGGACCGCTCCGAGTCGCGAAACCGCGGCCTCCTCGTAGGCCTCGTACTCGAGTCGGTGGACGTCAGGACGACCGTCCGCGTGATCTCGGGCGTTCCCCGTGAAGACAACTGTCGCACCGCAATCTGGCCGCGCGACCCATCGCAGCGCATCGTCTGCAGACAGGGCGACACCCGACAGGGCCACCCAGTCGTCGCCCGATGCTGGTGCAGTCACAGCGGAGTCCATTCGGGCCACTGTAGGTGGCCCGCGGTCCTCCCGGCAGGGGGCGCCGCTACCGTCTCGGAGCGTGACCCTGGACGATGACGCCGATGACGACGTCGGCGAGGGCGGTCCGCCGCTACCACCCGAGGATCGTCTGTGGCGTCATCCTTCCGAGCTGCGGCGCCATGGGATCGCCGGGGGGGCGATCGCGCCCCCTCGTGATCGGTCGCCTCGACCGACCGCGGTGACCGTCGCGCTGATTGCCGGCCTGGCCGGCGCCGCCCTCACAACCGGGGTCATTTCCGTCACGGGATCGCTCTCCCCACGAGTGATCGAGCGGCAGGTCGTGGAAAAGGTGGCGGTCACCCCCGTTGTGTCGTCGCCCATGCTCCGCGGCGAGCGCGGAGTGGTCGGGGTCGCTGAACGGCTGAGCCCCGCCATCGTCCGGCTCGACGTCGAGATCCCGGGTGGCAGCGCAACTGGCTCGGGGGTCCTGTTCAGAGACGACGGGCTCCTGCTGACGAGTGCCCACGTGGTCGCCGACGCGAGCGCCATCAGCGTGCTGTTCGCAGACGGGCGGCGGCTCAACGGGCAGCTCATCGGCTTCGATCTGCCCACGGATGTCGCTCTGGTCGATGTCGACGGAACGGGCTTCGCAGTCGCGGTCCTCGGGACGGCCGAGCATCTCGAAGTGGGTGCTCCCACGATCGCGATCGGTTCACCGCTCGGCCTAGACGGGGGCCCCTCCGTGACCACAGGCGTCATCAGCGCGCTCGATCGACAAGTCGACACGGTCGAGGGCGAGCCGCTGCACGGGATGATCCAGACCGATGCGCCGGTCGCGCCGGGATCGTCGGGCGGCGCGCTGGTGGACGCAAGCGGTGCCGTGATCGGGATCATGACGGCGGTTGCCGACGAACCGGGCGGACGCTTTGGCTTCGCGACGCCGATCGATCTCGCCCACCGGGTCGCGGATCAGCTCCTGGGCAACGGAGAGACGGCCCACGGTTGGCTCGGCGTGGAAGGGACCGATCTCACTACGTCCGAGGCGACGGCACTGAGCGTCGTCGGCGGCGCGCGAGTGCGGCGCATCGTGCCGGACAGCCCCGCTGCGACTGCTGGCCTCGCCATCGATGATGTGATCACCGAGGTCGACGAGGCTCCGATTCGGTCGATATCCAACCTCATCGTCCAGCTGCGGGTGCACGATCCCGCCGACGAGGTCTCGATCGGCTACTGGCGGGCCGGGAAGCACCACACGATCACGGTGCGGCTCACCAGGCGGCCATAGGGCCTCGAGCGGTTTTTCAGGTGGTGGGCATCGTCAACGGCGGCGACGTCGGCGAACCACGACCGCCACGCCAGCCACCGCACCGACCAGGAACAGGCCAACCGCTCCGAGCGCCGCCTCCTGGCGACGGCGTGGGCTCAGCGTGGCCCACGGTCCTGCCCGGTGGGCGCCCACGTACGCCTCCTCGTTGGAAGAGGCGGGCGCCCAACCGTCCGCCTTCAGGCGGTCGTTGGCGATCACCCATGGGTGGACGGTGTACGGAAGCAGCTCCGGCGGGGTGGGTGCCAACCCCCACTTCCACCGCATCCCGGCCACACGAATCGCGAACCGCTCCGGAAGTCTCACCCGGGGGATGCCGCCCGCGAGCGCTCGCACCGTCTCGCCGGAGACCCACCCGTCGGGCGCAACGTTCCGTGGCCCGTCGAGTCGCGCTCGGCGAGCGACATCCACTGCGGTAGCCAGGTCGGAGATGTCGAGGAACTGAGCGGGAGGCTCCCGGTCCCCAACGGGAAGCGCAGTGGTGCGGGCCAGGGCTCGGGCGAGCCAGCCGTTGCCCTGGGCGGACACGGTCACGGTGGGACGCAGGATGGCGATCGTCGCACCGGGATGGTTGTCACGGAAGTCAGCCGCGGTCCGCTCAGCCTCAGCCATCTCCGAGGCTGCCGCCACGCCCGGGTTGGGTCGAAGCGGGGCGTCCTCCGTGAGCGGGACAGGATTGTTGGCCCAAGCCCCGTACGCGGTGGCGGTGGAGAGCAACACGACGTGCTCCGCCCCCACCGACGCCGCCGCGTCGAAGACACGTCGTGCGATGGCGCCGTCCCCAACCGAATGGTCACGCGGCTCCCCGCGACGTGGACCGTCGGCCTGCGCGAGGTGGATGACCTCGGTAGCACCCTCGAAGAGGGGCTTGAGGTCTGCGGTGGTGAGGTCGACCTCGTGGCATTCGATGCCGGCCGCCAGCCGGCGGAGGGAACGGCGATCGATCGCGATCACGTGGCCCACGTCGGGATCTGCGGCCGTCAGCGCGCACACCTGCCGGCCGAGCGCCCCGGCCGCTCCTGTCACGACCACGGTCGCGGTGCCCTGTGCAGGGCTCGACGGGACGCGGTCCGAATCGGATGCCATGCCCCTACGATGCCCGTGTGAGCGACGAAGATCCACTCGGTGACGCGTTCGGCGGGATCCCGTTCCTCGCGGATCTGGCCAAGATGCTCGGCCAGAGCGGCAGCATGCCCTGGGACACGGCTCGGCAGGTCGCCGTCAGCGTGGCCACGAACGGTGCCAGCGAGCCCAACGTGGACCCTGTGGAGCGCATCGGCATCGAACAGATCGCGCGGGTTGCGGACCTCCACGTGGCCCAGGTCACCGGGTTGCGGACCTCCGTGGGCGGCCGGGCGGTCGCGGCAGTACCCGTCAATCGCTCGACGTGGGTGAGCGAGAGCTTGGAGGCGTACCGCCCGCTCGTCGAGCGGCTGGCCGCCGCGCTCGGACCCTCCGAGGCCGATCTTCGAGAGGCAGAAGCTCAGCCCGACGATGAGTTGACGGGCATGTTCGGCGGGATGCTCGACATGCTGCAGCCGATGATGCTGGCCATGACGGCGGGCTCCATGGTGGGCCACCTCGCTACCCGGAGCTTCGGTCAGTACGACCTCCCCGTCCCGCGTCCCACCACCGGCTCACGAGCAGACGAGATCCTGCTCATCGTTCCCAACCTCGACGTCTTCGCAAAGGAGTGGAGCCTCCCCTCCGACGACGTGCGACTGTGGATCTGCGTCCACGAGGTTGCGCACCATGCGATCTTCGGGGTCCCCCATGTGCGAGCCCGCCTCGACGAGCTCCTGACCCGGTACGTCTCGAGCTTCAGCAACGACTTCAGCGCCCTCGAGGACCGCATCGGTCACATCGACCCTTCCGATCCCAATGCGTTGGCCGGACTGCAAGAGCTCATCGGCTCGCCGGAGGTCATCCTCGGAGCAATCACCTCGCCGGAGCAGCAGGGCCTGCGGCCGCAGCTCGATGCGCTGGTTGCAGTCGTCGAAGGGGTCGTCGACCATGTGCTCGACGTGGTCGGCGGCAAGCTGATCTCCGACTACTCGATGCTCACCGAAGCACTGCGGCGACGCAGAGTGGAGGCGGCCGAGTCGGACCGGTTCGTGGAGCGACTCTTCGGCCTCGAGCTCACGCAAGCCACTTACGACCGGGGATCGGCGTTCGTGGCCGGGGTGATCGAACGCTCCGGCGAGGACGGACTGCGTCGACTCTGGGCGCGTGGGGAGAATCTGCCCACACCCGCAGAGGTCGACGCTCCTGGTCTCTGGCTGGCTCGCCTCGACCTCGACCTCGGCTAGCGCGCCGCGCCCGGCGCCCCCGGGCTACTGGATCTGGGTGGGGTCGATCCCCGGGTGCGGTCTGACCCAGGTGGGATCGACCGGGCTGCCGAGATCTCTCGTCGACGCATCCGCTTGGTTGACCTCGTCCGGTGGGATGCCGGGACCCAGCGGGGGCCGATCCACGTGCGACCGGCGCGCCGCACGCTGGCCGGCGAGATAGGAGAACAGCGCGAACGCAGCCGTACCGCCAACGACGAGGAACCCCAGTCGCAAGGGGAACGACACGATCACGGGAGCGACGGCGCCCGTCACCCAGACGAGCTGGAAGCGCACCTCGAAGCGAGCGAAGGACCGGCCGCGGTTCGCATCGGGAGCGTCGCGCTGGACGAGCGAGTCGAACCCGAGCTTGCCGCAGGTGGACGCCACGGCGATGGTGGCTGCCATTGCCGCGGCTCCGGCGAGCTCCCCCAGGCGCACGGACACGAGCGCGATCACGACGATCAGCGCCAACGTGGCGAGGAGGATCCGCTCTTCGGACATCGCCCGCCGCAGCGCCGGGGCCAGCATCGAGCCCACCAGCACGCCGGCACCCGTGAAGCCGAGCACCAGGCCCAAGTGCCAAGTAGGTCCGTCCCGAAGCCCGAACAGGAGAAGGAAGGTGAGGAAGCCGACCATTCCTCGGATCAATCCCATGGCGGTCGAGGCGAGCACGATCCCGATGCCTCGCAGCTCCGCTGTCTCGGCCGGAGTGGCGGGCGCCTCGGCAACCTGCGTGGCTGGGACCCGCAGTGATGCGACCATCGCGATGAGGTAGGCCACCATGGCCAGGAACAGCACGCCAGGCGAGCCGGCCAGCAGATACGCGATCAGCGCGGGGATGGCAGCGAGCGGAGCGGCCAAGCCCGAAAGCAGCTGCAGCTTGGAGTTCGCCTCGACCAGCTCCGCGTCGTTGTGGACCACAGTGGGGACCAGAGCGCTGCGGGCCACGCCATAGGCCTTGCCGAGCGCGAGCACTGTGAAGGCCTCGGGGAACAGGAGGAGGCTCTGCAGGTCGTTGAGCATGACGAGGCAGACCAGGGCCCGCCCGCCGTGGGCGCCGACAACCATCCACCGACGGCCACCCCTCGACCGGTCGAGCACCGGTCCGATGAAGGGTGCGACCAGCGCCAGCGGGGCCATGGTGAGCGCGAGATAGAGGAACACCTTCCAGCGGGCATCGTTCGGATCGAGATCGAAGAAGAGCGAGTTGGCCAGCGCGATGGTGACAAGCGCGTCTCCGGCGGCCCCAAAGGCATGGGACCGAGCAAGCCGAGCGAACGGGGACAGATGGAACGCCTCAGCTCCGGCGCGCACCGATGGTTTGGAGAGCGGCTGCCAGCCGTCCGACGAAGACATCGAGTTCATCGTACGGGCCATTTGGCGCGCTGCTGATTCGCCTTCAGGAGCGCGGTACCTCGTACTTGTAGCCCAGCCCACGAATCGTCACGATGCGTGACGGCGAGCGCGAATCGTCCTCCACCTTGGCCCGGAGGCGCTTCACGTGCACATCGAGCGTCTTGGTGTCGCCGACATAGTCGAGGCCCCACACACGGTCGATCAGCGCGTCTCGGGTCATCACCCTGCCCGCGTTGGCCAGCAGCACCTCGAGGAGCTCGAACTCCCGCAGCGGCAGGCTGACCAGCTGCCCTCGGATCACCACCTCATGACGCACGGGATCGAGGGCGACATCGCCGACCTGGAGCACCTCGCTCGTGGCAGCCGGATCACCCTCAACGGACCGACGACGAAGCACGGCGCGCATGCGAGCCACGAGCTCTCGCAGCCGGTATGGCTTGGTGACGTAGTCGTCTGCACCGACCTCGAGCCCGACGACCGTATCGATCTCATCGCCTTTGGCCGACACCATGATGATCGGTACCGACGAGCGGCGGCGAAGCGCCCGACACACATCGATGCCGGAGACCTTGGGCAGCATCACGTCCAGTAGCACGAGGTCGGGCTTGACCGCATCGAAGACGTCGAGCGCCGCTGCCCCGTCCTGGGCCACCTGGACTCGGAACCCCTCTCTGGCCAGCCCGACCGAGAGGGCCTCGATGTACGAGGCCTCATCCTCGACGACGAGCACAGTGATGACCGGATCGCTCATGGGCACATCAGCCGTCCGTGGCCTTCGGCGCCCCACCCATTCGGGCAGGCAGCCTGAGCGTGAAGGTGGATCCGGTGCCCTCGGTGGATTCGACGTGCACCGACCCTCCGTGGTTCTCGGCGATGTTCCGGACAATCGCCAGCCCGAGCCCTGTGCCGCCCGTCTCGCGGCTTCGAGCTCGATCCACCCGGTAGAAGCGCTCAAAGACGCGCTCGAGATCCCTCCTCGGGACCCCGACCCCGTGGTCGGCCACCCTGACCTCGACGCTGCGACCATCGGTCAGCGCACTCACCGACACCGAGGAGCCCGAGTTCGAGTACTTCACGGCGTTGTCGAGCAGGTTGTAGATCGCCGACACGAGTTGGCGTCGGTCCCCGGCCACCGACAGCGCGACCGGCACTGCCTCCTGCTGAATCGAGATGCCCTGCTGCGCCGCGGCGCCGGCTACACGATCGACCGCTTCCGCAATCAGCCCAGGAATGGGCACGTCCTCGTGATGCCCGTCGGGGTCCGCTTCGATCTGTGAGAGCTCGAGCAGGTCATCGATCGTGCGGGCGACGCGGAAGGCCTCCTGCATCATCCGGGCGGCAAGCCGACGCGCAACCTCGGGATCGTCCTCAGTGCCAATCGTCTCGGCGAGGAGACCCAGCGCTCCCACAGGCGTCTTCAGCTCGTGGCTGATGTTGGCGACGAAGTCTCGGCGGATGGACTCCAAACGTCGCCGGTCAGTGACGTCGTCGATCAGCACGAGCGCGCCGAGATCCTCCGAACGTTGTTCCAGCCGAACCGCCGTGAGCACAAGAGCACGACGCGGCGGGCCGAAGAGATCGACTGCCCGGGAGGGCGCGGCTGGGGCATGGTCGGCCAGGACACCCTCGGCCAGGTCGCGAATGGCTTCGTCCACAAGCGCTTCGCTGTGGCGAGCAGACAGGTAGCGTGCCGCCACCTTGTTACGGAATGCGATCGCACCGTCAGCGTCGAAGACCACGATGCCGTGCGGGATAGCCGAGAGCGACCTCGCTAGACGTGCCTCGGCCTGTGACACGTCTGATCGGCGAGACAGCGCCCGATCCACCCCCCGTTCGACGACAGAAG
>JBBDWQ010000009.1:28325-30323 GCA_040902805.1 Acidimicrobiales bacterium
TGGTCTCCGATGCGCTCGAAGTAGCGGCCCACCAAGGCCAGCTGGACGGCTACCTCGACATCGTGCTCACTCGGGTGGAGCTCGAAGATCGCCTGCATGTAGTCCTTCTGGATCTGGTCGAGGCGATCGTCCATGTCGTCGAGGGCGGCACCAAGCGTGGCGTCACCCTGGGCGTAGGCGTCCATGGCGAGCTGGTAGAGCCGGACCGCCTCCGTCGCCATCGCCTGCAGCGGGCTTCGAAGCTGCACGGGGATGGAGCTGCCGTAGAGGCGGCGAGCCGCCTTGGCGACGTTCACCATGAGGTCACCAGATCGTTCGATCTCTGAGGTCAACCTGATCGCGGTGACCACGGCGCGCATGTCGCTTGCCATCGGCTGCTGCCGGGCGAGGATCGTGAAGCAGCGCTCCTCGATGTCGAGGGTCAGCGCATCGATCTCATCGTCGCCCTCGATCAGGGCCTGGGCGGCACCGAGATCCAGCTCGAGGAGCGCCTCAGTGCCTCGCATGATCGTCTCGGTCACCCTCGCCGCAGCACGAATCAGGTCGCGCTGAATGTCATCGAGCTGGTGATGGAAGGTGGATCGTGTCTCAGTCATGTCGCTCCCACTCATCCGAATCGGCCGGTGATGTAGTTCTCTGTGCGCTCGTCGCTCGGGTTCGAGAACATCTTGTCGGTGCTGTCGCACTCGACGAGCAGCCCCGTGCGCGTGTCACTTTCCGGGTTGATCTCCGTGGTGAAGAACGCGGTGCGATCACTGACCCGAGCGGCCTGCTGCATGTTGTGAGTGACGATGATGATCGTGTACTGGTCCTTGATCTCCTGCATCAGATCCTCGATGCGGGCCGTAGCGATGGGATCGAGAGCTGAGCACGGCTCGTCCATCAACAGCACCTCGGGATCGTTGGCGATCGCTCGTGCGATGCAGAGCCGCTGCTGCTGCCCTCCCGAGAGGCTCATACCGGACGCTTTGAGGCGATCCTTGACCTCGTCCCACAAGGCCGCACCGCGCAGGGCACGCTCGACGATCTCGTCCATGTTGCCCTTCGCTCCTGCGATCTTTGGGCCATAGGCGACGTTGTCATAGATCGACTTCGGGAACGGATTAGGTTTCTGGAACACCATGCCGATGCGGCGCCTGACCTCGACGGGGTTCACCTCACGGTCGTAGAGGTCGACCCCGTGGTAGGTGATCGACCCCTCCACGCGAGCCACCTCGATCAGATCGTTCATCCGATTGAAGCAGCGCAGCACGGTGGTCTTTCCACACCCGGACGGGCCGATGAACGCGGTGATCTCCTGGCGATCGATGCGGATGTTGACGTCGCGCACAGCGCGGAAGTCGCTGTAGAAGACGTTGAGTCCGTTGACTTCGAACACCACGTCCCGACTCATGGTAGGAGTGTCGCTGTCGGGGACCACGGAGGTCACGTCGGTCACGTCCTTCTCTTCTCGAATCTGGTTCGTAGCAGGATGGCGACGGTGTTCATCGCCAGCACGATGGCAAGCATGACAACGATGGCAGCGGCGGCGATCGCGTCGAACCCATCGCGGGGGGTGCGCGACCAATCAGCGATCACGATGGGCAATGCGGTGAACCTGTCCGTGAGCTGCGAGATGTCGAGCAGCCCCTGCTTACCGGGGAGGAGTCCGGTCACCGCCCCACAGAGCAGGAGCGGAGCTGCCTCACCGATCGCCCGCGCCAAGGCGAGCACGGTGCCGGTGATGATGCCGGGCATGGCATAGGGCAACACCTGTCCCCGGGTGACCTCCCAGCGCGTGGCCCCCACGCCGTAGGCCGCCTCGCGCAGTGTGGACGGCACGGCACGGATGGCTTCCGCCGCGGTGATGATGACAATCGGCAGGACCAGGATGGCGAGGGTGATCCCGGCGGCCATCAGGGAGCGGCCCCCCGTGAGCCCCGAGAGCTGCTGTACGAAGATCGTGAGCCCGAGGATGCCGTAGACGATCGACGGCACTCCCGCGAGGTTCCGGATGTT
>JBBDWQ010000009.1:30423-44948 GCA_040902805.1 Acidimicrobiales bacterium
CGGTCAGCTGCGACCGGACAGCGTTGGCCGCGGCGTCGCCACCGGTGCCGATCGTGGTGAACGCCATCAGTAGCGCTCCCGCACTCGTCGAACGAAGCGATTTGCGAAGAGGTTGAGCACGAGGGTCACGATGAAGAGCACCGCGCCAACGAAGTAGAGGCTCTGGAAGGTCAGTGCTTCGCCGACTACCTGGTCCGTGCCCTGAGCTTGAGTGGCCATGGCCGCCGTCATGGTCAGTCCGGGGTGAGTCGGGTTGAGGTCGAAGGTCTGGTTTCCGGCTGCACCTCCCGCGATGAACACGACCATCGTCTCTCCGATGGCGCGTGACACGGCGAGGATGAGCGCCGCCACGAGCCCAGAGATAGCAGCAGGCACCACGACCCGACTGACCGTGGTGATCTTCTTTGCACCCATGCCGTAGCTGGCCTCGCGCAGTGCGAGGGGCACCGCACGTAACGCGTCCTCCGAGACAGACGCCACGAGCGGGATCGAGAGGATTCCAACAGCAATCCCTGCTGCCACCAGGTTGAACAGGTTCGCGCCAAAGATGGGCTGCACGAGATCAGGTGAGACAACGGAGATGGCGAAGAAGCCAAGCACCACGCTTGGGATGCCTGCGAGCACCTCGAGCGTCGGTTTGAGCACGCGACGCACACCCGGACGGGCGTACTCCGACAGGTAGATCGCGCTGCCCAAGCCAATGGGCGCCGCCACGAGCATGGCGATCACCGTCACCCAGAGGCTGCCCAGGACCAGAGTGCGGATGTCGTAGACGCCCTGGCGCGGGTACCAGCCTTCGGCGAAGAGCACCCGAGACCAGTCGACCTGCGTGACGAACGTGAATGTCTCGCGGGCCAGGGACCAGACGATCCCGGCGCTCACGGCGACCGAGACGAGCGCGGCGGCGATGAGGACACCACGCACGATCGCCTCCGTGCGCATTCGTCGGGAGTCGCCCCGGAGATCGGCGACCTGCAGCTGCGGGCGCTGGATGGAAAGGTCCGACACTGTTCCTGTCCTGGTGACGTGGGTCCATCAGATGATCGCAGATCCGGTCTGGGCTCCCCCCATGGAGAGGCCCAGACCGGTCAAGAGCAACGATCAGCTGATGGTCCGCGCCTCCCATGCGGCGCGGGTGGCCTCGATCTGGTCGGTCGGAAGGTCGACATAGCCGACCTCAGCGACAGATCCGATGCCCTCGTCACTCAGGTAGTAGTCGACGTAGCCCGACACCGCGGGGTTCTCTGCGGCAGAGGCAGCGTTCACGTAGATGTAGAGCGCCCGGCTGAGCGGGTAGGTGCCATCGCCAATCGACGCAGCGCTGGGTGAGACGCACTCGCCACCCGGCTTCTCGGCGACGGCGATCTCCTTCACCTCATCGCCGGCCTCCTCCGCGAAGGCGAACCCAACCCACCCGAGGGGCGTGTCCGACGCCTCCATGGCGCTGATGATGGCGGTGTCGTCGGCCTGCGATGCGTAGTCGGGACGTGATGTCGGGATCTTGTCCTCGGTGATCTTGCCTGCATCCACCCGGGCCTCCCCGATCGTCTTGGTCGCGATCTCCAAGAAGCTGTCGTAGGTACCGGACTCAGCCCCGGGGGCCGTTACGACAAGCGGGGCGTCCGGAAGATCCGTGGTGGAACCAAGCTCATTGGCGAGTGCCGACGCGTCGCTCCAGTTCCCGAAGCCCTTCGACTCCGGGCCGACAAGGGCGTAGAGGTCCTCGAAGGCGAGGCAGTCCACCGAAACGTTGGCAGGGTTGGTCAGCACAGAGATCCCGTCGAAGGCGACCTTCAGCTCGATGTACTCGATGCCGGCGTCGGCGCAGGCCGCCGCCTCTTCGTCCTTGATGGGACGAGACGCATCCGAGATGTCCGTCTCACCCGCACAGAACAGCTTGAACCCGTCACCAGTTCCCGGACCATCCACCGTGACGCCGATGCCGGAACAGTCGAGGAGCTTCTCGCCGACAGCGGCAGAGATGGGCTCAACGGTCGAGGAGCCAGAGATGGTCAGCTCGCCGGACACATCCTCCGGGCACTCGCCGGAGCCGTCGCTGGGTGATCCGTCGCTTGCTGCGGTACCAGCATCGCTACCGCATGCCGCGGCGCCGATGCCGAGCACCATCAATGGGGCCAGCCACATCACGGACTTCGTTCGCACACGCCCTCCTGAGGGACCGATCCGCCATCAGGGTGATGACAAGTCGTTGCTCAGAACGCTAAGGAGCGGTAGTGGACGAGAAGCGTGGCGGGGGTGAACGGCGGGTGAACGGACCCTCAACCTTGAGGGTTCAGTCCTGGCCTAGGCCTCTTCGGGTAGCCCTAGATCCCAATCGAGCAGGATGTTCTCCCGCTCTGCGTCACGAATCACACGCTCCCGATTACGACGGAACTGGGGATCGTGGGGCGGGAGGAGCACGAGCCTGGCCAGCACGCGGCGCTCGAAGTCGTCGATGATCGACCGGTCACCGAACTCGGAGTCGATACGCCAATGCGGGGTGACCGGGCCGAGGTAGACGACGCGAGCATGCGCTCGGGGAGGCTCAAGAGGGGCGGTGGCGACGTCTGACATAGAAGTGCCACGGTAGCCGGTAGGTGGTCGACGGCCCCAGTGCGACCGGCCCCGCCGTGGTCAACCGCCGCTGCTGCGCTGACCGAGCGTCACCTCGAGGGTGCGCTCCTCGCCGGCTCGCACGAAACGCACCACGACGACGTCGCCCGGCTCATGACCCGTCACGATCGTGCGCACGTCCGACGAGGCTTGCACCCCGCGGTCGTCGATGCGGACGATCACGTCACCCACTTCCAGCCCGGCAGCGGAGGCCGCTGACGACGGGACGACTTCGCTGATGAACGCCCCCGAAGCGCCGGTGAACCCAAACCGCTGCCTCACGACGTCGGTGAGGTCAGCCGCGTCGGAGGTCGAGACGCCCAGGAACGCCTGGTCGGGAGTCACCGAGCCGTTGCCGGCCTCAAGCTCGTCGATGATCGGCTTGACGTGATCGATGGCGATGGAGAACCCGAGGTTCTGGGCGTCCGCGACGATCGCCGTGTTCACTCCCACGACTTGACCGGCCGCGTTCACCAGCGGCCCGCCCGAGTTGCCCGGGTTGATCGCGGCATCGGTTTGGATGAGGCCCTGCAACTGGATCCCCTGCGCGTCGAGATCGCGATCCTTGGCCGACACGATCCCGCGGGTCACGGTGGGCTCGCCACCGAGGTTGAGGGCGTTGCCGATGGCAATGACTTCGTCGCCGACGCGCAGCGCGTCTGAGGAACCGAGCTCGGCGGGCACGAGGTCGGAGACTTCCGAGATCTTGATCACGGCAAGGTCGTCGTCGGGAGATGCTCCGACCAGCTGGGCTTCGTGGGTCGTGCCGTCGGGCAAGACGACCGTCATGGCCCCGAGGTTTCCGATCACATGAGCGTTCGTGAGGATCAGTCCATCGGCGCTGAGAACGATGCCTGAGCCCGCTCCTTCGAACACGCCGCGGGAGGTTGTCTGACTGATCTGGATGGCGACGACCGACGGCTGCACCTTGGCCAGGATCCCCTGGATGTCCAACGCTCCTTCGCTGGTCGTGATGGGGGTCACCACGGCGGCCCTGCTTGAGGAGGAGTCGTCGTCGAGCGCGAGGGTCGCGGTCGTCGCGACGATCGCGGCCACGAGGGCGCCGGTGAGCGCCCCGATCAGTGCTGCGCGTCGGGCCGACGTGCCACTCTTGGTCTTGGCGAGCGCAGCGACCGGTGGGGCGGCCGGCGGCGGGACCGGCCATGCCGGCGGCACCGAAAAGTCTGCTCCTGGCCCGGGCGGGGTGTCAGGAGCGGGCCAGGTCCAAGGGCTCGCCGGCGCATCTTCGGGCGGGACTGCCCCGTCGGGTTCGGGCGTGATGATCGTGCTGGGTTCCTCATCCATGCTTGCTCCCTCGCAGTGACGGGTGTCGCGGATCACGCAACCCACGCATGCATCTTCGCCTCTGCCCCGCGCTCCTCCACCGCGACCAGTGAAGATGCTCTCAGGAATTCCTCAGGGATTTGGGAACCAAACGCCCGTCCATGCCGTAGAACTGAGTGTCGACGACGAGAGGCTGAGCCATGGACGACCTTGACTGGATGCCGCGAGGCCTTTGTGCGGCCCTTCCCCCGTCAACGTTCTTCCCGAGCGACGGCGCCGGGGTGGAAGAGGCCCGCAAGATCTGCTCGGGTTGCCCGGTGAAGGAACAGTGTCTTGAGCACGCGCTCGAGCATCGCATCGACCACGGTGTCTGGGGAGGCTGCTCGGAGCGGGAGCGGCGGAGGATCCTCAAGCGTCGTCGTGCGGCGCGGACGGTGCGCGCCCGCTAGCGCTGCACGACTAGCCCCGCACGATCGGGGTTCAGGCTGTCGGTTCGTCGTCGTCGCTCGACGACTCCTTCAGACCCTGCTTGAACTCGTTCTGCGCCTTGCCCAGCGATCGAGCGAGCTTCGGGAGCTTTGCGCCACCAAAGAGCACAAGAATCACGACCAGCACGATCAGGAGCTCAGGCGCACCGAGGTTCACATCGTCCACGGTACCAGGCCTGCGCCGGTGGTCAGCAGCGAGGCTGCCCACCTGCCAGGCTCGGGCTGTGCTCGAGTGCGTCATCAACCTCAGCGAGGGACGCGATCTCGAGCGGGTGGCCAGGATCGCCGCCGCCGCCGGAGCGTCTCTTCTCGACCTTCACACGGACCCCCACCACAACCGTTCGGTACTCACCGTCGTCGGCGAACACGCCGCCCGTGCAGTGACGACGGCGGGGATCGGCGAGCTCGATCTGCGCGATCACCAGGGTGTCCATCCCAGACTCGGTGTCGTAGACGTCGTCCCCTTCGTAGCGTTGGACGGGTCCACCGACGCTGAAGCGCTGCAAGCCCGAGATGGGTTCGCGAACTGGTTGAGCGAGGTCCACGGCGTTCCGTGCTTCCTCTATGGGCCCGAACGGTCGCTTCCCGACGTCCGACGTCACGCGTTTCGCTCGCTTGCGCCCGATATGGGCCCACCTGCACCGCACCCGCGGGCCGGGGCCACCGCCGTCGGTCAACGAGGCGTCCTCGTTGCCTTCAACCTCTGGCTCGAGGGAGCTGACCTGTCGACGGTGCGTGAGATCGCAGCGACGGTTCGAGACGTCGGGATCCGCGCCCTTGGCTTGCAGGTCGGCGAGCGCCTCCAGGTGTCGATGAACCTCACCGATCCGGCCCTCAGCGGGCCGGCGGACGCGGCGGACCGGGTCACCGCGCTCGCCACGACGCGCTCTGCGCGGGTCGTCGGCGCGGAACTCGTCGGCCTCGTCCCCCAGGTCGTCCTCGACGCGGTCCCCCCGGACCGGTGGGCGGAGCTCGATCTCAGCGCCAGCCGGACGATCGAGGCCCGGCTGCGCGCCCTGGCCGATCCTTAGGCGGACGAGGCGGTGCGCTTGGCGAGTGCGCGCTGGCGACGCAACCGACGCCGCTCACGCTCGCTCATGCCGCCCCAGATGCCGAACTTCTCGCCGTTGACCAAGGCGAACTCGAGGCAGTCCTCTCGCACGACGCACCCTCGACACACCTCCTTGGCCTCCCGCGTGGATGCGCCACGCTCCGGGAAGAAGAGATCAGGGTCCACGCCGAGGCAGTTCGCATAGTCCTGCCAGGACTTGTCATCAGGCTCGATGGAGATGGGGATCTGCACGTGCCCTCCTCCCGTACGGGACGGTGGGTCGATGGATTGGGAGCGGTTGCGGCAGGTCCGGAACACCGGCGGATACCACATCCGTAATTACATTGGTGTGATCTTGGCGCTTCTTCAGCGTCTGCGCAAGGGGAAGGCCCGAATTTGCTGGGATCTGTCAGACCACGCCGGGCAGTTGTTGCGGCTCGACGAGGGACAGGGAACACTCATCGCCACATGGCAGCGCACATGGCACCGACCGACTCACCAGGTAGACGCCGCGCCCTGCTGATCGCACTCGGCGTCGGGCTCGTCGCCGTCGCCATCGTCGAGACCACACGCGATTCGCCCGATCGCTCCGCCGATGGCTCGGCCACCAGCGTCCCGACGGTCCTGGGCACGACCGTCACCAATCCCCTGGCCCCGCGCGCCAAGGCCGCCACGCCAGCCACCTTCGACCTTCCCGGCTCCACAACGGCCTCGACTCGCGCTCGGGCCTTCACCTCGACAACGGGCCCTGCGGAGGTCATTGATCCCGTGACCATCGAGAACACGACAACCACCACCACAACCGCGCCCGACCCAGCCCCCACGACGACCGAGAGTCCCACGACCACGGACGCGAGCACCACGACAGCTGAGCCGTGAACTAGGCCGTCCGGCGGCCCCGGTCGCTGCGCATGGCTCGCCTCTGCTCGATGAAGTCCACCAGGACGTAGTCCCCCAGGGTCTCAGGGGTGGTGAAGAACGCCCTCCCCCGGTTCATCTGGGTGAGCTTCTCTACGAAGGTCTTGAGGTAGGGCGTCGCATCGAGCATGAACGTGTTGATGCGGATTCCGTCCTTCGTGCAGCGAGCCACCTCACGCAAGGTCGCGTCGATCGTCTCCTGCACGGGCGGGTAGCTGAAGAAGGGTTGCGCCATTCCGGCTTCGAAGTGGGCGGTTGGCTCGCCGTCAGTGATCATGATGATCTGCTTGGTGCCCGTCTGGCGGGCGAGCATCTGACGGCTGAGCAAGAAGGCGTGCTGCATGTTGGTGCCGTAGACGAAGTCCCAGGACACCTCGGGCAACTGCTCGGGGGTGATGACCCGGGCCACCTCGCTGAAGCCAACGATGCCGAGGAAGTCCCGCGGGAACTGCATCGAGATGAGCGAGTGCAGGGCCATGGCGACCTTCTTGGCGGCAAGGAAGTTGTCACGCATCGGCATGGACAAGGAGAGATCGAGCATCAGGACGGTTGAGCTCCGCACGACTTGCTCGGTCTGTTCGATCTCGAAGTCGTCGGGCGTGAGCCGCACCGGAGTGCCACCACCCGTGCGTCGGATCGCGTTGCGGACCGTCCGCTCGATCTGCAAGTTGAACGGGTCGCCGAACTCATATGGCTTCGTGTCGTAGGTGCGCTCGTGGCCGATGCCCGTGCGCTCGACCTCGTGTCGTCCCAGCTTGTCGCGGGCCAGCTTGGAGAAGAGATCGCTCAGGGCATTGCGCCCAATCTTGCGGAGCCCCTTGGGGGTGAGCTCGAGCTTGCCCTCCTTGTTGTTGATGAGCCCGGCTTCTTCGAGCTGCTGGGCCAGCTTGGCCATCTGCTCGAGGCTTCGCGCCGCGTCGTCACCGAGCAGCTCGCGGGCTCGATCGATGTCGACCTCCGCAAGGGCGCCCGGGCTGGTAGCGCCGCGCATCATCTGCTCGAGCTGGTCGAGATCACCGAGCTCGTTGAGCATCTGTGCTGCCTCGGCGAACCCGAGGGGGTCCTGGCCGGAGAAATCGTGGCTGCGCTCCCAGCCCATCTGTGGGAACAGCTGCTGTAGGTGACCCCCGAGCTGATCCATCTGCCACCGCAGGTCCATGTCCTCGAGCAGCTGCTCGGACAACCCCTGCAGCTGCGCCCGCTGCTCAGGGGTCATGGAGTTGAGCATCGACTGCATGGCTGCCATGCGCTGCGCCATGAGCTCGAGCAGCTCGTCGAGGGTCTCGGGGTTCTCCGGGAAGAAGTCGCCGTAGCGCTCCATGAACTGCTCGAAGGCCTCCTGGGTTTCCTGGCCGGCCTCCTTCAGTGCCAGCAGGCCGTTGAGGTCAGAGAGCATGTCCTTCATGCGCTGCATCGCCTCCGGCCTGACGTCCTGCATCGCCCCTGACATCTGGTTGAAGTAGCTCTGCGCGAGCTGTTCGCGCAGCTGGTCCATCAGCTCGTCGAAGCGCTCACGGGCCTCGGACGACGTGAACTCGTACTGCTGGAGCTCCTTCACCATCCCAGCGAGGTCCGGGGGGAGCATGTCGAGCTGGAGGTTGCGCTCGGCGACGACCTGGCCGGTGATCTCCTGGCGGCGTTGGTCACCCGACGCCCGTGCCTCCTCGGCCAGCTCATTGAGACCTTCGCGCTCCGTATCGAGCACGTCCCGCAGGGCTTCGGCAATCTCCTCGTACACCCCGCCGAGGTCGTGCTGCTCGAGGCGCTCCTTGCGCTGACGGCGAAGCCTCTCCATGAGGTCACGCATCCCCATGAGCTGCTCGCCATTGCGGTCGCGGAAACCCTGCTGCATCAGGCGACGTAGCGCGGCGTGCAGGTCACCGTGGTAGAGCAGGTCGTCGGTGATCTCCTCGAGGATCGACTCCGCGTCGAGGTCGAACCCCACCTGGGAGCCGTCCCAGCGGGAGTAGCGGAAGTGGGGACCAGCCATCAAGCCCCACCGTATCGACCAATCAACGTCTGTGAAGCGCCATGGCCGCCATGTGGCCAGCTTGCGTCACAGACGTTGGCTGTAGGTTGGCCGCTGCATGCAAGTGGAGATCTGGAGCGACGTCGCGTGTCCGTGGTGCTACGTCGGGCTGGCCCGGTTCGAACGCGCCGTGGAGCAGACGGGCGTGGAGGTCGATGTGGTGTTCCGGGCCTTCGAGCTCGACCCAACCGTGGCCACAGGGATGTCGAGTCCGCTGCTCACCGACTACCTCGCCCGCAAGTTCGGCGACCTCAGCCGGGTCCGTGCTGCACACGCGCGCCTGACCGACGCGGGGTCAGAGCTCGGGATCGACTTCCGCTGGGAAGGCATGCGCCGTGCCAACACGTTCGATGCCCATCGCCTGCTGTCCTGGGCACTGGCGGAGGACGGCGCCGCCAGTCAGCGGGTCCTCAAGAAGGCGCTCCTGCGCTCCTACTTCACCGACGGGCTCGACGTGGCCGATCACACCGTCTTGGCCAACTTGGCCACCGGGGCCGGGCTCGACGCGAGCAAGGCCGCCGCGGTGCTGTCGTCAGATCGCTACGTAGACCACGTGCGAGGTGAACGAGATACGGCCCACCGCAACGGGATCGCGGCCGTCCCGACCTTCGTCGTCGACGAAGGCTGGATGCTCCAAGGAGCGCACGACGCCGAGGCGTGGGTGCGCACACTCACCAAGATGGATCAAGCGCGAGCGCGATAGGTGGCGCGGGCGCCGACTGCGTCCTTGTTGAGCCGCTTGCTGAGGTGCAATCCCTCGAGGATGAGCTCGACCGCAGAAGCGACCGCAGCAGCGGACTCGTCTCCGCCGGTCAGATCCGTGACGGCCTCGCGCAATGCTGGCTGACCCTCGAGAAGGGCCACGTACTCGGCCGAGGTGACGTCCTCGCCCGCGTGGATCACGGCGCCCTCCTCGAAGCTGGTCACGATGGGTCGGAACTGCTCGGGCGTGAACCGGTCTTTGAAGACCGTGAGCACAGCCGCCTTCACCAAGGTCTCGGCGATCTGCGCATCGCGGCCCTCCTCGAGTGACTCGATCTCGATCTTGCCCATCATCGACGCAGGCAGGGCCTCGAGGTCGCTGACCCGTGGCGCAACCTCCCGCTCGCCGTGACGAAGTGCTCGGCGAGCGGCGTTGGCGACCATCACCTCATGGTTGGTGATCGTGAACCGCACTGACACCCCGGAACGCTGATTGATGTGGGGACTCGATCGAGCTAGGTGGGACAGCGTCGCCACGATCTGAGTCATGTAATCGGGCACCGACACCCGGACGCCGTCCGCCACCAGCGGAGTGGCCTCTTGCAGGGCAATCTCGACCTCGGTGTCGACATCAAGCGGATAGTGGGTTCGAATCTGCGATCCAAAGCGGTCCTTGAGGGGCGTGATGATCCTGCCGCGATTCGTGTAGTCCTCAGGGTTGGCCGACGCGAACAGCACGAGGTCGAGGGGAAGGTTGATCTTGTAGCCGCGCACCTGGATGTCGCGCTCCTCGAGCACATTGAGCAGGCCGACCTGAATGCGCTCCGCAAGGTCGGGCAGCTCGTTGATCGCGAAGATGCCTCGGTTGGTGCGAGGCACGAGTCCGTAGTGGAGCGTCAGCTCGTCGGACAGGTAACGACCCTCGGCAACCTTGATGGGATCGACCTCACCGATGAGGTCGGCGATCGAAGTGTCGGGCGTAGCCAACTTCTCTCCAAAGCGTCGGCTGCGGTGCACCCACTCGATCAGCGTGTCATCACCGTGTTCGGCAACCGCCTCGCGAGCGTGACGCGAGACAGGCGCATACGGATCATCGTTGATCTCCGATCCGGCGATGATCGGCATCCACTCGTCGAGCAGCTCGACCAGCCCGCGGATCATTCGAGTCTTCGCCTGACCACGCTCACCCAGGAAGATCACGTCGTGTCCCGCGAGCAGCGCGTTCTCGAGCTGCGGTAGCACGGTGTCCTCGTAACCAAGCACCACCGGGAAGAGCGGCTCGGCCGCTTGGATCCGCGCGATCGCGCTTCGCCGCAGCTCCTCCTTCACGGGAACCGATTCCCAACCCGATGCGCGGAGCTGGCCGAGGGTCGCGGGTGAGGGATGGGTCATGAAGCCAACCTATCGCCGACCCCGTCGGAGCGTCCCGCGCCGCGGCTGGCACTAGGGCCGCGAACAGGTCAGCCTGGCTCGATGCGCCGTCACGCTGTGCTCGCGATGTGGACGGCTCTCGTCATGGTCGTCGCTGTCACGGCGCTCGTCGCAGACCGGCTCGACATCGGGGCGGCCGGGTCCGATCAGATCATCCGCGGACCAGACGGCACTGCCGGCTCCACCACCACGGTCCCCCCGGTCGTCGTGCCAGGTCCGGGACAGGTCCGCGTCTCGGGCACGCTGTCAGCCCTTCGCCTCGGCGGAGCCATCCTCGATCCGCGTTCAGTGGCGATGCCGGTGACGATGACCGCGAGCCGGGGGTTTGGCAACGGCGCGGAGGTCACCGGAGTGAGGGTCGACGGTAAGCGAAGCACCATCGTCTGGGATGGTGGGCGCCCCTTCGAGCTGTCGGGAACCGGTGCGGTCATTCCGAGTGCGTCGGTGGTCGAGATCGTGCCGCAAGGCCTGCGCATCATGCTGGGCGGTGGGGTGCACTCGCTCGCTGCTGGCACCTATCGTCTCGACACGCCGGTCGCCGTCGGCACCTCAGGGATCGCCACACCTCGCGACAGTGTGGAGTTCGAGGCGTCGGCCGAGTCGCTGCTCGACGTACGCGGTGACGCCTCGATCATCCTCGGCGCGGGGCCACCCGTCCGCCTCCTCGGGCCCGGCAGCATCGAGATGCACGGCACCTTCGAGCTCACCGACGCCAGCGGAATGCGCGACGCAGAGTCGTATCTGGTCGATGTCGCCGCCTTCGACCTCACCATCGCCGGCGGCACCATCGGTAGGTGGCGGATCACCGGCTTGATCGACACCAGCAATGCTCCCTGACGCTCACATCCGGGCGGCCGGTAGCCTCCCTCGACCATGGAGCTGACCGGGGAATGGCGCGCCGCCCAGGCGGACGATGATCTGCGTCGCTGTTGGCAAGATGACACCTTCGATGCAACCGGCTGGGAACCGATCAGCGTCCCGGGGCATTGGCGATCAGCTCCCGCGTTCGCGGAGACGGACGGATCGCTGCTCTACCACCACACGTTCGAATCAGCACTGGCGGCCGACGAGCGTCGCCGCTGGCTGACCTTCGACGGCCTGTTCTATCAAGGCGACGTCTGGCTCGACGGCTCCTACCTGGGGGACACGGAGGGCTACTTCGCCCCGCACGCCTTCGAGATCACTGACGCGCTGCGCGATCGATCTGAGCACAACCTCGCGATCGAAGTGACGTGCTCGCCGCAACACGACAAGACCGCGAAGCGAAACATCACAGGTGTGTTCCAGCACTGGGACTGCCTCGACCCGGATTGGAACCCGGGCGGCATCTGGCGACCGGTGCACATCGTCGAGACGGGTCCAGTGCGACTCGCCGGGCTACGCGTGCTGTGCCCCGAGGCCACCGCCGAACGTGCCGTCCTGAGCCTCCACGCAACGCTCGACAGCGATCGCGCCCGCTCCGTCACGCTGCGTACAACCGTCGGAGGCCTCGACCAGGAGGCGGAGCAGCCCCTGGCCGTGGGCATGAACGACGTTGCGTGGACCGTGACGATCGACGAGCCAGAGCTCTGGTGGCCCCGAGCTCTCGGTGACGCCGTGCTGCACGACCTGGCGGTAGCCGTTGTGCTTCCCGAGGACGAGGGCCGTGCCGTGTCCGACGAGCGCCAGATGCGTACGGGGCTCCGGCAGGTACGCATGCGCGCTTGGGTGGCGTCGATCAACGGCGAGCGCCTGTTTCTGAAGGGGTCAAACCAGGGCCCAACGCGCATGGCGCTGGCCGAGGCAACCCCGCAGGAGCTGGCACGGGATGTGACGCTCGCGCTCGATGCGGGGCTCGACTTCCTTCGCATCCATGCCCACATCACCCGCCCCGAGCTCTACGACGCAGCCGACGAGCAGGGTCTGCTCCTCTGGCAGGACTTCCCGCTCCAGTGGGGGTACGCGCGCGGCGTCCGCAAGCAAGCGGTGCGGCAGGCAACTGCGGCGGTCGACCTGCTCGGGCATCACCCGTCAATTGCCATCTGGTGCGGTCACAACGAGCCCATGGCGATCGAGAACGACCCCGCGATGTGGGGGGACTCGAAGGCGCTCGCCCGGATGGGCGTGAAGGCGTTCGCGGCCCAGACACTCCCTACGTGGAACAAGACCGTGCTCGATCACTCCGTGAAGCGTGCATTCGAGAAGGCGGACGGGACCCGGCCGGTCGTCGCCCACTCTGGGGTGCTCCCGCATGCTCCGCAGCTCGACGGCACGGACAGCCACCTCTACTTCGGCTGGTACCACGGCCATGAGCGCGACCTCCCGGGCTTCCTGCGCGCGATCCCCCGAATGGGTCGCTTCGTCACCGAGTTCGGCGCCCAGGCCATACCAACCAACGCCGAGTTCTGCGAACCCGACCGATGGCCAGACCTCGACTGGGACGGGCTTGGTCACACCCACGCGCTGCAGAAGCCGATCTTCGACAGGTTTGTCCCGCCGGCCGAACACGGGACTTTCGAGTCATGGCAGAAGGCGACGCAGGGGTACCAGGCACTGGTGGTCCGCCGGCAGATCGAGGCGCTACGACGCATCAAGTACCGACCCACCGGAGGGTTCGCCCAGTTCTGCTTCGCCGACGGTCACCCCGCTGTCACCTGGGCGGTACTCGGTCACGATCGTGCCCCGAAGCTCGCCTTCGAGGCCCTCCGTGAGGCGTGCGCCCCCGTCATCGTCGTGACCGACCGGCTTCCCGAGCGCGTCCGTCCCGGCCAGCGGCTCGAGCTCGACGTGCACGTGGTCAGCGACCTGCGCAGCTCGATGGAGGGCGCCGAGATCACCGCGAAGCTCCGATGGTCGACAGGATCGCGGGACTGGCACTGGCAGGGCGACATCGAGGCCGACTCGTGCGAACGCGTCGGATCGATCAGCGCCGTCGTCCCGCATGACGCCGGTGATCTCACGCTCGACCTGCGCTGCACGCATCCCGACCTCAGCGGGCCCGTCACCAACTCCTACGAGTCGACCTTCGAGAGCTGACCCAGGACGGACTGTCCTGTTTTCAGGGCGTTGCAAGACGACGAGTAGCGTCGCCATCGAACGATTCGAAGAGGCTCGCGGAGGCTGATCGAGCGATGGCGACGACGATGGACCGCCCGGGAACACCACGGGTGCACCCGCGACCGGCTCGGCGCGGACCGTGGCCGGTGGAGTTCTACCGGTCGGCGGTGGGCAAGAAGTGGGTCATGGCCCTGACCGGCATCATGCTGATGGGCTTCGTGGCCTTCCACGCCGTCGGCAACCTCAAGGTGTACCTGGGTGCCGCAGAGTTCAACCACTACGGCGAGTTCCTTCGTGAGCTCCTGGTCCCGTTGCTCCCACGCACGGTCGCCCTCTGGCTGGCGAGACTCGGGCTGATCGCGGCGTTCGCACTTCACATCCACTCCGCCTACGGGCTGACCCGGATGAACCGGCGCGCCAACGGCCCCGGGTATGTGCAGAGCCGCGATTGGCAGGCCGCCAACGCCGCCAGCCGCTCGATGCGGTGGACCGGCGTGGTCGTCGGGCTGTACCTCGTGTTCCACTTGGCGGATCTCACCTGGGGCACCGTGAACCCCGACTTCGTGCGCGGCGACGTCTACCGCAACATGGTCGCCAGCTTCAGTCGCCCGGCGGTCGCGGTCATCTACATCGTGGCCAACCTCGCCCTGGGCCTTCACCTGTTCCACGGCGCGTGGTCCATGTTCCAGAGCCTCGGACTCAACAACCCGCGGTGGAACTCATGGCGTCGGAGCTTCGCCGCCGGCTTTGCGGCGGTGATCGCTGGGATGAACATCATGTTCCCGATCGCGGTCCTCACCGGGATGGTCAGCGCCGACGCCAACCCCGACTGCGTGAAGAGCGGCGACGTCATCGTCACGTGCACCAACTACGAGGAGGCCCACCCGTGAGCGAGCGAACCATGTCGCAGCTGCTCTACCCGGCACGCAGTGCCGATCGGTCACTGCGCGCATCCCGAAGGGTGCGCCAGTGA
>JBBDWQ010000010.1:0-44076 GCA_040902805.1 Acidimicrobiales bacterium
TCAACCCACGAGTGAAGTCATGCAACGTAGACAGGCTCTTATGCCGCTCGGAGAGCCGAGCGTACGCGCGGTGAAGCAGGAACAAGACGGCGACTACCGCCGCGACGAGGTACCCAATGGACGAACGGCTCCACATCGACCCGACGAAGATGAGGCCCACCGTGGTGTTGGCGAGAGCGACAGGCCCTCCGACCAGCAGCACCTGTTCGATCATGCCACGACCGGGGTACCCACTGAGCAGTGTGATCGCGAGCGTGACCAGTCCAGTGGACACCAGGTAGCCGGCACTCGTACTTGCAAACACCACGAGCCAGCCGATCGGCGCAATGGGTGAGCGCGACCCGATGAGGGTCCAGAACACCATGGAGACCGTCACGGACTCCGCCAATACCACCCCAAGGTTGACCATGAACTTGAGAGGTGACTGTCGGCGCACCGTGGCGACGATCACCAGGTAACCGCCGAGGCGTGCCGCGACGACCACGACCGGACTGGCCAGGAGCAGGGCGGCCACATAGGCGAACTCGACGAAGTTGACCGAGTGCGCCTCAGACCGCGACTCGATCTCGACAGACATCGCCTCCGCAAGCGTGAATCCGACGACGAGGATCCACCAGGGCAGCTCGAGGGGAGCACCAGGCAGCAGTCGAGGACCCGACAGCGGCCCAGATAGCGCGATGTACCCGATCAGGGCAAGTACGCCACCAATCGACCCAATAGCCGTGACGCGGCGGGTCGTGGTTCGAACCGTCATGTTGTCGGCGACCTCACCACAAGCTGGACCTCCCGACTCTCAGCATCGTCACCCCGCCCAGCCCCCTGTATCCCAAGCGCGAAAAACCCCGGGCTGATTTGCCCGGGGCACTCGCTCGTTCTGGGACGACTAGCGGAGGGTTCCACCCCGGAGGGTTCCACCCCGGAGGGTTCCACCCCGAAGGGTTCCACCCCGAAGGGTTCCACCCCGAAGGGTTCCACCCCGACCGCCCCACTCCACGCCACGCTTGTCCATTTCATTCCCTCCGGTGCTGCGGTTGCTTCAATCTTGCTACGGATGTTGATGCTAATGAGGGACCGCTGAGCGTGGGATTTCTCGAAGATTCGAGGCATCCATTTGCCTGGATCACTCCTGCACTGCCCGTGACGGTACGACCGTGCCCCTCCTAGCACAAGGGGGCATTTTCCCTGGTCAGAGGGGGTGACAAGGGGTGATCCCATCATCACGGAGCGCGGTCAATCCCGTAAATAGACGGTTGGTGGGGTTGACTTCACTCTCCGTGGCATTTACTCCAATATCACGGAAAGTGATGGACGCTACGCGCGCATGAAACCGCGTTAGGTGGCGACAGGGCCGAGGACGCGCTCGAGGTACTGGTTCGTGAACCGGCCCTCGGGGTCAACTCGCTTCCGAATTTTCTGGAACTCGTCCCACCGCGGGTACCGCTCAGCGAGCACCTCCGCCCGCTGAAAGTGCATCTTCCCCCAGTGAGGACGACCCCCGTACGAGTCCATGATCCGCTCCACGCCCTGGAAGTACGCGTCGTATGGCGTTCCCTTGTAGACGTGCACTGCGATGTAGCCCGTGGCACGGCCCGACGCCGTCGACAACGGGATGTCGTCAGGAGCGACCACCCGGACCTCCACCGGAAAGCTCAATTGGATGCCGGCTTCATCCACCAGCCGCCGCACCCGGTTCAGCGCCTCAGGGATGTCATCGCGAGGAATCGCGTACTCCATCTCGTAGAAGTGCACGAGCCGAGGACTGGTGAACACCCGGTCGCTGCGGTCCGTGTACTCGACCCGCCCGGTGGACGGCAGGACCTTCGCCATCCTCGGGATCCAGTCGGGCTTGCGGCGACCAATGCGACACAACGTCCCAAAGGCGACGTTGGGGAGAATCACGTCATCGAGGACCTGCTTGACCTTGGAACGGGGCGAGGCTGGCTCATCCGTGCGGGCGTTGCGCTTCGTCAGCGCCCACGCCGTGTGGGGGACCCAGAAGAACTCGACGTGATCAGCGCTCGACATGAAGCCGTCGAAGTCCGCCAGCACCTCGTCGACCCGGATCGGTTCCTCGATGGCATGTAGACGGAACGCCTTCACGGCCTGAAATGTCACTGTCGACACGATGCCGAGGGCACCGACACCGACGCGAGCGGCGGCAAGCACGTCGGCGTTCTCGGTCGGGGAGCAGTCGAGGATTGAACCGTCGCCCGCGATCAGGCGCATGCCCACGATGCGGCTGGAGATGTTGCCGAAGTGCCAGCCCGTTCCGTGGGTAGCGGTAGCCGTCGCGCCAGCGATCGACTGATAGCCGATGTCGCCCATGTTCTCGAGGGCCAACCCGCGCTGGTCGAGCTCGTCTGAGAGCGTGCTCAGCGAGATGCCTGCCTCGACGGTGACGGTCCGAGCGGCAACGTCATGAGCAAGCACGCGTCCGTAGCCACTCAGGTCGACCATCACACCATCAGTGCACGCGATCGCGGTGAAGGAGTGGCCGGCCCCGATGCACTTCACGCGCTGACCAGCATTGGCCGCGTCGACGACGACGCGGACGAGCTCGGCCTCTGTGGTCGGTTTTCGGACCGCTAGGGGAGCGCAGACCTGATTGCCGGCCCAATTCGACCACGACGTCCGGCCCTTCATGCTCACGGCTCGCCAACCTAGTGCGGGGACTAGGCCATACGGACCAGCCTCAGGCGGACCCGGGATCGGTCGCGGCCGTCGCCACACCGAGCCCGGTCAGCAGGACGCGCACCCGCCGCTCGATCTCATCCCGAATCGGTCGCACCAGCTCGAGGCCTTGTCCTGCAGGATCATCCAGCGGCCAATCCTCACGCGTCTGTCCAGGGAAGTGTGGGCACTCGTCGCCACATCCCATGGTGATCACGACGTCTGCGGCTCCGACGATCTCGTTGGTCCACCGTCGTGGCTGCTGCGTGCTGATGTCGATGCCGACTTCCCGCATCGCCTCGACCGCGACCGCGTTGACCTCAGCCGCTGGTTCCGACCCGCCGGACCACGCCTCGGCCCGGTCACCAGCGAGATGCTGAAACCAGCCCATCGCCATCTGGGATCGCCCAGCGTTGTGAACGCAGAGGAACAGCACGACCGGCTTCTCGGCGGGGCCCTCAGCGCTCGCCATGGAGCGCCTCCTCGAGGGACGGCTCCGGCTCGGGGAAGACCACACGAGCGCAAGCTACGGCGAGGGCAGCGCCAAGGAGCTGGGCGGCGATGAACCCCGGCGCCGACGCGGGGCGGATCCCCGCGAACGTGTCGGTCAGAGTCCGGCCGAGCGTGACCGCTGGGTTGGCGAAGCTGGTGGATGAGGTGAACCAGTAGGCCGCGCCGATGTAGGCCGCCACCGCCACCGGCACCGCGGTGAACCGGCCGGCTCGCACCACGCCGAAGATCACGATCAGCAGCCCGAACGTGGCCACCACCTCGGCGAGGGCAGCTGGACCTGAGATGCGGTCATGGGTGGACAGGGTCACCGCCGGTAGGTCGAACATCAGGTTGGCGAGGATAGAACCGGCGCATCCACCCACGATCTGCACCGCGATGTAGAGGCCCGCCATCCGGGCCCCGATCTTCGAGGTTACGAGCTCGGCGAGCGTCACGGCGGGGTTGAAGTGCGCTCCCGACACCGGACCAAAGGCAAGGATCAGCGCGAGCAGGGCACCAACGGTCGCCGTGGAGTTCTCGAGGAGCTGTAGACCGACATCGTCCGGCGACAGTCGTTGGGCGGCAATGCCCGAGCCGACGACCGCGGCAACGAGCAACCCTGTTCCGACACCCTCAGCGAGGAGTCGCGCAGGAGTCGAAGGTGTCGACCTCAGCGGGCCTGCAATGCCTCGATGAGCTTCGGCAGGACCTTGTGCACGTCCCCGACGATGCCGAGGTCGGCGACCGAGAAGATCGGCGCCTCGGGATCCTTGTTGACGGCGATGATGTTCTTCGAGCCCTTCATGCCCACGAGGTGCTGCGTGGCGCCAGAGATGCCACACGCGATGTAGACGGTGGGCTTGACGACCTTGCCGGTCTGGCCGACCTGGTAGCTGTAGGGCACCCAGCCTGCATCGACGATGGCACGGGAGGCGCCCGGCGCCGCCTTGAGGAGCTTGGCGAGCGTCTCGATCATCTCGTACTTCTCGGCCTCGCCGAGGCCGCGGCCACCCGAGACGACCACGGCGGCTTCGTCGAGCTTGGGGCCGGTTGCTTCCTCGACGTGGCGGTTCGTGATCTTGGCCTGGCCAGCATCGGGCACCTCGATCGAGACGACCTCCGCCGCACCGCCACTGGCAGCCTCATCGGCCACGAACGACTTCGGGCGGAACAGGGCGATGTTCGGACCGGCCGCGGTGAACTTGGTCTTCACGAGCTTCATGCCGCCGAACACCGGCTCGGTGACGACGACGCTGTCGCCGTCGACCTCGACGTCGGTGTTGTTCGTGATGACGGGGCGGTCGAGCGCGACCGACAGGCGGGCGGCGATGTCGCGGCCCTCGTAGGTCATGCCCATCATCAGCAGATCGGGGGCGTTGCCGTCGTTGACCTGCTTGGCGATCGCGGATGCCACGGGCACGCCGGGCAGCGAGCCGCCCAGATCACCGGTGGCGAGGACCTTGGTGGCGCCGTGGGCGCCGAGCGTCGCGGCCACGGCATCGGCATCGCCGCCGCCGTAGACGGCTTCGACGGTGTCAGCGAGCGTCTTGGCCTTGGCCAGAAGCTCGAGGGTGAGCGGGCTGACCTTGCCGTCAGTGGCTTCGGCGTACACCCAGATGCGGTTCAGAGCCATGTTCGTTCTCCTCGTCGATTCCGGGTCTCAGATGACCTTGAGGCCGTCGAGGAACTCGACGATCTTCGTGAAGGCTTCGCCATCGTCTTCGATGATCTCGCCGGCTTCCCGGACCGGGGCGTCTTCGACCGACACGATCGTCTGGCCAGCGCCTGCGGCACCGACCTGCGCGGCATCGAGGCCGAGATCTGCGACGGTGAGCTCGTCGACCGGCTTGGACTTGGCGGCCATGATCCCCTTGAAGGACGGGTAGCGGGGCTCGACCACGCCAGCGGTGACCGACACGAGGGCCGGCAGCGGGCAGGTGACCTCGTCGTAGCCGGCCTCGGTCTGGCGCTGGACCTGGACGGTCTGGCCGTCGAGGTGGATCTCCTTGGCGAAGGTGATCGACGGCAGGCCGAGGAGTGCAGCGACCTGCTCGGGGACGGTGCCCGTGTAGCCATCGCTCGACTCAGTGGCGGCAAGTACGAGATCGGGCTCGGCTCGCTTGATGGCAGCGGCCAGCACCTTGGCGGTGTCGAGCGCGCCAGCGCCCGAGAGCGCCTCATCGGAGACCAGGATGGCCTTGGCGGCACCCATGGCCAGGGCCGTGCGGAGGCCGCCAGTCTCGTTGTTGGGCGCCATGGACACGAGGGTGACCTCTCCACCCCCGGCCTTGTCGACCAGCTGGAGGGCCATCTCCACGCCATAGCTATCGGACTCGTCGAGGATGAGCTTTCCGCTGCGGTCCAGCGTGTGGTCACCTTCGAGCTTGCCCGGCTCGGCGGGATCGGGGATCTGCTTCACACAGACGACGACATGCATGTTGGGCATCGTCGCACGGGGCACGGCCCCGCTTCCAACCCAGAGGCTGCGACGTCCGACACACCGGGTAGGTTCGGCGCCGCCATGAAGCTGCTGCTGCTCGTCAACTCGTCGGCCTCGTCCGTGACGGCGCGCAGCAGGGTCGTGATCCAGAAGGCCCTCTCCGCAGACCACGACGTGACGCTGGCGGAGACGAGCCGGCGCGGCCACGCCACCCGCCTCGCCCAGTCCGCCGCGGGATCCGGCACGGAGGTAGTCGTCGTGCTCGGCGGCGACGGCACCCTCAACGAGGCCGCGAACGGACTGGCGGGCTCATCGTGCGCGCTGGCTCCGTTGCCCGGCGGGTCCACCAACGTGTTCGCTCGCACCATCGGTCTTCCCAACGATCCCATCGAGGCAACGGGCGACTTGCTGGGCGCCCTGGCGATCCGCAACATCCGTCGGGTCGGCCTAGGCGTGGTGAACGGGCGCTACTTCTTGTTCCACGTCGGCATGGGCTTCGACGCGGCGGTGGTCGCGCAGGTCGAGCGCCGAGCGGGACTGAAGCGATATGCGGGCCACCCGCTGTTCGTCTACGCGGGGTTCGACACCTGGATCCGCCACTACGACCGCAGCCGACCGCGGTTCGCGGTCCACCACGCAGACGGCGCGGTAGTTGACGACGGCTACCTCGGGATCTGCCTGAACACGAACCCGTACACGTACCTCGGCAACCGTCCCCTGAACCTGGCGCCAGATGCCACGCTCGACCGGGGCCTGACGATGGTGACGCTGCGCACGCTGGCATTCGCCCGGACGATGCGCGTGATCGGATCAGCCCTCGGCGCCGGCAAGTACCTGCGGAACAACCGCTGGACCGACTACACGCCCGACGTGACCTCGGTGATCGTCGAGGGCTACGGACCGTTCCCTTACCAAGTCGACGGCGACCACCTCGGCGACACGGAGCGGCTCGTCATCACCCACGCGCCGGACATCCTCGACCTCGTACTGCCCTGACTCAGTCCTTCCTTGATCGCGCCGGCGGCCGTTCAGGCGGCGGGCTGGGGTTGTCGGTGGCGCCAGCGGCGGTGGAAGGGGCGGTAGCAATGGCACCGATCACCATCGGTCATATTCGCCGTAGGTAGCTCCGCTAGCGACCTAGGGCGGCTAGCGCGACGTCGGGCACGTTGGTCACGACCGCATCGACACCGATCTCCGCGAACCATCGGATGCGATCGGGTTCGTCGCACGTCCACGTGTTCACCGCCAGGCCCGCGCGGTGTGCTCGGCCCACGACCTCCTCGTTCACGAAGGCGTGGTGCGGGTGGATGGCCCGATGCCCGTGCTCGGCCGCCCGATCCACCTGGCCGGCGAGATCCTCATTCCCGATCACCAGCCACGCGGTGGCGAGGGTCGACGCCAGCTCGTGGACACGATCCACCGTCGGTAGGTGAAACCCTGAGACGAGGTAGCGGTTCGATCCGAGCTCACCTCGCGATCCGAGGAGATCGACCACCGCACCCGCCAGCACCTCGGTCGGGTCGAAGTCCTGGTCATCGGGCCAGTTCTTGATCTCGATGTTGACCATGACCAACGGCTCACACACCTCAAGCGCCTCAGCGAGCACAGGCATCTCGGCGGGAAGCTCCGAATGCGGGACATCTCGGAGGATCCGGCCATCCGAGAGCGTGTCCTCGTGGCTGAGCGCCATGGCGCCGTCGCTCGTGCGGCGCACATCGAGCTCGATTCCGTCGGCGCCCAGGGCAATGGCACCTGCAAAGGCGGCAAGGGTGTTCTCGGGGTGGGCTCGGGAGGCGCCCCGATGACCAATGACGAGCATGCCAAATGTCACCTTCGATAGACAAAAAAGTGCTTGCAGCCGTTAGCGGATCAACGCTACGGTGTCCAACGCAGCCGCACGCGCTCTTCTCGCGACGAACGTAGCGTGGCGGCATGTGAAACCAGTCACGAGAACCCGTGACACAGATCCGCCGCGGAGGAATCAGCGTGTCGCTTGCTCAAAGCCGTCCCTTGCATCTCACCATCGAACGTGACGATTGGCGCGATGTCGCGTCCTGTCGTGACACCGACCCCGATCTCTTCTTCCCCGTCGGCACCACCGGCCCCGCGATCGAGCAGATCGACAACGCCAAGGCCGTTTGCGGCCAGTGCGATGCCCAAGCCGCCTGCCTCGAGTACGCCCTCGCCACCAACCAGGACTCTGGCGTGTGGGGCGGGACCTCCGAGGAGGAGCGTCGCCAGCTTCGCAAGCAGTACGTCGCCCGCCAGCGCCGTTCCGCCTGACTCTCCGCGCCACCGGCGCCAGCGCACATCCACCGACCTCCTGCTTCGCCAGGGGGTCGGTCCGCGTTTGGCCTCACTCTGCTCGAACGACAGGGATGTCGAGCTTCACGATCGTGCCGGGTCGATCACCTAGGCCGGCACCCCGCTCGATCGTGATGGTCCCCATCAGCTCGCTCAGCACCAGGGTCCGAACGATCGACAACCCAAGGCCTGTGCCGCCCTCGAGGGAGAAGTCCTTGGCCACGCCGACGCCATCGTCCACCACCGCGGCGCGCAGGTGCGTTCCGTCGTTACCCAACATCACGGTCACCGATCCTGGGGCAGCCTTGAGGTCGACCGAGTCGGGAAACGCGTGGTCGATCGCGTTCTGCAGCAGCTCGTTGAGCACGACCGACGCAGGCGTGGCCACCTCCGCCGGAAGGATGCCCCCGTCACCGTCGACCTGGAAGCGCACCGGGCGATCAGGGGACGACATCCCGTCCTCAACCATGCGCACAAGGGGACGAACGATCTCGATGAAGGCCACGTCGTCGCCGGCGCCTCGCGACAGGATCTCGTGGACCAGCGCGATCGATCGGATGCGGCGGACCGACTCCTCGATCGCCATCTTGGCTTCGGGTGACTCGAACCGCCTGCCCTGCAGTCGCAACAGCGACGAGATCGTCTGCAGGTTGTTCTTCACTCGATGATGGATCTCACGGATCGTCGCATCCTTCGACACCAGCAGCCGGTCACGGCGGCGGAGCTCCGAGATGTCACGCGTGAGCAGCACGGCCCCCGACACGGCGTCGTGCTCGATCAGGGGGATGCAGCGGATGAGCACGGTTACCTCCGCGCTGCCTTCCACCTCCTCGGTGACGGGCGCGCCGATGCTGAACGCAGTTCGCACCGCTGAGTCGTCGAGGCCCAGCTCGTCGAAGCGCAGCCCCTCAGAGTTGGCGTGCACGCCGATGCGGTGGAGCGCCGACACGCCGTTCGGAGACGTGTATTCAACCCGCTGGGCGGCGTCGAGGAGGATCACTCCATCTCCCACCCGGGGCGCCTCCTCGGTCTCGAGGTCCTCGGCGTCGAAGGGGTACTCGCCGGCGGAGATCATGCGAGCGAAGCGGTTGAAGATCGCCACGTAGGTGCGTTCGAGCTCCCCAGGTTGTCGTCCGAACGAGGGCGCCGACTCGCGAGTCATCACGCCGATCACCTCGCCCCCGCACCGCACGGGTATGCACAGCACCCGAACGCGCTCTTTCAACGCGGCGATCGTCGTCTCGCCTTCAATGATCTCCCCGAGTCGAAAAGCCCGAGCGACAAGTGGGCGTTCCTCCTCATCCACGGTGGTCCCGACCCAGTCCGCTCGATAGACGGTCTGCGAGGTACTAGGCCGTACCTGACCCAGTACGAGGAACTGCTCCGTGTCAGTTGAGTCCGTGGTCGGGGCGAAGAGGAGGAGATCCGCGAAGCAGAAGTCGGCGAGCAGACCCCAGCCAGCCACGAGGCGTTGAAGGTGTCCGAGTTCCCGAACACTGAGGTTGGTGTGAAACCGAGCGAGCTCGGAGAGCGAGGCCATTGCTCGCTCAGGCTAGGAGGCGCAGAACCGAGACTGCGCGATTGGCCTAGGCGTCGACGGGGCGATCGGCTTCCAGATCAGCCTTGGCGACCGTGAAGCGCTCCCCGCACGACGTGCAGTGGAGGTACATGAGCTCCTTGTAGGGGTCGATGTGGTCGAGGTAGCCGCGGCCAGCGCACTCGGGACAGGGGACTGGCGATCCCCACTGTGGCGCTGCCGGCGGGACCGGCTCCTGCTCGCGCAGATCGATGACTGCCGTGGGCTCGGGTGCTCGACGCAGCCGCATGGGATCGCCTCCTGCCGGGGGTGTTGTGCAACGGGAAACTAGGTCGCCCGACACTCCCAGCATAGGCCGTGTGGCCTATGCACCAACAGCACGCCCCACGGCCGTCGACCCGCCTCTCCGGGGGTCGCCGGCCGCGGCCCCTGGAGCCACCGCGTGCACACCTCCGAAGTAGAGGTCCTGCTGCTCCCACCGGCGCACGGTCCAGCGCTCCCGTAACGCTTCCAGCGCCACGTCCGACCACCCTGGCTCCGCGTGGAGCGCCTCGCCGTCCCAGTGCAGGCGCGGCGCTTCGACGGCATCGACGAGGGCACGGCGCTGATCGATGGCCCCCGCAAGCACTTGCACCAACGCCGTACCGATGCGCTTGCTGCCTCCGCTGCCAACAACCAGCTCGGCTCGACCGTCGGCGTCCACCGCCACCGTGGGCGCCATCATCGACGCGACGCGTTGCCCCGGTGGAGTGGCGTGAAAGCCTGCAGGGTGGAGGTCGTCCTCCCCCATCATGTTGTTCGCCATGACGCCGGTATCTGGAAAGAGCCAGCCCGAGCCTTCGCCGTTCGAGGTGGTCATGCTGGCCACGTTGCCGTCTGCGTCTCGGATGCTCACGTGGGTCGTTCCACCCGTGGATCGGCGACGGGCCAGCTCGCCGCGAACCTCGCCCGCGCGACGCGCGTCGTCGGTGGCGACCATCGCCTCGGCAAGCGCCATCGCGTGGGCGACGCTCCCCACCGCGGCGGGCCACATCGCGTTCCCCTCAAGTAGCAGCAGACCAAGCGCGACGAGCTCACCGCCAAAGGCGGGGGGTGGGTTGGTGAGCAGCCGATGGCCACGCCAACGGACCTCCAGCGGAGGACGCTCCACAACCTCGTAGCTGCTCAGATCGGCCGCGGTGAGCAGCCCACCACCGACTCGCATGGCCTGATCGACGCGTCCGGCCAACGCGGGTGCAGCAAAGCCCCTCTCGTCGAGGTCCGCCAGAAACGCAGCGAGCGCTGGGTTCGCCAAGCGCTCGCCCTGCGTGAGGAGTCGGCCCGCAGGGGCGACGATCGCCGCTGCCTCCGGCGTCCGGGTGAGGATCGGCTCGAGGATGCGCAACACGTATGCCTGGTGCGCGTTGATCTCTACCCCCTCCTCGGCCAGCCGCCGTGCCGGCGCGACCACCGAGCTGAGCGGCAGTCGCCCCATGCGGCGGTGTGCGTATAGCCATCCGGCAAGGCAGCCCGGTACCGCGACCGACCCGAGGCCGACATGGAAGCCTTGGTCAGCGCCAGAGAAGCGGACGATGACCTCCTCGAAGTCGATGACATCGCGAGACGCGGCGCTGCGACCGAGCCCGGGCGTGTCGACGAAGAAGTCGAACACCACCTCCTCCCCCGCCACTGTCCGCGCCAGCAAGAAGCCGCCGCCGCCAAGTGACGTCAACGTTGGTTCCGAGACGGACGCCGCGAACCCGGCAGCAACGCAGGCATCAACGGCATTGCCACCCGATCGCAGCACTTCCTCCGCGGCGGCGGTGGTGGCCGGGTGACCAGAGGCCACCGCCCATCCCTCGGCGATCACCGCCAGATCTGCTCCCCCAGTTCGAGAAGACCGACAAGATCGGTGATGTCGTGATCGAAGTAGGGGGCTGACGCCACGACCTCTGGAGCCGCTGAGAGCTCTGCCCGCATCTCAGCCTCCCGGTTCGCCACCACTTGGAAGTTGAGGAAGCTCTCGCCAACCTCGCGGAGCACCCTCGTGACCTGGTCGGGGGGCCCGATGTCGGCTGGCAGCGCCTGGGTCAGCCTCTCGGCATCAACGCAGAGCGCCTTGGCGGTTGTGGTGGTCCCTCGATCCAGGAACCATCCAGGGAGCACCTTGTTGAGGACGACCGCCCCGAGGTGGAGGCCCCGATCTTGCAGGGCGTCGATGAAGAACTCGGCCTCGGCGACAGGCGCCGACTCCAACGTCGACACCACCACAAAGGTGGTTCGGGAGTCGGCAAGCGTGCGCGTGACGGCTTCGGCTCGCTCGACGAAGCCGTCGTACATGGTTTGGAACAGCAAGAAGAACTCGGCAATGTCCTCCAGGAACTTGGAGCCGAGGATGCGATCGGCCACCGAGTAGAAGGGCTTGGAGGCAAAGGTCATCACGCGGCTGCGCGCCGGCACCGTGAGCCATCGAAGGAGACGGGAGGAGAAGAAGTCGGCCATCCGCTCAGGCGCCTCGAGGAAATCGATCGCATTGCGTGTCGGTGGCGTGTCGACCACGATCAGGTCGTAACGGCCCGACGCATGGATCTCGTAGAGCCTCTCCATCGCTATGTAGTCGTGGCTCTGCACGAACCGCCCCGTGATGTTCTTGTAGAGCGGATTTCCAAGAATCGCGTCACGGGTCCTGGCATCGGGAGCGTGCAGCCGAACCAGGTCGTCCCACGACTGCTTCGTGTCGAGCATCGCGACCCACAGCTCGCCGCGGGGCGCTACACCTGCGTCGGCGAACGCTGCGGGCGGCACCTGAGTTTCGACGTTGCCGAACTCCTCGAGTCCCAGTGCATTGGCCAGCCGTCTCGCGGGGTCAACAGTGAGCACCAGGACCTTGCCGCCCAGGTGCACCGCGGCCATCGCCGCGGCAGCAGCCGCGGTGGTGGTCTTCCCCACCCCGCCCGATCCGCAGTGAATGACGATCTCCTTGGCGGCCAGCAGCTGCTCGATCGATCCCGTGGAGGCCTTCTGCTTGCGCGTGCGCGTCGCAGCCATCAGAAGCCCAGCTCCTCGCCGAGGTGAGCCGCTACCTGCGTCGTGGCCCGTGCACCGTGGCTGCGCTGGAACAGGTACGGCACATAGAGCAGCGGGGTGCCCGGCGGCAGCTCGTCACGCAGCCGAGTCAGATGCTGCGCCCTCGTTCGGCGCAGGGTCACGGCCAGCTGAGCACCGTCGAGCAGCTGCTCCACCGGTCCGCCGAGGGCCGTCGACAGCACATCGGCCGGGCACGGACTGCCCGTCCGATCGCTGATGCGATCGAAGACCTCTTCCTCGGCGCGCCCGAACAGCTCGGGGAGCACGCGGTTGGCGATGACCGCCGCTAGATCAACCACGGTCTCGCTGCGCAGGCGGCTCGCCAGCTCGAGGGTCTCGTTCACCGGCATCTCCTCGGGTGCCGACACGATGACCACACCCGTGCGCGCAGGATCGCCGAGGATGTCGAGCATCCAGTCGGTCTGGTCCCGCACGAGCCCTACCTGCACGAGATCCTGGATCGCCGCTGGTGCCGCCAGCTGGCCCGTGATGTGACCAGTGGCGACTGAGTCGACGACCACCAGGTCGTAGTGGCGCTCTCGCACCTCCCACAGGAACTTCCCAACCGTGAGGATCTCCTTGACCCCCGGCGCGGCGTTGGCGACAAAGTCGAAGGTGCGAGCCAAGGGACCCAACCGCGCGATGAACGGGATCTTCAGTTGGAGGGTGAGGTACTCCTTGAGGGATTCCTCGGTGTTCATCGACATGGCCCAGAGACCTGGCGACACCTCGCGCTCCTTGAACGCGGTGGGTCCGGTCTCGTAGAAGTCGGCCAGGTTCCCCTTGGCATCGATCTCGCCCACGAGCGTTCGCTTGCCGCGCTGCGCGGCGAGCAGCGCGAGCGAAGCGGCGATGGTGGTCTTGCCGACGCCACCCTTGCCGGTGACGAAGAGCAGCTTGCGGTCAAGCAGGTCGGTCATGGCCGGTCGGTCACGGCGAGTCCGGCAGGTAGGACCGTCAGCCGCCGAAGCCGATGCGTCGCTCGTCGTCCGGTGAACCGATCTCCACGTAGGCGATCTTGGCCGTGGGCACCCCGACCTGGCGGCCCTTGCGGTCGGTGAGCCAGAGCGTCCCACCGGCACCGATGGCGTCGTCGACCTGCTTGCGGACCGCGGCCGGATCGGCGTCATCGCCGAGGTGGACCTCGAGCTCCTTGGGGGTCTGGGTCATGCCGATGCGGACGTCCACGTCTTCTCCTCGATAGGGCCGGCGGCCATCCTACGAGGGCCACCGGGCGGTCGACGACGCCACTGGTCAGTCGTCTGCCGACACCACCTCACGCCACCAGCGCGGGTGGCGGAGGCGGACGTGCTCTGCTGGCACCATGCCAGTGCGCATGGAGCGCATCGCCACCGGCTCGGCCAAGGCCTTGAGGATGTGGCCCAGAACCACGGCACCCAGCGTCAGTGCGAGGGAGTCGTGGACGAAGGTCGCACCGGTACGCCACGCGAGCGGGAACGGCGAGAACCAGCGCATGATCACCCCGGTCATGAGCATCACTGGGATGCATCCAGCCACGAAGATCGCGTTGAGCTTCTGACCCGCGTTGAACTTGCCCATTCGCTCGTGGCCGTGGCGGCCGAGGGTCCTCAGCCATCGCCAGTCGTCGACCGACCATCGCGCGAACCGCCGGACGTCCTGCCGTAGCCGGGCGCGCCAGGATCCTGCGTACGCCGCAAGGAGCGGAACGGGCAGCAACAGGCCGCTGATCACGTGCACGTCCTTGAGCAGGACTCGGCGTCCGACGAGGGCCGCGAGCGGGCCGATGTAGAGGGTCATACCCGTCGCGAGCAGGATCAGGAACAGCACCGCATTCGACCAGTGCAGCCAGCGCTCGGTGCGGTCGAAGCGCAGGACCCGCGCGTCGACATCCCGTTCGAGCGTCGTCACGTCGCTTCGTCTCGACGCCCGTTGGAACTGCCCACCCAGGCATCGGTGTCGTAGCCCAGATTTTCCCAGTAGCCCGGGTCACTCGGTTCGTCGAGCTCAGTCACGACCTCGACTCGATCGAGCCACTTCAGCGACTTGTAGCCATACATCGGTGCGACGTAGAGGCGAACGGGGCCACCGTGCTCACGAGTGACCGGCGCTCCCAGCATGTGATGGGCCACAAGAACGTCGTCGCGGCGAGCCTGCTCCATCGTGAGCGTCTCGGTGTACACGCCATCGAAGCTCCAGAACCGCACGTGAGATGCGTCCGGTCGCGCGCCCACCTCCTCGAGGAGATCGGCCAGGCGGACGCCCTCCCAGGGAACGTCCGGCACTCGCCAACCAGTCACGCATTGGAAGTCCTTCGTCAGGGCCCGCTGCGGCAACCGTTGGCGCAGGTCCGTGAGATCGAGCGTGGCGGGACGATCCACATGTCCGTCGACGGTCAGCCGATATTCGAGGTCGGTCCGATGAGGGAGGCTGCCCGTGACCGAGTAGATCCGGAACCGAGACGAGGTCGGGAGAAACGCGGAGAGCCCCGTCCGGTCATTGAGGGTGATCGGACGAAGTGCACGGTCGAGACCCGACTGCACCTTGGCCCCCCACAGGACGCCAAGGGTCCCGAGCCCGAGCATGCCCAGCAGCGCACGGCGACCGACCGGAGCGTCCTCCGGGGGAAGCTCAGCGTCTTGCGGAGTCTGGGGCAGCACACCGCGAGGGTACGCGGCCCCGCCGCTGATGGGTCGGCGCGGCGGCGGGCCTTGGAGCACGGGCCTAAGGTGGGCGGCCATGGCTGATCCAGTGTCAGGGGCCGACGTAGAGGACGCCCTGGCCGCTCTCGACGCTTCGCGCCGCCGCTTCGTTGCCGTGGTAGGGCACGAGCTCCGCACCCCGATCACGACCCTCCGCGGTCTGACCGAGCAACTCGACGCCGCCGACCCGGCATCGGCTCACGAGATCACGCAGGCCCTCGTGCGCAGCGCACGGCGAGTTGAGACGCTGCTCGACGATCTCCTGCTGGCGACGGACATCACAACAGTGCTCCCCGTCGGCGAGCCCGAAGAGATTGACCTCGTCGCGGCGGCCCAGGCGACCTGGGATGCGCTCAACGTCCACGAAGATCTCCGGCTGTCCGGGGATCCGGAAGTCCTTGCGCTGCTCCGCCCTGGGGCCAGCGACACCATGCTGGAGCGGGTGCTCGACAACGCCCGCCGCTATGGGACGCCCCCGTTCGAGTTGCACGCCGTCACCGAGAACGGACGAGCACGCGTCACTGTGTCGAGTCAGGGCGCTGAGCTGCACCCAGATGACGTTCACCTCGCCTTCGAGTTGTTCTACCGAGGGGAGGCCGCAGTCACCTCGGCGCCCGGGTTTGGGCTTGGCCTTCCGGTCGCGCGGGCTCTTGCCCGGCAGCATGATGGCGAGCTCACGATCGAGCCTCATGAGGGCGGTGGCCTCGACGTGTGCATCGATCTTCCGGCCGCTCCATGACGATTCACGAGCCATTTGGCGACGAGCTTCGGGTACTCATCGCTGACGACGAACCAGATGTTCGCCTCCTGCTCCGGTTAGGGCTGCGACACCACTCGATCACCGTGGTCGATGAAGCCGCCGACGGCCACCAGGTCATCGCCGCGTGCAAGGAGCACGTCGTCGACGCCATCGTGCTCGACCTGCTGATGCCCAGGATGAACGGGTTCGAGGCGATTCCGATCCTCCAACGGGACTACCCCCACATCGGCATCGTGGCCTACACCGCCGTGGCGGGCGACTTCGTGCGACGCGAGATGACGCGCCTCGGCATCGCGCTTCTTCTCAAGAGTGGCGACTCTGCGCCGCTGGCCGAGGCGTTGCACACAGCGGCAAGCATCGCCCGATCAGTCGACGGCTGACGGGTAGTCAGCGCTGCGGCGGGCAGGGCGGACCCGCGGCCCGGCTAGAGGAGCTTGAGTTCCTTGCGGTACCGACGTGTCGGAGCGAGGTCGACGTCGATCCGCTCGGCGATACGAGCGAACGATGCAGCCGCGTCCCCATCAGGTTCGCTGATCACGATCGGAACGCCCGAGTCGCCCCCGGCGCGCAGCGCAATCACGAGCGGCACCTGGCCGAGCAGCGGCGCGTCGAGCCGATCGGAGAGCTCGTCGCCGCCACCCGCGCCGAAGAGCTCGTATCGCTTGCCGTCGTCACCGACGAACCAGCTCATGTTCTCGATCACGCCCTTGACGGTGAGGTTCACCTTCTGGGCCATGAACCCCGCGCGCTGCGCAACACGCTGGGCGGCAGGTTGCGGCGTCGTCACGATGTAGACCTCGGCACGGGGCAGGAACTGGGCGAGTGAGAGCGAGATGTCACCGGTGCCGGGAGGCAGGTCGACAAGCAGGAAGTCGGGCTCATCCCAGAACACGTCGGTGAGGAACTGCTCGAGCGCCTTGTGGAGCATGGGCCCTCGCCAGATGACCGGCTGGTCCTCCTTGGCGAAGAACCCCATCGAGATGCAGCGCACGCCACCCGCACCAGTGGGAGGAACGAGCATGGAGTCGATGACCGCGGGGGGATGCTCGACACCCAGCATGCGCGGGATCGAGAACCCCCACACGTCGGCATCGATCACAGCGACGCTGTGACCTCGCTGCGCGAGTGCGATGGACAGGTTGGTGGTGACCGACGACTTGCCGACGCCACCCTTGCCAGATGCGATGAGCAGCACGCGAGTGGTGCTCTCTGGATCGGCGAACGGAATGGCCCGGCCCTCAGCGTGGCCGTGGGACGCCTGGCTGCCCGCCGTTGCGCTCGGGTCGCCGTGGACCATCTCGCGAACCGCTGCCCGCTGCTCGTCGGTCATGATGCCAAACGACAGATCGACCGATGCGACTCCGATCGCGGTCAGCGCCGTGGTGACGCGCGACTGGATCTCGTTGCGGAGCGGGCAGCCCGCGACCGTAAGCGTCACCTCCAGCGCGACGGAATCCCCCGAGACGACGACGTCACGCACCATGTCGAGATCGACGATGGAGCGGTGGAGCTCCGGATCTTCCACGGGCCGAAGGGCAGCGATGACATCGTCGACAGAGACGGGCATGGGATGGGGCACTCCGGGTTCGGGGGATTTCCACTATCTGCGTAGGTAGAATACCGGCCGATGGCACGCCAACCGCAGCCGACGCTGACACCGACGGAGTTCTCTTCCGCGGTGACGGCGATCACTTCGGCTTTTGGTGACCCCACACGGCGGGAGATCTACCTCTTCGTGCGGGAGCGCAGCGCAGCCGACGAAGCCAGCGACACGGGGCCCGGCGCCACCGCCGCCGAGGTGGCAGAGCGCTTCGACCTGCACCCCAACGTCGCCCGCCATCACCTCGACAAGCTCGCTGGCGGTGGATACGTCGACGTTGCCACCGGCCGCAACGGCACGGGCGCTGGCCGACCCTCGAAGCACTACCGCGTCACCGCGCCCGAGATGGCGCTCGAGCTACCAGTCCGCCATGACGACCTGCTCGTCACGCTCCTCGGCAAGGCACTGTCTCTACTGCCGAGCGACACGGCGGAGGCGATGGCCGAGGAGGTCGGGATCGAGTTCGGACGAACGATGGCCGCCGCCATGGGTGGGGTTGATGCGTCTGCCTCGCCTATGTCGGCCGCGCCCACGCAAGCCGCGCACAAGTCGTTCCAGGCCGCGCTGCACTCCGTCGCGGACGCGCTGACCGCACACGGGTTCGCGGCCCACGCCGAGCGCCACGGCGACGGCTTGCGCATCGTCTCGGACCACTGCCCCTTCGGTGGAGCCGCTATCGAGCACCCCGTGATCTGCGCCGTCGATCGTGGTCTGGTGCGCGGCATGCTCGGTTCGCTGTACGGCCAAGCCAGCGCCGCCACCTCGGAGAGCCGCCCGATGGGCGATGACCGCTGCATCACCTCCATCACGAGTTAGCCCAGTGCCCACCGCCAGGCACTACCTGGATCATGCGTCGACCTCACCCACTCGGCCCGAAGCTGTCGCTGCGATCGCCAGCGCACTTGCGCGACCAGGAGGCGACCCTGGACGCCTCCATGCTGAGGGCCTCGGGGCCCGAGTAGCGGTCGAGACCGCGCGAGAGCAGGTGGCCGGCCTCTTCGGTGCCCGCCCGCGGTCAGTCATCTTCACCAGCGGTGCCACCGAGTCCATCGCCACTGCGTGCTGGGGAGCCGCCGAACGGGGCGCCCACCAGGTGCTTGCTGCCGTGGAGCACTCGGCCGTTCGCAAGGCCGCAGAGGCGTGCGGGGAGGTGACCGTTGTGGGTGTCGACCGGCTCGGTCGGGTCGATCCCTCCGAGCTGCTCGCCACCATTCGCGCCGATACCGCCCTCGTGCACCTTCAGTGGGCAAACCATGAGGTGGCCACCGTGCAGGCAGTCGCCGAGGTGGTCACTAGGTGTCGCGAGCGCGGGGTTCTCGTGCACATCGATGCCGCGCAGGCCAACGGCCACATCGAGATCGACTTCGACGCGCTCGGCGCCGATCTGGTCTCGGTCTCCGCCCACAAGCTCGGCGGACCGATCGGCGTCGGCGCTCTCCTCGTGCGCCGTGGCCTGCGTCTGCGGCCCCTGCTCCTCGGGGGTGACCAGGAGCGGGCGCGACGCGCCGGACTTGAGCCAGTCGCCCTCATCAGTGGATTCGGGGCGGCCGCGGAGGTCCTGACGCGATCACTGGGGCGCGAAGTGGCCACGCAGCGGGCGCTCACCCAACGAGTACTCGACGCGGTCCCCGACCTCGATGGCGTCCGGGTCTTCGGAGATCCCAACAGTCGCCTTCCGCACCTCGTATGCCTCGGCATTGACGGCGTCGAGCCGCAAGCGGTGCTCCTCGGACTCGACCGGGCTGGCATTGCTGCTCACTCCGGCTCCGCGTGTGCCTCCGAGTCACTGGAGCCCTCACCGGTACTCGATGCCATGGGCGTCGATGCGCACCACAGCCTTCGCCTCTCGGTCGGTTGGTCAAGCACGGATGCCGACATCGACGCAGCGCTCACCGCCCTCCCAGGGATCCTCTCGGAGCTCCGGGCGCTCAGCCAGCCTGGATAGCGTGAGATCCGTGGGCAAGCTCTACATCGTTCGTCACGCGCACGCGGGTGCTCGTGGTCCGGACGATGACGCCGACCGACAACGGCCGTTGTCAGAGCGAGGTCGTGACCAGGCCGAGGGTCTGCGACGCCAGTTTGAGACTGCCGGCATCACGCGCCTCGTCTCGAGCCCGTTCCGTCGATGCGTGGAGACCCTTGCCCCGCTGGCCTCGTTCGCCGGCGTCGAGGTCGAGTCGGATTCCCGCCTCGCCGAGGCGCAGGGAGCGGAGGGCGCCGTCGCCCTGGCGTCAGAGCTGCGGGACACCACAGCAGCGCTGTGCAGTCACGGCGATGTGATTCCGGACTTGCTCGATGAGCTCGTTCGGAGCGGTGTCCGGTTCACCGACGAGCTGCGCTGGCCCAAGTCGTCGACGTGGGTCCTGACCCGCACGAATGGCGGGTTCTCCAAGGCTGTTTACGTGCCGCCTCCCGCCTGAGCGGAGGCGCTGTCGATCTGCGCACGGAGATCAACAGTCAGATCTCGAATGGCCGGTGGGGGGTCCAGGGCATCGAGCCGATCAAGCTCCCGACCGGCCTGCTCGACCAGGCCACTTCGGAAGAAGACGATGGCCAAGAAGGCATGCACATCGGGGTAGGACGGGTTGGCCGTCGCGGCCTCCAGCAACGTCGTCAGGCCGGCGGGCCCCGCCCCACTCAAGGTCAGCATCCAGCCCTTGTACGTCAGCGCCTCGGCGTTCGTCGGATCGTCGGCCAGCACCTCGTCGTAGAGGTCGATGGCGGCGGTGAAGTCGCCTGCGGCGCCACGACGCCCCGCCTCGTTCAGCTTCTCGGTGGCGGACTGCCTGACGTCCCCGGTGAGCGTCTCGCCAGCCTCACGGCGTCCGGCGGTCTGGGCCACCAGCACACCGGCCAAGACGGCAAACGCCGCGATGGCAGCGAGGGCGAGCAGGGCGCGGGAGCGACCGCCGGACCGCCGACCAGGTACAACCGAGCGCTCACCGTCGATCGAGCGGAGCACCGCCGCAGCCCGCGCCGTGTAGTCGTCCTTCAATGCCTCGTAGTGGTGAACGTCGATGTCCCCAGCAGCGCGCTCGCGTTCGAGATCGTCGAGTGAGCGCAGCAGAAAATCACGCTGCTCGACAAGAGGATCCGGCGTGTTCATGGATCGACTCGCGCGGCCAGCGCCGCTGCCACCAGCGCACGGTCTTCGTCGGTCACCTCGAGGGCCGTGGTCCGTCGCCACCGAGCGAACGCGGCCGACAACGCCGCCAGGCCGACCACGAGAGCGATCACCGGGAGCACCCATACCAGGCCTTCGATCCCAGAGCCGGAGGGGGTGAGCAGCACCTCGGAGCCGTAGTTGGCCGCGACCGCGGCTCGTATCTCGTCAGCCGACTCGCCGTCTGCAACTCGCCTGGCGATCTCGTTGCGAATCGCCCGCGCAGCGGCCGAGTCGGAGCCAGCCACAGACTGGCTGCGACACGTCGGACACTTGATCGTCGACGCGACGTCGCGGACACGCTCCACATTGGTACGAGCGGGTCCGTCTGAGACGCCAGCCCGGACGAGCGCGACGAGCACGAGGGCTCCGATGCACAGCCAGCTCCATCGTCGAAATCCTGGACCCCGCAGCCTCCTCATGAGCTCGGCCTCTCGGATGCATCGACATAGGCCCGCAGCAGATCGTCGAGGCCCGCGGCCGTGACACCGCCCACGAGCCGCTGCACGACAGTGCCATCAGGCGCCACGAGGAACGACTCCGGCACGCGCGCTACTCCGTAGGAAACGCTGAGGGCGCCGTCGTCATCGATCACCACGGGCCAGGTGCCGCCGCGCTCCGCGAACACAGCCCGAGCCCGCTCAGGCTCGTCGTCGAACAGGATGCTGACCACTGCCGCGTCCCCGGCCGCCGCGTGGCTGACCTCGAACGCATCCAGCTCCGGATGCTCGGCGAGGCACGGGGTGCACCAGGTCGCGAAGAAGTTCACGACCACCCAACGACCGCGCAGGCTCGCCAGATCGAAGGATTCGTCCTCGAGTGTTTGCCCCACGACCGCGGGCGCGAGCTTTCCGATCAGTGGACTCTTGGTGACCTGGTCGACACGTGGATCTCGGGTCGCCAGTACTGCGATGAGCAACACCGCGAGCACCGCGACGACACCGACCGCCACCAGCGCGGTACGCGGTCCCTCGGCCGCCACGTCGTCGTCCTGTCCCTCGCCGCGCTGCATCACTCGACTCCCACCGGCTCGAGGGTGGGATCGCCGTCGGCCCTCTCATCGGCACTGGGTCGACCGGCAACGTCCGCCAACGGTGCTGAGGCAGCATCAGTCGGGTGACGTCGGCGACCGGGCCACGCCGCGAGGACCGTACCGAGCGCCATCACCCCACCACCGATCCACAGCCACAGCGCCATCGGCTGGATGATCACCCGCAGCGTGACCTCGCCCCCGGGCAACTCCGGCAGCCTGGTGATCGTGAGGTAGACGTCCTCGGTCAGGCCCGTCTTCACCGACGGTGTTCCGATCAGCGATCCGAATCCGGGGTAGCGCGAGAGGGCGGGCTCGTAGGCCTTGCCACCGTCCACCAGCACACGCACCTTGGTGGCGGTGCGATTTCGCTCGATGACCTCGCGGGTGTCGACGTAGGTGATCTCGTGGCCGCCCACGGTTCGCGTCTGGCCGGGCGCGTAGCGGGCCTCGATCTCGTGCGCGTAGCTACCAGACGCCGCTATTGCCACCGCCACGATCACCACGCCGAGGTGCACGATCATGCCCCCGTTGGCTCGTCCGACGAAGCCGCGCCAACCCTGCCGTCTCGACGCGAGCACAACCTGGCGTACGGCAGCTCCGCCGGCAAATCCGCCAAGCCCGAACGCGAGGATCGGGGCCCAACCTCGGGCACCGAACGCGACCACCCCGAAGAGCGTGAGAGCACCTGCCCAAGCGGGCCAGACGAGCCGCTGGGAGAGAAGCTCCGCGGATGCCTTTCGCCACGGCAGCACCGGGGCCATGGCCATCAGGAACAGCAGGACGATCCCAATTGGGGTGGTCATCCGCTCGAAGTAGGGAGGACCGACGGCTACCGGTTGGTCCTGCACGACTTCGATGATCAGCGGGAAGAGCGTCCCGAGAAGCACCACGAACGCGAACGCCGCGAACAGCACGTTGTTGGCGAAGAAGGCACCCTCGCGGGACAGCGGGGAATCGATTCGACCAGGCGAGCGCAACCGATCACCCCGCCAACCGATGAGACCGAGGGTCACCGCCACCACCAGCCCGAAGAACGTGAGCAGCCACACGCCGATGTCGCTGTCCGAGAACGCGTGCACCGACTCGAGCACTCCCGACCTCGTCAGGAACGTCCCCAGGATCGTGAGGCTGAACGTCGCGCAGAGCAAGGACAGGTTCCAGACGCGGAGCATTCCCCGCCGCTCCTGCACCATCACGGAGTGCAGGTAGGCCGTTCCGGTGAGCCATGGGAGCAACGAGGCGTTCTCGACAGGGTCCCACCCCCAGTAGCCACCCCACCCGAGGACCTCATAGCTCCACCACGCGCCCAGGATGATGCCGATCGTCAGGAAGCCCCAGGCCATCAACGTCGCCCGGCGGGTCTCCACGAGCCATCCCTCGCCCAGGCGGCCGGTGACCAGTGCTGCCACTGCAAACGCGAACGGCACCGTGAACCCGACATAGCCGAGGTAGAGCATCGGCGGGTGGAACGCCATGAGCAGGTGCTCTTGCAGGAGCGGGTTCGGTCCTGGCCCGTCGTAGCCGACCGGGACGGCCACCGTGGCGAACGGGTTGGCCGGAGCGAGGAGCAACAGGAAGAAGAACGAGCACACGACGAACATCGTGAGCAACGCCCATCCGACCAGTGGATCCGCCAGCCGACGCCGGAACTTCCTCGCGACGTGCACGGTGAACCCGGCGAGGATGAGCGTCCAGAGCAGGATCGAGCCCTCGAGGGCTGACCACATCGTGGCGACGTTGAACAGGCGTGGCGTGCGACTCGAGCCGTGGTCGTGCACGAAGCTCACCGTGAAGTCGCGCGTGATGAGAGCTCGCTCCATCGCTACTACGCACACCACGGCGGCCAGAAGGATGAGGAGGCTGTAGCTCCATCCGGCCTCGAGGATCTGCGGTCGCCTCTTGCGGAGCCCGACCGCCATCGTGAGCACCCCCAACAAGGACGCGGCCACTCCGAGGACAACCCCCGCTGTTCCGAGCGTTGCGTTCACGGTGCCAAGGGGTCGTCGGACGATCCCGACGGTGCGCCGCCACGCTCCGCATCGGCGATGCGGTCACTGTTGTCGGCCTCGTACTTCTCGCTGTGCTTCACACGGATGGTGTCGCTGGCGAAATAGCGACCCGATGGATCCCACCGGCCTTCGAGCACCACGGGGATTCCCGGCTGGAACAGCTCGGGCGGGTCACCGTCGTGACGTACATCGACCTGTTCCCCTGCGTAGGCCACGGTGAACTCCACACCAGCATCGGTCGCTGTGATCGACTCGGGGAGCACCGTCCCCTGCAGCCGGAAGCGCTTGTCGCCGAGCTCGATCCGTTGCGCCACGGCCTCATCCGCGTTGTAGAAGTAGAGAGAGGCGGAGGTCAGGCCCTGATAGACCACGACACTCAGGCCGGCCAGCACCAGCACCAGAACCGCGTAGGCGACGGGCCGTCGTCTGCGGGTGCCCTCGGGTGTGACGCGAGGCGTCAGCTCCATCGACGATCCTCCGGGCGGACCCGCTCTGCGAGGGACCGCCCGCGTCGCAGCGTGCGGACGGCGTAGGCGGCAAGCGCGAGCAGCGGGATCGCCCAGCCTGCAGTGACGTAGCCCCAGTGGGTCACGCCGCACCTCCCGTGCGGATGCCCGCTTCGGCGCGGCGATCAGTCAGCGCCTGCTCGATCCCGCTTGCCCCGGCTCGCTCCTCGAGCCACCCGACGCGGAACCGATGGATGAGCAACCACACGAACATGGCCGCGAACACAGCAATGCCCAGCATGAGGGTGAACAGCATCGTGCCTTCGATGGTGGGGTCGAGCCTCGTGATCGTCGCTGGTTGGTGTAGCGACCGCCACCAGTCGACCGAGTAGTGGACGATCGCCACGTTAGGAACGAGCAGCAGCCCGACGATGGCCCCCCGCATGCCTCGCTGAGCCGCGTCGCCGCTCTCGTTGTCGACCTGGCGCAGCGCGAGATACCCCACCAGCAAGATGAACAGCAGGGTGGTGGAGGTGATGCGGGGATCCCAGTCCCAATAGGTGCCCCAGGTCGGCCGACCCCAGATCGAACCGGTGATCAGGCACAGTGCGGTGAACACGAGCCCGACCTCTGCGGATGCGCCCCCCAGGACCCACCATCCCTCTGATCGCTTGCGGAGCCACATCGCGGAAGCGAGCGTGGTGAGCCCGCAGGCCGTGAACGCCACGATCGCGGTGGGCACGTGCACGTACATGATGCGGACGGCATCGCCCTGCACGACATCGGCCGGGCTCCACACGAGGGCGTAGCCGAGGAGCCCCGCGAGTCCGACCAGAGACAGCACGCCGAGCGCTCGGGTCGCGCTCGATGCGGTTGACGCAGGGTGGGCAGACATCACGACTCCTCCAGGAGGGGACCGAAGGCAAGGGTGCCGGCGGCAACGTAGAGCAGGCCGAAGATCACAAGTAGTCCACACCATGGCCACCCATCGGCGGACGCGCCCCCCAGCGCGGCCTCGAAGGCCTTGGTCGCTCCGATGAGCACCGGAGCGAGCACCGGGAGCAGCAAGATCGGCAGCAAGGTCTCGCGCACGCGCAGTCCCGCAGCCAGCACGCCATAGAGCGTGCCCGCGGCCGCCAACCCCACCGTCGCGGCGGCACACGTCGCGACGAGGAGGGGCCACCCTGTGACCTCTGCGCCGTACATCACGACCACTCCCAGGGCGAGCACGACCTCGAGTCCAATCAGCTGCACGCCGATGGCTGCCGCCTTACCCAGGAAGATCCCCGCGGGATCGAGCCCGGAGAGACGAAGCGCATCGCGCCCGCCGTCGACCGCCTCGATCGTGAAGGCCCGTTGGATGGCGAGCAGGGCACAGAACAGCACCGCTACCCAGAAGAGACCGGAGCTAGCACGTGTCAGCACACCCCGATCCGGATCGAGGGCCACGCCGAACAGGATGAGCATGAGCACCGCGAAGGGCGCGACCTGCTGAAGCGTGACCTTCGACCGAAGCTCGACCCGTAGGTCCTTGCCAGCCATGAGCGCGGCATCACGGAACAAGCGCCGACACCTCCACGGTCGGGGTGCGGCCTTCCCCGGCATCGGTGGTGCCGCCCGCGATGTGGACGGTCCGATGAGCGAGCGATTCCGCCCGATCAAGCTCGTGGGACGACAGGATCACGGTCGCTCCGTCCGAGACGGCCTGCTCGATCAGGCCATCGAGGAGGTCGCGGCCCTCGTGATCGAGCCCGGCGTGGGGTTCGTCGAGCAACCAGACCTCTGGACGACGAACGAGGAGGCATGCCAGCGAGGCGCGCCGCCGCTGTCCAGCGGAGAGGGTTGCGACTCGCATGTCACCGAGCCGTCCCGAGAGGCCACAGGCAGCCATTGCGTCCTCGAGGTCGCACGACGGTGCCCCGAGGGCGCGGCCCCAAAATCGAACGTTGTCGGCCACAGTGAGATCGTCGTAGAGCCCCGCGGCGTGTCCGAGATAGCCAACACGTCGTCGAACGTTGCGAGCGGATCGACGGTCGCCGAGATCCTGACCGAGGACACGGGCCTGGCCTCGCGTGATGGGCAGCAACCCGGCACAGAGGCGAAGCAGGGTCGTCTTACCGGCACCATTGGGTCCGCGTAGGAGCACGATCTCACCGGCAGTCACGTCGAGGTCGATCCCGGCGAGGGCGGGGAACCGGCCAAGGAGCGTCACCGCGCCGCGAAGGTGGACGACGGGTTCCATGGGGTCGGCCAAGGCTACTGACGCTCCGAAGACGCCACCAAGGCGGACGGGGGCGGCCGGTAGGGTCACGTCATGCGGCTGGCCAAGGTCCTCGGTGTCATCGGCAGGACTCTGATCACAAGCGGGGTACTCATCCTGCTGTTCGTGGCGTATCAGCTATGGGGAACTGGAATCCGGGAATCACAGGCTCAGAGCCGGTTGGAGGACCAGTTCACCGAGGCGCTCGATGCGGCACCCGCGTCGACCTCCACGTCTGCGCCTCCCGACACGAGCACCACCACCTTGCCGGTGACGACGACGTCGCTGGCACCCGTCGAGCCGGTGGCAGAGGGCGATCCCGCGGCCCGGATCCGCATCCCGAGAATCGGCGTTGACAAGATCGTCGTCGAGGGGGTGTCGTTGGGCGACCTCAAGAAGGGCCCCGGCCACTATCCGACGACGCCACTGCCGGGGCAGCAGGGCAACGCCGCTATTGCGGGCCACCGCACGACCTACGGCGCTCCCTTCAACCGGATCGATGAGCTCGCAGTCGGTGATGAGATCTTTGTGGAGACCGTGCAGGGCAGCTTTCGCTACGTCGTCAGCGCACAGCAGATCGTCGCGCCTACCCAGGTCGATGTCCTTGACGACAAGGGCGATTCCCGGTTGACCCTCACCGCGTGTCATCCGAAGTACAGCGCTCGGCAACGCATCGTCGTCGTTGCGCAGCTCGCCCCTGACGAGGTGGCGCTACCCCGACCAGCGCGGCCCGCCACCGCAGCTCCGCCCGCCCTCGACAGCATCGATGGCGCAGGTGCGCCCGCGCTTCCAGCGATCGTGCTCGGCTTCGGGTGCGCTGCGATCTGGTTGCTGGCCTGGCTGCTCGGTCGGCGCTGGCGCAAGTGGCCCGCGTACGGCATCGGATTGCCCTTCTTCCTGGTTGGGCTCTTCTACTTCTTCGAGGAGTTCAGCCGGCTCTTGCCGTCGAACTTCTGAGCAGTAGAGCTTCTGAACCGTCAAACCTCTAGCAGTCGGTCAGCGCCCATGGAACACCGGTCGCCGCCGCTCGCGGAACGCGGCAATGCCCTCCTGGAGGTCTTCGCTCGCCCATGCCGCGTCCCACGCGGCGCGCACCTCTGGGTCATCCCCCAGGGAGACGGGCATTTCCAACCGATTGAGCGACAGCTTGAGGCCCGCAAGGGTGAGCGGAGCCAGCGCCGCGATGTCTTCTGCCCAACCGAGTGCGTCGTCGAGGCCACCGAGGCGCTGCACGAAGCCGAGCCGCTCCGCGTCCTCGCCTCCAAAGGTCTCGGCGCCCAACAGCATCGCCCGGGTCGACCCGGCCCCAGCGAGGAGCGACAGCCGCTGGATCGTCCAGTGATCGATCATGAGGCCGAGCTTCGCGGCAGGGATCCCGAAGCGCGCCCCAGCAGTTGCCACGCGGAGGTCGCACGCCACCGCCAGCTGGGTACCTGCCCCCAGCGCAGCCCCGTCCACCGCCGCGATCAGCGGGCGTGGATCGTCTCGCAGCGCGCCAAGCACCTGCCGCAACAGATCGGTGAACGACGTGTCCTCGACGCCGGACAGATCCGCGCCCGCACAGAAGTGACCGTCAGCCCCCGTGAGTACCACGACCCGCGCCCCAGCGGACCTTGTGTGGGCCTCCAGGAGCTGCTCCAGCGCCTCGTGATCGAGAGCATTGCGACGGCTCGGCCGGTCGATGGTGAGCAGAGCAACGTTGCCGCGGTCGTCGAGGTGAATCATGCGGCGGCATGGTAGGTGCCCGCCGCCCGCGCGGGGAGCGCCAACCCTCAGAGCGCACGCCCCTATGCTGCGGCGGCCCCCTTTCTCAACCCACGGCGGACAGATGCTTCGAATCAACCTGCGCTTGCTCGGCGGCCTCTGTGCGCTGGTCGTACTTGCGGCCTGCTCCGGCGGGGGCGGTGCCAGTCGATCGGAGCTCGAAACGAAGATGGCGGCCCAGCTCACCGAGGAGGGTCTCAGCGCGAAGGAGGCCACCTGCTTCGCCGGCGTGCTGGTGGCGGAGATCGGCGTGGACAAGCTCAAGGACGTTGACTTCTCGGCCGACGAACCGCCCGCCGAGCTGCAGGATGAGATCATCGGGGCTTCGACAAAGGCGATCGCCAGCTGCGACATCGATGCTTCCTCGCTGAGCAACTAGCGCCCAAGACCGGGCCCGCGTTCCACCCACGGACGCAAAGGTCCGCCGGGGCATCCGAGTCGATGGGTACCGTCGCAACGTGCTCGTGCTCGCAGTGGCCGTCCTCCTGGGCTTGGTGGCTGGGCTCATTCGTCCCGCGTTGGGCGCCCGCTGCCAGCGGATTCGCATCGATCGACTCCCGTTACTCGCGATCGGCGCCGCCGGCGCGGTCGGAGCTCGACTCGCTCCCACTGAGGTAGCACCGCTCGCCATGGGTGCCGCGCTGGCAGTCCTGCTCGGCTTCGCCCTGTCGAATGCGCACGTCACCGGCGTGGCGGTGATCGGGGTGGGCCTGTTGCTCAACCTCATCTCAGTCGTCGTCAACAACGGCATCCCAGTACGCGCTGAGGCGCTCATCACCGCTGGCGTCGTCGAACGTGACGCGATCTCAACGGTGGATCTCGGTCCCATTCGCCACTTCGAAGCCCCGACAGATCGACTAGGCGGGCTCGGCGATACGGTGCCGATCGGCGCCGCGAAGGTCGTCTTGTCCTTTGGTGACCTCATCGTGCTTGCGGGCGTCGCAGACGCTGTCCGTGACCTCGCACGCCGTCGCCGCCGAGCGTGGACGCTCACCGACCGAGTCGACTACGACTCGACCATGACGCAGCTGAGGGTGGTCCATGACTGGGGCACCGCACCAAGCGCGCCACCTGCGTCGGCGGACCAGTACTCGGCGAACCCCGATCGGAGCGTTCCCGTGACCATCGACCTGACCAGCGCTGATCCCACATCCGGGGCACCGCCCCTCGTCGCCGCGACCCACATCAAGTAGGTGAGCTGGGGCCACGCGGGTCCACGCCAGTAGAGCGTTGCGTGATGGGTGGGCTCCGCGATGTGCACTCCACGCGGTCCACACTCGGCGCCGAACGCGTGCGGGTCTACAAGCGAGGCGAACCCCTCGGCTCGCGGGTCGACGAGCAGAGGAAGGAGCGCGTCGAGCGTGCGGACCCGACCGGACCCATGCTCGGTCGGCCCGTCGTCCACCCAGGTCGCGGCGTCCAGGTCCCAACGAGCAGCAAGGGCCTCGATCAGTGCGCCGGCGTGGTCCCGAAGGCCGTCGTCGTCGGTCACGGAGGCCAGCTCCAGCGCGTTCCACGCGACAAGTGCTGTGAAGCCGACAGATCCGACTGCCACGGCAGGGTTCGAGACCGGAGCTCCCGAGCTTGTCCGCTCGATGGAGCTGAGGAGCTCCCCCTTGGCGCGGAACCATGCCGCCGGCGTCCACGGCCCGTCGAGGAGATCGTCCCAGCGAGGACTGTCGTCGCACCCCGACTCCCAAGGATGACAGAGCTCGATCAGGTCACCCTCCGTGCGGCGCCGACCCTCGAGAAGGAACCGCAACCCCCGGGCGGCCCGATCGAGGACGTCCCCAGGCACGTCGATACCTGCGCGATGTTGGACGGCCAGAGCGTGCCCGAACATCGGCGGCTGGGTGATGGACGAGGTCTCGGCGCGACCCCAGAACCCTGCGTGGGGGTTGGAGCCGATGGCGTAGCGGAGGTGAGGAACGAACCCGTCCTCGTCTTGGGCTGCCAGCGCGCTCGCCACTTCGCGCGTCCCGCGGTCATCACCGAGGTGCGTCCACACGACTGAGTGAAAGCAGCTGTCCCACAGCCACTGCCATCGATAGGTACTGGGGTTCGGTACACAAAAGCCCGAGCCGTCGGGAGCCTCTCGCCACGCGGAGTCAAGGATGCGATGGGCCTCCCCGCGAAGCTTCGACAGAGAGCCCACCGATAGTGTCTCCGAGTTGTGCCGGCCGTCGCCTTCATCTCGTTCCGCCTCGGCCGTCACGACGGAGTGTCCGTGGTCGCCGAGACGTGGAGGTCGATCTTCCAAGGTCTTGGGTGGTCGGCCACGACAGTCGCCGGCGACGGCCCGGTGGACCACCTCGTTCCAGGCCTCGCCATGCACGCCCCCGAACCGCCGGAGCGCGAGGTCGTCGAAGCGGCGCTCGACGACGCCGACCTCGTGGTGGTGGAGAACCTCTGCACGATCCCGCTGAACCTACCGGCAGCGCGCCTGGTCGCCGGCCTGTTGGCCAGGCGTCCCGCGATCCTCCACCACCACGACCCGCCCTGGCAGCGAGTTGCCTACGCGCACATCACCGAGCTGCCACCCGTCGATTCCGCGTGGCGCCACGTCACGATCAACCGCCTTACCGAGGCGCAGATGCGTGCGCGTGGGATCGAGGCAATCACGATCTACAACGGGTTCGACGTCGACCGACCCCACGGTGACCGGACAGCAACCCGTGCTGCGCTCGCTGTCGCTGATGGCGAGCGCCTGCTGCTGCACCCCGTGCGCGCCATCCCCCGCAAGGATGTTCCCGCGGCCGTCTCCCTCGCTGAACGCCTCGACGCGACCTATTGGCTCGTCGGGCCAGCGGAGGACGGCTACGACGCAGAGCTCGCCAGCATCCTGGCGGGAGCCCGGTGCCGGGTCATCCACAGGAGCCCGCCCGGCTCCATGAACGATGCCTACGCGGCGGCCGACGCGGTGGCGTTTCCCTCCACCTGGGAAGGGTTCGGCAACCCGCCGATCGAGGCTGCCCTCCACCGCCGACCGGTGGCGGTGGGGTCCTACCCCGTGGCCGACGAGCTCCGCGCCCTCGGGTTCCGGTGGTTCGATTCCGCCGCGCCCGAGGCCATCGATGCATTCCTCCGGGAGCCCGACGACTCGCTGCACGACGTCAACGAAGCACTGGCTCGCGCCCACTTCAGCGTGGAACGGGTGCGCGACGACCTGACACGACTGATGCATGAGGCAGGCTGGTGGAGATGACCGACGAACCGAACCGTGACCTAGTGCGCGAGCGACGTGCTCGAATCGCCCGACTCGTTGAGGTTGGCCAGCGGGTGGGCTACGGCCTCTTCGGCATCGCGATCGTGGCGTTCGTGGTGGGGTTCTTCTCTGGGTTCGATGGCGGGGTCGGACCCCTCGTGACCGGGTGCATCGTCGTGGGATCGCTCGTGCTCGCGCCAGCGATTGTCTTCGGTTATGCCGTCAAGGCAGCGGAGCGCGAAGACCGAGCTCGCGGGATCTGACCGGTTTGACCACATGAACGCCGACCAGGTTGCCGACGTCTTCGGGACCCTCGCGTCCGCGGGCGTGCTGGCGATGCTTGCGCTTCCCGTGCTGTATCTCGTGGCGCCAGCCACCTTCGCCGCCGTGCGCTCGTCCCTGAGAGGATCGGGGCCCGCGCTCGGAGGGGCGGTGGCCCTCGTGGCGATGGCGGGGAGCCTGTGGTTCTCGAAGGGCGCCCACTTCCCTCCCTGCGAGCTGTGCTGGTACCAGCGCATCGCCATCTACCCGTTGGCGGTCATCCTGCCGCTCGGGGCGTGGCGTGGCGACGTGAGCACCCGCCGGTCCGGGCTTGCACTCGCCGGCATCGGGATTGTCGTCAGTGCCTGGCACAATGTCATCGAGACGTTCCCGTCAGTCGATGCTGGCGGCTGCGATCCGGCCAATCCGTGCACGCTGCGGTGGGTCGCTGGCCTCGGCTTCTGGACCATCCCCCGGATGGCGTTCGTCGCTTTCAGCCTCATCATCGTCGCCCTCCTCCTCGACGCCCCCGATTCGGAGCAACCATGACCACGCGCAAACAGCCAGCCGCCGACCGAGCCCGCGTCCTGTTGATCGCCGGCGCCGTGGCGGCCGTCGTCGTCATCATCGGTGTCGCCATCGCGTTCGGCCCGGGATCCGACGACGGGGCTGGTGACGTTGCGTCGGGCGCCGGCTTCGGTCCGGTCGTCGTCGAAGGAGCGGCGCTCCCGAGCTTCAGCTCGACCTCGGACGACGCTGCCGCTGGCATGCTCGCGCCCCGGATCGAGGGCGTGGACGCCGACGGTGAGCCCATCACTGTCGGCGGGGGAACCGACACGCAACCAACCATGGTCGTCTTCCTCGCCCACTGGTGCCCCCACTGCCAGCGTGAGCTACCCGTGATCGTCGAGCTCATGGCGTCGGGAGACCTCGATGGGCTGCGAGTGATCGCGGTTCTCACCGGGACGAGCGCCGATCGGCCCAACTTCCCACCGCAGCCGTGGCTCGTGCGCGAGGGGTGGACCGGCGAGGTCCTGCTCGACGACGAGAAGACCACCGCCGCCACGGACTTTGGGCTGAGCGGCTACCCCTACCTCGTGTTCCTCGACGCTGAAGGCAAGGTGGTGGCTCGATCGAGCGGTGAGCTCCCGGCGTCGGACATAAACGCCCTCGCCGACTTGGCCCGCACCGGCGGTTAGCCGATCACCCCTGGGGCCACCATAGGAACGGTTCTCAGGTTGCCGCCGGATGGGGCGAGTGGCACGCTCGATCACCACCGTTATCTAGCCAGGGGGAACCACATGGTCACGGCAGCTGTGTTGCACGGCGTCGAGCAAGAGCTCAAGGTCCACGAAGACGTCGAGATCGCTCCACCTGGACCGGGTGAGGCGAAGGTAAAGATCGTGGCGTCGGGGGTGTGCCACTCCGACCTGTCGGTGCAGAACGGCACCATCCCGCTGCCTCCGCCCATCGTGCTCGGTCACGAGGGTGCTGGGATCGTTGAGGAGATCGGCGAAGGCGTCACCTCCGTCAAGCCCGGCGATCATGTCGTGCTGTCATTCGTCCCCGCGTGCGGTGCCTGCTACTACTGCGATCGAGGTCAGGGCTTCCTCTGCGAGAAGAGCGCCATGGCCGCTGCCGGCGGGATGCTCGATGGCAGCACGCGCCTGACGCTCGACGGTGAGCCGTTGCGCCAGATGGCGATGTGCGGAACGTTTGGCAACTACGCCATCGTGCCCGAGATCTCGCTGGTGAAGATCGAAGACGACATTGACCTTCGCTACGCGGCCCTCATCGGTTGCGGCGTCCTCACGGGAGTCGGTGCTGCGCTCAACACCGCCAACATCCGTCCCGGCGACATCGTGGCCGTCATTGGTTGCGGCGGCGTCGGCCTCAACGTGATCCAGGGGGCGAAGATCGCCGGCGCCACGAAGATCATCGCCATCGACATGTTCGAGTCGAAGCTCAAGATGGCCGAGCAGTTCGGTGCCACGGATCTCGTCAAGGCTGACGACGGCGACCCGGTCTCTGCGGTCGTCGGGCTGAGCGACGGGCGCGGAGCGGACGTTGCCTTCGAGGTGATCGGTCTCGGTCCCACCATCGAGCAAGCGATCAACATGACCCGCAACGGCGGTGAGACAGTTCTCGTTGGCGTCCCCCGCATGGACGTCATGCTCAACCTGAACGCGGCCTTCACGTTCTTGTACCTCGCGAAGACGATCAAGGGCTGCTGGTACGGATCAGCCAACGTCCAGGAGGACGTGCCGAAGCTGATCAAGCTCTACAAGGAGGGCAAGCTCAAGCTCGAGGAGCTGGTGTCACGCGAGATCGGCGTCGACGGCGTGAACGAGGCCTTCGAAGCGATGCAGCAGGGCGAGGTCGCCCGCTCGCTCATCACCCATCAGCACTGAGCAGAGCGCGGCCCGAGGTCACGCCGTGGATTACTAGTGTCGAAGACGCTGAGAGCCCCGGTCCCAGGCGGCCGGGGCGCTCAACGACAGGAGCTACAGGTAGCGCTCAACGAACGAAGCGCTACCAGCCTCCGCTCTCGCCCGCTCTTGGCGGCAGAGATCTGCTGAACCGGCGGCGGCGCGCCTGCACCGACAGGAGGCTGATGCCCATGTTGCGGGCCGGCATCGGACGAAAGGGCTCCGGTGGGCGCCGTGCCGTCATCGCAGGAGTGGTCTTGGGCCGCCGCACGACTCTGTATTCCGCGTGCGAGGGTCGGACTCCTGCTCCGCCTGCCCCTACGATTCTGCCCGTGAGCATCCGACCCCACGCTGCCCGCCTGCCCGCCGCTCGGCGGCGTCAGCAGCTGCTCGACGTAGCCCTGGAGGTGTTCGGCGAGCAGGGGTTCCACCCCGCGTCGATGAACGACGTCGCCGAAGCGGCCGGAGTGACCAAACCTGTCCTGTACCAGCACTTTCGGTCGAAACGAGATCTCTACCGCGAGGTGCTCACCAACGTCGGCGCGCAGCTGCTCGACGAGATCACCAAGGCGACCACCGCCGCCACGGGTCCCCACGAACAGGTCGAGCTCGGGTTCATCGCATACTTCCGATTCGTGGCAAGCAACGAGGCCGCGTTTCGGGTGCTCTTCGGCGGCGGCACGCGACGGGACGAGGAGTTCGCCGCGCATGTCGCCACGGTCGAAGGCGCGATCGCCGAAGCCATCGCGACCTTGATCGACGTGGAGAGCCTCACCGCTGACCAACGCCGCCACCTCGCGCATGGTCTCGTCGGCCTGGCAGAGGCCACAAGCCGCGTCTGGATGGCAGAAGGCGCCGATCAACCACCCGAAGATCTCGCACGACTTGTGGCAGACCTCGCCTGGCGCGGCCTACGAGGGGTTCGCGGCATCTAACAACCAACGTCTGTGAAGCAATACGTCCGGTATGCGGATGTGGGCGTTCACAGACGAAGCTACGTACGCCGCCAGGTGGGACCCGTGGGGGTGTCGACGATCTCGACACTCTCGGCGGCCAGCTCGTCCCGGATGCGGTCAGAGGTGGCGAAGTCCTTGGCGGAGCGAGCGGCCTGGCGCTCGGCGACCAACGCGTCGATGCGCGGATCCGAGCCGGACTCATCGGCGTCAGGTGTCTCCGCGTCGGCGAGACCAAAGCCGAGGGCGCGATCCGCGTCGGCGAGAACCGCCCACTTGTCGGCCGGGCCAAGGTCGTCGGCGCGCACCGCGTCCCAGATCGCAGCGAGGGCCTGCGGCGCGTTGAGGTCGTCGGCCAGGGCCAACCAGAAGCGACGGACGTGCGGTTCGACCTTGGCGGGGTCGGCCTCGCCGCCGCCGTCGCGCGCGGCAACGGCGTGCCCGACGAGCCGGCGAAGCGCGGTGGCCGCGGCTTCGACGGCGTCGAAGGTGAAGGCCTGTTGCTGGCGGTAGTGGGCCTGGAAGAAGAAGTATCGGAAGGCGAGCGGATCGATGCCTCGCTCGACAAGAGTGTCGACGAGCAGCACATCGCCCTTCGACTTGGAGATCTTCGCGCCGGCCAGGTCGAGGAACTCGTTGTGCATCCAGGTCTGCACCCACGGGTGCACGTCGAGCACGCACTCGCTTTGCGCCACCTCGTTGGTGTGGTGCACTCGAACGTGGTCGATGCCGCCGGTGTGGATGTCGAAGCGGTTGCCGAGGTACTTCGTCGCCATGGCGGAGCACTCGATGTGCCAACCTGGGAAGCCATGCCCCCAGGGTGAGTCCCACTCCTGCTGCCGTGTCACCCCACTGGGGGTGAGCTTCCACAACGCGAAGTCCGCCGGGTGGCGCTTGTCCTCCATGCGCTCGACTCGGCCACTGGTGGCCAGCTCGTCTAGGTCGAGCCCGGCGAAGTCGGCGTAGCGGGGAAAGGTCGCCACGTCGAAGTACACGCCGTCGTCGATCACGTAGGTGTGTCCCTGGGCCTCGAGGGTCTGCACCATCGCGATCTGCTCGGCGATGTGGTCAGCCGCCTTCGGCATGATGTCGGGCTCGAGGCACCCGAGCCGGGCGCGGTCGGTGGCCCACTGCTCCGTGAACATGGCCGCTATCTCGGCCGCTGTCTTGCCCGTCATGGCGGCGGCCGTCTCCATCTTGTCGTCACCCTCGTCGCCATCCGACACGAGGTGGCCGACGTCCGTGATGTTGGTGACGTACGTGACGTCGTAGCCAGCGGCGAGGAGCACGCGGCGGAGCAGGTCGGGGAAAAGTTGGCTCCGCATGTTGCCGAGGTGCTGGGGCGCGTAGACAGTCGGCCCGCAGGTGTAGATGTTCACGGATGGCGGTGCGATCGGCGCGAAGGGGTGCACCTGGCGCGTGCGGGTGTCGTAGAAGCGCAGCTCCTCGAGCCCGGGGGTCAGATCAGCCTTCGACACGGGGGCATCTTCGCTCATTCCGCTCCGACGACCGGACCGCGGACGCATCTCAACCTCGTTCTCGGGCGCTTTTTCCGTCCCCTGCACGGGAAAGCCGCCCGAGAACGGTGAGCGATCAGGTCGCGGCGACGTGGACGGCTTGATAGCCGCGCAGGACGAAGTGCTCGCGGTGGACCGGCTCCTCGGTGAGCTCCAGCGTTGGGAACCGCTGGGTCAGCGCCTTGAACACCTCTTGGCCTTCGACGCGGGCGAGTGCCGCGCCCAGGCAGTAGTGCGCTCCCTGGCTGAAGGTCAGGTGATGGTTGTCGCCCCGGGTGATGTCGAGACGGTCAGGGTCGAGGAAGCGCTCAGGGTCACGGTTCGCCGCGGCGAGCAGCGTGATCAGTCCCTGACCCGGCTCGATCTCCACATCGCCAACCTGAGACGGCACCGTGGCCGTGCGACCAGTGAGGTGCACCGGACCGTCGAAGCGCAGGCACTCCTCCACCGCGCCGGGGGCGAGCGAGGGATCCGAGACGAGCCGGTCCCACTGGTCCCGCTGGCGGAGCATGGCGACAGTGCCGTTGCCGATGAGGTTCATGGTCGTCTCGTGGCCGGCGACGAAGAGCAGCATCACCGTGGACCGCAGCTCCTCCTCCGAGAGTCGATCGCCCTCCTCCTCGGCCGCCAGCAGTCCCGACAGCAGGTCGTCACGGGGGTGGGCGCGGCGTTCCTCGAAGATGCCGTTCAGGTAGTTGAGCAGCGACATGAACGCGAGCATCCCGCGCTCGATCGTGGCCTCATCGAGGTCGGCATCGAGCATGCGGGACGCATCCGAGCTCCACGGCCCGAACAGGTGACGATCCTCCGGGGGGATGCCGAGCATCTCGCAGATCACCGTCACCGGCAACGGGAAGCCAAGCCCCGCGATGAGGTCAAACCCTGAGGGGTCGACCTCATCGAGCATCCCGTGGGCCAGGTCGGCGACATGCGGACGCAGCCGCTCCATCGTGCGGGGCGTGAACGCCTTGCTCACAAGCTTGCGCAGGCGCGTGTGGTCGGGCGCATCCATCATGAGCATCGTCGGCGGACGATCCATACCCTCCGCGAACTCCAGGAACGGCACCTCCATACGGCGATGCGAGGGGTCGGAGCTCATCGTGGGATCGCGCAGGATCCGCTCGCAGTCCTCGAAGCGAGTGAACACGAACTCGTCCCACTCGGGCACCGGCAGGATGGGCGTGGCCGTCCTCATCCGGTGGTAGTGCGGATGCGGGTCCCCCCACTCCTCCGGCGGTACGAGCTGCGGCGCCGCCGGGCGACCGGGGGTGGCTTCGTCGATCGTGTTCCCCATCGCGTCGACGCTACCCAGCATTTGCGGTTCGGGCCGCCCCAGGCCCGCAAAGTACCCTGTCGCCCCTGTGAGCGACCTCCCGGAGAAGCCAACCATCGATGGGCTGGAGGCGAAGTGGCGCGCCCACTGGGAAGCCGAGGGCACCTACAAGTTCGACCGCACCAAGAGCCGGGCCGAGGTGTTCTCGATCGACACTCCGCCGCCAACGGTGAGCGGGCAGCTCCATCCGGGCCACGTCTTCAGCTACACCCACACTGATCTCATCGCCCGCTACCAGCGCATGCGTGGCAAAGAGGTCTTCTACCCGATGGGTTGGGACGACAACGGCCTCAACGTCGAGCGTCGTGTGCAGCTCCTGACCGGGACGATCGTCGATCCCACACTGCCGTACGACCCAAACTTCGTGCGCCCGGAGAAGGTCGATCCGAAGGCTCGATCTATCGCCATCAGCCGACCGAACTTCATCGAGCTGTGCGAGGAGGTCGTTCCTGAGTTCGAGGCCGCCTACCACGACCTCTGGGCGAACATGGGGCTGTCGGTCGACTGGGACCACACGTACACCACCATCGGCGCCAAGGCCGTGCGCACCTCACAGCGCGGCTTCCTGCGACTGGCTCGACGGGACCTCGCCTATCGAAGCGAGTCGCCGACGCTCTGGGACGTCGACATGAAGACGTCGGTGGCCCAAGCGGAGCTCACCGACAAGGAGCTCCCGGGGGCCTACCACAAGCTCGTGTTCACCGGGCCCGACGGCTCGCCGCTGCTCATCGACACGACGCGGCCCGAGCTGCTTCCCGCGTGCGTGGCGGTCGTGGCTCACCCAGACGACGAGCGATTCCAGCCGCTGTTCGGCCAGCACGCGATCACACCGTTGTTCGGGGCGTCAGTGCCGATCGTCGCCCACGAGCTCGCCGATCCCGAAAAGGGCACCGGCATCGCGATGATCTGCACGTTCGGCGACACCACCGACGTCACCTGGTGGCGTGAGCTGTCGCTCCCGGTGCGGGCCATCGTGCAGCGAGACGGACGGCTTCGCCCGATCACCTGGGGCGAGGCGGGCTGGGAGACCACCAACGCACCTGGGGCCCAGGCCGCCTACGACGAGCTCACGGGCAAGAACGTGAAGCAGGCCCAGAAGCGGATCGTCGAGCTGCTCACGGAGACGTCGCTCCTCGATGGCGAGATCCGACCCATCACCCACTCCGTGAAGTTCTGGGAGAACGGCACGCGTCCGCTCGAGATCGTCACGAGCCAGCAGTGGTTCATCCGCTACCCCGACAAGGGCGAGATGCTGGCTCGCGGCCAAGAGCTCGCCTGGTGGCCCGACTTCATGCGGGTGCGCCTGGAGAACTGGGTCAACGGTCTGGTGGGCGACTGGAACATCACCCGTCAACGGTTCTTCGGGGTGCCGTTCCCGGTCTGGTACCCGATCGACGACAACGGCATCACCGACTTCCTCTCCCCGATCCTCGCCACCGAGGACGTGCTCCCGCTCGACCCGACCGCGGCGGTGCCGCCGCGCTACGCCGAGGACCAACGCAACCAGCCAGGGGGCTTTGCGGCCGACCCCGACGTCATGGATACCTGGGCGACGTCGTCGCTGTCGCCGCAGATCGTGTGCGGCTGGGAAGACGACCCCGATCTCTTCGCGCGCACCTTCCCCATGGACATGCGCCCGCAGGCCCACGAGATCATCCGTACGTGGCTCTTCAGCACCATCGTGCGCAGCCACTACGAGCACGACTCGCTGCCGTGGGCCAATGCCGCGATCTCAGGTTTCATCGTCGACCCCGACCGCAAGAAGCTGTCGAAGTCGGCCGGCAACGCCGACGACCCGGTTGCCCTGATCGAACAGTACGGAGCCGACGCGCTCCGCTACTGGTCGGCGAACGGCCGGCCCGGCATGGACATGGTCTTCGACGAGGGCCAGATGAAGATCGGGCGCCGCCTGGCGATCAAGATCCTCAACGCCTCGAAGTTCGTGCTCGGTATCAGAGCCGCGGGGGATGGCGCCCAGGTCACCGAGCCGGTCGACCGGTCGATGCTCGTGGGGCTCGCGTCACTCGTCGACGAAGCCACCGCCGCCTTCGATCGATTCGACTACGCGCGAGCGCTCGAACGCACCGAGGGGCACTTCTGGGCCTTCTGCGATGACTATCTCGAGCTCGTGAAAAACCGGGCCTACAGCGAGGCCCCCGAGGCCGAGTCAGCAAAGGTCGCACTGCACCTAGCGCTGGACACGCTTCTGAAGCTGTTCGCACCGGTCCTGCCCTACGTCACCGAGGAGGTGTGGTCGTGGTGGCAGAACGGGAGCATTCACCGCTCGGCGTGGCCCGACGCGGCCGCCCTCCGGTCCGCCGCGGTTGGCGGAGACGCTCAGGTGCTCGACCTCGCGAGTGAGGTGCTTCGCGAGGTGCGGCGTGCGAAGTCCGAGGCCAAGGTATCGATGCGCAGCAAGGTGCTCGAGGCAGTGGTCACCGACACGGCGGAGCGGATCGATCTCGCGTCAGCGTGCGGGTCGGACCTGGTGCAAGCGGGGGTGATCGACGAGTTGCGGTTCAGTCCGGGCGAGTCGTTCTCAGTCGCCGTCACGCTGGCCCCCGTCGGGGCCTGACCCAACCTCAGAGCTCGAGGTCGTCAGGAGGGCTGCCCTCCGGGGCGTCGGCCCCGCGTCGCACCCACACCGTGCGCTGCGGGTACGGGATCTCAATGCCTGCTTCGTCGAGCGCCATCTTCAGGCGCACTCGCAGCTCGCGCAGCACCTTGAACTGCTCCGACGGTTGCGTCTTCACGACCAGCCGAATTGTGATGCCGTCGGCGCCGAAGTCCTCCACACCCCACACCTCGGGCTCCTCGAGAACCTTGCGTGCCCACTTGGGGTCCTGCCACACCTCGTCGGCCACCCGTTTGATCGTGGCTTGGGCGACCTCGAGATCGGCCTCGTAGTTCACCGACACGTCGAGCAGCGCTCGAGCCCATTGCTGGCTCATGTTGCCCACGCGCACGATCTGGCCGTTTGGGATGTGCCACATGGCGCCGTTCACATCGCGCAGCCGCGTGGTGCGCAGCGATACCGCCTCGACGGTGCCGGTTGCCTCACCGGCATCGATGATGTCGCCTACGCCGTACTGATCCTCGATGAGGATGAACACGCCAGCGAGGAAGTCCTTCACGAGGCTCTGGGCGCCGAAGCCGAGCGCGACACCCACGATCCCGGCACCCGCGACCAGCGGACCGAGGTTCACCCCGAGCTCGCCCAAGATCGTGATCACGGCGATCGACCAGATCACGAACCCTGCGAGCGACTTGAGCACCACGCCAAGGGTCTGAGCCCGAGCCGCGCTGCGCAACGAGTAACCGGCGGTCACGAGCACGCCCTCGGGAAGTCGCTGACCGAACGCTGTCCCCCGGAGCTTCCGCTTGATCCTCCGACTGGGACGCTTGTCACCTGACAGCGAGCCGATGAACCGTTCGATGGCATGGCGTAGGAGGTAGCGGGCCACCAGCGCTACGCCAAGGATCACCAGGATGGTCAGCGGCTTTGCGAAGAGGACGTCCGATAGCTCGGCCCACCGCACCGAGTCGGTGCGATCGAGCACCTCCCGGCAGATGAAAGACGGGTCCGACCCGCAGGCGTCGTCAACCATCCCCTGGGAGCTCAGCAGTAGCACGACGGCCGACCCTATCGGCCTCCCGGCCAGGTTGTGGTCCGTCCGGAGCGCGGACCTAGGCTCCGCGGCGATGACGGTCCAGGTCCCTCCGGCCACAACCTCAGATCCCGCCGACGCCCCTGCTTCGCAGCAGCCAGGGGGAGCAACGATCCCGATGCCGGTTGACCCACTCCGGTATCGGCTGAAGCAACGGCTCCTCGGCAAACCACTCCACAGCAGCGAGCTCGACCACCAGCGGCTGGGGAAGCCGACCGCACTGGCTGTGTTTGCGTCGGACAACCTCTCCTCGAGCGCGTATGCCACCGAGGAGATCCTGCACGTCCTAGTACCCGTTGTCGGGCTGGCGGCCTTCTCCCTCGTGCTCCCCATCACAGGCGCGCTGCTCGGAATGCTGGTGCTGCTGATCCTGTCCTACCGCGAGACGATCAAGGCCTACCCATCGGCGGGCGGCGCCTATCTCGTGACGCGCGACAACTTCGGCATCGTTCCGGCGCAGGTCGCCGGGGCCTCGCTGCTGGTCGGCTATGTGCTCACCGTCTCGGTGTCGGTCTCCGCCGGCACCGCCGCTCTCATCTCATCGTTCGAGTCGTTGACCCCGTATCGCGTGCCCATCTCGCTGCTGTTCATCGCGCTCGTGATGTACGGCAACCTCCGTGGCGTGAAGGAGTCCGGCAAGGTCTTCGCGGTCCCGACCTACTTCTTCATGCTCAACATGGGCGTGCTCCTGGTCTACGGCCTGGTGCGCTACCTCGGCGGCGATCTGGTTGCGGTGACATCACACGCGGCCGGGACCGTGGAGATCGGCCACGCGTCCCCCGACTCGGGGCTGGTCCTCGGCGCTACCGCGTTTCTGCTTGCGAAGGCGTTCGCGTCCGGAGGTGCCGCCGTGACCGGCGTCGAGGCGATCTCCAATGGCGTCCCGGCCTTTCAGGAGCCGGCCTGGAAGAACGCCCGTCAGACGCTGGTGCTCATGGGCTCGGGCCTGGGGGTCATGTTCCTGGGCCTGTCACTGCTCGCCAGCAAGGTCAAGGTCATCCCGTTCGAGGACGGCACGCCGACGGTGCTGGCCCAGATCGGTGAGCTCGTGTTCGGCCACGGCGTGCTCGGCGACCTGCTGACCTACTCACTGCAGGCGTCCACCATGCTGATCCTCGTGTTGGCGGCAAACACCGGGTTCGCGGACTTCCCCCGCCTTGCGAGCTTCCAGGCCAGCGACAGCTTCCTGCCACGACAGCTCACCAAGCGCGGGCATCGGCTCGTCTTCTCGAATGGCATCCTCGCCCTCGCCGGCACCGCTGGCATCCTCGTCGTCGTCACTGGCGCTGAGGTGACCCGACTGATCCCGCTCTACGCGATCGGCGTCTTCGTTGGGTTCACGCTCTCTCAGGCCGGAATGACCATGCACCACCTCCGCCTGAAGGAGGGGGGCTGGCAGAAGAGCCTCCTCGTGAACGGCGTCGGCGCGTGCATCTCGGCGGGCGTGGTGCTCGTCGTGGCCGTTACCAAGTTTGCTGACGGCGCCTGGATCATGGTGGTGGCCATGCCGATCCTGGTGACCGTGCTGCTGAGGCTGAACCGGCAGTACACCAACGAGGCAACGGTGCTGGAACGGGACGTGCCTGCCGCGGTCAGTGCTCCGATCCTCCGCCGTCACGTCGTGCTCGTGTTCATCGACCGCCTCGACATGGCCTCGGCCCGCGCCATCCAGTACGCACGCTCCCTTACGCCCGATGAGCTCCGGGCTGTCCACTTCGCAGTCGATGAGATCGCTGCCCACGAGCTCGCGGACATCTGGAAGAAGACCGGTCTGCAGCGGGTCCCACTGGAGATCTCCAGGTGCTCTGACCGGCGGTTGACGCGAGCCGCCGTTGAGCTCGTGGCACGGGAGCTAGCCGACGGGCAAACGGAGGTGAGCGTGCTCCTCCCCGACCGCAAGTACCGGGGTCTGTGGCATCGGATCCTCCACGACAAGACCGCCGAAGCGATCATCGCCCAGGTGTCTCGGCTGCCCCACGCGAACGTGACCTCGATCCCGTTCCACCTCGATGACGCGCTCTCACCCGTGCCCCTAGCGGCGTTGCTCGGCGAGCGACCCCCAGCGACGGGCGAAGGTCGTTTGGCCGATGTGCCACTGCCGTTGGTGGCCTCCGCCCAAGACACTCCCCCGCTGACAGTGCCCGGCTGCACCCCCATTGGTGACGCCCGCTGGCGCCACCGAGTGAGCCTGGCTGGGCAAGTGCAGTCGATCCGCGTGGCTGCACTGCACGACGCCCCCACGCTGGAGCTGGTGATCTCAGACGGCACCGGGGCCATCTCGGTGGTGTTCCTGGGCCGACGCAGCCTCGCTGGCATCGACATCGCGAGTGTGCTCACCGTCGAGGGGACCGTCGGTGTGCACAAGAACCGACTCGCAATCGTGAACCCCTCCTACCGTCTTCTCGTCTGAGGTCGGTGGAGGGCACCGTGGGCATCCACAAGAACCGGCTCGCCATCCTCAACCCGTCGTACCAGCTCCTCGGCT
>JBBDWQ010000011.1:0-6831 GCA_040902805.1 Acidimicrobiales bacterium
CTCGCCATCCTCCCCGACACCGACCACGCCATCACCCCATCCGTCATCGACACGAGCATGGACTTCCTCCTCCGACACGTCGCCACTTGAGACCCGCGGTGGTTCACGCCAACTTGGCTAACAGCACAACGAATCTGTTAGATTACGATATTGATGGAGTCATCACCCCCGCTGTTCGAGGTGAAGGCCGACCTGTTCAAGGCTCTGGCCCACCCGGCTCGGATTCGGGCGTTGGAGGTGCTGGCAGAGGGGGAGCGGTCGGTATCGGATCTCCAGCCTGCGGTGGGGATCGAGCCGGCGCATCTGTCGCAGCAGCTCGGGATTCTTCGCCGTGCGGATCTCGTGACGTCGCGTCGGGAGGGGACGACGGTCATCTACGCGATCCGGGATCCGCGTCTGGTCGATCTCCTCGCGGTCGCTCGCGCACTGTTGATCTCATCGCTGGAGGGGACGCGGGACCTGCTCGCTGTTCTCGAGTCTGAGCAACCCCGGCGGTGATCGTCGGTGAACTGAACCGTGAGACCTGGTGGTCGCGAGCCCGAGCCGTGCTCCCGGCGAGGAGTGACTATCGCGGGGTGGGGCGCACCTGGCGTGCGGATCTCGTTGCCGGGGTGACCGTGGGTGTCGTGGCGTTGCCCTTGGCACTGGCCTTTGGCATCACGGCTGGACTTGGAGCCCGCGCAGGACTCGTCACTGCGATCGTCGCCGGTGTCGTCGCGGGTGTCTTCGGTGGGTCCAACGTCCAGGTATCGGGCCCGACCGGCGCGATGACCGTGGTGCTGGTGCCGATCGTGGCGCGTCACGGGGTCGAGGCGGTGTTCCTCGTCGGCCTGCTCGCAGGTGTCGTGATCATCGCCGCCGGCCTGGCCGGCTTCGGTCGGTTCCTCGCCTTCATCCCGTGGCCGGTGATCGAGGGCTTCACGCTCGGCATCGCGGCGATCATCTTCCTCCAGCAGATCCCGGCCGCGCTCGGGGTGCCCAAACCAGACGGGGAGACGACGGCTGGCGTGGCGCTTCACGCGGTCGGTGATGCGGCCCACGGGGATGGGCGCTGGTGGGCCGTGGTTCTCGTGGCCATCGTCGTCGCGGTGATGGTGATCGCGCCACGGATCAGCCGACGACTGCCGGCATCGCTTCTCGCGGTGGTGGTGGCCACGGTGGTCGCCGTCACCGTTGATGCGCCGGTCAGGACCATCGGAACACTGCCCAGCTCGCTTCCACTTCCCAGGATGCCGACCCTGGACATCGGCCTGATGTCAGACCTCTGGGGTGCGGTGATCGCGGTAGCGGCGCTCGCTGCGCTTGAGAGCCTCTTGTCGGCCAAGGTCGCAGATGGCATGGCCGGCGTCGGCCGTCACGATCCGAACCGGGAGCTGGTGGGCCAAGGGTTGGCGAACATCGTCTCTCCGCTGTTTGGAGGGATGCCGGCCACCGGAGCGATCGCCCGAACCGCGGTGAACGTACGAGCCGGAGCGCGCACACGACTGGCAACGTTGGTGCATGCCGTAGTGCTCATCGGCGTGGTGTTCCTCGGATCGGGCCTGATAGGCAAGATCCCCCTCGCAGCGTTGGCTGGTGTGCTCATGGTCACCGCCGCGCGGATGGTCGAGGTCCGCAACGTTCGCATCATCGTGCGTGCCACTCGCTCGGATGCGGTGGTTCTCTTCGTCACCGCGGGGGTCACCGTGGCCTTCGACCTGATCCTCGCCGTCGAAGTCGGGATGGCAACGGCCGCGGTGCTCGCCCTGCGGCAGCTAGCCCTCACGTCGGCCCCCGTTGCGGAAGCCCTCCCTCCCATCGACGACGACACCGCCGCCTCCCTGCTCCACGATCACATCGTCTCGTACCGTCTCGACGGGGCCCTGTTCTTTGGGGCGGTGCAGCAGTTCCTCACCGAGCTCGCGAACGTTGGCGATGTGCGCGTCGTGATCCTTCGGCTCCCTGACCTTCAGATGCTCGACGCCACGGGCGCGCAAGCCATTGGCGAGATCATCGACCAGCTCGAGGCGCGCGGCGTGACGGTGCTCTTGAAGGGGCCACGCCCCGAACACCTCCGGGTCCTCACCTCCATTGGTGCGATCGCCAAGCTGGCCCACGAGAACCACCTCTTCACGGACCTCGACGCGGCGTTCGAGCACGCCCAGGCGCATGCTCGTCGGTCCAGAGCGCACAGCACCGAGTCGCCCGCACCTCAGGCCTCCTTGTCGAGCTGAGCGCTCGATGGCTCAGATGGGGCCTGGTGACGGTGACGGTAGCGGCACAGAACAGCGCTGAGAGCCCGCCGAGTACGAACGGGACTCGGGGTGACGATATCTGGATGACCCACCCCATGAGGACCGCACGTGCTGGCGTTCACGGATCCGTGGGGCCGCGCCGCCTTCGTCGTCGGTAGGGCCCATCTACTGTCCTCCCATGTCGATCGAACCCAGTGCTGTCCTGCTTGATGGGCGGGTGGCTGTCGTCACCGGCGGGGGCGCCGGGATCGGCCGAGGCATTGCCGCCGGCCTCGCCGCCTTCGGAGCCTCCGTGGCGATCTGGGAGCAGAACCCCGAGTCATGTGCTGCGACGGCATCGGAGTTGGGCGTGCTGGGGATCCCAACGGACGTGCGTGACGGCGCCGCGGTGGACGAGGGCATGGCCCAGACGGTGCGGGCGCTCGGCCCGATTTCGATCCTCGTCAACAACGCCGGAGGCGTCTTCGCCTCGCCGATCCTCGACACCACCGAGAACGGTTGGGACGCTCTTTACAAGTCGAACCTTCGCCATGTGCTGCTGTGCACCCAGCGCGTCGCTCGGGGGATGGTCGCTGCTGGGATCGGCGGCAGTGTCATCAGCGTGACCTCGATCGAAGGCGTGCGAGCTGCGCCCGGGTACGCCGCGTACGCCGCCGCTAAGGCAGGTGTCATCAGCTACACGAAGACCGCGGCGCTCGAGCTGGCGCCGTACGGCATCCGAGTCAATGCGCTCGCGCCGGACATCACCATCACCGAGGGCATCCGAGCTGTCGCTCCAGCGGGATCGGAAGAGCGATTCGGACACACGGTTCCGGTGGGCCGCGCCGGAACCGTCGACGAGATGGCGGGCGCCGCCGTGTTCCTCGCCTCGGACATGGCGAGCTACATCACCGGGCAGACCATCCACGTTGACGGCGGCACGCACGCCGCCGGCGGCTGGTACCACCACCCCGATACTGGCGAGTACTCGCTCGGGCCCACGCCGTAGCCGCGTGACTTGCATGTCGTCTGGTTGTGTTGAGCAGCTATCGCCGGCCCGCGTGCGGGACTGAGGCATCCAAGCCCACGACCGCGGCGAGGGCAGCGGCGGACGACCGCCGACCGATCCAGTTCGACGTGGCGCTCACAGGCGCTCGATGGTGCGGCGGGCGGCGTCCAGCGTCGGGTCTCCTCCGGGAGCGAACATGGGACGCTGGCCCGCTCGGGTCTGGAGAACCGAGATCCGCGTGGCGATGGCCGACGCGCGGACGAGCGCGAACACCTCGTACCAGCGGAGGTCGTGCAGGGTGCGGCCGAGGTTCGACGCGCACCGGGCGATGGCGGCCTCGCGGTCGCCGAAGCCGGGAAGCGGCGACGACACGAACTGCGCCTGCACGCCATCGAGGGCGAGGACCCACGCCAGGTCGAGCTCGAACGGGCCCACAGACGCCATGTCCCAGTCGAGGACTGCTGCAGGTCTCAGTGAGGACCGGTCGAAGATGACGTTGCCGTAGCGAACGTCACCCCACAGCAGGCCGCCGGGCGGGACCGTGGTCGGCTGGTTCGACCGGCACCACGCCAGGACCTCGACGAGCGCCGCTGGCGGCGCACCATCGGCCGACCACTGGGCATAGTCATCCCACCAGTCGACTTCGGCGGTGAGGCCGTCGCGTAGTTCGAGCCCGGTGGTGGGGGTGCGGTGGATCGTCGCGAGGACGTCGATGAAGCCCTCCCACACGGTGCGGCGCTGACCGTCGTCGTCCAGCGCGAGCAGCCAGGGGTCGGCGGCGGTGAGCTCGCCTGGGATGGCGCCGTCGATGAACGGCATCGCCACGAACGTTGCCCCCAGGAACGATTCGTCGGACTCAACCCGACACGGCCCGGCCACTGGCACCCCGGCCTGTCCGGCGGCGTCCTGCACCGCTCCCTGCTGGGCGAGGTGGTATCCGGGAAAGATCCCATCGCCCGCAGGCGGGAGACGCACGACGATCTCGTCATCCACCACGATCGTCTCGCACGAGTATCCCGGCGCGGCGCGGCGCAGCGTTCCCACCGAGCGGTCGAGCCAGCGTTCGATCCCGGTGCGGAGCGCATCGAGGTCGCGCTGGATCGTCAGCGCCAACGCGATCCCCACATCACAGGAAGCTGGCCGCTTCGGTGAGGCCGATGTCGGGGTGTGGCCCAGCGAAGATGGTCTGCATGTTGCCGACGCCGACCCCGCCGCCGACCGGGTCCTCGACCCGCACCATGTTGTCGCGGATCTGGTGCAACCGACGCGCCGCTTCGGGCTCGGTGCAGTCGGTGACGTGCTCACCGTCGACGTGCAGCGCGCCTCGCCACTCGCCATGCCAGTGGCCGTCGAAGCCGAAGTACAGGCCGCCGCCGAGGTGGAAGCCAGTGTCCCCCAGTGCCGTCACGCTCAACGGACGGGACGAGCCGTCGGCCATCGTGCAGGCCAGAGTGGCGGAGCGCAGCCGACGGTTGGCGTCGTCCACCTCAGCGTGCACCACGACTGCGGCAAAGGGCTCGCGCCGGCCGTCGGGGTGCTCGATGCCACCCTGGAGCTCGGCGCGCTCCCAGCCCGCGATGCTGTGGCGCTGGTAGTAGACGTGCAGGCCGTACCGCGATCCGTCCGGGCGCTCGCACAGGATCGGCGACCAGATCACGGTGCTCGACACGCTCGGAGGGCGCTCCGCCGGTTCGACGTCCTCGACCGGGACACCGACCATGTAGCGCACGCCCCAGGAGTGATCGCGGGTCGACACGGAGGTGTCGCCGGTGAGCTCGTGGCGCTCTCCGTCGATGTCGATCCATCCCTCGGCGGTGCCGATCTGGTGGTATCGGATGATGGAGGCGTCGACCCGGTAGCCGTCGCGCGATCGGTGCTCCTCGGGATGCTCGAGGACAGCGGGCACGGCATCGGTGAAGGTCCAGTCGAAGCTGATCGGTAGTACGTGGTTCGGAGCGAGGCTGAAGCGGACCGCACGGAGTGGCTCGAGCACCTCGTAGGTCACGGGTCCGGACACCAAGCGGTCGACGTCAGGGGCCAGCCGACGGCTCGACCGGACGGTCCACTGCTCGACGCCACGACTGATCCCTGCGTAGGCGTCCATCACCCCGCGGTTCGGGTACTTGCCCAGACCGAAGGCTGCCTGGATCGACCCATCGCGCAGTGCTGCCATGGCGCAGACCTTCTCGGTCCACGACCGGTCGGATTGCGAGACGGTCGCGAAGGTGTCGGTGGTCTGATGGTGGAGGGCCTCGTCGGCCGGGACGAGCGGGCCTGGTGCCATCAGCGGCGCGCCGAGCCGGGGCGGAACGCGATGGGCAGCTCTGCGAGGCCGCGGGTGAGCGTGCTCGGTACGAGGACTGGGTCACCCGCCACCTCGTAGTCGGGATAGCGACGGACGAGCTCCTCGAACACGAGTCGAGCCTCCAGCCGGGCGAGGCTGGCGCCGAGGCACAGGTGCTCACCGAACCCGAACGCCAGGTGGGCCGGGGTCGACGGGCGTTTGACGTCGAATCGGTCGGCGTCGACGCCGAAGACGGACTCGTCACGGTTGCCCGAGGCGTAGAGCAGCACGAGGTAGTCGCCGGCATCGATCGGTGTGCCGCCGAGGGTGCCCGCTTCGTTGGCCGTGCGGCAGAACGCTTGGATCGGAGTGACCCATCGCAGGCACTCCTCGACCGCTCCAGGCACCACGGTAGAGTCGGCGGCGAGGGCCGCCCGCTGGTCGGGGTGCTCCGCGAGCGCCAGGGCTCCGCCGGACAACAGACTGCGGGTGGTCTCGTTGCCCGCGACCATCAGCGTCATGCAGAACAGCTGAAGCTGCGCCGGGGTGAGGCGGGCGCCGTGGACCTGGGATACGGCGAGGAGCGACAGCAGATCGTCGGGCGCGGCGCCGGCGTCGACCGCGTCGAATCGCTCCTGCACGTGGCCTTCGAGGAAGGCGAAGAACTCCATGGCGTCGGCCAGCACCTGCGGGCTGGGATCGTCGGTGATGGCGATGGTCGCGTCAGACCAGCGGCGAACGTCGGCGAGTGACTGATCGCCCATGCCGAGCAGCTCGGCGATCACGCGCACCGGGATGGGCAGGGCGAGGTGCTCGACGAGATCGGCGACGCCGTCGCTGCGCTCCAGGTGCTCGTCGAGGGCAACGAACGCGTCGTCGACGATGTCGCGGACAGTCCGTTCCATGAGGGCGACGGCCCTGGGCGTGAACTCGCGGTTGAGCAGCTTGCGATAGTCGGCGTGCAGTGGTGGGTCGAGGTGCAGGAGTGACCCCGACGCGTCGTTTGGCTCGACGGCCCGCATGGGGTCGTTCACGAGCGCGCCGCGCCGGGACGTGTAGCGCAGCGGCTCGCGGCTGACCTCGCGGATGTCCTCGTAGCGGGTGACGAGCACCATGCCGTTCGTCGAACGGTGCACCGGCTCGTTGGTGCGCAGCCACGTGAGGAGGTCGAAGTAGTCGTCTCGCAGGTAGAAGCCCGCCTGAGCGACGTCGAGCGTTGCCAACGGAGCAGGCCGGGGTACGGCCGAGGCGTTGCTGCTCATGAAGGTGCGATCTCCCATCGGCCGATGGGTTGGCGTAACACCTCCAGGGGTTTCTTGTAAACT
>JBBDWQ010000012.1:0-18173 GCA_040902805.1 Acidimicrobiales bacterium
ACGGGGGCACAGCTCAAGGCCCTCACCGATGAGGCCCTCCCAACCGGAGGTTCCACGACAACCCGTTGACGTTCCCGCGCGGCCGTCGTACCCTCAAGGTCCACACGACATCGATGTAACTCCATCGGTGTCACCAGCCGAGTCCCACCACCTCGAGCTGCAGTCGCAGGGGAGCACGCGCATGAGCACAGACGGGTTCAGCGGCCGTGAAGCGGCGGCCATCGTTGGGATCACATATCGCCAGCTCGATTACTGGGCCCGCACCGATCTCATCCGTCCCTCGTTGGCGGACGCGAAGGGGAGCGGCACACGTCGCAAGTACTCGTACCGGGATCTCATCGAGCTCAAGCTCATCAAGACGCTCCTCGATGCGGGACAGAAGCTGGAGCGGGTTCGGGCCGCCTTCGACTTCCTGCGCGACTTGGGAGACGACCTCACGGCCGTGCAGCTCGTGATCACCGGTGACAGCGTGGTGCTCGTGCGCGACAGCGGCGAGCTTCTGGACGTCGTCAACCGCTACCAGGGCCAAGGGGTGCTCAACCTGCTCGCTCTGGACGGTGTGGTCGACCAGGTCGACGCCGCCATCGTGGAGTTCGGGCCCACTGCCTCCGACGAGAGCGACGCGAGCACTCCCGGGGTCTCGGCCGCCCGATAGGTTCGGCGGGGTGACCCTCCGCCTCTCGCCCCTCGACGTTGCTCACCGCTCCCTCGGGGCCAAGTTGGTCCCGTTCGGGGGCTGGGACATGCCGTTGTCGTACGCGGACGGCACGATCGCCGAGCACCTTGCGTGTCGCAACGCAGCAGTGGTCTTCGACGTGAGCCATCTCGGCACCGTGCGGGTCAGCGGCTCGGCGGCGCTAGGTCGACTGCAGGCTGCGCTCACCAACGACCTCGGCAAGATCGGGCCTGGTCGCGCGCAGTACACGCATCTGCTCGCGGAGGACGACGCATCGGTGCTCGACGACATCATCGTCTGGTGGACCGACGAAGAGACCTTCGACGTCATGCCGAACGCGTCGAACACCGAGCGCGTCGTGGCCGCAATCGGCGGCGAGGACGTCACGTCTGCCCGCGCGATCCTGGCGGTGCAGGGGCCACAGGCACGGGAGCGTCTCGCCACCGTCGCACCCGAGGCTGCTGCGGTAGGTCGCTTCCGCGTCGGAGCTGCCACTGTGGCTGGCGTCGAGTGCACTGTCGCAGGCACGGGGTACACCGGCGAGGACGGTGTCGAGCTCGCCGTCCCTGCCGACGCTGCGAAAGCGGTCTGGGATGCGCTGCTCGAGATCGGAATCGTGCCGGCAGGGTTGGGCGCACGGGACACTCTGCGGCTCGAGGCCGGTCTGCCGCTCCACGGGCATGAGCTCGGCCCGGGCATCACGCCGCTCCAAGCCGGCTTGGGCTGGGTGGTGGCCTGGGACAAGCCCAGCGGCTTCCGAGGCAAGGACGCTCTACTGTCCGAGCGGGACGCCGGAGTGAGTCGACGACTGCGTGGCCTTGCCACTGCGGGTCGCCGCCCACCGCGAGCAGATCAGGCCGTCCTCGTAGACGGCGCGCCCGCCGGTGTGGTGACCAGCGGGAACTTCTCGCCTGTGCTCGGTCACGGCATCGCACTGGCCTTCCTGCCAACAGAGGTGGCCGAGGGCAGCGCGGTCGCGATCGACGTGCGTGGCGACCACGTCTCCGCGAAGGTCGTGCCCACCCCCTTCGTCACCCACTAGCAATCAACGTCTGTGAAGCGAATCGTCCGCATCGCGGACGTGAGCGTTCACAGACGTTGATTGGTCAGGCCTTGGCTGCTTTTTCCTGGTGGTGCTTCTGCACGGCAGTCATCACCGCGGAGGTCGCGGCCTGGATGAACTCGGGACGGTTCTCGGCGGCCCAGTCGCGGCTCGCGGTGGTCGACTCGGCGGAGCCCTGGAAGCGGGGGAGCACCTCGCGGGCCATCAGCTCGTAGCTGCGAAGCTGCTGGGGTCGGTCCGCCCAGTCCTGCGCCATTGTGAGGAACGTGCCGAAGCCGCCGGACTGGTCGATGAGGCGTTGGATCTGCGCCGCGGCGTCATCGGGCGTGCCGATCACCGCGAAGCCCGACGCGTTCATGGCATCAGCCAGCTCATCAGGATCGTCGGTGTCCGGTCCGAGGGGGAGCGCGGCGACGCGCTTGAAGTAGTCGGCCCACTGGGGGAGTCCGAACTTCACGTCCTCGTACGCCTGCTCCTTGGTGTCGGCAATGTGCATCGGGCCGACTAGCCGCCACTTGCGGCGGTCGACGACGGTGCCGAACTCGGCCGCCCGCTCCTCCATGACGCTCCAGTGGAGGCCGAGCACGTCGAAGCCGCCTTGATTCGTTGCCCCGATCGAGAGCAGTGAGTGACCGAACTTGCCTGCCAGTCGGGGCCCCGACGGGGACACTTGGGCAGCGACCGCGATCTCGAAGCACGGATCGGAGTAGGGCCGCAGCTGAAGACGGGCGTCCTTGAGGGTGAACCAGTCGGTGGAGCGGTTCACCGGCTTTTCACCGGCAAGCAGCTCGAGGATGGCCTCGAAAGCCTCTTCCATCATGTCGCGCTGGCGAGCGACGTCGATGCCCATCATGAACGCGTCGGATGGGAGCGCTCCGGGGCCGACACCAAACATCACGCGACCGCGGGTGAGGTGATCGAGCAGAACCATGCGGTCGGCCAGCATGAGCGGCTGGTGGTAGGGGAGCGAGCTCACTCCGGTGCCGAGCTTGATGCGCTTCGTTCGTTGCGAGGCCGCGGCAATGAACACCTCGGGGCTGGCGATGATCTCGTAGCCGGCCGAGTGGTGCTCGCCGATCCAGGCCTCGTCGAATCCGAGTGCGTCGAGGTGCTCGAGCAGCTGCAGGTCGCGCTCGAGGGCGAGCGTCGGGTTCTGACCCACGGGGTGGAACGGAGCGAGGAAGATGCCGAAGCGAAGGGGCCAGTCCATGGGCCAACACCCTAGGGGCAAACTTGACCGACCGGTCAAGTTTGGGCGGATCGCGGCGGACGGCGGGCTAGGTGAGCAGGTCGGGTTGGTCGGCGACGATCTTGTCGAACAGCGGCTGGAAGCTGAACCAGCAGGCGAAGTGGCTGCCGACCTGGTTGCGGGTATGGCGCGCCATCTCCGGGTCGATCTTGACCGGGGTGCCGGCGGCCTCTGCCATGAGCTGCACCTCACAGGTGCGCTCCATCGTGATGTAGAGCCACGCTGCTTCATCCACGCTCTGACCAACGGTGAGGATCCCGTGATTGCGGAGGATGGCGGCCTTGTAGTCGCCGAGGGCGTGGGCGATTCGCTTTCCTTCTTCGGTGTCGATGACCACGCCGGTGTAGTCGTCGAAGAGGCCGTGGTCCTCGAAGAACGAGCAAGCGTCCTGGGTGAGGGGATCGAGCAGGCGACCGAGCGTGGACCACGCTCGCCCTGCCTTGCTGTGGGTGTGCGCAGCGGCCTGGACGTCCGGTCGCGCGGCGTGCACCTGGGAGTGGATCGCGAAGGCGGCGATGTTGACGGGCCAGTCGCCCTCCACCACCTGTCCCTCATGGTTGACGAGGATCATGTCCGAGGCGCGGATCAAGCCGAACGACAGGCCGAACGGGTTCACCCAGAAGCAGTCGGGGCGCTCCGGATCCCGGGCGGTGAGGTGCCCGGCGATGCCCTCGTTGAAGCCGAAGCGATCGAAGAGCCGGAAGGCCGCCGCCATTCGCTGCTTGATGTGAGCTCGCTCCTCAGCAGGGGAGGCAAACTCGGGAAGGCTGTGGGGCTTCGTCGGACGGATCACGGCACGCTCCTCCTTGTCGATGGTGCCAGCCTATTCGCCGCGTGTGCCGGGCGTAGCGCCGGCGTCGGCCATCGGCGGCTCGTCTAGGCCCGTCCAGAGCAGGTCGGTGAGGTACTGCACGAAGCGCTCGCGGCTCATGGTGCGGTCCTGTAGCCACCAGTCGGTTGCGGTGTGGACGAGGCCCACGATGCCATAGGCCCAGGGCACGGCAGCACCGGTGTCGCGGCCGAAGAACTTGAGCTGTTCACCCATCACGATGGCGATCTGCTTGGCGACGACCTCGACGAGGGCGCTGATCGGGGTCTTGTTGACGCTCCGGGCGCTCACCTGCTGCATCAGGAAGTTGTAGAGGTTGAGGTCCTTTTCGATGAAGGCCACATATCCAGAGACCGTCCGCACGAGCTGCTCCCGCGGGTCAGGTTCATCGGCGAGCGGACCCATCACCGCGAGAAGGAGCTGATCCGAGAACCGCTCGGCCAGCTCGCTGACCAGGCCATCCCGGTCGCCGAAGTGGCGGTACAGGATGGGTTTGGTGACCCCCCCTGCCTTGGCGAGCTGCTCCATCGTCACGCCGGGCCCCAGCGCCCGGATCTCGGCGATCGCCGCCTTCACCAGGGCATCACGGCGGGCCTGCCGTTCGGCGTCCCGGCGATCGTCAGCGCCATCAGCGGAGCCGTTGCGATCCCGGAGCTGTCGCTTGCGCTGCGCGGTCACGCGAGGAGCGTACCCGTCGTTTGTGCCCATCTGGGGGCCGTCACCCTGCGCCCATAATGCACGTTATGTCAAGTTCTCCTGTCCACAGAGCGGGCGGGCGGCGGCCAGCAGCCACGTCAGCGCATCACGCAGGTCCTGCTCGCTCTCCGACTCCCCGAGATCCCGCTCCACGTCCTCGACCGCCGCCTCAAGGACATAGAGGCGATCTCGCAGCTCGTCGAGCGCCGCTCGCGTGATCACGAGCTCCGACTCGTTGATGCCCAGCTCCGCGCTGCGCTGGCGGGCGATGTAGTCCGCCTGCCGGCAGCCTGCCTTGCAGAACTGCCGTGGTCGTCCCGGACCGGCCGCAGCCTCGAAGGGACGGCCGCACCACCGGCACCGACGACTCACCAGTGATTCTGTCACGTGACGATATTAAGGGCGGCGTCTCGGCGACCACGGGATCGTCGTGAGCGCGCACCCCGCGATGACCGCGGTCCAGACGACCAGGCCCCATCGCCAGGTGTCGAGGTCGCCGGTGAGGTGAGTTCGCTGCAGCGCGATCTTCACGACGAAATGAGCGGCGAAGATCGGCAGGGTCCGTCGGCCCGCGCGAGCGACCGCCTCCGCGATCGCGCGGCCGGGCCTGAGGGTTGCTCGTGCCACGGCCCAGATGACCAACGTCGCCACGAGCCCCCACAGCGTGAACCCGAGGTGACCGGGGTACCGGGCCGGTGGCCACACACCCTCAGGGGCGACCACTCCCCTGCTGACCTCGGACACGACCAGGCCGGTCACGAGCACGCCGATGGCCGCACGCCGCAGCGGAAGCGATCGTTCAGGCCGACCGAGCGCATGGGCCGCGATCGCCGCACCAGCGGCCCCGAACACACCGTAGACAGGTAAGGCGAACGGACCGCTGATCAGCAGGACGACGAGGCTGTCGCCGGACAGCTTCGTGGCGGGCACGCAGAGCAGCACGCATCCGGCAGCGACCAGCCACCAGCCCCACGGACTGCGAAGGCCAGCGGCGACCAACAGCGTGACTGCGAGGCCTACCACCGCGAGGGTGGGGAGCACCCCCCTCCCGACAATGCGCCAGTGGTGGGTGGCGAAGTCGATGGCCACCCCGACCAGGAAGATCTGCGTCCAGCGCCACACCGGCTTCGGAAGGTCCCGTCTGCTGTTGATGCGACTCCCGACCACCACGGCTGCCGCCCCGAGGCCCACGCCGAACATCGGCGCCGCGAGATCGGTCACGATGAAGTGGTCGTAGCCCCAGAACCGCTCGTCGATGCGACCGCCTGTCCACTTGTTGACGTGGTGGGCGATCATCGCCCAGAGCGCCAGTCCCTTCAGGACGTCGAGGGAGTGCCAGCGGTGGGACACCGGCCGCAGCGGCCGGTGAGTCGGGGCGATGTCGGGGCTGGTGGTCGAGGACATCGGCTGCCATTCGGTCCGGAGGAGTGGGCAAGCTTGCCGCTCACAACACTAAGGTGCGAGGGCTGACGAACCCGTGTGGGAGAGTCCCGATGTCGGCTCCTCGGAGTCGGTGATCGGGCGCCGAAGGTGCAACCGCCCCGGAACCTCTCAGGCCCAAGGACCACATCGGGGGAGGCAACGCTGGAGCCGAAGGCAACAGCGGGGGTCCCCAAGACCTGACCGCCTCCGCCCCTTGGAGCCAGCCGTGACCGAGCGTTCCCCTGCAAGCACCTTTGCCGACCGGCACCTGGGTCCCCGGCCGGAAGAGGTCGACGCCATGTTGGCCGTGCTGGGCGTCGCCACGGTCGACGAGCTGATCGAGCAAGCGGTACCGAAGTCGATTCGAACCGACCAGGCCCTCGCGCTGCCGGCGGCTCGCTCGGAACCGGAGACGATTGCGCTCCTGCGTACCCTGGCGGCCCGCAACCAGGTTGTCACCTCGTTGATCGGCACTGGGTACAGCGGCACATTCACGCCGGGGGTGATCCTGCGCAACGTGCTCGAGAACCCGGCGTGGTACACGGCCTACACCCCCTATCAGCCGGAGATCAGCCAGGGTCGTCTCGAGGCCCTGCTGAACTTCCAGACGATGGTCACCGACCTCACCGGCATGGACCTCGCCAATGCGTCGATGCTCGACGAGTCGACGGCGGCTGCCGAGGCCATGACCCTGATTCGCCGCTCGACCAAGCACGCCTGCCGCACGTTCTTCGTCGATGCCGAGACGCACCCGCAGACCATCGCTGTGGTGGAGACGCGCGCAGAGCCGATCGGTATCGAGATCGTCGTGGGCTCGCTTGACGACCTCGAGCCCTCGGCGGTCTTCGGCGCCCTCCTGCAGCACCCCGGCACGACAGGTGTCGTGCGGGACCTCTCCCCCACCATCGCTGCGGTGCACGCGGCGGGCGGTCTTGTGGCCGTGGCCACCGATCTCCTCGCGTGCGCGGTCTTGACGCCACCGGGCGAGCAGGGCGCCGATGTGGCGGTCGGCTCGTCGCAGCGCTTCGGCGTCCCGATGGGTTACGGCGGCCCCCACGCCGGGTTCCTCGCTACACGCGACGCGCTGCGGCGGTCCATGCCGGGCCGCCTCGTGGGCGTGTCCGTCGACGCCGCTGGTCGTCCAGCCCACCGCCTCGCCCTGCAGACGCGCGAGCAGCACATCCGTCGAGAGAAGGCCACCTCCAACATCTGTACCGCCCAGGTGCTGCTGGCCGTCATGGCCTCGATGTACGCGGTCTACCACGGACCCGAAGGACTGAAGGCAATCGCCGAGCGCGTGCATGGCCAGGCGTGTCGTCTCGCGGTCGCGCTGCGCGCCAAGGGAGTCGAGGTGCTGCACGACTCCTTCTTCGACACGCTCACGGTGCGCGTTCCCGGACGGGCCGATGCGGTGCTGGCCGAGGCACTTGCCCGCGGGCTCAACTTGCGTCATCTCGACGCGGACACCCTGGGCATCGCCCTCGACGAGACCAGCGACGAGGGTGTGCTGCGACGCGTCGCTGATGTGTTCGCCACGACGGTCGGGCCGAGCGCTGACTCGGCGCTGCCCGTCGCGTTGCGGCGATCGAGTGACTACCTGACGCACCCTGTCTTCTCCGCCCACCGGTCAGAGACCGAGATGCTCCGCTACCTGCGCTCGCTCGCCGACAAGGACATCGCGCTCGATCGCTCGATGATCCCACTGGGCAGCTGCACGATGAAGCTCAACGCCACCACGGAGATGGCCGCTGTCACCTGGCCGGAGTTCGCGTCACTCCACCCGTTCGCCCCGCTCGAGCAAGCCGAGGGCTACCGCGAGCTCATCACGTCCCTCGAGGCCTGGCTCGCGGAGATCACTGGCTACGACGCAGTTTCGCTCCAGCCCAACGCCGGCTCCCAGGGCGAGCTGGCGGGCCTGCTCGCGATAGAGGCGTTCCACAAGGCCAACGGCCACGCCGAGCGCGACGTCTGCCTCATCCCTTCCTCGGCCCATGGCACGAACGCCGCGTCGGCAGTGATGGCTGGCATGCGGGTCGTGGTGGTCGCTTGCGACGAGGCCGGCAACGTTGATGTCGACGATCTCGAGGCCAGGGTCACCGAGCACAGCGCGGACCTTGCCGCGCTGATGGTCACCTATCCGTCGACCCACGGTGTCTTCGAGGAGCGCATCACCGAGATCTGCGATCTCGTCCACACCCACGGCGGGCAGGTCTACGTCGACGGCGCCAACCTCAATGCCTTGGTGGGCGTGGCCCGGCCCGGCTGGTTCGGCGGCGACGTGAGCCACCTGAACCTCCACAAGACGTTCTGCATCCCGCATGGTGGTGGCGGACCCGGTGTCGGACCGGTGGCGGCGCGTGCTCACCTCGCACCCTTCCTGCCCAACCACCCGCTCCAGTCCGAGGCGGGCCCGTCGACGGGACCGGGCCCCATCTCAGGCGCACCGTGGGGATCGGCGTCGATCCTGCCGATCTCCTGGGCCTACGTGGCGCTCATGGGCCCGGACGGTCTGCGCCGCGCGACGGAGATAGCGATCCTCAACGCCAACTACGTCGCCGCACGCCTCGCGCAGGCCTACCCGATCCTCTACACCGGCGACCACGACCGGGTGGCCCACGAGTGCATCCTCGACCTCCGCGAGATCACGCGCGTCAGCGGAGTCACGGTTGACGACGTAGCAAAGCGCCTCATCGACTACGGCTTCCATGCGCCGACGATGAGCTTCCCGGTGGCGGGCACGCTGATGGTCGAGCCGACCGAGTCCGAGGGGCTCGCCGAGCTCGATCGCTTCGTCGACGCGATGCTCGCGATCCGTGCGGAGATCGATGCCATCGAACGCGCCGAGATCGCCCATGACGCCAGCGCACTCGCGCACGCACCCCACACCGCCGAGGACCTCTTGGCGGCCGAGTGGGTCCACCCGTACTCACGCGAGGATGCGGCCTATCCACTCCCCTCTCTGCGCGAGGGCAAGTATTGGCCGCCGGTCAGTCGCATCGACGGCGGCTACGGCGACCGCAACCTCGTCTGCGCCTGCCCGCCCCCCGAAGCGTTCGAGGACTGACCCCACGATCTCGTTCTCGGGCGGAAAATCCGTCGACCGGACGGAAAAGGCGCCCGAGAACGGCTTGGAGGTGGGGCGACTCAGCCCTGGACGATCTCGGCGATCTCCTCGAGCAGGAAGGGCGGCCCACTGATCAGCATCGTGGTGACGCAGCTCTCGCGCCAGGCCTCGAGGTCGTCACGGATCTTGTCGCGTGGACCGATCAGGTAGACGTCCTCCACCATGGAGGTGGGGACGTAGGACGCCGCTTCGTCCTTGCGTCCGGCGAGGTACGCCTCTTGCACCTTTTCGCACTCCGCCTCGTAGCCGAGGCGAGCGAAGACGTCCTTGTGGAAGTTGCGGTCCTTCGCGCCCATGCCCCCGACGTAGAGCGCCAAGGTGGGCCGAAGCAGGTCAGCACACGCCTCGAGGTCGTCACCGACGACGGTGGGCACCACGCACGCCACCTCGAAGTCGTCCGCGCTGCGGCGCGCCCCTGGGCGAGCGAATCCCTCGGCCAAGGCGTCCCGATAGAACCCGTCGGCCTTCGGCGAGAAGAACATCGGCAGCCAGCCGTCGCAGATCTCGGCCGCCAACGCCACGTTCTTCGGACCCTCGGCGCCCAGGTAGATGGGGATGTCATTGCGGAGCGGTCGCACGATCGATTTGAGGGGCTTACCGAACCCAGTGCCACCGATGAGGGGCATCTGATAGTGCTCCCCCACGTACTCCACTGGCTTGTCGCGGGCGATGATCGCCCGCACGATGTCGATGTACTCGCGGGTGCGGGCCAGCGGCTTGGCGTAAGGCTGCGAGTACCAGCCCTCCACCACCTGCGGACCGCTCACACCGAGGCCGAGGATGAAGCGCCCACCGGTGAGGTGGTCGAGCGTGATGGCCGTCATCGCGGTGGACGCGGGTGTGCGAGCCGAGATCTGGGTGATGGCCGTACCGAGCTGCACGCGCTCCGTGGCGCTCCCCCACCACGCCAGTGGCGTGAAGCAGTCCGACCCGTAGGCCTCCGACATCCACACGCTCTTGAAGCCGAGTCGCTCCGCGGTCGCGATCTGCTCCGCGGCATCCGGCGGCGGGCCCGAAGATGGCCAATATCCGATGATCAAGCCGAGATCCATGGCGACGGACCCTAGCCGCGCTGGCTCGCACCAGACTAGAACGTGTTCTAGTCTGGCTCCATGAGCTATCCGACCGACATCGGCGTGATCGACCTGATGCTGGGCATCCCCGAGGGCTCGAAAAAGGGTTGGTACGGCTTCCTGCGGGCTGGATTGATGGACGACGAGTCCAAGGAGATGGAGTTCCCCGTCCAGTACATGTTCAAGGACGTCCCGGCGGATGTTGACGACGATGTCGACCCGGTCGCGGTCGTCCTGGGCGAGATGGACCACTTCGGGATCGACCGGGCCATGGTCGGCATCGGTCACGACAGGTCCATCTCTGTGCGGGCCATCGAGGAGCACCCCGATCGGTTCTTTGCCTCCTACGAGGTGAACCCCAACCTCGGCATGCAGGGCGTGCGCGATCTGGTCCGGGCCTACGAGACCTACGGCGTGAAGGCTGCCTCCACGTTCCCCGCCGGGACGAACCCGCAGGTGCCCATCAACGACAAGCGCTACTACCCGTTGTATGCGAAGTGCGTGGAGCTCGGCATCCCGATCTGCATCACCACGGGGGTGCCCGGTCCGCGCGTGCCGATGCTCTGTCAGAAGACGGAACTGCTCGACGAGGTGTGCTGGTTCTTTCCTGAGCTGAAGATCGTGATGCGTCATGGGGCGGAGCCCTGGGACGCCCTGGCTGTGAAGCTCATGCTCAAGTGGCCCAACCTCTACTACTCCACCTCCGCGTTCGCGCCCCGCTACTACCCGCAGACGATCGTCGACTATGCGAACAGTCGGGGCGCCGACAAGATCATGTACGCCGGCTACTTCCCTATGGGCTTGTCACTCGAGCGAATCTTCAGCGAGCTTCCCAACGTGGCCTTCAAGGACCACGTTTGGCCCAAGTTCCTGCGGGAGAACGCGCAGCGAGTGTTCAAGCTGGAGGCCTGACGATGACAGAGCAACGCTTCCCGTTCCCTGTGCCCTTCGGTTGGTTCTGCGTCGGCTACCCAGAGGACTTTCCCGCGAGTGAGCCGAAGGCGATCTACTACTTCGACCGACACCTCGTGGGCTGGCGCGACGACGAAGGTGTCCTGCACGTGCAGGACGCCTTCTGCCCCCACCTCGGCGCCCACCTCGGCCACGGCGGAACCGTCGACGGATGCGAGATCCAATGCCCGTTCCACGGCTGGCGTTTCGACGCCGACGGCACCAACACGGACATCCCCTACTCCGAACGAACCAATCGCAAGGGGTCGCTGCGCACCTTTCCCGTCGTGGAGCGCAATGGCACCTCGATGGTCTGGTACCACCCGGATGCCGAGGTGCAACCGATGTGGGATGTGCTCGACGTGGCGGAGTTCAACGGCGACCCGGAGTGGTCCACCGTGATCCGCACCGAGCATGTCGTCGACGCGGCCTGGCAGGAGATGGCCGAGAACGGAGTCGACTCGGCTCACTTTCGGTATGTGCACAACACCGCCGAGGTGCCGCAGATGGAGAGCTACGACACCGACACCTTCCCGCTGTCACAGATGCGATCGAGCCAGAAGTTCCCCACCCCGCGCGGTGTCATGGAGGGACGGATCGACTCGAAGATGGTGGGCCCGGGGATCTCGGTGGTGGCGTTCTCGGGAATCGTCGACACCCTGAACCTCGCCCTCACCACACCGATCAGCCGAGATCAGTGCATCATCCGCTTCAACTTCCGCTTCAAGACGATGGGAGACGAGACCACCACCCGCAACGTCGGCAACGCGTTCGTCCGCGAGGTCGACAAGCAGGTGCTCGAGGACAAGCCCATCTGGGAGCACAAGGCCCATCTCGTGCGGCCGGCGCTGGCGGACAACGATGGACCGTTCATGAAGTTCCGCAAGTGGGCCGCTCAGTTCTACGCTGAGCCGATCAGCGACGAGCGCACGGTCTTCCCCCCACCTTGGTGGCCCGATCGGGCCGATGAGGCCCCGGCCAAGGCAACCGCTAGCGCCAAGCACGCGCCGGCCTGATGCACTAGAGAGACGCCATGCGGTTCGTGCTCTGCGACGACGATCGGCTCTTCACCAGCATGGTCGAGTCGATCCTGGCCGACCGCGGCCACGAGGTCGTCGGAGTGGGCACGACCACCGCCGAGTCGGTCGCCCTGGTGCGGGCGGCCAAGCCGGACGTCGTGATCGTGGATCTCGCTCTCGGCTTCAACACGGACTTCGACATCGTCGACGCGGCGATTTCGACCCGGGCCACCACGATCGTGTTCTCCCACACCCACGACGAAGCGATCCTGGCCCGGTACCCCGTCCGGCCCTATCTCGTCGCGAAGCCCGATCTTGGCGAGCTCCAGCGGGTGGTCGGGTTGCTCGGCGTCGAGGCCGACCCCCAGGTAGCGATCGAAGATCGCCGCGAGCGGCCGGCTCGCAGCGCAAGTGGGCCTGCACCGACGAACATCGGCGATGCCCAGGCGTTCTACGAGTCATTGAACGAGGCCGCTCAAGGCGACGTCCTCGTTTCGCTCGAGGTCCCCGCTGGCCCCGACGCGTCGGCACAAGTGGCCGAGCGCGTTCAGGCAATGATGCGCGTCACTGATCGGCTGTTGGCATCACCGGCCATGGTGCGCGTCTACTTGCCTGGCGGCGACGACATCGGTGCGAGATCATTTTGGTCTCGGATCCATGAGGCAGGCGCGTTGCCGACCGGCGCGAGCGTGCGGGTGGTGGTGCTGGGACCCGGGGAGGCTCCGGCGGACGCGTTCGACCGACTGAAGTCCGTAGCGCCGGAGGCGTACTGAGGCCGTCGGCGTGAGAGCGAGGGCCCTCGAGGGTGCCCCTCCTAGTCGGTGAGCAGAAAGCGATCGCCTGCCGTGGCCCCGCCGTCGACAGACCATTCGGCGCCGGTGACATAGCTGGCTTCATCGGAGGCGAGGAACGTGACCACGTTGGCCACCTCTTCGACCCGCCCCATCCGCGGGATCGGGAGGCTCTTGGCAAAGCTCGACTCGTCGCTCTCGCCACCGAAGTTCGTCATGGGAGTGTCGATGCCACCGGGGTGCAACGAGTTCACGCGCACTCCGATCGGCCCGAGGTCGAGCGCCGCCGACTTGGACAGGCCGCGCACGGCCCACTTGCTTGACACGTACGCGCCCAGGCTCGGAAGGCCCCAGATGCCTCCATTGGAGGAGACGTTGATGATCGATCCACCGCCGGCGCGCTGCATCGACGGCGCCACGCTCTTCATGCCGAGCATCGTGCCCACGAGGTTGACGTCGATGACCCGCCGAAAGCGCTCCACGTCTTGCTTGTGGATCGGCGCGAAGTCGAGGATTCCAGCGTTGTTGACGAGGACGGAGACCGGGCCGAAGCGTTCCTCGGCATCCGCGACGGCGGCCACCCACTCCTCTTCGCTGCTCACGTCGAGGTGCCGGTAGGCGGCGCCTGCGCCGAGCGACTCAGCGACCTGCTCGCCCTCGGCGTCGAGTACGTCGGTCAGCAGCACGGACGATCCCTCGGCGACGAAGCGGCGGGCGTGGGCCTCGCCTTGGCCCCGGGCCGCGCCGGTGACGATGGCGACCTTGCCTTCGAGCCGACCAGTCATCGCTTGTCGGCTCCGACGACCCACATGGCGAAGAACTGCGAGCCGCCTCCATAGGCGTGGCCGAGTGCGGTGCGGGCGTCCTCGACCTGATGATCACCGGCCATGCCCCGCACCTGGAGGGCAGCTTCCGCGAAGCGAAGCATCCCGGATGCGCCAATGGGGTTCGACGAGAGCACCCCGCCCGACATGTTCACGGGTAGGTCGCCGTCGAGCTGTGTGACGCCTGCCTCGATCAGCTTCCAGCCTTCGCCGGAGCCGGCGAAGCCGAGGTTCTCGAGCCACATCGGCTCGAACCACGAGAAGGGCACATACATCTCGACGCAGTCGATCTGACGGCGGGGATCGGTGATGCCCGCCTGCGCGAAGACATCGGCAGCGCAGTCGGAGCCGCCCCGCGGCAGAACGGTGTCACGGTCAGCAGAGAGCGTCGGCTCGGAACGCATCGCGGTGCCCTGCACCCACGCCACTGGCTTGGTGGCCCGTAGAGCGACCGCCTCGCTGGCGAGCACCATCGCACACGCACCATCGCTGCTCGGGCATGTCTCCGCATAGCGGATCGGATCCCACAGCATCATCGAATCCTTGATGCTGTCGAAGCTGATGTCCGGCTCGTGGAGGTGGGCGTAGGGGTTCTTGAGCGCGTTCTGGCGGTCCTTGAGGGCGACCAGGATGCCGATGTGATCGGGCGCACCCGAACGGTCCATGTACGACCGCACATGAGGTGCGAAGTAGCCGCCCGCGCCGGCGTGCAAGGGCGGCTGGAACGGGATCGGGAGCGACAGCGCCCACATGGCCTCGCTCTCCGACTGCTTCTCGAAGGCGACGGTGAGCACCCGCTCGTGAATGCCGGCCTGCACCAGCTGTGCGGCGACGATCGCGGTCGAGCCTCCGACTGATCCCGCGGTGTGAACCCGGAAGAGCGGCTTCCCCGTAGCACCTAGCGCATCGGCGAGGTACAGCTCGGGCATCATCACGCCCTCGAAGAAGTCGGGGGCCTTGCCGACGACGACGGCATCGATGTCGGCCCAGGTCATCTCTGCGTCAGCGAGGGCACGGGACGCTGCCTCCCGCACGAGCCCAGCCATCGACACGTCGCCGCGCGTCGCCTGGTGCTTCGTCTGGCCGATACCGATGACAGCTACTTGCTCCTTTGTCACGGCTCAGCCCTCCCCTTCCAGGACGCACACGAGGTTTTGCTGGAGGCAGGGACCTGAGGTGGCGTGGGCCACGCCACGGCTAGCGCTTCCGTCCATGATGCGCTGGGCAACCTCACCGATGCGGGTGAGGCCTGCGACCATCACCGCGTTGGCAGCCAGTGCCCCGCCCGACGGGTTGACGTTGTCGTGGTCGGCAAGGCCGAGCGCGTCCCGAAGGATCAGCTCCTGCGGGCTGAACGGGGCGTGCAGCTCGGCCACATCGACGGGTGCCCGGCCCAGGCCGGCCCGTTCTGCAGCCAGTTGGGTTGATGCCGAGACGGTGAGATCGCGCACGCCCAGAGCGATGGGCTCGATGCGGTGATCGATGCCACGGATCCACGCCGGGCGGCTGGACAGGTCCCGTGCCCGGTCTCCCGCGGCGAGGATCACTGCGCACGCGCCATCGGTGATGGGCGGGCAGTCGTCCGCGCGGAGCGGGTCGATGATCGGCTCCTTGGCGAGGATGTCCTTGGCTGGGCGATCCCACGCGAGCTGCGCGTTCGGATTGGCGAGTGCGCTCTTCCGGCTGCGGGCCGCGACCTCGGCGAAGTCCGTCTCTGTGGCCTTGCCGGCGTCGATGAGCGCCTTGGCCTGGAGGGCCGCCAGGCTGATCTGATCCGGCCAGAGGGGGGCCACGTGGTACGGGTCGAGCTGTCGCGACAGCACCTCGTGCAGAGGCCCCGGGGCCGACTTGCCGTAGCAGTAGACGAGGGCGGTATCGAGCTCCCCGAGCTGGAGCTTCACCCATGCCTCGTACAACGCCCAGGCGCCGTCCATCTCAACGTGGCTCTCCTGGATCGGCGGCCACGGGCCGACACCATCGAGGGTGGACACAAAGCTGAAGGCCTGCCCAGAGAGGTAGTCGGTGGAGCCGGAGCAGGTGAACCCGATCTCTGATTGCGTGAGTCCCGCTCGCTCGCGAACCTCCGCGAGGACGGGCATGAGCATCTCGACCTCGTTGAGAGCGGTCTCGGCACGGACGTTCGGCATCTGTGCGACTGCGATGACAGCGATGTCTCTCACCACGTCACCCCGGCTCCCGGCTGGACCACCGGTTGGTCAGGCTCGCCATTGGGGCGGAAGTGCCGGATGCTCTCAAGCGTCGGCCCCAGGTCAGCGTCGTCGACCCAGACCGCCTCGACTCGCATCCCGATGTGGACGTCCTCGACGGGGCACTCCTGGATGAGGTGCATGATCGGCATGTCGGATCCGTCGAGCAGGATCAGAGCAGAGGTGTACGGGATCTCCATGCCCTGGCCGTAGAACGCGACGTTCACGATGCAGAAGCTGGTGACCGTGCCGACGTGGGCGACTTCCACCTGTTCGGAGGTAGCCACACCGAGCTGTGGATCTGCGCCCCGGGATGGCACATAGACCTTGCCGCCGGGTGCTCGCTCGCCGAGGATCTTGCGCTCGCTGATCCCCTTCAGGAACCGGGTCGTGGCCGCGCCGGCGGTGTACACGTAGTCGAGCCGTGCTGGTGTGCGCACGCTGCGGACGAGCTCCACGTCCTGTAACGACTTGGGGAGGGCGATCTCGGGCATCAGGACTCCGGTTCCCAGCACGTCAGGTCGTGGATGCTGCCCTCGCGTTGCTCTGCCCAGCGTGGGACGACGCGCATGCCGTTCGACATGGCGTCCATCGATCCCGCGTCAACAGCCTGCAGGAAGCCGACGTCAGCACCGTCGGGCCTGACGAGCGCCCACGCGAACGGATGCTGCAGTGGGTGCTTCATCATCGGTTGGCGAACCCAGACCCAGAGATCAACCACCCCGCCCGGCCCCACCTCCACCAGCTCGGTGAGCTCCTCTGCGGTGTGCGGGTCGTACTCGGTGGGTGGCACGAGCACCTGGCCCTGAGATCCCTTGATGCCGATGAGGGTCTTCTCGCGCAGTCCCGTGAGAAAGGCACCGATGACGGGGCCAGTCGTGCGGGAGAACGGGAACTCGATGACGAGCGGTGCCGAGAGCACGTCGTCGACATCGGCCGGAGGGGGCATGGCAAAGTCCTTCCCAACTAGAACACGTTCTCGTTCTGATGGTCTATCAGATCGGGGCACCCCGGCTTCCAGGCCCCATTGGGCCGAAATCGCCAGGCGTGCCCGTCACCACCGGTGAAGATCTGCGCCTGACGAGGAGCTCACCCTGCCCGAGCTCGGCTGATGGCGGGTCAGGTCAGAAGGAGATGACCTGCCGGATGACCTCGCCGCGCTTCATGGCGTCGAAGGCATCGTTGATCTCGTCCAGCTTGATGCGACGAGTGATCATGCCGTCGAGGTCGAGCTGGCCGTCCTTCCAGAAGCCGAGCAGCTTGTGGAAGTCGGTCCGGACGTCGGCGGAGCCGTAATACGAGCCGACAAGGTTCTTCTCCGAGAAGAACAGCTCGAAGGCCGAGAAGCTCACGAACTCGTCGAGCTTGCCGACTCCGACGATGCAGGCAGTTCCGCCTCGCCGAATGGCGTCGTAGCTCGCCCGCATGGTCGTGGGGAGGCCGATGGCCTCGAAGGAGTAGTCGAAGCCGTCGCCAGCGGTGAGGCTGGCCTTGAGAGCGTCGACCTCATCGGGCTTGCAGGCGTGGGTGGCTCCAAAGCGCTTGGCATCCTCGAGCTTGCCGTCGTTCAGATCGACCGCAACGATCACCGACGCTCCCGCGAGCTTGGCGCCCTGGATGCAGGAGATGCCCACGCCTCCGCAGCCGAACACGATCACTGAGGAGCCGGGCGTGACCTTGGCGGTGTTGATCGCCGCACCCACGCCGGTCATGACGCCGCAGCCAACGAGGCTGCCGATCTCGAGCGGGATGTCGTCGTCGATCTTCACTACCCCCTGGTGGGGGATGATCATCTCCTCGGCGAACGTGCCGGCGCCGGCCATGCCGAACACCGGCGTGTCGTCGAGCAGGAAGTGCGGGGTGCCACCCATCACCATCTGGATGTTCGAGCAGAGGTTCGGCTGGTGTCGCGGACCGCAGAAGGCGCACTCGCCGCACGGCGGGCTCCAGGCCACGATCACGTGATCGCCGACCTTCACGTCGGTGACGCCCTCGCCGACCTCGGCGATGACTCCCGCACCTTCGTGGCCGAGGACCGCCGGAGCGGGCTGCGGAATCGTGCCGTTCATGCAGGAGAGATCCGAGTGGCACACCCCGGTCGCCTCGATCTTGACCTTGACCTCACCGGGGCCGACATCGACGAGCTCGATGTCATCTCGCACCTCGAGAGCGTCGTCACCCATGTTGCGGAGCAGCGCAGCGCGCATGTGATCCCCCTGATCGTTGGTCGTGGAGCCGTGTTGGAGCCG
>JBBDWQ010000012.1:18273-179075 GCA_040902805.1 Acidimicrobiales bacterium
TGGAGCCGTGTTGGAGCCGAACTGGAACCCGTTCTAGTCTGACGGCCCGTCAGATGTGAAACCACCGGGGGTCCAGAGCACGTGACAGGCTTCTACCGCTACGCCCAGGCCGAGCCAGAGGTGGTTGCACTCATCGACCCCGACGGCACCGAGCACACCGCCGGGGAGCTGTTGTCCCAGGCCAACAGGTACGTCCACGCGCTGCGTGGGCTCGGGCTGCAGCGGGGCGACAGCGTGGCCGCGGTGCTCCCCAACGGGGCGCGGCCGCTCGAGCTGTACCTCGCGGCGTTGCAGGCCGGCTGGTACTACGTGCCGATCAACTACCGCCTCTCGGCGCCCGAGATCGCGTACATCATCGCCGACTCGGGGGCGAGGGCGGTCGTCACCCACGAACGATACGCGTCGGTCGTATCGGCCGCCGTCGAAGAGGCCAACGTGCCCGCCGAGGCGCGACTTGCCTTTGGTGAGGTCCCCGGCTTTCGCGACGCCGCCGCGGTCCTCGCGGAGGCCCCCGACTCCCTGCCGAACGACCGCGCTGCTGGCGCGGCGATGCACTACACATCCGGCACCACCGGTAAGCCGAAGGGCGTGAAGCGGAAGCTGTCGGAGTTCACCGCCGACGACACCGCCGAGCTGTTCACCGGGTTCTTCGGCCTGTTCGGCATTCCCCACCGGGAGGATCAGGTGCATCTGTGCACCTCGCCGAACTACCACACCGCCGTCACCACCTTTGCTGGCAACGCGCTCCACTCCGGCCACACCGTGGTGTTCATGGACAAGTGGGACCCGGAGGAGACACTCGCCAAGATCGAGCGATACCGCGTCACCCACACTCACATGGTGCCCACGCAGTTCCATCGCATGCTGCAGCTCCCCGATGACGTGAAGGCTCGCTACGACGTCTCGTCGATGCGCTGGGCCATCCACGCCGCCGCTCCCTGTCCCATCGACGTGAAGCAGAAGATGCTCGACTGGTGGGGTCCCGTGATCTGGGAGTACTACGGCGCCACCGAGGGCGGCGGCACCACGGCGACCCCGGGGGACTGGCTGAAGTACCCCGGCACCGTTGGTGCCCCCTGGCCGATCTCCGAGCTCAAGATCACCGACGACGACGGCACGGTCGTGAACCCTGGTGTTCCGGGCACCGTCTGGATGAAGATGGGCGGCCAGGACTTCGAGTACAAGGGCGACAAGTCCAAGACCGACGACAACCACGATGCCGAGGGCTTCTTCACCGTCGGCGACATCGGCTACCTCAACGAGGACGGCTTCCTGTTTCTCTGCGACCGCAAGAGCGACATGATCATCGCCGGCGGAGTGAACATCTATCCGGCCGAGATCGAAGGCGAGATCCTCGCCCACCCCGGTGTTGGCGACGTCGCCGTGTTCGGCATCCCGGACGATGACATGGGCGAGCAGATCAAGGCGGTCATCGAGCCCGCTGCTGGCATCACCCCCGGCGACGACCTTGCCGCGTCGGTCATGGAGCACCTCGCCGGTCGCCTCGCTCGCTTCAAGTGGCCGCGTTCGATCGACTTCGTTGACGAGCTGCCCCGCGAGCCCACCGGCAAGCTCCTCAAGCGCCAGCTGCGCGACCCCTACTGGGAGGGCCACGACCGATCGATCTGATCCTCAGCGTCCGCTCACGACTAGGTCGTGGAAGGCTCTCGTCGTGAGTGCTGACGATGGCGACCAAACCGCGGCGGTCCATCGCGGCGCAGGGGAGCTCCCAGCGGGCGTGTTCCGGAGGTTGGTGGACGAGTCCGCCTACACGTTCGTGGTGATCGATCGGGCAGGCACGCTCGTCTACGTGGGTGGCCTTGCCCAGGACGCCCTCGGGTGGACTCCCGAGGCGGCGCTCGGACGCAACATGACTGAGTTCCTCACGCCGGACGGCATCGCAGCCGCGACGGAGGTGCTGGCGGAGATCGACGATGACGATCGAGGCGCCTCCGGGGTTCCGATGGTGTTCGAGATCCTGCAGCCAGATGGGTCGAGTGCGTGGGCCGAGATCGGGGCGATCCCGCTCCTCGACGTCCCGGGCGTCGAGGGCATCGCGCTGCGGTGCCGACCGTGGGGTGGCCAGCGGCTGCTCGAGGACTTTCTCGATGCCCTCCTTGCCGACGCTCCCCTGGCCGAGGTGCTGTCTCGGCTTTGCGGCGCCATCGCAGCGTCGCTGCAGGCGTCTGGTGCGACCGTCCACCACGGGTTTGACGGGCAGGTCTTCGCATCGGCGACGGGTAGCGGCGTGCCCGGCGACTGCCTTGTGCATGAGGGCCCTTGGCGCGATGTCCTCGCAAACGAGTCCGGCATCGCCGACCTGCTCGTGGATGAGCTTCCTGACGGGCTCGCGGAGCTCGCCCGTGCCGCCGGGTTCGAGGCCTGCTGGACGGCGCGCATCCCCGCCTCGGAAGGTCTGGCCGGGGCGGCGTTGACCGTGTGGCGACCAGTCGGCACCCGGATGCTGGCTAGTCATCGCCAGGTCCTGGCCCGGTCGCTCACCTACGTCCGGCTCGCGCTGACTCGCCACGCCGAGCACCAGCGACTCCGCCACCTCGCGGGCCACGACGCGCTGACAGGGGTTGCCAACCGACGGCAGTTCCGGAGCCGCCTGGCCGAAGCGTTGGCTATTGGCGAGCGAGACCTCGCCGTGGCCTTCTGCGACCTGGATGGCTTCAAGGTCGTAAACGACACCTTCGGGCACATCAGCGGCGATTCCGCTCTGGTCGATGTTGCCGCTCGCCTGCGGTCAAGTCTGCGAACTGGTGATGAGCTGGCTCGCATGGGCGGTGATGAGTTCACCGTCCTGCTGCGCAACGTCGTGGACGCGGCCGCCGCCAACCACGTCGTCGACCGCCTCCTCGACGCCATGCGAAAGCCCTTTGTGGTGGAAGGGACCGAAGTCGCACTTGGCATCTCGATCGGGGTCGCGCTCGCTGGCACCGATGCCACCGCAGACGCGCTACTCGCGCGGGCGGACGAAGCGCTCTACGCGGTCAAACGAGCTGGTGGCGGTGCCGCCATGGTCGTGGGAAGCACCAGCTGACTGTTGAGCTCAGTCCAGGTGGTCGCAGAGCAAGTGGCAGGCGGTCTCGAGCTCCTCTGCCACCCAGACGAGATCTCCGACCCCGTTGCTCCACGCAATGAGACACGAGAACCACACGTGGCCGAGCACCTTCGCGATCTCGGCTTCGGTGACCGGTGCAACGTCGGTCGGGAAGGCACGGAGCATCACGCGCTGCATCACGTCAGTGGTGGCGGTCGACGCGCCGCCAGCCTCACGATCGTCGGAGGTGAGCGCCGTGATGACCGCCTCGGCGAGCTGGGGCTGCCGTTCCATGGTGGCGACACCTCGGCGCAGCACGTCGTAGACCCTCTCGGTGGTGGTGGCTCCCTTGGGGGGCTTCTGGCTGACCCGATGTTCGAGGTCTTCCATCCACTGCACCATCGCGGCGGCCAGCAACGCGTCCTTAGATGGGAAGTAGCGGTAGATCGTGCCTAGTGCCACCCCCGCCGTGGACGCAACGTCTCGCATCTGCACAGCGTCGTACCCGCCCTCCGCTCCCAATCTCAACGCAGCGGCGAGGACGCGCTGGCGACGCTCGGCCTGACTCTGGGTGAGGGCCTCGGCGGTGGTGACCATCGCGGGAACCTACCGTCCGGCCTTGGCGAGATCGCGGAACGGCACGTCCTTGTCGACGCGAGCTTCTGACGGGAGGCCGAGAACGCGCTCGCCGATGATGTTGGCCTGAACCTGGTCGGACCCGCCCGCGATGCGCAGCGACGGAGCGTGGAGGAACTTCGTGGTCCACACCCCGCCGATGGGCAGCTCGGATCCCGCCAGCATCCCGGTGGGACCCTGGACGTGGATCGCGGCGGTCGTCATCTGCTGCATGAACCGCGCATAGGCGAGCTTCATGACCGACGTCTCTGCGCCGGGACGCGTGCCCTGCGAGAGCGCGGTCTGCGACCGGTAGCGCAGGAAGCGGAGCAGCTCAGATCGCAGATGCGCATCCACCACTGCCTGGCGAGTGAGTGGGTCGGCGGCCTTGCCGAACTGGCGCGCCAAGGCGATGAGACCGGGGGGATCCGCGCCGCCCGAACCTCCCGCTATGGCTGTCCGTTCACTGGCGAGGGTGGTTTGTGTGACCTTCCAACCCTCCCCCACCTCCCCGACGATGTTTGCCGCAGGGATGCGTACTTCGTCGAGGAACACCTCACTGAAGTGGCTGTGGCCGGTCATCTGGCGGAGTGGACGGATGTCGATGCCCGGCGTGGCCATGTCGACGAGGAAGTAGGTGATGCCTTTGTGCTTGGGAGCGTCGGGATCGGTTCGCGCCAGCAGGATGCCCCACTCGGCCCGCTCGGCCACTGAGGTCCAGACCTTCTGGCCGGTCACCACCCACTCGTCGCCATCTCGGACGCCACGGGTGGCAAGGTTGGCGAGATCGGATCCAGCTTCAGGTTCGCTGAAGAGCTGACACCACACCTCATCGCCGCGCAGCATGGCGGGTAGATAGCGCAGCCGTTGCTCGTCGGTGCCGTGGGCGAGGATCGTGGGGCCAACCATGCCGATGGCTATGGCAAACACCCCGTTCGACACGCCGAAGCGGGCCTGCTCTTGGTTGAAGATCGCCGACTCGATGGGTCGGCCGCCGCGACCGCCGAACGCTTGGGGCCAGGTGATCCCGGCAAAGCCGCCCTCTGCGAGCCGCCCCTGCCACTCTCGGCACCGCTTCACGTACACATCCTCGCCATAGCTGTTGGTCCAGATGCCTGCGGAGAAGTCCTCCGGGTGCCCCTTCGCGATGGCGTTGGCTTCCAGCCAGGCCCGCGCCTCGGTCCGGAAGGCCGCCTCGTCAGGGGTGTCCTCGAAGTCCACAAGATCAGACTAGAACAGGTTCTAGTCCCGGGCGAGAGGCCTCAGGAGGTCAGTGCGGCCTCGACGGCCGGCTCGGCACCCGCTTGGTCAGCCTCCCGTCGGTCCCAGAGCGTGCTGAGGAAGCGCTCGACCCCCTCGATGACCCTCACGGCTCGTGGGGACGGGAAGATCTCGAATGCGTGCTGCGCACCGTGCATCTCGGCGTATAGAACTGGCTGGTTGGAGATGGCACGAAGTGCCGATGTGAAGCGGCGGGCGTCCTCGACCGGAGCGAGCGTGTCGCGGTCGCCGTGGACGACCAGGAAGGGTGGCGCATCCTCACGAAGATGGTGCAGCGGCGACGCGTCCTCGAACTTCTCCGGCTCGTCACTCACGAAGGCCTTCATCACGATCGGCTCGAGGAACCGCTTGTAGACCTCTAGATCCCGACCGAACGCGCCCGCGGTCGTGAAGTCGTAGAGGCCATAGAACGGAACTGCGGCGGCCACACGCGTGTCGGCTGACTCAAAGCCCGGCTGAAAGCGGTCGTCGCCTGCCGTGAGCGCCATGAGCGCCGCGAGGTGACCGCCCGCCGATCCGCCGGTGATGCAGATGAAGTCCGGATCGACGTCGTACTCATCAGCGTGCTCTCGGATCCACGCCAGGCCACGCTTGAGGTCGATGAGGTGATCGGGAAAGCCGACGCCAGGACTGAGGCGGTAGTTCACGTTGAACCCCACCCAGCCCTGTGCGGCCATGTGACCAAGAAGCGGTAAGCCCTGTTCGCGCTTGTCGCCGATCACCCAGCCACCGCCGTGCACCTGCATGAGGGCTGGCCGGCGCGCACCGCCGCCAGGCGCAGGCGCACTCGGTACCGTGACGTCGAGCCGCAACGTCTTGCCGCCGACCCGTGCGAACGGCACGTTTCGACGCACTCGAACGCCGCTACGGCGGCCCATGAGGAGGGGGAAGACGACGTGACTGCGGGGGAAGCGCGGAGCGTCGGGTCCCGGATCCAACTCCGCGACGCTCGTGCGCATCGTGACCACCGTCCGACGGGTGGTCCACGCGATCTGGATCATCAGACCGAGTGCGACCGCCATGAGCACCAGACCGACAATGCCCGGGGTCTCATCGAGGGCGCCACCCGAGACGAGCACCAGCGTGGTGACTGCGCCGATCGCAAGGTGATGCCAGACCAGCTCGATCGTCAGCCATGAGGAAAAGAAGCTCCACGCGAGCAGGACCAGAGGTCGATCGCGAGGAGCGATGGCGTTGGCAGCGTGCACAACGCCAAGCAGCCCGAGCACGAGAAGAGTCCACGACATGTTGCCCAGTGTGGCCCCTGCAAAGGGGCGGGCACACACTTTGCGACGTAACCTTCGGCAAATGGAGCGACTTTCTGGGCTGGATGCATCCTTCCTCTACTTCGAGACGCCAAACATGCACATGCATGTGGCGATGACGGCGATCTTTGACCCGTCCACCATGCAGGGGGGCTACGAGTTCTCTGCCATCAAGGACTTCATCGAGTCCCGCCTGCACCTGGTGCCGCCGTTCCGCCGTCGCGTCATGCAGGTGCCCTTCCGACTCAATCATCCGATCTGGGTCGAGGACCCGCACTTCGATCTCGATTACCACATCCGTCGGGTCGGAGCACCGGCGCCCGGAGGCCACCGCGAGCTGGCCGAGCTGGCCGCGCAGATCGCCAGTACGCCACTCGACCGCAGCCGCCCGCTGTGGGAGCTGTACGTCGTGGAGGGTCTGGCCGACGGCAACATCGGTGTGGTCACGAAGATGCACCACTGCGCGGTGGATGGTGTCTCAGGAGCGGAGCTGATGGTCAACCTCTTCGACCTGAGCCCCGAGGGTCGTGACCTCGAGCCACAAGAGCCGCGCACACCAGAGCCGATTCCATCCGACGTTGAGCTGGTGGGTCATGCCATCGCGTCGCGGGTGCGTCGGCAGGCCAGCATCCTGCCGCTGGTGGGCTCCACCCTCCGTACCGTCACCACACTCGTGTCGCGCCACCGCGATCCCGAGGCGATCGTTGGAGCGGTGCCACTCACGGCCCCGGCCACGCCGTGGAACGCCGCCATCACTCCGCACCGGCGGATGTCCTTCACCCGCGTCTCTCTCGATGACGTGAAGCGCGTCAAGAACGCGGTGGGCTGCACGGTCAACGACGTTGTGCTTGGGCTCATGGGTGGAGCGCTGCGCCGCTATCTCGAGGACCACGGTGGCAACCCTTCTGAGCCCCTCATCGCTGTCTGCCCAGTGTCGGTCCGAGGCGACGAGGAGCAGGGTCAGATGAACAACAAGGTGTCGGCGATGTTCACATCGCTGGCCACCAACGTCGACGACCCGATCGAGCGCCTGCGCACGATCCACAAGGTCACACGCGGCGCCAAGGAGGACCACAACGCCCTGGGCGCAAACCTCCTGCAGAACTGGGCGGAGCACGCCGCACCGACGACCTTCGCACTCGCGGCTCGCCTCTACTCAGGGCTGCACCTCGCGGACGGGCACCGACCGATCCACAACGTGGTGATCTCGAATGTGCCGGGCCCGCCCTTCCCGCTCTACTACGCGGGTGCCAAGCTCGAGTACACGCTTCCGATGGGACCGGTGATGGAGGGGGCAGGGCTCAACATCACCGTGCTGTCCTACTTGGACAACGTCGATATCGGGTTCATGGCCTGCCGAGAGCTCGTCCCCGACGTGTGGGATCTGGTCGATCACGTCCAGGATGCGATGAGCGAGCTCCTTAGCTCGATCGAGCCGTTCGAGCTCGAAGCAGTGGCCCCGGCCCCCGCTGCCACAGCCAAGAAGCAGACCCCTGCCAAGCCATCGCAACGCAAGAGGGCGGCTGCTTCCACCGTCTGAATCTGACGGGTCATCAGGTCCTCGCCTAACGTCGCCGCATGGCGTTCAACATCGCCGACCTCTTCGAGCACACCGTCGATTCCGTGACCGATCGCGAGGTCCTGGTCATCGGGGATGAGCGACGCAGCTACGGCCAGCTGGAGGCGCGCGCCAACCAGCTTGCCCACCACCTCGCCGCCCAGGGAATCGGCGCCGGCGACCACATCGGGGTCTACGGCGCAAACAGCATCGAGTGGATCGAGACCACGCTCGCTGCCTACAAGGTCCGGGCCGTTCCAGTGAACGTGAACTTTCGGTATGTCGCCGAGGAGCTGCGCTACCTCTTCGACAACGCCGACCTGAAGGCCGTTGTGTACGACCGCGAGCTTGCTCCACGCATCGCAGCGGTACACGGAGAGCTACCTCTGCTTCGCCACCTCATCCACATCGATGACGGCACCACCGACGACGTCGACGACGTGCTCGCGCAGCTCGGGTCAGTCCCGTTCGAGGAGGCCATGGCGTCTGGATCGCCCGAGAGGGATTTTGCCCCTCGGTCACCTGACGATCACTACGTGCTCTACACCGGTGGGACCACCGGGATGCCCAAGGGTGTGGTGTGGCGCCACGAGGACGTCTTCTACTCCTTGGGCGGCGGCATCGACGCGTACACGCAAGAGCCGGTCGCCGACGAGTGGACCCTCGCCAACAAGGCGAAGGAGGTAGCGGAGCCACTTCGCTCGCTCAACTTGCCGCCGCTCATGCACGGGGCCGCACAATGGGGATTCCTCCGGTTCGCGTTCGAGGGCAACCTCATCGTGATGCTCCGCCGGTTTGATCCGCACGAGGTGTGGCGCACCGTAGAGCGAGAGCGGATCAACAGCGTCTCCATCACCGGCGACGCGATGGCTCGACCCATGATCGAGGCGCTTGATGATCTTGGCGGTCCGAAGGCGCTTGATCTGTCGTCGATGTTCGTTCTCGCATCTACAGCAGCGATCTTCTCGCCGACTGTGAAGGACCGCTACCTGGATGTGTTCCCCGACATCCTCTTGCTCGATGCCATCGGGTCCTCGGAGACCGGGTCGAACGGGATGCGCACCGTGAGCAAGGGAGACACCCAGAACAAGGGTGGCGGGCCGACCGTCCAGGCCGGACGCGACACGGTCGTGCTCGACGAGGGTCTCAACGAGGTCGCGCCCGGCAGCGGCACTCAGGGCCGTCTCGCGCGGCGCGGGAACGTGCCTGTTGCGTACTACAAGGACGAGAAGAAGTCAGCGGAGACCTTCGTCGTGGGGGCCAGCGGCGCCCGCTACGCGCTGGCCGGTGACATGGCACTTCTCGAGGCCGACGGTTGCATCACCCTGCTTGGCCGAGGCTCGCAGTGCATCAACTCGGGCGGCGAGAAGATCTTTCCCGAAGAGGTGGAGGCCGCCCTCAAGGCGCATCCGAGCGTCTTCGACGCCATCGTCGTTGGCGTACCTGACGACCGTTGGGGCCAGCGGGTCGCCGCCGTCGTACAACCCCGATCTGGTGTCGTGCCCACGCTCGATGAGCTGGCTGCGCACTGCCGTGAGCACGTGGCCGGCTACAAGGTGCCCAAGGAGGTTCACCTCGTCAACGAGGTGGTCCGCTCCCCCAGCGGCAAGCCCGACTACCCGTGGGCGGGCAAGGTCGCCCGGGGTGAGATCTCAGCTGGAACGAACTAGCAAGCACACATCCGAATGACACAGGAGAATCCCATGCAGGTTCACGACAAGCTCTACATCGGCGGCGAGTGGGTCGACCCCGCCGGCACCGACGTCATCGAGGTGATCTCACCGCACTCCGAGGAGGTTGTCGGGCGTGTCCCTGAGGGGACGACCGCGGACATCGATCGCGCCGTCTCGGCCGCCCGCGCTGCGTTCGATGACGGTGAGTGGCCACGGATGTCTGCGCAGGACCGCATCGATGCCGTGCAGCGCTTCAGCGATGTCTACGCCGCTCGCATGATGGACATGGCACAGGTCATCACCACCGAGATGGGCTCGCCGATCAGCTTCTCTCAGCTGGCGCAGTCACCAGCTCCCTGGATGATGCTGACGTCGTTCATCGAGGAGGCGAAGAAGTACGAGTGGGAAGAGGAGCGTCTGGGCGTGCTCGGCAGCCCGGTGATCGTACGAAGCGAGGGCGTCGGTGTGGTCGGTGCGATCGTGCCGTGGAACGTGCCGCAGTTCGTCACCATGTCGAAGCTGGCGCCTGCACTCCTGTCTGGCTCCACGATCGTGATCAAGCCGTCGCCTGAGACTCCGCTCGATGCCATGCTCATGGCCGAGCTGCTCGACGAGGCCGGCATCCCCAAGGGTGTTGTCAGCGTCATCCCCGCCGGGCGCGAGGTCGGGGAACATCTCGTGCGCCACCGCGGTGTCGACAAGATCGCGTTCACCGGCTCCACTGCTGCTGGCCGCATGATCGCGTCGATCTGTGGCGAGCAGCTGAAGCGCGTGAGCCTCGAGCTGGGTGGCAAGTCAGCGGCCATCATCCTCGACGACGCCGACTTGGCCGCCACCATCGAGGGGCTGAAGTTCGCTTCCCTGATGAACAACGGCCAGGCTTGCGTCGCCCAGACAAGGATCCTCGCGTCGCGCAAGAACTACGCCGCGGTGGTAGACGCACTGGCTGAGATGGTCGGCGGCATGACCGTCGGCAACCCGGACGATCCCACCACGGAGATCGGCCCCCTCGTGGCAGAGCGCCAACAGGAGCGCGTCGACAAGTACATCGCCCTTGGCCAGGAAGAGGGAGCGCGGGTCGTGGTGGGCGGCAACGGTCGCCCGGCCGGCATCGACAGGGGCTGGTATGTGCAGCCCACCGTGTTCGCCGATGTCGACAACTCCATGCGCATCGCACAGGAGGAGATCTTCGGGCCGGTCCTGGCGGTGATCCCGTTCGATGACGTGGACGATGCCGTGCGCATCGCCAACGACAGCGAGTTCGGCTTGGCGGGCTCCGTGTGGACTGGAGACCCTGCTGGAAGCGGCATGGATGTCGCCCGTCGCGTCCGCACCGGAACGTTCGGTGTCAACCAGTACACGATGGACTTCGTCGCTCCGTTTGGCGGCTTCAAGGCCAGCGGCATCGGTCGAGAGTTCGGCAAGGAAGGACTCGAGCACTACCTCGAGCAGAAGACGATCATCCCGTAGATCCGCGCTCAGGTGCCCGTGAACTTCGCCGTACGCTTCTCAGCGAACGCGCGAGGGCCTTCCTGCGCGTCGTTGCTCGCGTAGACGGGCCATCCGAGCTCGAGCTCGCGTGACAGTCCCTCGGCTTCGGTGAGGTTGGCGGATTCGCGCAGGCTCTGGAGCACGGCCTGCACAGCGATCGGACCGTTGGCAGCGATCTCATCAGCAATCTCACGGGCCGCTGTCAGTGCCGTGCCGTCGGGGACCACTCGACCGATCAGTCCCACGGCCTTGGCTTCCGTCGCGGTCATCTCTCGGCCGGTGAGGAGGAGCTCGGCCGCCACAGTGAACGGGATCTGGCGGCGCAGTCGCACCGTCGAACCGCCGAGGGGAAACAGGCCGCGCCGCACCTCCGCTACTCCGAACACGGCGCTCTCCCCTGCCACGCGGATGTCCATGGCCTGCAGGATCTCGGTACCCCCGGCGATGGCGTAGCCCTCGACCGCGGCAATCAGCGGCTTGCGCGGTTGGAAGTGCCGGAGCAGGCCCCTCCAGTGCAGGTCCGGGTCCGCCGCGAAGCGGGGCGTCCAGTTGTTGTCCGCATGACCCGTCGCCATCTCCTTCAGATCCGCGCCGGCACAGAAATGCCCCGCCGCCCCCGTCACCACCGCCACCCTGATCTCAGGGTCCTCGTCGATCTCCACCCAGGCATCGGCCATGCGAACGATCATCTCGCCGGACAGCGCGTTGCGGACCTCCGGACGGTTGAGGGTGACGATGGCGACATGTCCGTCGCGTTCGAGCAGCAGGTGCGGAGCCATCGCACAATGCTAGAACGTGTTCTAGTTCGTGAGGAGGACGCAGATGGCTGACGGTGGACGCGTGGAGGTGCTCGGGCAGGAGGTGCTCCTCCCTGTAGAGGTTCGCACCGCCCGCTCTGCGGCAGCGACCTTCCTGGTCGATCATGTGGTGGCCGCTCGCCTGATGGCCCACACAGGCCTCGCACCCAAGCGCCTCCCCGGAGGCCGAGCGGCGTGCATCATCGCCGCGGTCAACTACATCGACAACGATCTCGGCCCCTACAACGAGGTCGCGTTCAGCATTGCCGTAGGTGCAACCGAGAGCGCACCGGCAGGCGCCTACATCCACCAGCTCCCCGTGGACGGGGAGTTCACGTGCGCGGCCGGTCGTGGCATCTGGGGCTTCCCCAAATGGTTGGCCGATTTCGACATGAGCATCGAGGACCGTCGGGCGCACTGTCGCCTGAGCCAGGACGGCGAGCTGGTGCTCGACCTCACGATCGGCACCCGAGTGATCCCTCTGCCATCCAAGCCCATGGAGATGAGTGCCTACGCCCACCTCGAGGGCGTCACTCGTCGGACGCCCTTCACCAACGGTGCCACCGCGGTACAGGGAGGACCCTTCGGAGCCCAGCTCCTCCTCGGTGATCGTCACCCCATGGCCATCGAGCTCCGGAGCCTCGGTCTACCCAAGCGGGCCGTCTTCTCCAGCGTCATCGGGAACATGGCAGCCACCTTTGGGACCGCCACCGAGCTCACGTAGCCCCACTGACCCTGGATCAGTGGGTGGCGCCCATGTAGGCGGCCTCGAGCTCAGGGGCGATGTCCTTTGGCTGTCCGATGGACGTCACGGTGCCGTGCAGCATGATGGCGGCATAGTCGGCGACGCCCAGCACCGTGCGGGCGAACTGCTCGACCACGAGGATCGACACGCCGCTCTTGGCGATGTCGGCCACGATCTCGTAGAGCTCTTCGACGATGAGGGGGGCCAACCCCATCGAGATCTCGTCGAGGAAGAGCAGCGTCGGGTCCACAGCAAGCCCCCGCGCCATGGCCAGCATCTGCTGCTCACCGCCCGACATCGTCCCCGCGAGCTGGCTGCGCCGTTCGCCGAGCCGCGGGAACTGCGCGAACGACTTCTCCTCGACCTCGGCCTGGCTCACGCCGCCGTAGGTCACCATGCGGAGGTTCTCGCGAACCGTCAGGTTGGGGAAGATGCCGCGACCCTCGGGAATGGTGCAGACACCGATGCGTGCCAACGCGTCCGCGGTGACGCCGTTGACGTGACGTCCACCGATGTGGACACATCCGGAGATGGGAGCGATCTGTCCGCTGGCCACCTTGAGTGTGGTGGTCTTGCCGCCACCGTTCGGGCCAAGCAAGGCCACCACGCTGCCGCGGGGTACAACGAGGTCTACCCCGTGGAGAACTTCGATCCGTCCATAGGCCGCGCGGATGCCGCGCAGCTCGAGCATCGGTGCCGGGCGTTCGACGGAGGGGTCCACCGGTGATGCATCCATGGTGCTCAGCTGTCCGCCCCCGCACCGAGGTACGCCGCCAGAACCGCGGGGTTCTGCTGGATCTCTTGTGCGGAGCCGACGGCCAGGATCGCTCCGAAGTCGAGCACGTGGATTTGGGCACAGACCTGCATGACGAGCTGAACGTCGTGCTCGACCAGGAGGACGGCCATGCCCTCGCCCGCGAGCTGCAGGAGCAGCGCCGCGAAGGTCTCCGACTCGCTTTCGTCCAGACCAGACGCTGGCTCGTCGAGGAGAAGCACCGTGGGCTGCGTGGCCAGCGCCCTGGCCAGCTCGACGAGTCGGGCCAGACCCGTCGGCATCGCGTCGACGCGCTCGTGGGCTACTGCACGGATGCCAACACGGTCGAGGAGCTTTTCTGTCTCGGCTTCCGGATCGCCCTCATGGTCATGGGCCCACGATCGTCGGATCTCCGCGGCGGTGAGGATGTTCTCCCGCGCTGTGAGCGACCCGAAGACCTCAAGGCGCTGGAACGTCCGAGCAATTCCCGCTCGGGCCCGCATGTGCGCCTTGGCATTCGTCAGATCTTCACCATCGAGCGTCACCTGTCCGCTGACGATCTCCTGCAGCCCAGTGATGACGTTGAAGAGCGTGGTCTTACCGGCTCCGTTGGGACCGATCAGACCGGTGACCTCTCCGGGCTCGACATCGAGATCGACATCACGCACCGCGGCGTGACCGCCGAAGCGAACGTTTGCCTCACGAACCTCAAGAAGTGCCATGTCAGGTGAGTTCGCCCTCTACGGAGCGATCCCTTCCAGCGATGTGATCGATGAGCCGATCAGTCTGCGCCCGTCGCTCGTGGAGATCCCGGACGAGCCAGAAGCGCAGGAAGCCAGCAAGGGCGCCTTTCAGATACAGCGAGCTGCCGGCGATGGCGACAGCAACCCCGATCAGGGCCAGGACGAGGGCGTCACGCTGCGCCAGCGCGTCGGTGGTCCCATGCGACATCGAGTAGGCCACGATTGGGAGCACGATTCCCGTCGTCAGGCCAGCCAACCCCAACCGAACGGCCACTCGGTCGCGTGCCGTCGACGGGTCGGCGATTCGCAGGTCGGCGATGTCCGTCTTGAACTGCTCGATTCGATCTGGTGCTTCTGACATTCGGATCGCTCCCTATGCGGGCTCAACACTCGATGGTGGCACGGACGCGCCTAGGTAAGCGGCGGAAAGTGTGGTCTCGATCTCGGCCGGTGACCCGAGGGCTCCAATCCTGCCATGGACAAGTACCGCTGCTTGGTCAGCGACGCCGAGCACTGCGTGGGCGAACTGTTCGACCACGACGATCGACACGCCGGTCGTGGCGATGCGTGCAACGTGGGCGTAGAGCTCCTCCACGATCAGAGGCGCGAGGCCCATCGAGAGCTCGTCGAGCAGTAGCAGCGCTGGCTGCGTGGCGAGCCCACGCGCGAGCGCCAGCATCTGCTGCTCGCCGCCCGACAACGTGCCCGCCACCTGGTGACGGCGCTCTTGTAAGCGTGGGAACCGGTCGTAGGTCTCTGATTCGATGACGTCGAGCCGGCGACCTGAGTGCGTTGCCATGCGGAGGTGCTCAGCGACGGTGAGGTTGGGAAAGATCCCCCTGCCTTCAGGGATGAGGCACACCCCTGCTCGGGCGAGCCGGTCGGCCCGGACGCCGTTGACGCGACGGCCGGCGATCCGGATCGAACCTGCTTGGGCGGGGTGCAGTCCGGCGAGTGTGCTCAGGAGCGTTGTCTTGCCCGCTCCGTTCGGACCGAGCACGGCCACCACGCTGCCGGGTGCGACATCGAGATCGATGCCGTGCAACACCTCGATCGAGCCGTAGGCGGCCCGCAGCGACCGAACGGAGAGAAGCGGAGTCACGTCGGCTGTCCGAGGTAGGCGGCCAGCACGGCCTCGTCACGTCGGATGACCTCGGGGGTCCCGCTGGCGAGCACGCACCCCAGGTCCAGCACGTGGATCTGTTGGCAGACGTCCATCACGAGCTGGATGTCATGCTCCACCAGTACGACCGCGATCCCTTCTCGTGCTACCTCGACAAGGACCGATGCGAACGTGGTGGTCTCGTCGTCGTCCTGGCCACTGGCGGGCTCGTCGAGGAGCAGGACGGTTGGTCGCGTGGCGAGGGCTCGTGCCAGCTCCACCACCCGCGCCTGACCGGTGGGGAGACGATCAGTCCGAACGTCCTGGATGCCACCGATCCCGAGGCGCTCGAGCAGCCCGTCAGTGATCGCGTCCGCACTGGCGGGCGAGATGCCATGGGCGGCGAGACGAACGTTCTCGCGAACGGTGAGCAGGCCGAACAGCTCGAGACGCTGAAACGTACGGCCCAGTCCGCGTCGAGCGCGCTTGAACGGCGCTAGGCGGGTGACATCAGCCGTCCCGATCCGAACGGTCCCCTCCGCTGGAGTGAGCAGACCGCAGATCACGTTGAACAGGGTCGTCTTCCCGGCACCGTTCGGGCCGATCAGACCGGTGACCACTCCTGCCTCGGCCAGCAGGTCGACGCTGTCCAATGCCAACCGGCCGCCGAAGCGCACGGTGATGCCCCGAACCTCAAGGGCGCTCATCGCGCTCCCACGTCCAGATCCTTGATTCCCAGAGCCTCGTCAATCCGCCGGACCGTGTCCGCGCTTAGAGGGCTCTCGAGACCTGCCCACTCCAACCCCACGTCGTCTGATTCGTGCTTCGGAGCTCCCATCTCGGCGAGGGCCGGTGCAACAGCCAGGGCCGCCACAGACACGAATACCAGTCCCCAGCCCGTCAGCGCTCCCCCGATGGCCAGAGCGGCCCCTCCCCCGAGTACCAGAAGCAACGTGCCGAGCACGACAGGAGCCGTCGTCAGGACCTGGTAGCTGCGGGCGATGTCGCGCACCGCTCCGTTTGGATTGCGTCCCAAGGCGACCCCCATCGTGCCGGGCAGCACCCGGTTGAGGTTGGCGAGGAATGGCCACACGCCGGTGGCGATCGGAAAGCCGCCCAGCACCACTCCGCTGAAGATCGCTCCGGAAGCGCTCCCGATCCCTCCGACCACGGCGAGGAGCAGCAGCGGAAGGCTCTCGAAGAAGCTGAAACGGTCGTAGCCCATCGACCCGAGGGTTCCACCGTAGAGCGCCCCCCCGACGCCGGCCATTGATGCCGACAGCGCGAACACTGCGAGCTTCAACCGGGTGACGTCGATCCCGAGCGTGGCACAGGCCGCCGGGCTGTCCTTCATGGCCAGAAGTCGTTGGCCGAACACGCTTCGCCGGATCGCCACCACCAGCAGGAACGCAGCGGCGAAGAGGATCGACAGGACGACCAAGTGGGTCGAGCGGTCGGTGGTGTCGATCCCCGGAAGGTCGAGCGGCCTCACGGCGATGACGCCCAGGTCGAACACCTCGACGTGCAGCGGCCCGACGTCGAACGCGGGCAGCGTGAAGAACCATCGGTCGAGGAACACCGCGAACGCAGCGGTCGAAAGCGCGAGGTAGATGCCTGAGAGCCGCAGCGCCGGAAGTGCGACAGCGGCACCCACGACCGCGCAGATGGCGGCCGCATACAACAGCCCGATGGGGTTGCCCCCGCCACCATGATGAGCCATCACCAGGGCGCCGATCCCCGCAAAGCTCATCTGGCACAGGGACACCTGGCCCGCAAAGCCGACCAACGGAACGAGGGAGAGCGCGATCATCGCGATGCCGACGATCTTCGTGGCCCGCAGCGCGTCTGCATCCGTGACGATCGCAGCGGTCACACAGGCGGTCGTCACGATGGCGGCGGCGGTGAACAGCGACCCACGCCAGCTCGGGAGAGGGATGTCCTCACGAGACGCGCTCGGTGAGCGGGACGGGAGCTGAGGGTTGGGCAGGACGAGCAAGACGACGAAGAGCACGACGACGGGGATCACAAAGCGGAACGTGGAGAAGTAGGCGTTGGTGCTGGAGACGTACCCGATCGCGTAGGAGTCGGCGAGACCCAGCAGGACCGCCCCGAGGAAGGTGAGGGGGAGGCTTCGGAGCCGGCCGACGATGGCCGCCGCATAGGCGCTGACGATCAACAGGGTGAGGTTCAGGTGCGACAGGGTGCCCAGTGATCCCGAGATGAGGATCCCCGCCAACGCGGCAAGAGAGCAGCCGATCCCCCAGGCGAACGAGGCCGCGCGGTCAGGACGAGCCCCATGCAACAGGGCGAGCGGTCGGCTATCCACTGCGGCACGCATGTCGAGTCCCACTCGCGTGCGAAACAACAGGATTCGCAAGCCCACGGCAACCCATATCGCCACGAAGAACGACGTGGCTTGGTGCCAGCTGATCCGGACGCCCAGTACCTCCACAGTGCGGCCTGGAAAGAGGCTGAGCGTCTGATGGGGTTCTTGGGGGCTCCAGATCCACAGCCCGACACCGAGGAGTGCGACCAGGAGACTGATGGTGACGACGATCCGGACGGTCTCGGGTGCGTCGACCAACCCCCGCATGATGCCGCGCTCGATGACGAGACCCAGGGCGGGTGCCAGGACCAGGAGCACAACCGCCAAGGCGATCGGGACGGGCCATCCCCAGTCACTCTGAAGCTGCCAGTATGCGAACGCGCCGAGCATTCCGATTGCACCGTGCGCGAAGTTGAAGACGCCCGTTGTCGTGTAGGTCAACACGAGCCCGCTCGCCGCTAAGGCGAAGATCGAGCCAGTGCACAGTCCGAGGACTGTCAGGCGTAGAAGCTCATCCACGGATGGGGCGAGATCTCCTGGTCATCCGGCAGTGAGCTCGATGATGTTCTCTGCGTCGCAGTTGTAGATGCCCTCGCTCGCCCGAGTGACCTCAGCGTTCACACCGAATCCAGCCGCGTCGAGCTCAAGGGCGAGCCAGCACGGACTGGGTTCGGTATTGCCTGGGGTCTGTGGAGCATGCAGGCCGCCTCCGGTCCACTTGGGGCTGGCCGCGGCGTGCTCGAGCAGACACGCGGCGGTGAGGTCCGACCCGCACGCCGCGGCGGAACGAGCAAAGAGCAGCCACGACGACACCCCCTGCACACCCAGGAGGGCGATCTTGCCGCTCGGGTTGTAGTCCGCCATGAGGTCCAGGTAGTCCTGGGTGGCCTTGTTGTCTGACGCCAGCTCGAAAGGGTGGAACTGGGATTGGACGATCACGTTGCCAGCCTCTGCACCCGACTCAGTCGCGTAGGTGTCGTCGTAGAAGTTCCCGCTCAGGAGGACGACATCGGGGTTCCATCCAGCGGTGTCCATGGCTCGGTTCAATGCGGTGAGTGAAGCCGGCTGGCCGACGAACTCGAGGACCTGAACGTCCTTGGCTTGCATGTCGGCAACGAAGTTGGCCCAGCCGCTCTCCCCCGAGGGTGCGTAATCGATCTGATACGCAACTTCGTACCCGAGGGATGTCGCCGTCTCGACGAGCTGGTCGCGGACGAGGGTTACCGCTGGGATGTTCGACGCCATGATGCCGAAGCGCTTGATCCCTTCGGGGAATTCACGAGCGGTCGCCAGATACCGACCCACATTGATCCTTCGAAGCGGGTTCGGCAGCGGTTGCACCTGCAGACCGGCATCTCGCGCTGGTGCCGACACGACATAGCCAGCGATGTTGGGCATCCCGCACGCGACCCGAACCCCATTGGGATCCTCGTCGAACACGGCACCGCCCCCCACGAGGGCGAAGTCGGTCGCGCACGCTTCGGTAACGCGTGCCTCGTATTCAGTCAGCGCGGCGTCGAGGTCGTCCAGCACGAGCTGTCGGCCGAGGATGCCGCCGTGGTCGTTGCACCACTTCGTGAAGGCAACCGCGGCGTCGTACATCTCCTTGTTGAGGCCCGGTGCGCCAGTGAAGCCCTTGTCGGTCACGGTCCCCACATGGATCTCTGTGTCGGTGACACCCGACGCCGTGGCACCCGAGGCGTCGCCGTCGCTGCAGACCGCTTCGAGGTCGCCAAACCCACCTGCATCCAGGGCAGTTGCGTCCCCCCCGCTCGACCCGCGCACGGTCGTGCTGGTGTCACCGGACGACGTCGTCGGCGAATCGGATCGCGAGCATGCTGCGGCGCCGATCAGCGCAAGCACGAGAAGCGATGAGCGGATTCGTGAGTGATTCACGTGAGGTCCCCCCGGACGTTGTGCATGGTGCGTTGTGTGGTGTGAGGTGGAGCGTAGCGGCGACGACAGCCGCGATTGACCAACCGAGATCAGACCGACGCCGGAGCGGCGACAAGGCTGGCCCCGAGCTTGAGGAGCGACGGTCCGCCGCCGCCCAGTGTGAGCTCGAGCACCTTTGCCCAACGGAAGTATCGATGGATCGGGTAGTCAAGATCCATGCCGATCCCGCCGTGGAGGTGTTGCGCGGCGTGGACAACCCGTTGGGCCCCCTCTGCAGCCCAGTACTTGGCGATCATCAGCTCGTCATCCGCGTCGACACCGGCCTCGAGCCGCCACACTGCCTGAGCGGCTGTGAGCCGAATGCCCTCGGTGTCGATGTACGCATCGGCGATCCTGTGGCCAACGGCCTGGAAGGTGCCGAGCTTTGACCCGAACTGCTCCCGGGTGTTGACATAGCGAGCGGTGATCGCCAGGGCTTCCTCGCAGACCCCTGTCTGCATCGAGCAGATCGCGGCCATCATCCGGTTGGTGAGCCATGTCACGATCTCTGCGCCCTGATCGACGGCACCGAGGATCGACCCGTCGTCAACCTGGACACGATCGAGGCGGACTGTCCACTGAGGCTCGCCGCTGACCGCAACGTCCACCGACATGCTCACACCCTGGGTGCGGGGGTCGACCAGGAACACCGTCGAGGTCCGCTCCCCTGTGCGGGCGGGAACGAGCAGGACAGCCGCTCGATCAGCAGCGACCACGAACAGCTTCTCCCCGTCGAGCCGCCAAGCGTCGCCGTCGCGGGTTGCATTGGTCGTGGGGATCGACGGCACCGTGACATCGCCCGGCTCGTAGAGCGCCACACCGAGGAGCGACGACCCGTCGATGAGACCCGGGAGGTGGGCGGCGCGCTGCGCTGTCGACCCGAACTGCGCGACTGGCAGCGCCGCCCCGACGACCGCGGACAAGTAGGGAACCGGAGCGACGGTCCGGCCGAGCTGCTCTGCGAGCAGGCACGCCTCGGTGAGCCCGAATCCCGCTCCCCCGTCGGCTTCGGGCAGACAGATCCCGAGCAGGCCCGCCTTGCCCAGCTCCTTCCAAACGTCCTCAGCGAACCACGTGCCGCTGTCCTCCAGCGCGCGAAGCCGCTCCGGTGGAAGCTGGTCGCCCAGAATGTGGGCGGCCAGGTCACGGATCGCCTCTTGCTCTTCCGTAAGAGTGAAGTCCATGTTGATGGCCTCGTCAGGTCCGGGGTACGCGGGGCAGCCCGGCACCAAAGAGAGCGATCAGGTCACGCTGTACCTCGTTGACCCCACCACCAAAGGTGAGGATCAAGCAACCTTGGAAGGCACGCTCTAGACGGCCGGCGAGGACGCTGCCAGTCGAGTCGCGTGTGAGATAGGCAGCTGGCCCGAGCACCTCCATCAGGAGTCGATAGGCCTCGGTGTAGAACTCGGTGGCGAAGACCTTCGTGGCGCTGGCGTCCGCCGGGTTGGCACCGCCAGCCGCTGCCACCTTCCAGTTGATGAGCTTCACGAACTCGAGCTTGGCGTGCACGCGAGCCAAGTTGAGCTGCACCCACTCCTGGTCGGCGACACGTCGGCCGTCGGAAAGCTTGGTCTGCTGTGCCCACGCCACGACCTCATCCAGCACGCGCTCCACCGTCCCCGGCGGCCCGAGCGATACGCGCTCGTAGTTCAGCTGGTTGATGATCAGATCCCAGCCTCGGTTCAGGCCGTAGACGATCGCGTCCTCGCCGACCCGCACATCGTCGTAGAAGGTGTTGTAGGTGCTCGCGTTCACCATGGTGGAGATCTTTGTCATGGAGAAGCCGGGGGCAGTGGTGGGAACGAGGAAGATCGAGATGCCACGATGCTTCGACGCATCGGGGTCAGTTCGCACAGCCAGCCAGATGTAGTCCGCATAGCTGGCCAGCGAGGTGAAGATCTTCTGTCCGTTGATCACCCACTCGTCGCCGTCCTTGACGGCCTTCGTGGTGAGCGAGGCAAGATCAGTGCCAGCGTTCGGCTCGGTGTACCCGATCGAGAAGTGGAGCTCACCGGCCAGGATCTTCGGCAGGAAGAACTGCTTCTGCTCCTCAGAGCCGTACTCCATGATGGTCTTGCCGACGGTGTTGATCGACAGGAACGGGATGGGCGCTCCCGCCCGCCACGCCTCGTTGAAGAAGATGAACTGCTCGACGTCGGTCCGGCCCTGGCCGCCGTACTCGGTGGGCCAACCGATGCCGAGCCAGCCGTCTCGCCCCATCTTGCGGACGGCTTCCAGGCAGGCGGGACCACCCGTGTCGCCGTCGGCACACTCGGCCTCGACCTCGGGCGTCATCAGCTCCGCGAAGTAGGTCCGGAGCTCGCGCTTCAGGGCCTCCTGCTCGGCGGTGTAGGCGACATACATTGACTGCGGGCCCTCCACGCAAAGTAGAACACGTTTCAGTTTTCTTCTAACACACCGTCAGATCAGGTGCCACACTTGCAGGATCTACCGGCGCCGACGCCGAACAGGTGGTCGGGGACAATCGCACCAAGGGGTCCATCGCACCATGCTTCCCAAGAGGTCTATTGCTCTCGCGCTGTCGTTTCTCCTTGTGGCGCTCACTGCCGCCTGTGGGTCTCGCCTGAGTGACCAGGAGCGGGCGCTGGCGATCGCGGGGGCCGGCGTCGCAGGGCCCGCAGTCGACGGGACGGGCGCACCAACTGATGGGTCCGGCGGCGAGACCGCCGGGGAGGCATCTGGCGAAGAGTCCGCCAACGGCGGGACGATCGTCACGGGTGGGGCGGGTCGCGATGCTTCAGGCGGCACCGGAGGCACCTCATCTGGTGCGACGTGCACTCCCGGGTCGGCCACGAGCATCGGCGTAACCCCGACCGAGATCAAGGTCGGCAACGTCAGCCAGATCACGGGGCTGGTGCCGGGCTTTGCCCAGACGTCGGTCAACGGGGTCAAGGCCTACTTCAACATGATCAACAGCCAGGGCGGCGTGTGCGGTCGCAAGCTGACGCTGCTCACGGCAGATGACCGGTTCCAGTCGGCCACGAACCGGGCCGAGACCGAGAAGATGGCCGGACAGGCGGTCGCGCTGGTCGGTGATCTGTCGGTGGTGGACGATGGGGGCGCGCCGATCATCGACGAAAAGGGCATCGCCGACTTCTCGCTGGCCACCACTGCGCCGCGGATCGCAGCCCAGAACAACTACTCACCCAACCCGATCGATCCGACCCCAGATGCCGGTAACGGATTGGTCGGCATCCTCAACTACTTCAAGTCGACCGACAACATCTCGAAGCCGGCGATCTTCTACCAGGACGTCGCGACCGGCGCGAATCAGGCCAACTCCTACAAGAAGGACTTCGAGCGGGCCGGGATCCCGGTTGTCGCGACCTATCCAGTCGCTCCGACGGCCACCAACTTCAACACCCAGGCCAACGACATGAAGCAGAAGGGTGTCGACTTCGTCATCACGGTGGCGGAGGTCAACGCCATGTCCAACCTGGCCAAGGCCTTCCAGAGCGTCGGGTACTTCCCAAAGGTCCCGTTCTACGGCGCCCAGGTGTACGGCCAGAAGTTCCTCCAGCTGGCCGGAGCCGCGGCGGAGGGCACGCGGGTTGGGCTCATCTTCGCCATCCCTGAGGAGCGCACCAACGCAGCAACCCAGCAGCTGGCGGCCTGGTACGCCCGCACTGCACCCGGCGCCGACTTGGACTTCTTCTCGGTGGTGGCGTGGCTGGCCGCTGACATGTTCGTCACGGCCCTCCGCGCGACCGGGTCTGATCCAACACAGGCCAAGATCATCGCCGAGGCGAAGAAGTTCACGAACTACACCGGGGACGGGCTGGTCGGAGGCATCAACTCGGCGCAGAAGCGCCAGCCAAAGTGCTTCAACGTGATCGAGGTCAAGAACGGCAAGTGGGTGAAGACCTTCCCGGCGAAGGGCTTCCAGTGCTGAGCGACCTCATCGGCCGGCTCCGAGCCGACCGACACACCGCGATAGGAGCGGTGGTCGGAGCGCTTGCCACGATCCTTCTTCTGGCGCGCGCCTACGACGGGGCGGGGTCGTTCGCATCGTTCATCCAGTTCTCGCTCATCGGCATCAGCGCAGGCTGCGTCTTTGCGGTAGCAGCGAGCGGGCTGGTGCTGACCTACACCACGACCGGGGTCTTCAACTTCGCCCACGGCGCGGTCGGGATGATCGCAGCGTTCGTGTACCACCAGATCAACGTGGAAGGCGGTGTCCCGGCGCCGATCGCCATGCTCCTTGTGATCGGGCTCTTCGCGCCGATCGTCGGACTCGGCCTCGAGCGCATCATGCGCAGCTTCCGGAACGCATCTCCTGGAACGACGCTGACCGTCACCATCGGGCTCACGATCCTGTTGATCGGTGTCGCCCAGTACCTGTACCAATCCGATGGGCAGCAGCGGACCACGCCCTACCTGTTCGGTGACCGGGCGGTGTCCATCGTTGGGGCTCGTATCCGCTGGGACGAGCTGGCCTTCCTCGTGGTTGCCGTCGTCGTGGCGATCGCGCTGCGCTACCTCCTCAAGTCCACCCGGACCGGTGTGGCGATGCGGGCCGTCGTCGACAACGCCGACCTTGCGGGGCTCACCGGAGCTCCACCGCTCACCATCGCCCGCACGAGCTGGGTGCTCGGCTCGATGCTCGCCGCGCTGGCTGGCGTCCTCTACGCACCGACAGCGGGCGCACTCGACGCCATCAACCTCACCTTCTTCGTGCTCGCTGCCTATGGAGCAGCGGTCTTCGGACGTCTGAAGAGCCTTACCCTCACCTTCCTCGGTGCGATCATGCTTGGCCTCGTGCAGGGCTACGCGCCCATTGCCTTCCCACACACCGAAGTATGGAATCACCTCCAGGTCGGGGTGCCGGGGGTGTTTCTCTTCTTCGTCCTTCTCGCGCTACCCGACGCCAAGCTGAGTGTCGGCCGGCTGGTCGGCCGCGACGCCCCCGCCGTCCCGGGGCTTCGCAAGACCGTCACGCGAGCGGTCGTGTTCGTTCCGATGGTCGCGCTGCTGGCCAGCGTCGCCGGCGACAACCTCATCGACCTCAACCGGGCCCTCATCTACGGGACCCTACTTCTGTCCCTGGTGCTCCTTACCGGGTACTCGGGGCAGATCTCGCTCGCGCAGTACGTCTTCTTCGGTCTCGGCGCCTTCGCCATGGGCAAGGTGGCCGGAGGCGACAGCCTCCTTGGCATGGGCGCAGCCGCAGCAATTGCCGTTCCGTTCGGCGTGGTCATCGCTCTCCCCGCACTGCGACTCCAAGGGCTCTACCTCGCGCTGGTGACGTTTGCTCTCGCCCAGGTGTCCCGCGACGTGATCTTCCAGGACTCGCGCATCTACGGGCGCGGCAGCGTCTCGATCGGCCGGCTCGACCTCTTCGGAATCGACTTCCACGGCGACCGGGCCTTCTCGGTCCTGTGCGCCATCGTGTTCGCGGCGGTAGCAATCGGTGTGTTGACGTTGCGCCGCGGACCCTTCGGTCGACGTCTCGCAGCCATGCGGGACAGCCAGGCGGCGTGTGCGACCCTCGGCCTCGATGTACGCCGTACCAAGCTCACCGTCTTCGCCATCTCCTCAGCCATCGCCGGCCTCGCCGGCGCGCTCTACGGCGGTCTCGGGTTCACGGCCAGCCAGCTCGACTTCGAGCCGCTCTACAACGTTCTCCTCTTCCTCTTCGCGTTCGTGGGAGGGATCACCACGATCACTGGAGCACTCCTCGGTGGCGTGCTCTTTGCGCTGCTTCCCCTCGTCCAGTCGCAGAAGCCCGAGCTCGCCGGCCTTGTCTTCGCGGTGATAGCGGCCGTAGCCGTCGCCCTGGGCAAGCAACCCAACGGAATGGCGGGCCTCCTGTTCGCAAAGTGGTCGAACCGCTCCAGACCGGCTGCCCGCGTGCCGATCATCCCCGAAGCGGTGTCGAACCCGGCGCCGGCTGCCCCCCGAGAGGTGACCGATGCGCTCATCTGATCTCCGCCGCGGCACGCGAGGCCGTCGCTCGCTCGCACTTCTCGTGGGAGCATCAGCGCTCCTGGGCCTGGGGGCCAGCATCCCCGCCACCGCCCAAGACGCCCCGCCGACCGTCACGGGAGAGGACCTCTTCGGGACCTACGACCTCGAATCACGCGGGCTCGGTGTGCAGGTCACCTACACGATCGAGAGCCTCGAGCCGGTCATCGGGCCAGTCCTGGATCTCGGCCTTCCTGAGACGTTGGCGCGCTTCACCTCGGGACCGACCGGCTACGGCCTTGCATCGCTGGCCTACCCGGGTGGCGTGCCCGCCAACCTCGACGCTCTCGTCACACAATCCGGCGGTGACGGCAGCCAGATCCCGCCGTACCCGATCAAATCGGAGGCCTTCTACCCTGCTGGGCCAACCGAATCCAGCTCGTCGCAGCCTGGCTTCCTGCAGGAGGTCGTGAGCGATCCGCTGGGAGTGCAGGCGACCGCAACCTTCCCCGCCGTCGACGTGCCAGGGCTGGTAGACGTGGCGGGGGTCACGTCGGCATCACGCAGCGCCGTCGAGGGGAAGCTCGCGATCAGTCGGAGTCGAGTAGCGCTCGAGGGCGTGAGCATCCTCGGCGGCGTGATCACCATCGACTCGCTCGTCACCGATCTGGTATCGGTCCACGACGGCACCTCGGGCTCAACTGCCGGAGGGACCGCTGCTTCGGGCGTGAAGTTCCTTGGTCTCGATGCCTCGCTGACCGGGAAGGGGCTTGTCCTCAAGAAGGCGGCGCCCGTCGAGGGACCCGGGGCACCCCTAGGGGGTCTGCTGGCTGACGTGGTCGGTCCCCTCAGCGCCATCACCGGACCCTTGTCGGATCAGCTCGCCGGTGCACTGAGCTCAGCGGTTCCCCAAGTCAACGACATCCTCGCCCAGGCTGGCATCACCCTTGCCCTGGTGGATCCGCACGACGTACAGGTCGACAGCGGAGCAGCGAGCCGCATCTCTTCGGGCCTGTCGTTGACCTTCAGCTACAAGGGCAGGGAGCAACAAGCGATGGTGGACCTCATCGAGGCAATCCCCGCGGAGCTCAAGCCAGCACTTGGCCCCGTCCCGTTCCCGGTGACGTTCCTGGCCGAGAACCACCTCTTCAGCGTCGGACTCGCCCCGGCGTCGGTGTCGTCCCTGGCCACGCCCCCGTTCCCATCACTCGACTTCCCGGTTGATCTGCCCTCACTGCCATTCGATCCCGGCACCCCAGCGTGGTCTGACACGATCGCGGTCGGCGGTTTCACCACGGCTCCCGCCCCGTTGCCGGCGCCGTCAGGCTCGCCGGCAGTGTCGGGAGATCCGATCTCGGCGCTCGCCTCCGGGGCAGTGCCCGCGATCCTTGTGATCCTTGCCCTACTGGCATCGCCGCTGTTCGGCATGGGTTCGAGCCGCTTGGCTGACCATGTCCTGGCGGAGACCGCCGCCACCTCCTGTCCGATCGGGCTCGACAAGCCCCCTGCGCCACCGAGGCCACTGTGACAATGTCCATCACCACACTCGGGGACCCTGCTGCCCCCTCGATCACGACTGAGTCGAACAGCTCCGACGACGAGCTGGTCGCTCGTCGGGAGCAGCGCTTCGCGGAAGGAGTCCGCTCCCTACGGGCCGGAGCGGCGGCGTTCCGACTGGATGAGCGCCTCTTCATGGTGCTCGGCGGCGCCCTCATCCCGATGGGCGCAATCGTGGTCCTGCTCGGCTGGTGGGGCGCTGCCCACAGCACCTATGTCTTCGATCAGATCCCGTATGTGATCTCCGGCGGCCTCCTGGGCGTGGGGATGATCTTTCTTGGTGCGTTCTTCTACTTCACCCATTGGGTGACCCAACTCGTGCAGGACAACCGTCGCCAGGCCACTGCGCTGCTCGACGCTCTCCAGCGACTCGAGACGCAGGTGACGGCCTTGGGCCAGCCGGGAGCTACCGGTGTCGTCAAGGCCTCCCATGGTGTGGCCGCTCTCGCCTCGGGCGACGACACCCTCGTGGCCACCGCCCGAGGCAGCATGGCCCACCGCCCGGACTGCGCCGTCGTCGTCGGCAAGAGCGGTCTGCGACGGGTCAGCGCGAGCGACGGGCTCGCCGACTGCAGGCTCTGTGGCTCCGGCTGAGCCGACTACGCGATCACCCCGTCGGCGCGAAGTCCTTCCACCTCACCAGGGTCGAAGCCTGCGTCCAGCAGCACCTCATCGGTGTGCCAGCCAGGTGCTGACGGAGGTCGCGCGACGGCGCCAGGGGTCTGCGAAAACCGCGGTGCAGGGGCGGGCTGCCAGACCCCGTCGATCTCCACGATGGTGCCGCGGGCCGCGATGTGAGGATGACTTCCAGCCTGCGACATGGTGAGGACGGGTGCCATGCACGCGTCGCGTCCATCGGCCCGAGCGAGCCACTCGCTTCGAGGGCGCTTTGCAATGGCCCCCTCGATGGCCGTGCGGAGCTCCGGCCATCGAGTCTGGTCCATCTGGTCCGGGAGGGACGCGGGATCGAGGTTGAGCACGTCGAGCAGCGCGGCGAAGAACTGCGGCTCGATCGCGCCCACTGCCATCTCCTCTCCGTCGCCGCAGACATACACGTCGTAGAAGGGAGCACCGGAGTCGAGCAGGTTTGTCCCTCGTTCGTCGCTCCAGAACCCAAAGGCGCTGGCACCGAAGAAGGGCGCCATCAGGAGCGCTGTGCCGTCGACCATCGCGGCGTCGACGACCTGGCCCACCCCGCTGCGCTGCGCATGGTGCATGGCTGAGACGAGTCCGAGAGCGAGGAGCATCCCGCCGCCGCCGAAGTCGGCGACCAGGTTGAGGGGCGGAGTAGGCGGCTGTCCGGCGCGGCCGATGTGGGCCAACGCGCCGGCCACGGCGGCATAGGTGAGGTCATGGCCGGCCGCGGCCGCGAGTGGGCCATCCTGGCCCCAGCCGGTCATGCGGCCGTACACGAGTCTCGGGTTTCGAGCGAGACAGGACGGCGGTCCGACGCCAAGTCGCTCGGCCACCCCCGGGCGGAACCCCTCGATGAGCGCGTCGGCATTGTCGACGAGCCGCAAGACCACCTCGGCGCCTTGCGCATGCTTGAGATCGACGCCAACCGATCGCCGGCCGCGGCCGAGCACGTCGAAGCGCTCGCTACCGGTTGGCTCTCCCACCGCGCTCGCTCGGTCAATCCGAATCACGTCGGCGCCGAGATCTCCCAGCACCATCGCGCAGAACGGGCCCGGGCCAATCCCCGCCAACTCGACCACCCGCACTCCCGATAGGGGTCCCACGCGTCGTGCCGCCTGTCAGCGAGCGGCGCGGATCGGCGTATGAACGCGCGCGGCAACGGAGTCAACGCAGCGCACGAGTGCGGGGCCAAACTCCCGTTTGCCGCAGACGATGTGACCGTCGTCGATCTCGACCACTTCTGCGCCCGAGATCGCGTTCGCGAGTCGCATCTGTGCCTCCGGACGCACCGCACGATCGCGCCGGGTGACCATCACCGTCGTGGGGACGTCGATCTCGCCGATCCAGCGACGAGCGCTGTAGTTCCCGATGGCCTGGCCTGCCTCCATCAGCTTCACGAGGTCATGGCGACGCATCTCCCCTGCTGCCCACTCGCGCAGACTTGTCGGACGAGCCCCAGAGCCTGCAGGCAGATGTACACGCGGCAAGGGCGAGCTGCCCAGCCACCGACCGGTGCGTGTGGTTCCGGCCGCGGAGGCCATCATCGTTCCGAAGATCATTCGTTCACGTCCCCCCGCCACGAATCGGTCCGACGTCGCGCAGAACACCAAGCCCGCCACCTGCTCCGGATGCCGCCGCCACAGCAGCTGGGCCACCGGGCCCCCCATGGAGTAGCCGACGGCGATCACGGGGCCCGTGGAGAGCTGCTCCAAGAGAGCCGCCGCATCGTCAGCGCAGTCGGCCAAACGGAACCGCCGTCGGCCCCTGATGCCGCGCCCATGACCTCGGAGATCGGGGGCGACGACAGAGAAGCGCTGGCTCAGCGGCTCGAACGCGTTGAACCAGTTCAATCCGCCACTGGCCAGCCAGCCGTGCAGCAGTAACACCGTCGGAGCACCGGGGGGGCCGGCTACCGCTCGCACGAAGGTCGTCCCGCGGCCTGGGAGCTCGAGGCGCTCGCCTGGTGGAAGGGGCGGCTCGTGCCCGGTCACGGTCGCGTCCATCACCCGGCCACCCTAGGGGCCTGTCTCACGGCCCTCGCGCACCCCCTCGCAGGGGACATTGGGGGCGCCTCCGACCCGCGAGTACGGTTGTTTGCCCCGCGGCCCACACATGGAGTGAGCCCGTCCGACACCCGTCTCTGGAGCCAGCTCCCATGCCCCGAAGGATTGACATCGAGCTGACCAGTTCGCGTGACGACGACTCGTGGACCTGGCGTGCCGCAGGGGCCAAGGCCCCGCGGGGCGTCGTGCCGTCGTCGGTTCTCCCGGCTGGCGCGGCGGTGGGCGACGTATTGCGGGTTGACGCCGAGTTCTTCGTGGACGGCATCGAGATCACCGGCGTCGTTCCCGCGAAGGGTGCTCGCAAGGAGCCCGAGCTGCTCACCCTGATCGTACCGACGGGCAAGGACGAGCCGTTGGTCACCACCACACTGGCGTCCCGTGGCCGCGACGAACGCGGACCGGGTCGTGGCGGGCCTCGACGCGACGGCCCCCGGCGGGACGGCCAACGGCGCGACGGCCAAGGGAGAGACGGACGGGAGCGGGAGCGCACACCACGAGACGGCGAGCGCGGAGATGCTGCGGACCGGTCTGGCCGCGATGACCGCCCCACTCGCTCGATCACTGACCGACCGAAGCGCAAGGACGGCGAAGGCCGGCCCGCCGCCCGTCGAAACCGACCGGAGCCACCCCCGATGCCGGCGGTCGAGCGCCCGAAGGCGAAGCGGCTCCGGGCCGGGAAGGTGCACCGCACCGCACTCCTCGACTCGCTACCCGCCGAGCAGCGCCCGATCGCCGACCAGGTGGTGCTTGGCGGACTACCCGCAGTCCGTCAGGCGATCGAGAAGCAGAACACCGAGCGCCTAGCCGCTGGCGAGCCCGCGATCAACGCCGGGCCGATTCTGGATATTGCCGAGAAGCTCGTCCCGAAGGTCCGCGCCGCGGAGTGGCGCGACCGTGCAGAGGCAGCCCAACGGGATCTCGAACAGCTCGACCTGCGCGACCTTCGATCCGTGGTCTCCACCGCCGACTCCGAGGCCAAGGACGACGAGTCGCGTGCGCTCGCGCAGGCGCTCAAGGACGGTTTGACTACCCGTGTCGATGGTGAGCACGCCGCTTGGCTCGCAGAGCTCGTCGCCACCCTGCAGGTCGGTCGCATCGTCCGAGCGCTTCGCTTGAGCTCCCGTCCCCCCAAGGCGGGAGCTCCGCTCCCAGCGGACTTGGCGCAAGGCCTCATCAACGGGGCCAGCGAGGCGCTCACCAGTGACGCCGCGCCCGAGCGATGGGTAGCGGTGCTCGATGCCCTGGCGTTCGCCCCCGTCAGGGACAAGGTGATTCCGGCGTCGCTACCGACATCGCTCCACGATGATGTCCGCTCGACCATCGCGCGCCTCGCTACCCGGATCCCCAAGATCGCTCACATCTTCGAGATCACGCCTGATCGGAGCGCTCCGCGACCGAAGACCGAGCGTCGTCGGCCGCCCAAGCCCAAGAGCGGCAAGCCGAAGGTCGAGCGAGACAAGCCGAAGGACGACACCCTGAATGACGCTGCGACCACGGTGGCGACCGCGGAGATCGAAGTCAGTACTCCCGAGGCGTGACGGCGGACTCCTTGCCGCTCCGCCCCTTGTAGGCACCGGTCACGGGATCCTCATCCCACCGGGCGCCGCAGGATGCGCACGCGCAGGAGTCGAGGCGAAGGGACGCAAGGTACAGCCGCTCCACTTCGTACGCTTCGCAGAAGGGGCACTGCAGATGCCGTGCTCGCTCGTTGATGGTCATCGTGTCGCCCACCCCACCGGTTCTGCCGAGGTGCATGAGGCTAGTCCTCACTGACTAGCGTGCCCGTCATGTCTGTCGACTTCGAACAACGAGGACCCTTTGCGGTCATCACCATCAATCGCCCCGAAGCCCGCAACGCCATCAATGGAGATGTGGCCAAGGGCATCGAGGAGGCCATCGACAAGATCGAGGCCGATGACTCGATCTGGGTCGGGGTCCTCACCGGCGTCCCGCCGGTGTTCTGCGCCGGAGCGGACCTGAAGGAGATCAATGCCGGCAACGCCACGTCGCTCGCGACATCCCGAGGCGGGTTTGCCGGTTTTGTCCAGCGCGAGCGCATCAAGCCTGTGATCGCGGCGGTGGACGGCCCGGCACTGGCCGGCGGCACCGAGATCGTTCTCGCCTCCGATCTGGTCGTGGCCTCGACGACCGCGACCTTTGGAATCCCCGAGGTCAAGCGGTCCTTGGTGGCAGGGGCCGGTGGGCTCTTTCGGCTGGGACGCAAGATCCCCCTCAACGTCGCCATGGAGCTGACCCTTACCGGCGACCCCATTGACGCGGCGCGGGCGCATCACTTCGGACTCGTGAATCGCCTCGTAGAACCGGGGGCGGCCCTCGATGAGGCGATCAAGCTCGCCGAGCAGATCTGTGCCAACGCCCCCGTGGCCGTGCGTGAGTCGCGCAAGATCGTCCTCGAGGCCACCAACGCGCCCGATGACATCGGCTGGAGGATGTCCATCGAGGGCATGGGCGTCGCGATGCAGTCCGAGGACTTCTCCGAAGGTCTCATGGCCTTCATCGAGAAGCGGCCCCCGGTCTGGAAGGGTCGCTGAGAGCTCAGGTGAACGTGGCGATGATGCCGTGCTCGTGGAGGAACTCGGCCAGGCCGTCGACCAGGTCGAGCGACGCCACCTCATGGAGCTCCACCCATGCTGCCTCAGCCGCGTCGTCCCCCGCTACGGGCTGATCGTCACCGACAAGGGTCACCTCGAAGTCGAGGATCACGAAATGGTCCTCGACGTCGACACGCTCGACCCAGCCCAGCAGCGGGCCGCACACGCCCTCGATCCCGGTCTCTTCGCGCAGCTCACGGGTCACGGCCTCGGCCAACGTCTCACCCGCCTCGACGTGGCCGCCCGGAACTGACCACGAACCCGCGGCCGGACCCCGGCGGCGCCGAACCAGGAGAATGCGGTCGTGATCCAGCACCACAGCACCGACTGCGACGATCGGGCGAGTCGGGCTCACGGCAGGGGTCGGTGCACCACAAGGGCCCGAGCCACCAGGCCGAACGACTCGAAGAAGTTCTTCGTGTGGCGATCGCCCGGCAGCGCCAGGCTGTCGACGCCGAAGCACCCCCGTTCCGTGCACCAGGCCACCAGCGTGGTCATCATGACCTCACCGAGCCCAACCTCTCGTGCACCAGGTTCGGTGAAGAGATCGGTGACGACCCCGAGCAGCCCTCCGTCCCGCAAGACCTCGACGTGAGCGACCCCGTAGGCGAGGACATCGCCGTCGAGCACGCCGACGACGATGAGGTGGTCCGGATCGGCGAGCTCCTGGGCGAAGGTCTCAGCGAACGGTGGTCGCCTGCCCTGGTGACGGGCCCACACCGGTCCGCCGCGCCCGCCCTCGAGCTCGACGACGGCCTGCTCGGCCAGCGCGGCAAGGCGCTCCACATCCCCGGCCTGTGCGGGGCGACAGCCCTCCTCAGCAGCCGGTGCCGTCATCAGGTCGACTGCAGCTGCGCGACCTTCGACAGGATCGTCTTTCGGCCCCGATTGGCGGCCTCGTAGGCACGCACGGCCTCGAGCTCCTCACCGGTGAGCCCGGCGAGCCGGTTGACCACATGCGATGCCGATAGTCCGTCGTAGTCAGGGATGCCGAGCTCGGCGGCGTTCGGTGTCGCAGCGGGTGGAGCTGGCGAGACAGGGGTGGGTTGGTGAGCATCGGATCGTCCGACGCCAGCCACCTTCCGAGCGGCCGCCTGGGCGGCCCCTGGCGCCTTAGCGGGCCGTGTGGCCGTCGCGGGCGTGGTTGAGGACCGGTAGCTCACGGGTCGATCGCCCGCTTCGGGCGCGGGCATCGGGGTAACGCTGCCGCCGATGAAGTCGAGCACGCCTGCGGCCTGGTCTTGGATCTTGCTGGCCGCCTTGGTGGCCTCTTCACGCCCCTGCTCGACCGCGAACTTCCCCAGCATGCGGGCCATGGTGACCTGCGACTTGCCCTTTTCGACGAGTTGAGGAAGCAAGGATGCACCCTCGAAGAGCAACCCGATCGGCGCGTAGACAAAGGTCTCGACGGCGTGCTCGACCACCGCCTCCATCGGAGACTTCTCGGATGGGGCGGTCTGCTCGTCGGTCACCCGCCCATCCTGCTCGCTCGGGTGGCCTGCGCGAAAGTCTGGCCGCCTTGGGTCAGACGCAGTCGCTGCACAGCTTGCGCTTGGCATCCGCAAGCTGGCTCGGGTGCTTCACGAGATAGCAGGACTGACAGACGAACTCTCCGGGCCGCTTCGGCTGGACGCGGCCGGTTCCGTCGGCACGCTCCTCGGGCTCCGGAGCCTCCTCTTCGTCGTCCTCCTCTTCCTCAGCGGCGGCGATTCGGTCCTTCAGGATGGCGTCGAGGTCGGCCTCGACGTCATCGGGGTCGGCCTCTTCTTCTTCCTCCTCCTCACCCTCATCGTCGTCGCGCTTGGCCTTGACCGGCGGCACATCGGGGGCGTCGTCGTCCTCGTCGTCGTCCTCATCGTCGATCACGTCGTCATCCTCGAGGTCATCTCCAGCGAGGATGTCGTCATCCTCGAGATCGTCATCCTCGAGATCAGCGGGATCCACATCGAGATCATCGGGCTCGTCGAGGTCGTCTTCCTCGATGATCTCGTCGTCGTCAGCCATGCCAATCCTCTGCGGGGGGTGTCTGGGGTGCGTTGCGGCGGGATCATAGGCCCCACCCTGCGGTGCCGGGCAAGCCCTACGGGGCCGTACGCCGGCGGGCGCTCAGGGTAGCGACCTCATGGCGAATGCGATGAACCTCCGCGATCGTCAGCACACTGCCGCGAGGCGCGGGTACGGGTTCACGGCTGCTCCACCGTTCGGGTGCATCTCGAAGTGGACATGTGGCGGGCCTCCGGTGGCGTTGCCGGAGTTGCCAACCGCACCGATGACCGTGCCAGCGGCGACGAGTCCAGACGCCGCAAACGAGTCGAGGTGCGTGTAGTAGTAGATGACGCCGTCGCTGCCGATGAGCTTGACCTGACGACCCCCGATGCGTCCGACCGTCTGAAGCGCCTGTCCTCTGGTGGTCGCCACCACCGGCGTGCCCTTGGCCGCCAAGAGGTCATTGCCCTCATGGAACCGACCTCCCGAGCGAGGGAACCCCCAGTCATTGACATGGCGCATCGGACCTCGGACTGGGCACACGATGGTCTGGGTGAGGCCCGGACCCGTCGGTACCGTCAGCACTTGGTCGACGACGATCAGGTTGGGATCTACGAGCTTGTTGGCCTCGCGGAGCGAGCGGATGGTGACCCCGTGACGTCGGGCGATGTCGCTCAACGTCTCCCCGGCCCGCACCGTGTGCGTGACCTGCGCGCCAGTTGGTGGAGCTGGAGCCACGGGCAGGAGGCGCAGTCGCTGGCCCAGGTAGATCCGCTCATCAGTGAGCCCGTTGGCCTTGATCAGCTGCACCTGCGAAATTCCGTAACGTCGAGCGATCCCGCTGATCGTGTCGCCCCGGCCCACGATGTGCGACGTTGCACCTCCCGCTGGGGTGCGGACCGTTGAGGTCGTCCCGCCCGGCGCTGGTGGTTGCGCCGTGGGAACCCGCAGCACCTGGCCGATCCGGATGACGTTCGGGTTCTTCAGGGCGTTGACCGCCAGGAGGGACGTCAGCGAGACCCGCTGTGCCCGTGCAATGCCGCCGAGCGTGTCCCCCCGACGGACGGTGTAGGCCCTCATTTGGGGCGTGGCGGGGGCGTCGGCCCCAGGAACGACGAGGCGCATGCCGGCCTCGATGTGGTCCGGCACGGCCAAGCGGTTGACGGCGGCCATCTCAGCGGTGGTGGTGCCGTAGCGCGACGCGATCCCACTCAGGGTCTCCCCCCGGGCGACGGTGTGCGTTCCGGTGCCGAGCAGCGCGAGGAAGGCCAAGGCGACGACTGCTGCCGTCGTGGAGGTGGTTCTGTGGGCGCGCATGGTTCCTCCGGGTGCTCCGCCCGCCAGACGGGGGACGGTACCGATTCCCCAGCAGCCCCACAACCCTCATCCTCACCATCAGCCACACGGTCAGCGTGACTGTCGTCGTGACTCCGCTCGCCGCTCGGCGTCTAGGCGCTCCAGGCTTGGCTCTGGGGAGTGATCCACGAAGCGCATCGCCTCCGCCACGGCGTGGTGACCGGCCTTCGCCGCGATGAGTCGATGCATCTCCTGGCCCACCACCCGATACGCCGGATGCCCCTGTGGGGTGGTGCGCAGCTCGAGGAGGTGCATCGCCTCGCGCGCGTTCAGGTGCAGATAGAACCGGATCCGATAGGCCAGTGACACGGCGTAGGCGGCCTGGGCCGGGAACCGGTCGGTCAGCACATCGTGCAGGTCGGCTGAGCGCTCCATGGCCTCGTCGAAGCGGGCCGCGCATCCAGCGAGGTCCACCGCCTCAGGTCGAGTGAACCCGTGACGAGGGCTGAGCTGCTGCCACTCGATCGAGAGCATCCGATGTCGCTGCAGGTCGCGGAAGGCTCCGTAGTCTGCCAGAACGTCGAATCGGTAGGTCAGGCGTTCGAAGGCACGGCCAGGCTTGTGACGACGATTGGCGCGATCGCCGACGTAGGCGGTGATGACCCGTACCCGCTCCTCGGTGGTCATGGACCTCACCCGCTGCTCGAGCACTGCCTCGCTGACGTGCGTGTGCGAGTACAGGATCGCGGTGACGAGCTTCACCTCGCCGTCCGGGTCCCAGTCGAGGAGGTCGACCGAGGGGACCTCACGGAGCGGAGGGTCCTCGGTGAAGAGATCCGAAGCGATCTCCTCCACGGCAGAGCGGGTGGAGGCCATGTAGCTGCTCCACGCCACGCCGCGGTCATCGAGATCAACTCGCTTCAGGAAGCTGGGAATGACCTTGCGCAGCTCCATGAGCATGAGATCTGCGTAGGCCCTGGCCTCCGGAAGCGGGTGAGACCGCATCCGAAGCAAGAGCGCCTCGTACCCCTGCCCAGTGCCGTAGATCCCGACGTTGGAGATCGATGCCGCGGGCAGAACCCCTCGCACGGCGTCGAAGGCCTTGGCCCGGATGGCCTGCCTGTAGACGAAGTCCGAGTCCGCGGGGTCCTTCGGGAACTGGTCCCGGTAGAAGTCGGACATGATCGGAACGAGCTCGGCGTAGGAGTCGAACAGCCGATCCATGTCGCCGATGTAGCGAAGCCCGAGGCCCGAACCGAGGACGGCGGGATCACGGAAGTAGCGGTAGCGGCCTCCGATGCGCGTGTCGTAGGCGATGTAGCGGGTCGACTGCTCGAGATAGGCCATGAGCCGACCCCACTCGAGCACCTTGGTGAGCAAGTTCGAGGCCTGCTCGCAGGCGAGGTGCACGCCACCGAGCTGGGCGACCGAGTCGTCGCCGTATTCGAAGAACACTCGGTCGTAGAGCTCCTCGGCCCGTCGCAATCCAACAGTGGCGTCGATGGTGGTGTCGCCGGTGATGTCGAGATCCCCGACGAACTCGTCGAGGAACAGACGCCGCAGGCTCTTCGAGCTCCGCGAATAGCGAGCGAACAGGGCCCCTTTGACGACCTCAGGAAGGTTCACCAGGGCAAAGACCGGACCATCGAGGTTCGTGAAGTAGCGCCGGAGGACGTCGGCCTCGTCGGGCGTGAACTCCTCGGCGATGTAGACGGTCATCGATGGTCCTGGGGCAGGGCGGGACCCAGATGCTACGCCCCGGCTCCCCCGCCGATCGCGGACCGTCGGGCCTCGGGCCCGACCCGATCGATCGTGGCCGAGAACTCGGCCTTCACGGCGTCGAGCACCCCGTCGGCGAGCCATAGATCAGCGATGGTCCAGGCCATCGCCGTGGCCCCGTCGAGCACCGCCTGGTCACCCAGGTCGCTGGCGGCATGGGTCGCGAACTCGGGCGTGTGGATGGGTACGCCGGTCGGGGCCGCCTGGATCATGGGGTGGATCGACGGCACGACATAGCTCACGTTGCCCATGTCGGTGCTCCCCACGACGCTGAGCTTCGGATCAGACGCAGCCATCGTCCGGCCGAGCGCCGTCGCGTTGGCCACGTACCGGCCAACCATCACCTCGTTGTCCAGCATGTCGGCGTAGACGACGGCCTTCCATGCGATCTCGACATCGCAACCGGCCGCCGTTGCCCCGGCCCGCAGACAGGCCTCGACGCGATCCTTCAGAGGGGCCAGCGTGCGGATGCTCCCCGAGCGGACCATCCACTCGGTGCGGGCATGGGCGGGCACGATGTTTGGCTTGTCGCCGCCATCCACGATGATGCCGTGCACGCGCTCGTTGGGCCGGATGTGCTGCCGCAGCGCGGCGACGTTCTGGTAGCCGAGCACCGCCGCGTCGAGTGCGTTCCGACCCCGATGGGGAAAGGCAGCAGCGTGCGCCGCCTCGCCCGCGTAGGTGGCCGACACCTCCTGCACCGCGATGACCTCCATCCGAGGGAGGTCTGCGCCGGCAGGATGGACCATCAGCGCCGCATCGACCCCATCGAACGCACCTCGCTGGGCCATGACGATCTTGCCGCCGCCGCCCTCCTCGGCCGGGGTCCCCAACACGACGACCCTGCAGCCGGCCTCCTCGGCCAGGGCAGCCGCGGCCAATCCGGCACCCATCCCCGCCGTGGCAATGATGTTGTGTCCGCAGGCGTGGCCGATTCCCGGGAGTGCGTCGTACTCGCAGAGGACGGCCACGGTGGGCCCGGTCGACCCTGCCCGGGCAACGAACGCGGTCTCCAGATCAAAGGCGCCGCGCTCCACCTCGAGGCCCCCGTCAGCCAGCATCGAGGTCAGCAGATCATGAGCGAAGTGCTCGTCGTAGTTGAGCTCTGGGTGGGCGTGGATCTCCCGTGACGCATCGACGAGCACACCGGCTCGCGCAGCGATCTCCCCTTGCATGCGCTCCTTCAGGGTCACCAGATCCATGCCGAGACCCTACTGGTGCGTCAGGACGACCTTCCCGAGCTGGGACCCCTGCGACAGGCGCTCGAGCGCCTGTGGGTAGGCATGAAGCGGAAAGGTGCTGTCCACTGAGACCCCGAGGCCCTGGCTGACCAGACTCGTCACCGTCGCGAACTCGCTGTAGGACCCCATCGTGGAGCCGATGATCTCGATCTGCTTGAAGAACAGCTTCGGCAGGTTGACCGATACATCCCGCCCCGACGTACCGCCACAAACAGCGAGACGCCCGCCAGGCAGGAGGGCGCCGACGGAACGGTCCCAGGTCGCCGGGCCGACGCTCTCGACCACCACATGGGCCTTCACGGGCCAGTCGCCCATCGAGTCGTACGCGCCGACCGCACCCAGAGCCAGGGCGGCGGCGCGCTTCTCTGGATCACGAGAGGTCACATGAACCTCTGCACCCATGTGCAATGCGAGGTGCAGCGCCGCCGCACTCACCCCACCTCCCACCCCCACGATGAGGCACCGCTCGCCAGCCGCCAACCGGGCGCGCCGCAACATACGCCAGGCCGTGAGCGTGGCAAGGGGATATGCGGCGCACTCCTCCCAGGTCCGATCCGCTGGCTTGGGCATGATGTTCCGCGACGGCACGACAACGCGGTCACCATGGCCTCCCCATCGCTGTTCACCCAGGATCTGAAACCCTCGACCGAGCGGTGCATCGATGCCCAGCGCAACCACCGCATCGAGCGGCGAAACAGCTGGGTTCACGACCACCTCGTCCCCGACGACCATCCCGCTCACATCCGCGCCGATCTCGACGATCACCCCCGCCACGTCACAGCCCGGCACATGCGGAAGGTGTGGCTTGGGTTGCCCTCGTGTCAGCCACAGATCCATGTGGTTGAGGGCGCTGGCCATCGGCCGCACCGCCACGTCATCAGGCCCAAGGGCCGGGTCGTCGATCGTTCCCCACCGGTAGTCCCCGGGCGCCTCATCCAAGATCCACGCGTGCATCGGCTGGACCGTAGCGCCGCAGAGGTGCCGGTCAGCTCAGATGACGCAATGCAGTGCGTCTGGTTCGACGCGGATCGACAGGCGCCGGCCGACACCGACACGCTCCCCGTCGAGCTCAATCGGCATCGGTCGCTCGAGGTCGAGCTGCAACGCTGCGACTCGACGCACGTCGATGCCCGGATGCGGGAGGTGGGTGCCAAGCGGAAGTCGCCGGCGGGCGAGGATTCGCTGGCCGAACGGAGGGTTCCCGTCGAGGATCACGAGGCGCCCATCGTTTGGGTGACTCCGAGGTGCGACATCCCAATCCCCGAGGTACTGGGCGTTCATCGCGGCAACAACCCGCCCGCGCCACCAGCTCCGCCGAACGACGAGGTGGGCCACGAACCAGTGCTGCCGCCCGTCGATCAGGACCGAACCAAGATCGACCGGCAGGGTCATGGCCTCCGGCGAATGCAGTCGCGCCTCGTCGCCACCGCCGCCGAGTGTCGCGCAGAGGTCCCCGGCCAGAAGTCCGAGTGTTGGCACGGCCGCGTTGCGCCGTCGGGCAGCGGTCACGATCGCGCGTGCTTCGGCATCTGAGCGGACCACTGCGCCGTCCGCCGGGAGCGGACTGGCCCTGCCCCAGGCCTCACCCTTGCGGATGGTCATCCCGGCTCCTCACCGATCTCGACATCGAGCGAAGAGGTGGCCGTCACAACTCCGCGTCCAAGGGAATCGGCGGCCTGCCGGGCTCGCACTGCGGTGATTGGCGACGGAGCGACATCGCCCATCCCGCGCAGCAGGTCGATCAGCTGCTTGATGTTGCGCACGAAATCGCCTCCCGACAGCTCCTCTCCTTCGAGGACCGACGAAAGCCCGCCGCCGAGCGCCCAGGCATGGGCAAGGTGTACGAACCCTGGGTCTGGAGCGCGCGTGATCGGCAGCCCTGCCGCCTCCTCGTCAGCGGCGAGATCCGCCGCAAGGTCCCCCAACGCCCGAAAGCGCTCCCGCACTGTCGACGATGGGAACCGGGGGTCGGGCGGCCGGTCGCGTCCACGGTGCTCAAAGGTGAGACACGACGCCACCGCTGCCAGCGAAGCGGGGTCCAGCTCGTCGAACACTCCAGTCGTGAGAGCCTCCGCCACAAGTAGGTCTGCTTCGTGATAGGTGCGAGCGAGGACCGTCCCCGGCTCTGTCACCGTCCAGCCATCGAGATAGCCCCATGTCTCCAGCAGCCGCAGCACGCGATCGAAGCGGCGAGCGAGAGACCCGGTGCTTCCCCGCACTTGGCGGCGCAGGTCACCGATCTCCCCCTCGACTCGGTCGGCTTGGCTGGCGGCGCGGACGTGCGCGTCACGATCAGGGCAGTCTGCGACCGCGTGGATCAGATAGGCCTGGGCGGGATCGCCGATGCCCGCTTCAGCCTGGTCGACCGCACGATCGGGGCCGCTCACCACGGCACGGCGCAGAAGGTTCCCGACCTGCTGTTGGAATGCCCGGTTGTTCGGGTTGTACGGAAGCGGGAGCTCGACGGTTCCGACCGCTCGCGGAACGCTGTGCAGCTCATCGGCGTTGATCGTGCGGAGCTTGTCTCGCTCGTCCACGGCGCGCAGACGGGGGTTGCCCTTCCGGAACGCAACGCTGAGAACCGCTAGGCGCTGGCCATCCACGATGACCACCTCACCTGGGCTCAGGCTGCTCAGCGCGGCATACGTTCGTTCCAACGAGACGTGCCCCGCAGAGGCCTCACCTCGACCCCGTAAGGCTGCATCGCCACGTCGAAGCTGCCGGTACTCCTCCACACTCCCATACGAGCACTCCGCCTCTGCCCGTAGTCGAGCCAATCGCACGGATTGCCGCTCGAGTCGGGCCTCGAGACGCACCACGGCCTTGTCGGCCTGAAACTGGGCAAAGGAGAGATTGAGCAGGTGGTGTGCCTGCTCGGGCTCGTAGGAGCGCACCAGGTTGACCGCCATGTTGTAGGTCGGTCGGAAGGCAGAGTGCAGCGCATAGGTCCGACTGGAGGCCAGCGCTGCCACCTGATCGAACGGGACGAAGGGCGACCACAGCACCACGGCATATCCGACGTCATCGATGCCACGACGTCCCGCCCGGCCGGTGAGCTGGGTGTACTCGCCGGGCGTCAACAGCTCCCGGCGCTCACCCGTGAACTTCGTGAGTCGCTCGATCACCACCGAACGAGCGGGCATGTTGACACCCATCGCGAGCGTCTCGGTCGCGAACACGGCCTTGATCAGCCCTGCCGTGAAGCAGGCCTCAACGGCTTCCTTGAACGGCGGGACCATTCCGGCGTGATGCGCTGCGACCCCTGCCTCCAGGCCGGCCAGGAACCGATCGAAGCCGAGCACTGCCAGATCTCCGACAGGGAGTCCGGCGGTGTGCTCGTCGACGATGGAGCGCACGCGGGCGCGCTCGTCGGGGGTGGTGAGGCGAAGGCCAGCGTCCAGGCACACATCGCGGGCCTCGTCGCAGGCGTTGCGGCTGAAGATGAAGGTGATCACCGGCAACATGCCCCCCTCCCGGAGACGCTCGATCACCTCGACCCGCCTGGGTGTGAAGAACCGCCGCCGGGGACGACCGCGCTGGCCCCTCCCGGACCGGTGAAGGGCATCGTCGTCGAGCCGGGCCGCCTCCGGGTTGGCGTGTCCGTCGACAAGCGTCGGGAGCAGGTGTAGGTCGTCACTGGACTTGTCGCCCACGAGGTAGAGATTGTGCAGCTCTACGGGCCGGCGCTCCTCGATCACCGCCTCGGTTGGCCCACGAACCGTCGAAATCCACTCCGCTAGCTCTTCAGCGTTTGAGACGGTGGCCGACAAGCACACGAGCCGGACTTCGACCGGCAGGTGGATGATGACCTCCTCCCACACCGGCCCGCGATACGCGTCCTGCAGATAGTGCACCTCGTCGAGGATGACGACTCGAAGCCCGCTCAGGGCGTCCGACCGCGCATAGATCATGTTTCGCAGCACCTCGGTCGTCATCACGACGACGGGCGCATTTCCGTTGATGGAGTTGTCCCCGGTGAGGAGGCCGACGCGCTCACTTCCGTAGCGGCGCGACAAGTCCGTGAACTTCTGGTTGGACAGTGCCTTGATCGGAGCGGTGTAGAACGCCTTCCCGCCTTGTGCAAGCGCACGGGCCACGGCGTGCTCCGCCACCAAGGTCTTGCCGGAGCCCGTTGGAGCGGCGACGAGCACCGACCGTCCGGCGTCGATCGCCGCCATGGAGCGCGTCTGAAAGGGGTCGAGGACGAAGTCCGCCGCCATCTCCAGCGAGCGCGGCTCGCTCATCAGGTCGCAGCCGACGCCACCCGGCGGCGTTCGATCAGCAATCCGACGAGAATCGATATCTCGTAGAAGAGGACCATTGGAACCGACAGCATGAGCATGCTGATCGGGTCACCCGATGGGGTGATGACGGCAACCAGCACACAGATTCCTACGATCGCGTAACGCCGAAACCTCCGCAGCGACCCCACGCTCAAGATCCCCGCCATCTGCAGGAAGATGAGCAGGATCGGAAACTCGAAACCGATTCCGAACGCCAACATCATGTAGGTGATGAGGGTGAAGTACTTCCCCGGCGCGAACGCCGTCACGAAGTTGTCGGAACCGCCAATGTCGACCAAGAAATCGAGCGCTCGGGGCAGTGTGTAATAGGCGAGGCCAGCACCCATGACGAAGAGAGCGAGCGCGCTCACCACAAATGGCACCGCGTAGCGGCGCTCGTGCGGGTACAGACCTGGTGTCACGAAGCGCCAGATCTGCCAGAGGATCACTGGCATCGCAAGACCGATCCCGCCGTACGCGGCCAGCTTCATGCGGATGCCGAAGCCCTCGAGTGGGTCGACCTGGAGAAGCTTTCCGTCGGTGAGGGAATTGCGAGTGTTTGCGATGTGCTCGTAGGGCTCGAGGAGGAAGCTGAAGATGTGGTTGTAGAGCAGGAACGCCGCCACCATGCCAACGACGACAGCCAGGACGATCTTGATGAGGCGATCCCGGAGCTCCGTCAGGTGCTCGACCAGCGACATGCGCGACTCGCCGTCCTCCATGGGGCTGACCAGCCGACTCACTTGCCCTCGGCGGACGGCCGCTTGGCCGGCTTGTTCCCGGCCTTCTTGGCACGAGTGCTCTTCGCTGGCTCAGCGTTCGGCGCGGCCTGGAGCGGTGTCCGTCGTGGTGGGTGCTGCTCGCTGACGGACGCGATCGCACTCGACATCGCGCTGCTGTCTGCCGGCACGCTCCCCATCGACTCGCGGTGCTCTATGGCGGGCCCGTTGATCGCCGAGTCGTCGAAGGCTCCCTTGAGCTCGTCCTGGAAGCCTGAGGAGAGCCGGCGGAGGTCGGCCAGCATCTTCCCGGCCTGACGAGCGGCGTCTGGCAGCCGCTGTGGCCCCAGCACGATCAGGGCGACCAGCGCGATGACGACGACCTCGCCGCCGCCGATGTTGAACATGGCGGCGAGTGTACTGAGGAGTCAGATCAGCGAGCTCGCAGGGCGTGTAGCGACGCCCGGGTCTGTGCTGCGTCGGCTCGCACCCCAGCGACTGCCACCCGCACATCCTCGAGACGGCGCAACTGATCGGCGATGGCACCGGTCTCGTTGGTGATGTCACGCAGCAGCGCGATTGTGATGGCGACCGCCACGGCCATGGCGACCGGAGGAACCGCCCAAAGCAGGGACATCACGTGAGGCTACCTGAGCCTCAACCCGTGTTGCCCAGTGCGAGGACGTCGGCGAACCAGTCGTCCGACTGAAGCAGCGCATGGAAGTCGATGAGATCGTCGTGCGTGATCGGCTGACCGTCTCGGACCTCGAACAGCTCCGCTGGAAGCCGCCACTCCACGAGCTCAACCCCTGAGGCCACGAGAAGATCGATGATCCGCTGCTCGGCCGGCTTGGACACGGTCATCTGGCAGGTCGGGCACCGGAAGACATAGCTGCTCTGGGTGGCGGTTTCGCACACCCGCACGCTCAGCTCGCCCACGGTGAGCTCAACATCTCCGCACTCCTGACAGCTTGCCTTGATGACGGTCGCCATGTTCGCCCTCGCCTCTCGATGTCCTGGATTCACTGGGAGAGTTGTCGGCCGATCGGACCAGAGCCTTGAGCGCGGTCTGCCACAATGGGCCGCTGTGCCCACCCGGCTTCCTTCGCTGCGCTGCCCCCCGATTGGGTTCGCCCACCGGGGAGCACGGGCAAATGCCCCAGAAAACACCCTTGAGGCCTTTGATCTAGGCCTTCGCCTGGGTGCCACCGGCCTCGAGAGCGACGTCTGGCTCACGGCTGACGGGGAGGCCATCCTCGACCACGACGGTGTTGTTCGGCGAGGACTTCGACGGCACCCGATCAGGTCCCTCGTTCGGGCCGACCTCCCCGACCACATGCCCACGCTCGCCGACCTGTACAGGCTCGCGGGACCGGATGTCGACCTCTCTCTCGATGTCAAAGACCCTGAGGCCTTCGAACGCGTCATCGAGGTCGCCAGCGCCGCAGGCGACACTGCGCTCAACCACCTGTGGCTCTGCCATCACGAGACCGCACAGGTTGTCGCCTGGCGGCAGCGCAACGCCGCCGTCCGTCTCGTCGACTCGACGTTTCTCGGCCACATGCCCGAGGGACCAGAGCGTCGTGCAGCCGAGCTCGCGGGTGCGGGCATCGACGCCGTGAACCTGCATCACAGCGAGTGGAGTGGGGGCCTCGTCGCGCTCTTCCACCGCTTTGGCGTGCTGTGCTTCGGGTGGGACGCACAACACAACCGGATCCTCGACGGCCTGCTCGACGCGGGCGTGGACGCCGTCTACAGCGACCATGTTGACCGAATGGTCGACGCCCTCTCCCGCGCCGCCTGAGGCCCTAGAGCGCTCCCATCTTGTGGGGAGGCCACACGAGGACGAAGGCACGGCCCACGATCGAGTCGATGGGGATCGGGCCCCGATCGTCGTAGCGGCTGTCATGGGAGTTGCTCCGGTTGTCACCCATGACGAAGACGCGTCCGTCGGGCACCACCTGGCGGCGGATCTCGGGGTTGGTCCCGTCCGCTGGAGCCCCAGTCAGGGTCCCGCTCGGTAGGTACGGCTCGCTGAGGCGGCGGTCGTTGATGTACACCGCGCCATCCCGGGTCTCGATCGTGTCACCGGGCAGACCGATCACGCGCTTGATCAGGTCCTTGATCCCGTCCGGCCCCACCGATCCTGCCGGGAGCTCGAACACCACGACGTCCCCCCGTCGCACATCGTGGGCCTTGTAGCTCACCTTGTTCACCAGTACTCGGTCGCCCTTCTCGAGGGTCGGTTCCATCGAGGCTGATGGGATGTAGAAGGCCTGGAACAGGAAGGTCTTGACGACAAGCGCCACCACCAGAGCGCCGACCACGACGGCAATCCACTCGACGAGAGATCGGGCGCGCTCCAGCGATCGGTCGTCAGCGTGTGCCGTAGACGGGCGCTCCGCCTCGAGCATGGGGGTGAAGGACTCGGGGGCGTCGGGCACAGCGGGTCAACGGTAGCGGGCCAAGATCCGAGCAGCAGCGCGGGCGCCCGCTCCACGCATCTCGGTCGGCGCTTCCGTCATCTCGCCATCTGGGCCGATGCTGATGAGCAGACGCTCCAGCCAGGCCTCGGCGGCCACGGCCAGGGTGACGAGCAGCGTGCCGTCTGCCTGCTCCTCGACTGACTCGACCGGGTAGACCTCGGCCACCCAACGCGCGGCGCTCGCGAGTCGCAGCACCACGCGCGGGTCGTCGTCGTCTGGCTCGAAGAGCCTGCCTGCGGCGTCGAGCTCAGGAGGATCGAAGGTCTCGTCGAGCAGAGTGGCCGTCGCGATGCGGTCAACACGGAAGCGCCGTCGGGCCTCAGCGAGATGACAGTGTCCGAGCAGGTACAGGCTGCCGTCGTCCGCGTGTACCCGATACGGATCGACGTCGCGGTGGGTGCGTGCGTCCCGTCCGAAGGAGTAGTAGTCGAGGTGGACACGACGACGGTTCCTCACCGCTGTTCGGAGCACGTCGAGGACTTCGGCTCCAGCTCCCCCGAGGTCGACTTCGAGCACCTGTTCCGCGTCCACGCCCAACACCCCAGCCAGCTTGGCAACGCCTCGGGCCAAGGCGCCGGCTTCGTCAGCGCCGGGGAGCGCGAGCACAGAGGCTCCGGCCGTGAGCAGCGCCACGGCCTGTTCAGGTGTGAGGCGTTGCGGTGATGCGAACACGTCCGCGTAGTGGATCCACACACGCTCGCCTTCTTGCACCACATCGATGAGCGCATCTGGCGTGTAGGGCGGGAGGCCCACCAACCAGACAACCTCCAAGTCCGCGGCGAGCTCCTCGGGAGTGAGATCGAACCGCTCGCACACCTCACTGACGAGTGGGCCATCGTGACCGGCGATCCAGGGCACCATCGAGAGCAGGCGCTGCAGTCGGGCACCGGATGTCGGCCGGGCGGGAGTCACGACACCTGCTCCAGCCAGCGCACGAGATCGTCACGCAGCTCCTGAGGCTCCAGAATCTCCGCGTGCTCTAGGAACGACAGCACGAAGGACCGTAGGGCAGACCGATTGGTCACGGGCAGCTCCACAACCACGCTGTCGTCCTCGCTGCCCTCGAGAGCAGGGTCGCCACGGACGCGATCAGGCCCAACGTGTTGCACGACCCAGCGGGCCTGCGCCCCATCGATCCGAATGACCGCCTGGATGGGGTCTTCCGCGCCGAGCTCCCACGCACCCCTCGCCTGCCCAGGGACGTCGATATGGGGGGCGGCGAAGCTCGGCAGGTCGGTGAGCGTCACCGCGCCCTCGATTCGATCCAGTCGATAGTTGCGGGGCGCCCCGCGGAGATGGTCGAAGCCGGTCAGATACCAGCGGCCACGTTGGAAGTCGAGACGGTGAGGATCGACGATGCGAGCCTCGGAGCGGTAGCTCAGCGACACCGGCGTCCGAGAGGCGCCCGCGGTGAAGAGGACCCCCAGGTTCGGGTCGGCGGGAAGTGGTGTCACGTGCACGCCCAGGTCGCCTCCCCCTGAGCTCGACACGAGACCACCGAGCTTGAGCAGGCCCTCCGTCGCCGGGAGACCTTCGACCTGCACCGCTGAAGCGGCGAGGTGGAGTGCCGCAAGCTCGTCGCTGTCCAGTCCGGGGTCCCGCAGGGCGTATTCCTCGCGCGGGATGCGATAGCCGTCAACGGCGGGCATCGTCCCCGGAACCCGCTCCACGTGCAGCGGAATGCCCATCGATCGAAGCTCGTCCTTGTCACGCTCAAAGGCGCGGCGGAACGACGCCTGCTCGCGTGGGTACCCCTCGATCTGCGACTGGATCGACTCAGCGGAGATGGGGCGCGGCGTGTCGAGGAGCAGAGCTGTGAGGTTCAGGAGTCGCTCGAGCTTCGCGGCCGACACGGGCTGACACTAACCACCAGGCTGTAGGAGCTGGGCGGTCAGCGTCCCTGCCGCACCCGCCGCAGCAAAGAACAGAGGGTCCTCGTCGGGTCCGCGTCCCATGGTCGTGACCGCGACCCCAGCAGCGGCGAGGAGGGGTGCCATCTCAGGCGGCTCAACAACCCGCACGTCGTGTCGCTCATGCGAGAACGCCCCCTCGTGGGGTGATGCGACGGTGACCGTGGATCGCGTGAGGTCGAGCGCCGTACGCGAGTGGTGGCTGACTCCTCGGTGCCGCTCTCGAGCGTCGGCGCTGCTCATGCGCAACGCTGCCACCGGTCGCCCGCGCAGCGCTGCCGCGGCGTCGAGAACGTTGGCCACCTCAACGGACGACGTACCCAGCGGTGAGCCCGTACCGACGACGCCCGGACCCATGGCCACGATTGCCACATCAGCGCCCAGTGCGCTTCGAGCCAGCACCAGTGCCGAAGGGATCGAGACCGCTTCGAGATCTCCACCGAAGGCATGGCCCGCCGTGATGGTGGCTGCGACCAGCGCATGGGTCACCATGCCCACGACGAGGTCCGACAGAGCGATGGGAAGGGCGGCACCGTCAGTCATCACATAGACGATGCGCGCGGTCGGGACCGCGGCCAGCAGGGCGGCTGCCACACAGGGGACCTGGCTGTGCAGGCTGCATGCCACCACGGGCATTCCGCCGAGGTCACTGCTCAGATCCGGGTTGGCCTCCTCAGCTGCCCCCGTGTCGGTCTGCAGGCTCGTGTACCGAAGCTTGATGATGTGCCCGGGGCCGGGCTCGCTCCATGTGTCGTGCGAGAGGTTCCAGTGCACGACGTGCCAGCCGCCCGTGCCAAGGCCGAGCTCCACGGCCGTCGTGTTGAGGATGACACGATCCCCCACCGCCACTGGTCCGGTCAGCTGCGTGAGCACATACGCCCGGCCCGCTTCGGTGAGGACCCGCTGGAGACCCGAGCGCTCCAGCAGAACTTCGGTGACAGCGGCCGTGCGAAAGCTGGGCACTAGAGCGATGCGATGAGCTTCTCGACCCGCTCGTCACGGGAGCGGAAGGGGTCCTTGCACAGGACCGTGCGCTGGGCCTGATCGTTGAGCTTCAGGTGGACCCAATCCACCGTGTAGTCGCGCTTGCGCTCCTTGGCCCGGCGGATGAACTCCCCACGCAGGCGTGCCCGCGTGGTCTGCGGTGGGGTCTCAACCGCTTCGTCGATGTCGGCATCGGTACAGACCCGCTCGACGAGATCGGCGGCTTGCATCTTGTAGAAGAGCCCGCGGTTGCGACTGATGTCGTGGTACTGCAGGTCGATCAGCGCGACCTTCGGGTGTGTCAAGGGCAGATCGTGCTTCGCCCGATAGCCCTCGATGAGCTTGTGCTTGATCACCCAGTCGCACTCGCGGTCGAGGTCCATCGGGTCGCGCTCGATGGTCGAGACGCAGTGCTCCCACATCTGGAGTGCCTGCTTTTCCAGAGGACTGACGCCCTTGCTCTCGGCATACTTCAATGCCTTGGCAAGGTATTCGGACTGAATGTCGAGAGCGGAGAGCTCGCGACCGTTGGCGAGCCGTACCTTCCGCCGACAGGTCGTGTCGTGGCTGATCTCGCGAATCGCTCGGATCGGATTTTCCAGGGTGAGATCGCGCAGCACCTGGGTTGAGTCCTCCAACATGCGGAGCAGAATCGACGTCGCCCCGACCTTCAAGAAGGTGGAGTACTCGCTCATGTTCGAGTCGCCCACGATGACGTGCAGCCGCCGGTAGCGCTCGGCATCGGCGTGGGGCTCGTCCCGGGTGTTGATGATCGGGCGGCTCCGCGTCGTGGCTGAGCTGACGCCTTCCCAGATGTGTTCGGCCCGCTGGGAGATGCAGTACATCGCGCCGCGGGCGGTCTGGAGCACCTTGCCAGCTCCGGCGTAGATCTGCCGTGACACGAAGAACGGTATGAGCACCTCGGCGTAGTGACCGAAGTCGTCGCGCCTCGAGGTGAGGTAGTTCTCGTGGCAGCCATAGCTGTTCCCGGCGGAGTCAGTGTTGTTCTTGAAGAGGTAGATCACCCCACGTATGCCCTCTTCCCGCAGCCGCTGCTCTGCCGATCCGAGGAGCTGCTCGAGAATCCGCTCCCCCGCCTTGTCATGGGTGACCAGATCCAGGATCGAGTCGCATTCCGGGGTGGCGTACTCAGGGTGCGACCCGACGTCGAGGTACAGCCGAGCGCCGTTGGCGAGGAACACGTTGCTGCTCCTCCCCCAGGACACCACACGTCGAAACAGGTAGCGGGCCACCTCGTCGGGGCTCAGGCGTCGTTGACCCCGGAGCGTGCACGTGACGCCGTACTCGTTCTCGAGTCCGAAGATCCGACGCTCCATGCGGAGCAACCTATCGGGGTGCCGCTCACTCGTAGCGGAGGGCGCGACTTCCACCCACACCTAGGTTGGGGGCACCAGTGCCCGGATTCGGTACCCCCATGCCCCGAACCTCGGAGGGGGACGGCGTCAGACGGCGGGCAGCAGGGTGGTGAGCTCGGCGTCCTCGACGCGACGGAACGCTCTGCGGCCGTTGCTGCGGGACAGCACCGCTACCTCCAGATCGGTGGGTGCCAGGACACGCTCGGGGCCGGCGAGGGCCGAGACCGCAGCGTTCAGCGCGCCAGCGAGGTCGAGGCTCGGTTGGAACAGCTCCTCCAGGCGCCCCGCGATCGCCTCAGCGTCGCCGCCAATGACGCTGTAGCGATCCTCGTCCACCACCGAGCCGTCGTAGACGATGTGGAAGATCTGGTCGTCGATCGAGCCGGCACCCACCTCCGCCACGAGGATCTCGACCTCCATCGGCTTCATCTCGTGCGTGAAGATCTGGCCGAGCATCTGTGCGTAGGCGTTGGCCAGGCTCCGTGCATCCACATCCTCGCGGCTGTAGCTGTACCCCTTGAGGTCTGCGTGGCGTACGCCTGCAATCCTGAGCTGGTCGAACTCGTTGTACTTGCCGACCCCGGCAAACGCGATGCGGTCGTAGATCTCGCTGACCTTGTGCAGCGTGCCCGAGGTGTTCTCGGCCGCGATCAGGATCCCGTCTGCGTACAGGATTGCCAGTGCGCTGCGCCCCCGGGCGATGCCCTTCCGTGCGTAGTCAGCCCGGTCCTTCATCACCTGCTCTGGAGCGACGTAGAAGGGCATGCTCATCGGGCACCACCTCCGGCGATGAGCGCCTCCACACGCGTTCGGAGCTCACCGTCGTCCACCCGGGTGTACCCCTCGGCGGTGACGGTGGCGACGACCGGGAAGATCCCTCGGATGAGATCAGGTCCGCCGGTCGCTGAGTCCGCGTCAGCAGCCTGATAGAGAGCATTGACGACAAGGTCGATCGCTTCGTCGCGGGTCAGGTCATCTCGGAACCCGAGCTTCACCACTGTGCCGGCGTGCAGGCTGCCGGAGCCCGACGCAATGTGGTCGAGCTCCTCGTAGCGGCCGCCGGTGACGTCATAGCTGAACAGACGGCCGACCCCACGGCGGAGGTCGTAGCCAGCAAACAGCGGCACGACGGCCATGCCTTGCATCGCGGCCGGGAGATGGCTGCGCACCATGTTGCTCAGCTGGTTGGCCTTGCCTTCAAGGCTCAGCACTTGACCTTCCACCTTCTCGTAGTGCTCGAGCTGGAGCTGGAAGAGCTTCACCATCTCGACTGCAGGTCCGGCGGCACCGGCGATCGCCACGCCGCTGTAGCGATCAGCCGGGAAGACCTTCTCCATCGTCTTGTGGGCAATGAGGTTGCCGGCGGTGGCCCGGCGATCGCCAGCCATCACGACGCCGTCGGGATAGCGCACACCGAGCACGGTGGTGCCGTGGGTGATCGCCAGCGGTTCCGTGCCTTCCGGGAGCGGCCCCTGTGGCCGCACCCGGTGGAGCAGGTCCGCGAATGAGGGGCCTGGGTCGTCTGAGGCCGAGAAGATCGGAAGGGTCATACGACAACGGAGGCTAGCGACATCAGTGGACCGCGCGGTCCCACCGGCCGACGGCTAGACCGGAGTCATGGTCGAAGCCTCAGCCACCGCCCTCATCAACCGCCCCGCCGCCGAGGTCTTTGCGGCCGTCTCCGACATTGCTCGCATGGGCGAGTGGAGCCCTGAGTGCACCGGAGGGCGCTGGGTCGCCCCAGCCACCGGCCCAGCGGTCGGCGCCAAGTTCGAGGGCGACAACATCGCCCACGTCGGTCCCATCACGCTCAAGCGCTGGACCACCACCTCCGAGGTCACCGAGTGCGTGCCCGACAAGGTCTTCGAGTTCATCGCCGAGGGCTACACAACCTGGCGCTACGAGCTCACGGAGGCTGATGGGGCCACCACTCTCACCGAGTCGTACGCGTACGACCCGCAGACCGGGGTGCGGGGCTTCCTCTACGACGTGGTAGCCCGTCGGCCCGCCGCCATGGCCAAGGGCATCCAGCGGACGGTCGATCGCATCAAGGCCGTCCTCGAGTCCTGACGACGCCTGGCTCGAGACCAACCACGCGTTGTGGGATGACCTTCGACCCTGGGAGGAAGTTGTAACAGCCGGATTGGGGCGGCTACTCGCCACCCTTCTGAACGTACGACTTGACAAAATCCTCTGCATTGGATTCGAGCACCTCGTCGATGTCGTCGAGGATGTCGTCGAGCTCGGCCTTGATCTTCTCGCCTTGCTCGGACTTCGCGGGGACGTCCTCGACGACGTCGTCGGTCTTGGTCGGCGCTTGCTTCTTCTTCTGCTCACGTTCGGCCATGTCAGTTCCTCGGTCTATTGCCCCAGCTTCTGGAGCAGATCGGCGGCGCTCTCGCACTCGTCGATGAGGCTACCCACATGTGCCTTGGTTCCACGCAGCGGTTCCATCATCGGTACCCGACGCAGCGGATCGCCACCCACGTCGAACACCAACGAGTCCCAGTTGGCGGCCACAATGCTCTCGGGCCAGCGCTGCAGACAGCGACCCCGGAAGTAGGCCCTCGTGTCGGGGGGCGGCTCGGACATCGCGGTGTCGATCTCGTCGTCACCCGCGATCCGCTCTAGCCCAACTCGGGCTGCAAGCGACTTCTCGGGTCGCAGATCGTGGTACTGCAGGCACATCGCGGCGAGCCGAGCGTCGTCCCATCGCAGGTCATGCCGGTCGCGGTAGCCATCGATCACCCGATGCTTGGCGACCCAGTCGACCTGGTCAGCCACCCGGCCCGGGTCGGTCTCGAGGGCCGTCAGCACCGCTTCCCACCGGCGAAGCACCTCCTCCCCGACTTCATCGCCGCCGATGCAGTCGAGCCCGCGCTCGTTGGCGTACTTCCGGGCCCGCCCGAACAGCTCCCACTGAACGTCGACGGCCGTTATGGATGACCCATCGGCGAGGTCGATGGGTCGGGCCAGGGTGAGGTCGTAGGACACATGGCGGAGTGCCTGCACCGGACGAGCCGGGAGGAGGTCGCGCGTAAGCCAATCGTCCTCGATCATGGAGAGCACCATCGCGGTGGTACCGACCTTCAGGAAGGTGGCGACCTCCGACAGGTTGGCGTCGCCGACGATGACGTGAAGTCGTCGGTACTTCTGCGCATCGGCGTGCGGTTCGTCGCGCGTGTTGACGATCGGGCGCTTGAGGGTGGTCTCGAGCCCCACCTCCTCCTCGAAGAAGTCGGCCCGCTGCGTCAGCTGGAAGGGCACATCCGCGCTCGTGAGCGCCGCCGCCTCCGTGCCGACCTTGCCCGCTCCCGTGAAGACCTGACGCGTGACGAAGTGCGGGATGACGTGAGCGACGATCTTTGAGAACGGCACCTGGCGATCCATGAGGTAATTCTCATGACAGCCGTAGCTGTTGCCTTTGCGGTCGGAGTTGTTCTTGTAGACCACGATCTCCTGTCCGTCGGGCAGGAGGGACGTGGCAGCAGTCATTGAGCGCTGCAGGATCCTCTCCGCGGCGCGGTCGTACACGACGATCGAGCGGGGGTCCGCACACTCCGGCGTGGACAGCTCAGGATGGGCGTGATCGACGTAGTACCGGGCACCGTTGGTGAGGACCGCGTTCACGAGGTGGGTCTCCACCTCGGGGGGCATGGCTCCGTCCGCGTTGAAGCCACGCGCGTCGTTTCCAGGTTGTTCGTCTTCGAAGTCCCACCCGATACGGGACGAGCCGGTCGCCTCTCCAGCGCGGGCAAGCTCCTGCACGTAGGCGTTGATGAGAACCGACGACGCCGCAATCGGGTTCGAGTCACCGCCACGGATGACGATGCCGTACTCCGTCTCGATGCCGAGAACCTTTGGGATGGCCATGTCGCGCCTCCGCCCTAGAGGTACTGGCCGGTGGTGACCCGTTCGATCGATCGCCCGCCCTGCGGTTCGGCGTCGGCGGTGTGCTGGACGATCGTGCGCACGTAGATGATCCGCTCGCCCTTCTTGCCCGAGATCTTCGCCCAGTCGTCGGGGTTCGTGGTGTTCGGCAGGTCCTCGTGCTCCTTGTACTCCTGGTGGATCGACTCGATGAGGTCATCCACCTGGATGCCCTTGGTGCCGCCCGCGAGCAGGCGCTTGATCGCAAGCTTCTTGGCTCGTCGCACGATGTTCTCGATCATGGCTCCAGACGAGAAGTCCTTGAAGTACATGATCTCCTTGTCACCGTTCTGATAGGTGACCTCGAGGAACTGGTTGGTCTCATCCGTGCGGTACATCTCGGCAGCGGTGGCCTCGATCATTCCTTGGATGGCCTTCGCCGGGTCGCCGCCACCGAGCGACTGGACCGTGTCGGCGTCAAGGGGGAGGTCGGGCGTGAGGTAGCGGGCGAAGATCTGCGCGGCGGCTTCCTCGGTGGGACGCTCGATCTTGATCTTCACGTCGAGACGACCGGGGCGCAGGATCGCTGGGTCGATGAGGTCCTCACGGTTGGACGCGCCGATCACGATCACGTTCTTCAGCGACTCGACGCCATCGATCTCCACGAGGAGCTGGGGCACGATCGTGGATTCCATATCCGAGCTGATCCCGGTGCCTCGCGTACGGAACATCGAGTCCATCTCGTCAAAGAAGATGATGACCGGCCAGCCCTCCTCGGACTTCTCCCGAGCGCGCTGGAACACGAGACGGATCTGGCGCTCGGTCTCTCCGACGTACTTGTTCAGGAGCTCCGGCCCCTTGATGTTGAAGAAGTACGACCGCGCAGTGTCACCAGTGACCGCGGCGACCTTCTTGGCAAGGCTGTTCGCTACAGCCTTGGCGATCAGCGTCTTCCCGCAGCCCGGAGGGCCGTACAGCAAGATCCCCTTGGGGGCCGGGAGCTTGTGCTCGAGGAAGAGGTCCTGATGCAGGAACGGGAGCTCGACCGCGTCGGCGATCTGCTCGATCTGCTCGTCGAGGCCACCGATGTCCTCGTAGTCGATGTCGGGGACCTCCTCGAGGGCGAGCTCCTCGACCTCGGGCCGGGGCAGCTTCTCGAGCACGAGTCCAGAACGCGGGTCGAGCAGCAACGTGTCACCGTTGCGCAGCTTCGCGTCCTGGAGGTCGTCGATCAGCTCGACCACGCGCTCCTCATCGGCCCGACCGACGATCAGCACACGGTTCCCCTCGAGCCGCTCCTTCATGGTGACGACTTCACCAGTGAGGTCGGCGCCGCGGGAGAGCACGACGTTCAACGATTCGTTGAGGACTACCTCAGCGCCGCGAGTGAGGGGCTCATCGCCCAGCTCCGGATGGACGGCGACCCGCACCTTGCGGCCACCCGTGAACACGTCCACCGTGCCGTCCGCGTTGCTCCCCAGGAGCGTGCCGTAGGCGGACGGCGGCTGGGTGAGCTTGTCGACCTCTTCGCGGAGGGCGGCGATGTGGTCCCTTGCCTCACGAAGTGTGTAGGTGAGCTTCTCGTTCTGCGAGACCGCCTGGGCCAGCTGGCCCTTGGTCTCGAGAAGTCGCTCCTCGAGGGTCCGAACTCGCTTGGGGGCGTCCTGCAGACGTCGGCGAAGGGAGATGACCTCCTCTTCGAGCTCGAGCGCGCGCGTGTGGTCGGACAGGTCCTCCGACCCTGTCGGCTCTCCTGCCTCTTCGTCCGACTCAGCGACCGGGACCACCTCCGTACATCGACGCTGCGCGGACCCTACACCGGCCTCTACCCATGCAACGCCCGGGTTTCCCCGGTTGTTGCCGGGTTAACTCGCTGGCGCGCTATGGTGAACGACCACCCGGATCCCTACACGAGGTAGCCCCACCATGAAGGTCTGGATCGACCAGGATCTCTGCACCGGCGACGGACTCTGCGAAGAGATCGCGCCCACTGTCTTCACCCTCCTCGACGACGGCCTCGCCTACGTGAAAGACGGCGACAAGGTCCTCGCCGATCCGGGCGGCGCCGAGGCGATCGCTCCCGTACCTGCCGGTCAAGAAGAGGCCACCATCGAGTCTGCCGAAGAGTGCCCCGGGGAGTGCATCTTCATCGAGGTCGACTGACCCGAGCCAACGATCGATGACGATGGGGCCCGACGGGCCCCATCGTCGCGTTCGGGGTCGCATGTACCTGCCGGCGGGACCCCCGCGGTAGCGTGCTCGCCGTGCAGCATCCAAGTTCGACCCCGACGGGACGGCCCCCATGGCCCCCCGCCCTCTGTCTGGCCCCGACGCCCGGCAGGGGCTCGTCGCGCTCGCGCTGAACTCCTCGACCAGCCTGGTGGCGGGAGGCGTCCTCGGATCGCTTACCCACACCTTTGAACGTCGACCGGGGTTGCTTCTGCTCGTGCCAGCAGCCATCGGCCTGCGCGGTAACATCTTCGGCTCACTGGGCAATCGCGTCTCGACGTCCATCCATGCCGGTGACCTGCAGCTCCGCCTTCGGCGCAACACCATGCTGGGCCAGAACGTGCTGGCAGCGGGCGCGCTCACCTTGGGCATGTCGGCGGTCTTGGTGCTGCTGGTCGCCGTCATCTCGGTCGGGCTCGGCCTCGGACACACCATCGGCCTGGCGGACCTGGCCCTGGTGTCCATCGGCGGTGGCGCCGTGGCATCCCTGCCTGTACTGGCGGCCACGATCGGGCTCGCGGCCGGGGCGGTGCGCTACGGGTGGGACCTCGACAACGTCACCGCTCCTCTTGTGTCCACCTTGGGGGACGTGCTCACGTTGCCTGCCCTCTGGCTCGCCACTGGGCTGCTCGGCTTCGGTCTCATCAGCACCGGGGCCGGGTGGATCCTGGCGGGCGTGGCGATCGCGGCCCTGGTCGGGGGCACGATCACGTCGCTCCCCCATATGCGCCGGATCGTGCGGACCTCCATCCCGGTGCTCGTTGCTGCGGGACTCGTGAGCGGCTTGGCCGGGGTGGCGCTTGAGCGGCGCCTCGTGACGTTCTCGGCGTTGCCCGCCCTGCTCATCCTCGTACCCGCTCACCTCTCGAGCGCGGGCGCGCTCGGGGGCATCCTTTCGGGACGACTCTCGAGCAAGCTGCTCCTCGGGCTTGCACCACCGACCGCTCTTCCCTCCCGATCGGCGCGGGAAGACCTCGGATTCGTTGCTGCTCTGAGCCTCCCCGTGTTCGTCGTGAACGGACTCGGCGCGCACGTCGTGGCACAGGTGCTCGGCGTCACGTCACCGGGGGTGAGCCACCTGGTCGCCGCGTCCGTTCTCGGAGGTGCCATCGCGATGCTCGCTGTGCTCCTCATCGCGTACTACGGCACCATCGTGGCCGTACGGTCCGACATCGACCCTGACACCTACGGGATACCGCTCGTCAGCTCCACCGTGGATCTCGTCGGAGCGCTGAGCCTGATCTTTGTCATCACCGCGCTCGGCCTCACGTAGCGCCCGCGCGACCGCGTCAGCTCAGACAGGGCCCGGTATCGACCCGCTGGCTGAGGTCACCGGCGAGCACCGCCTGGAGCTCCTCGACGTCCAGGGCATAGGCAACGCCTGGCTTGTCCGGTGCGATCGCGAACGCGACCCCCACGGCTCGTCCCTCCGGATCGACCAACGCTGCGCCCGAGTCTCCCGGTGCCAGGTTCGAGGAGAGGATCAGCACCTTGCGCTCAGTGCGCTCACGGTCGTAGATGTCGGTCCCCGTGGCGGTCACGGCCCGGCCGACCTCGAACGGTGCAGCCCGTAGAGCCCCACCGCCGGGGTGGCCGAACACCGCACCGGTGGCGCCCTCCCCCACATCTCGCAACACCAAGGCCGGTCGGTCGAGGCCTGGAGCGCTGAGTATGGCGAGGTCTCGACGAGGGTCGAATGCCACCACGCTCGCCCTCACCTCGCTGCCGTCACTGCGTTGGATCACGGTTTCGTCCTCGCCGGCGACCACATGCGCGTTGGTGACCACCAGACCGCCCCCGACGACGAAACCGGTGCCGTTCTGGACCCGGCGGCAGGCCACCCCCTCGACCTTCACGGTCGACGGGACGACGGCGTCGACGACCGCCTGCGAGATGCCTGTGACCGAAGGCGGCGGTCCGAGATCTGGCGCGGGCTGCAGCGCGTCGAAGACACGGGGGAACTGATCCCCGCCCACCAAGCGACGCAACGTGGCCATCGTGTCCGGCGCGGGAGGGAAGCGATCGTCGACGAGCTGCGCGATCGTCGAGGAACGGGTCTGCACGGCGAACCACCCGGGAACGTCCGCCATCAGCGGCAGGAGCAGCCAGAGGCCGATGAGCACCCCCGCCATGCCAGCGAGCGCGCCAGCGCCCCGATCCAGAGCCCGCACGTTGGTCCCAGGCAGTGCGACGTGCAGTCGAGATCCCGCCCAGAGGCCCAGCGCCTGGCCGAGGAACGCCGCTCCGAACAGGACCCCCATCGTGATGAACAGGAGCTGAGAGTCGGAGGAGTTCTCCACCGATCGGAGCACTGGCGCAAGGAGCAGCGAGCCGACCACTGCGCCTGCGGCCATTCCGACCCAGGACGCCACGCGCGTCAGCAAGCCCAGGCGATAGCCGCCAAAGCCTGCGCCGACGACGCTCATCAGGAGCAGCACGTCCAGAGTGTTCAGCGGTGCTCCCCGGTCATGTCCCTGTGGGGCTGCCGAGCAGGCGGGCATGCGTCAGGAAGCCCGTGTGCGCAACCATTCGATGATCCGGCCGCACGGACTGACCCTCGATGTGCCAGCTGCGATGGAGCACCTCAACCGTCTCCGCCATGCCGAATTGGCTATCGACCATTGTTTCGCGTAGCTGGACGGCCTGGGTGATCTGAGGGGTGTAAGCGAGCAGGATCCCCCCAGGGTGAAGCGCTCGCTCCGCGTGCTTCACCACCTGCCAGGGCTCAGGGAGGTCGAGCACAACTCGATCGAGGTCGGTCTCATCGATCCCCTCGTACACGTCTCGCACCTCGACCCGATAGCGAGCGAGCACTTCGGGGCCGAGAAATGCGCTGACGTTCTTCACGGCCCGCGATGCGAAGTCGTCCCGCAGCTCGTATCCGACGATGTCAGCTCCAGAGCGCAGCATCGTCATCGAGAGCGCACCAGACCCGATGCCGGACTCAAGGACGCGCGCTCCGGGGAAGATGTCCGCGAGGAGAAGGATCGGGCCAAGGTCCTTTGGGTAGATGACCTGCGCGCCGCGCGGCATCTTGAGCACGAACTCTGACAACGTCGGACGGATGACCGTGTAGTACATGCCGTGACTCGATCGGAAGCTCGTGCCCTCTAGGGACCCGATGATCGCATCATGGGCGACCGTGCCGGAGTGCGAGTGGAACTCCTTGCCGGCCGCCAACGTGACCAGGTAGCGACGCTTCTTGGTGTCGATCAGGAGCACCTGCTCGTCCTCGACGAAGAGGCGGGTCACCCTCGCCGCCCGAGCTCGACGGGAACGGCGGTGGGGCCAGCATCCGTGGCCCTCGCGACCAGCTTGCAGAACGCGCAGATCTCTCCAGTGGTGGGCGCGCCGCATGTGGCACAGGCCCGAAGGTGCTCGCGCTCAGCATGGGCCGCCGCAGCAAAGTGCTCCGCAGCGCGGGCTAGGAACCCGAAGTAGAACTCGTGCTTGGACCCCGGCGAGGTCGCTTCAATCGAGTTCAGGGCCTCCTTGTAGCCCAAGTGCTTGTTCCCGGCCGCCATCGGACACTCTTCGACGATGTAGTCGATGCCTCGAAGCACGCAGTACGCGGCCATCTCGCGCTCGCCCAGTCGGACAAGCGGTTTGACCTTGCGAGGGAATCCATCCCGGGCGGGAAGCACGGGTAGCTGGCGACCGAGGTAGTCCGTCTGCCAGTGCAGCACGTTGCCGAACAGCACAGCGGCCTCGTCATCCAGGTTGTGGCCGGTCGCCACGACGTCGTACCCGCCGGTCCGGGCGGACTCGTCGAAGAGGTGGCGCTTCGACAAGCCGCAGGCCGAGCACGGTACGCGCTTGGCCGCCTTGGCCCCGGTCGGGATGTCGAAGCCGTGGTCGCTAGGAAGGTCGACCTCGATCAAGTGGAGGCCACGCGTCGTGGCGAATGCTCGAGCATGATCCCCAGAGGTGTCGCTGTAGTCGCCAATGCCGAGCCCTATGTACAGCCCATCCGCGGCGTAGCCCAGCTCGAGGAGCAGGTCCCACAGAGCCAGCGAGTCTTTACCACCGGAGATCGCCACGAGAACCCGCTCGCCGGATGCGAGCATGTCGAAGTCCTTGATCGCCCGCGCCACTTGGTCACGACACAGGCGGAGGAAGTGCTCGGCGCAGAAGTTCGCATTGTGGCGGCGAACGTCGATGACCGCGGGGCCCTTGCAGACCGTGCACTTCACGCCGCGCCTCCCGAGATGACGGGACGGATCTCGACGACGTCGTCATCGGCCAGCAGGACATCACCGGGCACCAGGGTGTCCCCCCGGATCACCAGGACTGTTTCACGGTTGATCTGCAGCCGCTCGAGCAGTGCGTGGACACGCACGGGGCCATCGACGTCGAGCTCACGCTTGGGGTTTCGGAGTCGAACCTTCAACGTCAGCCCTGAGGGTCGGGCAGATGCGAGATCAGGAGGGCCTCGCCGGGCCGCAGCTCCTCACGCACGACGATCTCCTGGCGCTGCGCACGCTGCTTGTACTGGCGCAACAGGAACGCCGCGAACGTGACGGCAATCCATGCCGGGTGTGCGCCAGGACGACGGCGTCGTCGAGCCCCGAGCTCCAACAGGCGCTGCAGCATCAGATGCGGCGAACCTCAACGACCGTGCTGCGCTTCTTACCGCGCCGCCGACCGGCCAAGAACGCGATCGCGATGACGCCGACTGCGACGACGGCCCCGATCGTGATGAGCGTGGACGTAGCCGATTCGCGGGTCTCGTCGACCCCGCCCTGGAGCTCACGGAACTTGGCCTCGAGGGTGTCACGGGAGATGGGAGCGGTAGCTGGTTGTGTGACGGTCATGCGCCTGGGCCCTTTCGCTTCGAGACTCGGAGGACCGCGAGACCGATGAGCACAAGCCCGCCGGCCGCCACGATCAGATATGGGGCCCAAGACAGGTTCCCGCTGAAGGTGGTGTTCGTCTGCGTCTGCAGTGCGCGCAGCCCCGCGAGCATGAGGAGCAACGATCCGACACCCAGCAAGATCGCGCCGCCGATCCCGTATCCCAGGAACCGCCCCAAACCCCGGAGAGGATCGATCGTCTCCTGCTTGGCGTAGGCGGTCGCCATCTCCCAAAGCTCAGACGCGACTTCCGGGATGCTCTTGGGCTCGCCTGTCGGCGCGGCGTGTGCCGGCGATGGGTTACGGGGATCGGATCGGGAAGCCACGAGAGGGAGACCCTACTACTCAGCCTCGCGGGGGTCAGCCCTCGGCAAGACGGAGCTGGAGGACCTCGATGGCCTCCACGAGCAGCGCGTCGAGTCCCTCGAGTCGGGCGTCTGGCGATGGTGCCCCCAGTAGCCGGTGCCTGTCGAAAGGGCCGACCGGCGCCAGCCCAACCGCCTGGTGGCTGGCCAAGCCGACGTCCTCACTCAGAGCGATTGTGGCCGGGGCGACCGCGTCGCCCGCCTCCGCAGCGAGCGCGAGCGTCTGCCGCAGTCGGGCGATGGTGCGTTCCAGGGTTGCCTCGGAGCCCTGACCAAGTGGCGCGTCCGGCCAGTCCTCGACCTCCGCCCGAGGGTAGGGGTCGTCGGCAAGCCAGGAAAGCACGCGGAGCCGTCGAACTCCGACAGCCCCTATCGTCCAGCGGCCACCCGGTCGCTCGACAGCGTGCGTGATGTGAGCAACGGTGCCAACCTCGGTGCGGACGTCATCGCCTCCCACCTCGCTACCTCGTTCGATGAGCACGACGCCGAACTCCCGCTCGCCGGCGAGACAGTGTCGGACGAGGGCTTGGTAGCGCGGCTCGAACACCTGCAGCTCAAGCGGAAATGACGGCAGGAGCACCGTGCCGAGCGGGAACATCGGCAGGACGGCGATGACGCGCTCACTCCCCCCGGAGCTGCTGGTGGCGGGCGCGCTGCCAGAGGTGCTCGAGCGCCGTGACCGCTCGGTTCGCCGACGGGTAGCAGAGTCGCCCCGACGCTCGCACCGCGACCGGTCCTGCGTTGTCCGGATGCGTGACCGCAAGCTCGGTCGCCGTGAGGACCGGCTTGTTGTGTCGAGCTGACGCGTCGGCAGCCGCCGCCGCGAACCGTGCGTCCTGACGCTCGTGGTAGTCCACGATGCGTTCGAGGCCGTGATCTGGGTAGAAGGGGCCTCCCCGCATCAGCGCGGCCTGGTTCGATTGGATGCCCAGACCGAGGTAGATCACGGCATCGACATCCGCATGTCCGACGATCAGGTCCAGCACCTCCGGGATCGTGTCGCGTGTCTCCGCCCCGGCCAGATCAACTGGATTGTTGCGGCTCCAGCGCGGGGGCAGCTTCTCGTCGAGCGCTGCGCGCAGGTCGACCGGAAGTGGCGTCAGCTCGAGCGAGGTGCGAGCGATGGCGTCGGCGGTGACGACTCCCCAGCCACCGGCGGTGGTGAGCACCACCACCTTGTTGCCGCGCGGCAACGGCTGCGTGGCAAAGGTTGCGGCGGCTTCGAACGCCTCCTCGATCGTGCTGGCTCGCGTGATACCAGCCTGTCGACACATGCCATCGAAGACCCGATCGTCGCTGGCGAGCGAGCCGGTGTGGGAGGCCGCAGCTCGCTGCCCTCCTGCTGTAGCCCCGCCTTTCACGAGCACGAGAGGCTTCTGTGCCGTGGCTGCCCGCACCCGGTCGAAGAACGCCCGCCCCTCGCTGACGCCCTCGACGTATGCCAGCGCGACCTTCGTCGCTGAGTCAGAGGCGTAGAACTCGAGGTAGTCCGGGATCGACACGGCCGCTGCGTTGCCAGCCGACACCGCACGACTGACACCCACACCGGTCTGCACCGCGTAGTTCATGAACGAGGAGATGAAGTTGCCGGACTGACTGGCGATGCCCACGCCCCCCGCCGGCGGGTACGGCGCCACGATCTGCGCGCAAAGACTTGCCGGGGTCGAGACCACTCCTTGCCCATTTGGCCCGGCCACGAGCATCCCGAGCTCATCGGCGAGAGCGACGAGCTCGGCCTGCATCTGTTGACCAGTCTCGCCTGCTTCCCCGTACCCAGCCGACGCGAGGAACGCGGCGCGAATCCCCTTCTTGGCACAGGCCCGCAACAGGTCGAGGTTGGCCTCCGCCGGGGTGCACACGAAGACCAGATCGATCTCGCCATCTGGGAGATCCTCGATCGTGTCGACGATGCGAACGCCGAGCACTTCGCCAGCCTCCCGACTCGTCCCGAAGACGCGGCCCGCATATCCCGAGGCGAGGATGTTGTGCAGGCTGACGAACCCGAACTTGCCAGGGTGGGTCGACACGCCCGCGACCAACACGCCACGGGGCTCGAACAGGGCTCGGAAGGCGACCTCGTCCACGGCCATCAGACTCGAACCTCCACGAGAGCGTCGACCGGGATGGGGTGCCCGTCAACAATGATCAGCGGGTTGAGATCGGCGGCCGCGATCGATGGGTCGGCCATCGCCGCGTTGCTGAGTGCCATGAGGACGGCGATGAGCGCTTCACGATCCACCGGGGGCTCGCCGCGAAACGCACCGAAGAGCGGCTGGGTTGCTAGGTCGTCGATCATCTCCGCCGCGTCGGTGGCCGTGATCGGCACGAGTCGAAAGGCCACATCGGCCACGGCCTCGGCAAGCACCCCACCGACACCCAGCATGACGGTCATCCCGAACTGCGGATCGAGGTGCAGCCCGGCAATCAGCTCTCGGTTTCCGTTCAGCATCGGGGCCACGAGCAGGTGAACTGCACCGTCCTCCGGTCGGGGGGGGGGGGGGGGGGGGGGGGGGGGGGGGGCCGCGTCGAGCAGCGACGCGGCCGCATCGGTCACTGCAGCGTCGTCGGCCAGGCCCAGCCGGACGAGCCCCCGCTCGGTCTTGTGCGCGATCGCGGCGCCCCCCAGCTTGAGGACGACCGGATGGCCGAGCTCTGAGGCTGCGGCGACCGCTGCCTCGACCGTGGCCACCTCCCGCTCGTCGGGGAAGCTCACCCCATGCGCGGCCAGCAATCGCTTCGACTCGACTTCGGAGAGGGTGGGCATGTCGCCGGAGGCTACGGCTCCAGGGCGGCGCGGAAGAACTCCCGCAGGTGATCGAGCCGGGCGCGGAGCATCTCGTCGTCGAGCGGATCGCGGCCGAGCACGCCTCGAAGGAACGGCACGTCAGAGAAGTAGCCGAGAAGCGCACCGAGACCCGTGACGATGAGCTGTTCACTGTCGTGCTTACGGAACCGACCCTCGCCCATCTCCGTGTCGAAGAAGTGCACGGCACGGTCGAAGTACGGCTTCAGGACCGTCCCGAGGTCGACGCCCAGGTGCCCCTGACCATCGAGTGCCTCCCGCCGCATGATCCGGACGAAGTCTGGGTTCTCGGCGAAGAAGTCGAAGGCCGCCGTGACGACATGATCGACCTTGGTCCATCCCTCTTGATCGCGCACCTCCACGGCCGCCTCCACCCGAACGGCCCAATCTGACAGCGACGTCTCGAAGACCTCGCGGTAGATGGCCTCCTTGGAGGGGAAGTGGTGCAGGAGGCTCGGCTTGCGGATGCCTACGCCCGCCGCGATGTCGTTGAGCGACGTCCCCGAGAAGCCTTGCTCGGCGAAGCAGCGACGCGCCTCGCTGAGGATCGCATCGCGCGTCGACGGAGCCGGATCTGACGCGTTCACCCCCGGAGGGTACCCAGTGATGCCGCCTCGGGGGGCTCTTGTAGGGTGGGCGCGTGCCAGCGACCGAGCTCGAACAACGAGCCATCAACGTGATCCGGGGCCTCTCGATGGACGCCCCCCATGCGGCCCGCTCGGGCCATCAGGGCACCGCGATGGCACTGTCCCCCTTGGCGCACGTCCTGTGGACGCGGATCATGCGCTACGACTCGGCGGCGCCGGACTGGCCCGACCGGGACCGCTTCGTGCTCTCGGCCGGTCACGCGTCGATCCTGCTGTACTCGATGCTCCACCTCACGGGATACGACCTCACCCTCGACGACCTCAAGGCGTTCCGCCAGTGGGGCAGCAAGACACCCGGCCATCCCGAACATGGGCACACCGACGGCGTCGAGGTCACCACGGGACCGCTCGGACAGGGCATCGCCAACGCGGTGGGCATGGCCGTAGCGGAGCGCTCCCTGCGGGCACGCTTCGGCGCCGACGTCGTGGACCACCGCACCTATTGCATCGTGAGCGACGGCGACCTGGCCGAGGGCGTGTCGCATGAGGCCGCATCCTTCGCCGGGCATCTTGGGCTCGGTCGCCTCGTCTGCGTCTACGACGACAACCACATCTCGATCGACGGACCGACAGCGCTCTCGCTCAGCGACGACGCCGCGACGCGGTTTGCCGCCTACGGCTGGCACGTCGAGCACCTTGGTGACGTTGCGGAGGACGTGGACGCGATCGAAGCGGGCATCCGCCGCGCCGTCGAGGTCGGTGACCGTCCCTCCCTCGTGATCATCCGCAGCCACATCGCCTACCCGTCGCCCACCAAGACCGACGACCCGGCAGCCCATGGCTACGTCCTGAAGGACGAGGAGATCCAGGCCGTCAGGGTGCTGCTCGGGCTTCCTGTCGACAAGAGCTTCTTCGTCCCAGACGACGTCAGCGAGCTCTACCGGACTGCGGGCGCGCGAGGCGCGGAAGACCGCGAGGCATGGGCAAAGCGTCTCGATGCGTTCGACGGCGACCGCCTCGCGCTCGACGCCTGCCTCTCGGCCAGCGGTCTGCCGGGCTGGGCGGAAGCCCTGCCGTCGTGGGCAGCAGGAGACAAGATCGCCACCCGGGTCGCAAGCGGCGCCTGCCTTCAGGCGCTCTCGGATCTGGTCCCGGCCCTGGTGGCCGGCGGCGCTGACCTCACGGCCAACACGGGCACGGTGTTCAAGGGTCACGGCATTCAGTCCGCAGAAGAGCCCGGGGGTCGGCAGATCCACTTCGGGATCCGCGAGCACGCCATGGCGGCCACCATGAACGGCATGGCGCTCCACGGTGGGGTCTTGCCCGTCGGCGGCACGTTCCTCGTGTTCAGCGACTACTGCCGCCCGTCGATTCGTCTCGCCGCGCTGTCCGGGGCCAAGGTCATCTACTCGTTCACGCACGACTCCGTTGGCGTCGGCGAGGACGGCCCCACCCATCAACCGGTGGAGCACGTCGCCGCACTGCGGTCCATCCCCGGCCTCCAGGTCATCCGCCCCGCCGACGGCAACGAGACGGCCGCCGCCTGGCGCATTGCGGTCGACCACGATGGGCCGACGGCGCTGATCTTGTCGCGTCAAGACGTGCCCGTTCTCGAGGGCACCGCAACCGGCTCCGTCGATCGGGGCGGATACGCCCTCCTTCCGATCGACGACCCCGACCTCGTCCTCATTGGCACTGGCAGCGAACTAGCAGTGTGCGTGGCCGCCGCGTCCCGTCTCGAGGGCGACGGCGTGCGAGTCCAGGTGGTGTCCCTGCCCTCCTGGGACATCTTCGAGGGCCAGAACACCGACTACCAGGACGCGGTCCTGCCCCCCGAGGTGCCGACCCTCGCGGTGGAGGCAGGTGTCAGCTTCGGCTGGGAGCGTTGGGCAGACGACAGTGTCAGCATCGACCGCTTCGGCGCGTCCGCCCCGGGTGATCAGGTGCTCGAGCAGCTCGGTTTCACGCCCGAGAACGTCGCTGCGCGGGCTCTTCAGCTCATCGACGATCTGAGCGCGGGCGCATGATCCCCGAACCGAACCGCCTGTCTGATCTCCACGCACTGGGCCAGAGTCCCTGGCTCGACAACCTGCGCCGAGGCTGGCTGGCCAGCGGTGAGCTCGCCCAATGGGTCGAACGAGGGATCCGGGGACTCACGTCCAACCCGTCGATCTTCCAGAAGGCCATCAGTGCTGGGGCCGACTACGACGAGCAGTTCGGCGACCTCATCAGCGGCGGAGCCCGGGTCGCTGACGCGTACTGGGATCTCGTGGTGTCGGACATCCGAGGGGCGCTGGAGCTGCTCCGCCCGGTCTACGACGACAGCAACGGCATCGACGGGTTCGTGTCCGTGGAGGTCGCCCCCGACCTGGCGCGAGATCCAGCAGGCACCGAAGCGGCGGCCCGACACCTGCACACCCTGATCGACGAACCCAACCTCTACGTGAAGATCCCGGGCACGGCGGAGGGTCTCGCGCCGATTCAGAGGATGATCGCCGAGGGACGCAGCATCAACGTCACCCTCATCTTCAGCCTCGATCGCTATGCGGAGGTGATGGAGGCCTACCTGAGCGGCCTCGAAGCGCATGAGGGGGATCTGGCCCACATCTCCAGCGTCGCCAGCTTCTTCATCTCGCGTGTGGACACCGAGATCGATCGCCGGCTCGAGGAGATCGGCACCGGCGCTGCTCTCGCGCTGCGGGGCGAGGCCGCTGTTGCGCAGGGGCAGGCCGCCTATCAGCTGTTCCGGGAGACCTTCTCCGGGCCACGTTGGGAGGCGCTCGCGGCGCGAGGCGCACGGGTGCAGCGCCCCTTGTGGGCGTCCACGTCCACGAAGAATCCTGCGTACCCCGACACCCGCTACGTCGACCTGCTCGTCGGCCCCGACACCGTCAACACGATGCCCGAGGAGACCATCGAGGCGTTCTGTGACCACGGAGTCGCGCTGCGCACGATCGACGAGCGCACCTCCGAGGCCATGGCGACGCTCGAGCGACTCGTCGAGGTCGGGATCGATCTCGACGACGTCGGACAGACGCTCGAGGAGCAAGGCGTCGCGAGCTTCGTGAAGGCATTCGACGAGCTCCTCGAGGCGCTGGACACCAAGGCCGACGAGCTCAGAGCGGCAGGCTGAGCCGATCGTGCACGGAGAGCTCGTCGTGGTCAACGACGTCTGCGGCGAGTTCGCAGAGCGTGTCATCGAGGCGTTTCACACGCGACCGAACGACGGATTCACGCTGGCGGTTTCCGGAGGCGACACAGCACGCGGGTGCTACGAGCGCCTGGCGGACGACGCCGGTTCGCAGATCGACTGGTGGAAGGTCGACGTCTACTGGGGCGACGAGCGATGCGTCCCGCACGACGCGCCGGCGTCGAACTATCGGCTCGCTCGGGAGGCCCTCCTCGAAAGGGTCGGAGCCGTCAACGCCAACTTTCCGATGTTCTGCGAGGAGGGCCCCGATCCGTATCAGCTCCGCCTGGGCGAGCTGGGCAAGCTGGACGTCGTCCACCTGGGCCTCGGCGCGGACGGCCACGTGGCATCTCTCTTCCCGAACTCGTCCGGGGTCGACGCCGACCCCGGACGACTCGTGGTGATGAACGACGACCCAAGTGGCGTCAACCCACATGGCCGCATGACCCTGACGCTTGCAGGGATCGCCCGAGCACGGTTGGTGCTCGTGACCGTACGTGGTGAGGAAAAGCGAGATGCGCTGGCCCGAGTTACCGCTGGGGACATCTCCTGCCCTGGGGCCCATGTGAACGCTGATCGCGTCATCTGGATCGCCGACCCAGCGGCCATCGGCTGAGTGCACCGCGACCCTCGCGGCGCGCCGGACTCTGCACGACCAGCGATAGGGTGCCGCCATGTCCGGCTCGGGGAGGCAGCACCAGGAGCTCTCGGACCTCGCGCTCGACGAGTTGATGGACCTCGCCGCGACACGCCGCGATGACGCCCACGGCCGGCGGGTCACGTTCTCACCCAAGGTCTTCATCCCGCTGACGATGCTGTGCCGAGACCGCTGCGGCTACTGCACCTTCGCTCAGCCTCCTGCTCGCCTCGCCGCGCCCTACCTCGACCCAGCGCAGGTGCTCGCCATCGCCACGGCGGGGGCCATGGCCGGTTGTCACGAGGCGCTGTTCACGCTGGGCGAGGGTCCTGAGGACAGGTATCCGGTCGCCGCTGAGTGGTTGGCGGATCATGGCTACGCATCGACCGTCGACTATCTCGCCGCCATGTGTCAGCTGGTGCTTGACGAGACAGGGCTGCTCCCCCACGCCAACGCTGGAGCGCTTTCGCCAGCGGACCTGGCGACCTTGCGGCACGTCGCTCCTAGTCAGGGGATGATGATCGAGTCGTTGCGTGACGATCTCGATTGCCACCGTGGCGCCCCCGACAAGGTTCCGGCACGTCGGCTGGCCACTCTCGAGGCGGCCGGACAGCTGGCTATCCCCTTTACGACCGGCATCCTCGTTGGCATCGGCGAGCGGGTCGAGGACCGGATCGCCGCACTCGAAGCGATAGCGGCGTCGCATTCCCGCCATGGTCACGTGCAGGAGGTGATCGTCCAGAACTTCCTGCCCAAGGCCGGGACCGCCATGCACGGATCCGCCCCCTGCCCAGATGACGACTTCCTGCAGGCCATCGCCCTCGCCCGCCTGATCCTCCCAGCAGCGATCCACCTCCAGGCACCCCCGAACCTCTCCGATGAGTTCGGCCGACTGCTCGATGCCGGCATCGACGACTGGGGCGGAGTGTCACCTGTGACGGCCGATCACGTGAACCCGGAGCGACCGTGGCCAGCGCTTGATCTGCTCCGCCACGTCACGGAGGCGCGAGGGTTCGCCCTCGCTCCCCGTCTCACCATCTACCCGCGCTTCGCGCTCGACCCTGAGCAGTGGCTCGACCCGGCGCTCCGGTTCCCCGTCCTCGACCGCAGCGATGCCGAGGGCTTGGGCCGCGATGATCCCGGCAGTGTCTTTCCCGAGCAGATCAAGGCAGCCGTCGAGGCCGGGAGCGGTGCCGAGGTGATCCAGATCGGACGTCGGAACACCGCGTGGTACTCGGGGGCCCCCGTCGACCCCGCTGCGATCGTTCCGGGGCGTCCGAGCGACGGCTGGCACGGGCCCGTCGGCGAGGTGCTCGAAGGCGTGCTCCTCGGCCAGGAGGTCGGTGAGGACGAGATCACGGCGCTCTTCTCAGCCCGGGGGGCAGAGGTGGCGGCTGTGGCCCAGGTGGCCGATGAGCTGCGCCGGGCGTCGATCGGGGACGTCGTCACCTACGTCCGAAACCGCAACATCAACTACACGAACGTCTGCACCTTCAAGTGTCGCTTCTGTGGGTTCTCCAAGGGTCCGCTTTCACTCAACCTCCGGGGCACCCCGTATCTGCTCACGCTCGAGGACATCCAGGGTCGCGTCCTCGAGGCGGTCGAGGCCGGGGCGACCGAGGTGTGCCTGCAAGGTGGGATCCACCCGGACTTCGACGGCGACTACTACATCGATGTCGCGACAGCCGTACACGACGTAGCACCTGATGTTCACATCCACGGGTTCACGGCCCTGGAGGTCACGGAGGGCGCCAAGCGCCTGGGCGAACCGCTGGCCGACTACCTACGCAGGTGCATGGCCGCCGGGCTCAAGACCCTGCCGGGCACCGCCGCTGAGATCCTGGACGACCCCGTTCGGGAGCTGCTCTGCCCCGACAAGATCACCACCGACGAATGGCTCGACGCACATCGCATCGCACACTCAGTGGGGCTGCGCTCCAACGTCACGATCATGTTCGGCGCCGTCGAGCAGCCGCGATCCTGGGCCAGGCACATAGTGCGCACCCGGTCGCTGCAGAAGGAGACGGGCGGGTTCACCGAGTTCGTACCGCTCCCGTTCGTCCACATGGCTGCCCCGATCTACCTCCAGCACAAAGCACGCCGAGGACCGACCTTTCGCGAAGCGCTGCTCATGCACGCCGTCGGGCGCATCGCGTACCGTGGCTGGATCGACAACATCCAGGTGTCCTGGGTGAAGATGGGCCGAGGCGGCGCCACGCAGATCCTTCAGGCAGGGGCCAACGATCTGGGTGGCACGCTCATGGACGAGAACATCTCTCGCGCGGCCGGCGCCTCACACGGCACGATGATGGACGAGGCCGGGTTCCGCGACTGGGTGACCCCACTGGGTCGGACCCTCGAGCAACGAACCACCCTCTACGGTCGACCGACACGGCCGACGCACTCACCGCTGGGCGGCTAGAGAAGGTCAGGTCCACCACGGCTCGTCGAGCTTCGCCTCGATGTCGCGCACGTGCTCCCGGGTGCAACGCACGCACAGCGCCGACATGCCGCCATCCGACGTCGATGTCGACCACCCGAGAGGTGGCGCATCGCCTGACCCGTCGTCCCCCACATCCCCGCACCGACTGCACGAAGTGGCCACGCGCGGCAACCTACCCGTGCCAGGCTGACCGCACATGGCTGACATCACAACCCCGACCGATGCTCCCGCCAGCGTCTCCGATCTGATTCAGCAGGTTCTGGATGCCGCCGGCGCCACCGCCAACCGAGACATCCTGCGCGACATCCTCCGATCTGCGGCGGGACTCGCCACCGACGACGTCGATCGCCTCGATCTGAAGATCACTGCCGCCGCGATCAAGGAGATGCGACGCGCATTTGGGATGTTCCGACCCCTCGAGGGAGTCCCCAAGGTGACGGTGTTCGGGAGTGCCCGGACCCAAGCGCACGACCCTCTCTACGACCAGGCTCGACGCCTCGCCAACCACATGGCCGATGCCGGTTGGATGGTCATCACCGGCGCCGGGCCGGGGATCATGGCCGCGGCCGCGGAAGGAGCCGGGAGGGAGCGGTCGATCGGCGTGCGCATCCAGCTGCCGTTCGAGGAGGCCCCGAGTGACGTGATCGCCGGTGACGACAAGGTCGTCGCCATGAAGTACTTCTTCACCCGCAAGCTGATGCTCATCAAGGAGTCCTCCGCCTTCGTGTGCCTGCCGGGCGGATTCGGCACGCAGGACGAGACCTTCGAGCTGTTGACCCTCCTCCAGACCGGCAAGGCCACTCCCACCGCCGTGGTGCTCCTCGATATCCCAGGTGGGAGCTACTGGAGGAGCTGGCAGTCGTACCTCGATGCGGAGCTGGTTGCCCCTGGACTCATCTCCGCCGAGGATCATGAGCTGTATCTCATCACCGACGACGTCGATGAGGCCGTGACCGAGGTGCAGCGCTTCTGGAGCAACTACCACAGCATCCGTTGGGTGGGTGATCGCCTCGTTGTGCGCCTGCGGCGTGCGCCGGAGAGTCACCATCTCGATCAGCTCAACGACTCGTTCGGGGACCTCTTGCTGGATGGGTCCATCGAGCTCGGGGACCCATTGCCACCGGAGGTGTCCGATCGGGACAACCTTTCGCTCCCGCGGCTCGTCATGCGCTACGACCCGCGCAAGGCGGGGCGACTCCGAGCTCTGATCGATGCTCTGAACGACCTGTCGGGCGCGCCTGGGTGACGCGAGCAAGTCAGCCGAGCTCGTCGGGTTCCCGCAGGATCCCGATTGCCTTCTCCACTGATCGTCGCGCTCGAGCTAGCCGACGCTCGTCGACGGGGAGCTCGTTCCCGCCCGCGTCGATCGACTCCTTGAGCCGTTCGATGGCGAGGTCGGCCAGCTCCTCGGAGATGACCTCGAGCCGTTGGCGGATGTGGTCGAACTCTCCTGCCATGGGCGACCACCCTAGGCAACTACTGTGACCCTCCCGAGCAAGGAGCCGATGTGCCCGAAGACCTCCACGAATGGATCAGCTTCGAAGATCCCCACGAGGAACGGACGTGGATGTTTGATGCCACGTTCCTGGCCAGCCCGTGGACATGCATCTACGGACGGGGCTGTCAGGGTGTCCTCACCGGCCCCGCCGAGGAGATGGAGCAAGGTTGCTGCAGCTACGGCGCCCACTTCGTGGACGAGGAGGATGAAGCGAAGACGCTCGCCTTTGCGAAGCGCCTCACGGATGAGCAGTGGCAGTTCCGCGAGGTGTCGCAGCGACGTGGGGGCCCTACAAAGGTCAACAAGGCCGGGGAGATCAAGTCGCGACTAGTTGACAACGCGTGCATCTTCCTCAACCGTCCCGGCTTCGAAGGTGGAATCGGCTGTGCTCTTCACAAGGGTGCCCTTGACGCCGGAGAACGCCCTCTCGACTGGAAGCCGGCCGTCTGCTGGCAGCTACCCCTTCGTCTCGAGGACAACACCGCCGACGAGGACGGACACGTCATCACCACCTTGCGCGAGTGGAAGCGCCGCGACTGGGGTGACGGGGGCGTCGAGTTCCACTGGTGGTGCACCGAGGATCCGGAAGCGTTCGTCGAAAAGAACCCGGTGTACGAGACCATGCGCGACGAGATCGTCGAGATGGTGGGTCAAGAGGTGTACGACCAGCTCACTGACCAGCTCAGCGCACGAGCAGGGCGAGCGCAGTACCTTCCCCATCCGGCGCTACGACAAAAGTAGGCGACGTGGCGTCGCCATGAGCGGCAGGGGGACCCTGACATGAACTTCACGGCCGAGGCACTTGGCAATGCGGCGAAGGACCGTGGCCTGCACTTTCCCGACCACGTGCTCGACCAGCTCGTGGCCGCGCTCGATGCAGGGAAGAACGTCGTGCTCACGGGTCCGCCGGGCACCGGCAAGACGACGCTCGCCTACCTCACCGCCGAGGTCGCGCAGGCGTCAATGCTCTGCACCGGCTACCTGCCCACCACCGCCACCACCGAGTGGACCACCTTTGAAACGATCGGCGGCTTTCAGCCCACGGCCGAGGGCCTGATCTTCCGTCCGGGAATGTTCGTCGATGCCATCGAGTCGGGTCGCTGGCTCGTCATCGACGAGCTGAACCGCTCCAACTTCGATCGCGCCTTCGGGCAGCTCTTCACCGTGCTGTCGGGCCAGCCTGTGGTCCTACCGTTCAAGCGGGGCGGCCGCACCCAGCCCATCTCGCTGGTGCCGGCCGGCGTGGCCGCACCGCAAGACACCGATGCCATCAAGCTGCAGTCATCGTGGCGAATCCTCGCCACGATGAACGTGTTCGACAAGAACCTGCTCTTCGAGATGTCCTACGCGCTGATGCGACGCTTCGCGTTCGTCGAGGTCACCTGTCCGTCTGATGACGCCTACGACCAGCTCCTCGAGGGCCCAGGGGAGATCGTGCGCGAGCTTCTACCGTTGCGTCGGTACCGCGACCTCGGGCCAGCCGTGTACCTCGACGCGGCCCGTTTCGCCGAACGTCGGATGAAGGACGAGCCGACGCGCTCGCGGCTGCTGTATGAGCTCTTCTACGCGTTCTTCCTGCCCCAGTTCGAGGGCATCGACGAGGAGCGAGCGCTCGAGCTCCTGCATACGGTCGGCGAGCTTCTCGACCCGGCGGAGCAGAGCGAGTTGCGCCGCACCATCGCCGAGGTACTCGGCGTGGCGCTAACGGGCTGAACGCGATGCCGCTTCCGGTGGTAGCCGCGGGAACCGGGACAGCGACGCTGCTCGCTCGACTGGCGACCCCCTACGACCCAGCGCTCGCGGCCGCGACGATGCTGGGGCTTCCTCATCGTGCAGGCCGTCAGCTGGTGGGCATCGTGCTCGCCACCTCTGAGGAGGCCACCGCGCTGCTCGATGCAATGCCACGGATCCTCCGCTCGCTCTCGATTGCCACCACCGATCGCCCGCAGCGTGTGCACGGCGAGCTCCGGGGCCCCGTGCTGTGGTCAGAGACCATGTCCGCCCGATCGGCGTCGGCTGGCGACACCGGCTTGTTCGTGTGTGCGACACCCAGCCGGGCGTATGACACCGACGAGAACCGGATCCTCAAGGCCGCCCTCCACCGAATCGACCGGGCCGGGGTCGAGGCCGGCCACGGTGTCGACGATCAGAGTGACAGCGCAGTCCAGGAGGCCCACCAAAACGGGAACCACGCTCGGCGCGCCCTCGCCCACCGCACCCTCTCGGGGGTGCCCCTGGTACGGGTCAGCGGGCGGGCGCTCCGACGCACCCGCGCCGGCCGTCGACGCGGCACCTACTGGCCTGCGTTGGCGCTCCTCGCTCGATCCCAGCACCCCCTCCGTGCCGATCACCTACGCGCCTACGCGTCTCGCTCTATCGCCGCCGACCATGACCTGCTCGCCACAGCGCTGGCTGCCCTTGATGTGCGCACCGGAGCGCCGGTGGCCCTCCACCTAGCCCGGGGTGCCCTGACGGCCGGGCCGATCCGCTACCGCCAGCAAGAGGGCCTCACGATTGGTGGCGTTCTCGTCACCTCCGGTGAGGACGCGGCTGCTGCACTGGAACCCACCCCGTCCTGAGCGAGCGGTGCACCGCCCTAGTCGTCGTCCTCTGGGACGTCGTCGTCCAGCGCACCGTACTTGCGGGCAAGGGCGGCATAGTCGTCGTCCTCGACATCGCTGTCGGTGTCGGTGTCGTCGCGAGGCCGGATCACGTCATTGCTGAACAAGAAATCCGGACCCGACTGCTTGAGCTTGCGCGCTTCTTCGAAGCGGCGATGGCGTCCCTTCTTCACGGAACGGCTCCCGAGGCTCGCAGGGGTGAAGGTGGACCGTCACCATAGCGCAGCGGACCCCCCTTCATGCACGTCAGCCGACGGGTAGGTTGACCGACCATGCCCGAAGCGGCCAATCCCCCGTGGTGGCGCTCCGCCACCGTCTATCAGGTGTACCCGAGATCGTTCGCCGACAGCGACCGCGACGGCGTCGGCGACCTGCTCGGGGTGCGGGCGCGCCTCGACCACCTGGCCTGGCTGGGCGTGGATGCCGTGTGGCTCTCGCCGTTCTACCGCTCACCCATGGCGGATTTCGGCTACGACGTCGCCGACTTCTGTGACGTGGATCCGCTCTTTGGCGACCTCGAGGGGTTCGATGCCCTCCTCGCCGATGCCCACGAGCTTGGGATCAAGATCGTCGTCGACCTCGTTCCGAACCACACCTCGGATCAGCACCCCTGGTTCCGTGCATCGCGCAGCAGCCGGGAGCACCCGCAACGTGACTGGTACGTGTGGAAGGACGGCGGTGGCCCCTCCGTTCCTCCCAACAACTGGCTCGGGGCCTTCATCGACGGTGGGCGGGCTTGGACCTGGGACACAACCAGCGAGCAGTGGTACCTCCACCAGTTCCTCCCTCAGCAACCCGATCTGAACTGGCACACTCCTGAGGTCGTCGACGCCATGCACGACGTCATGCGGTTCTGGCTCGACCGTGGCGTCGACGGCTTCCGGATCGACGTCATCCACTGCATCGGCCGAGACCCGAGCTATCCAAACGACGCTCCCCCGTGGTCCGAGATCCCGCACTGCCTCTCGAACGAACACCCATCGACCCACGAGCACATCCGGACGATGCGGACCCTGGCGGACAGCTACCCCGGAGATCGCGTGCTGATCGGGGAGACGGCTCTGCCCGGCACCGCCCGGGTGGCGCCGTACTACGGCGATGACGACGAGCTGCACCTGGCCTTCAACTTTGCCTTTACCCACGCCCCGTGGGATGCCGATGTGTGGCGGTGGCGCATCAAGCGGGTGATCGACGAGCTCGACCCCCGCGCTGCCTGGCCGTCGTGGGTGCTCTCCAACCACGACATACCACGTCACCGCACTCGCTACGGCGGGAGCGAGCGGCGCGCCCGTGCCGCCGCGGTCGCCCTCTTGACCCTTCGGGGTACACCGTTCATCTACGCGGGTGAGGAGCTAGGGCTCGAGGATGCCGAGGTGCCCGCCGATCGCGTCGTCGACCCTGGCGGACGTGACGGCTGCCGCGCCCCGCTGCCGTGGACGGTCTCGCCAGAGCACGGCTGGGGCCCCAACCCCTGGCTGCCGTTCCCGCCCGACGCCGGATCCCACTCGGTGGAGGCACAACGTGCCGACTCCGGGTCGATGCTGCACCTCTACCGCCGCTTGCTCGGGGCCCGCCGAGCCTCCCTCGCTCTCAGTCTGGGCAGTGTGCGCCTGCTCGACACCCCACCAGGGACACTGGCATGGGTCCGGGAGCTGCAGGACGACACGCGCACGGTGGTCCTCAACATGGGCGCTGCGACCAGCGCTGTCGACCTCAGCGGCATCATCGAGGTCAGCAGCGACGAGTCGCTGGTCGAAGGAACGCCGTTCGCCGGATCACTCCCCGCAGATGCCGCGGTGCTCCTGCGGTAGGTCTGAGCCCTACTCGACGAGGCGAACCCCGGAGCGCGCTTCGAGCACGAGGCGGCTTCCGGCGTCGACGGCCAGCGACGCCTCGCCCGTCGCCAGAGCCCGGATCGGCTCGCCGACCACGTCGTTGCGCCAGCCATCCGCGAGACGCCCTGAGCCGTCCATCAGGAACGTCTCGATGTCGGAGCGGGTGGCGAGAATTGCCGCGTCGATCTCCAGCTCCCGCGCTCGCTGTGCCGCCCACGCGCTCACGAGGGAGGCGGCCGCGCGCCGCGATCGGTCGACTCCATCGGTTGGTGGCACCTGCACCGCATCGAGGTCGAGCGCCAAGCCCTCAGCCACCACGCTGAGCAGCTCGCGGGCTGCACCTCCCTTGCGCTTGCCTTCGTCCAAGCCCCGCACCCGGCGGAGGTCCTCCTCGTTCGTGGGTGGCCGTTGCGCCATCGCCACCATGGCAAGGTCAGCGAGCAGGAACCGGACCGGGCGGTCAACGTCGGCCGCCTTGCGCTCACGCCACGCGGCCATCGTCTGGGCGATGGCCGCCGCTCTGCCCCGCAGTGAGCGCGCCTCCTTGATCTTCCACCAGGCCCGCTCGGGCACGGTGGCCGACGCGGCACGGAGGCGATTGATCTCACACTCGTCCTCGGCCCACTGCCGGCGCCCACGCTCGTCGAGCTTGGCGATGAGGCGGTCATACAGCTCATGGAGGTGGGCCACGTCCGACGCCGCATACGCAACGGCATCTGCGCCCAGGGGACGAGCCAGCCAGTCCGTGAGCCGATCCGCCTTGGGGAGCTTGACGTCAAGCTCCCCTTGCACCAGACCGCCGAGGCCGACGCTCGAATACCCCACAAAGCCAGCGGCGACCTGCGTGTCGAAGAGACGACTGGGCACGATCCCGCACACACGCTCGAGGATCTCGAGGTCCTGGGAAGCCGCGTGCATGACGCAGACCCCTGGCCCAGCAAGGACCTTGGCGAGCGGCGCGACGTCGATCGCCAACGGATCCACGACCGCGACCCCGCCCCTCCACGACAGCTGCAGGAGCGCCAGTCGAGCGTGATAGGTGCGCTCGCGGTGGAATTCGGTGTCGAGCCCGTACACATCGACGGCGGCGAGGTGGTCGACCAGTGCATCAAACGCCTCGGCGTCATCCACCCACTGCATCATGCGTGGCCGAGCCCGCTCTCCGGGTCGGCGTCGATCGGGAATCCGGCCTCGATCCAGCTCCGAGTTCCACCAGCAACGTTGACTGCGTCAATACCCTGCGCGCGCAGGTGCTCCACGGCCTTGGCGCTGCGCCCGCCGCCCGCACAGATCACATAGACGGTGCCGTCCCGGGGCACTTCGGCAACGCGGGCCGCCACCTCCCCGAGCGGGATGAGCTGACCTCCAGGGACGCGACCAGCAGCGAACTCACTGGGTTCCCGAACATCGACGAGGGCCGCCCCCTCTCGCCGCCGGACGGCCAGCTGAGTGACATCGATCTCTGGGATGTCGGGCATCGCGCCGAGCGTACTGCGATGCCCGACAGCTCCTAGTCTTCGCTCAGATGTTCCGGAGCGTCGGCATCGACGAACGCATCAGGGTCGAGGCCATCGAGACTGGCGAGGCTGGCGAGGGGCAGGGCGGCAGCCGCTTGGTGCAGCGACCGCGCTCCCCCCTCGAAGGCTGCCGCAAGGGGCCCCATCGCGCTCCGACGCCATGCGGCGTGGGTCCACTGGTGATGACCCTCGATCAGAGGGACAGCACCCAACGCATCGGGGTCGCGCCGGAGAGCCTCGATCGTGCGCGCCATCGACTGGGGGTGCGGGCGAATCAGGTCACACGCGACGACGAGCACGAGGTCGTGGGTGGCGCGGTGCAGCGCCGTGACCGTGGCTGGCAGCGGGCCGGCGCCGGGGTGGTCATCAGGGACCGCCGTGAGTCCGAGGGCGTGCAGTGCGGTGGCATCCCCTCCGATGGCCAGCACCTCTGGTGCCGCGCCCGCCGCCACCAGAGCGTCCGCCACGCGACGCGCCATCGCAAGGCCGTCGACCTCGATCAGTGCCTTGTCCCGCCCCATGCGAGTGCTCGAACCGCCGCACAGGACCGCTCCCGTGAAGGCGGCCTTGGGTGGGGCGCCCTCGCCGGCAGTCATCGGCCGCTACTCGGCCGCCCCGCCATAGCGAGCCTCCACTCCCCGACTGTCGCCGTAGGAGTCCACGGCGAGCCGAAGATCCTCGAGAAACTCGTCGACGACCTGCAGGTGGTAGGGCGAGAGCATCAGGTGGAGCCCACCTTGTTGGCGGTCGAGGTGCCATCCTCGGTCGTCCATCACATCGTTGACTGCCGCGAGATCGTGCTGTGTCGAGGAGATCTCCATCACGCTCATCACCGGATCCCCAGTGACGTGCAGCCCGTCGATGGCATCGATCCCGGACCGGAACCGGTGCGTCGCATCTCGGACTTGGGACGCCAGTCTCAGATACCCCTCGGCGCCCAGGTGGGTAACGGTGGCCCACGCGGCAGCAATCGGCGCGCCGGGACGAGTGCCAGCGGTGGTGGAGGATCCGTAGATGCCCCCCGGCCAGGCGTCGTAGATGAAGTGCTGGTGGCGGACCATCTCGGGGTCGTTGTGCAACAGGACCGAGACGCCCTTGAAGCACCAGCCGTACTTGTGAAGATCGGCCGACATCGAGGTCACGCCGGGAACGCTCAGGTTCCATGGCGGAACGGGCTCCCCTAGGCGCTCCCAGAACGGGAGCAGCCACCCTCCCAAACAGGCGTCCACATGCAGGAGCACTCCCCTCTCCGCGGCCAGTGCAGCCATCTCGGCGATGGGATCGATCACCCCGAACGGGTAGCACGGGGCCGAGCCCACGACCATCGCCACCCGCTCGTCGATGGCCGCTGCGACAGCGACCGTGTCCGCCTTCCCGTCCGCTCCGACGGGGATCATCACGTGCTCGATGTCGAGGTAGTGGGCGGCCTTGGCGAAGGCCGGGTGGGCCGTGGTCGCAGTCACCAGCTTGGGAGAGGCGACATCGCGCTGGGTCCGTGCGTGATCCCGTGCCACCTGCACGGCGAGGAAGATGCTCTCGGTTCCGCCCGAGGTGAGCTTGCCGCCTGCAGCCGGCGAACCGAGCAGGTCGGCAGCCATGGCCACCACCGTCTGCTCCATGCGAAGCAGGCTGGGAAACGCGAACGGGTTCAGATAGTTCTCGTGGAGGTACTCCTGCGCTACTGCCTCCTGTAGCGCCTCGAGGTCCGGGTCGGCGGGGTTGTACACGAGACTGAACGTGCGACCTCCACGCCAATCGGCGTCGTTGCCGCGCCCGCCGCGGATCTCGGCCAGGAGGTCCTCGGCCGGCCGGCCGGCATCTGGAAACGGGATGGCGTCCATGCCTGAACCTACGCCCCGCCCAAGTCAGCGGGAGGCCAAGCGGGGTCGAGCTGTCGCAAGAACGTGGCGCAGCGCTCCGCCTCCTCGAGCTCGCCGATCTCGGTGGCCGCCGCCTGGAGCCCGGCGAGAGCGCGCAAGAAGCCCCTGTTGGACGGATGCTCCCATCGTACGTACCCGCTCCCCCGCCAGCCGTTGGCCCGGAGTCGATCAAGTCCACGGTGGTAGCCCACCCGATAGGCGGCGTAGCTCTCCATCACGTCCCGGCCGAGATCCCCGAGCCGCGCCCACCCGTCCAAGAACTTCGGCCACCGCGCCACCGCTTCTGCCACTGCGGCGCGACGCAGGTCCACCGGGAGGTCCAGGGCCACCTCGAGGGCGGCCAGAGCGTCGCTCGGCTCTGGATCGAGGATGGTCTCCGGTGGACCGGACCGAGTGAGGTGGACGTCAGACATGGCGCCGAGGGTACCCGTGGACCTGTAGTGCGGCGGTAACGTCATCCCATGTTCGCAGCGGCCCCGGCATGGTTCGCCGACAACGTGCCGCAGATCGCGACGGGGACGCTGCTGCTGCTGATCTTCATGGTGCTGCGATTCGTGCAGCAGATGGCGATGCGTCTCGTGCTTCTCGCTGCTGTCGCCGTCGTCGGACTGCTGATCTACGTGAATCGGGCTCCCCTACGGACCTGCGCTCGCGATTGCGAGTGCGAGCTAGGCGGCCGGACCCTCACCGTTCCCTTCTGCGACGCTGACCTCAGGCTGTAACGCGCGCGACGGCGCGGCGAGCCAGCTCGGCGAGCCCGGCGGGGTGGGTCAAGTGGACCGCGTGCCCTGCGCCATCAACGACGCGCAGCACGCCATCCGGCACGGCATCGGCGAGCGCGACCGCTGTCTGGCGATGATGGGGCAGCGACTCCGTACCGTGGGCGGACAGTACGGGCACGAGAATCTCAGCCGCGTCGTACGGAGGTGTCTTCGCGTCGCGGACCGAGCGCAGCTCTGCAACGAGGGCCGGCCCTTCCGCGCGCCTCTGATGGCGCGTTCGCTCGGGGAGTGCCTCCCAACGCTCATCACCGATCATTCGCCGCATGAACCGCTCAGCGGCGTCCTCGGCGCTGCTCTCGAAGCTCATCGCCGCCGAACCCGCGGTCGCGCTCGGCCACCAGGACGTCCACGCCATCGGCGCCTCGTAGGCGACGACCGCGGTGGCCAGATCGGGGTGGCGTTGTGCGAACGCAAGTGCGATCACCCCCCCGAAGCTGTGGCCGACGATGACCGCTCGACGACCTCCGACCACCACCGCGAGGTCATCGACCTGAGCGGTGAAGGAAGTCGCGGGTCCAAGGTGGAGCGACCGGCCGTAGCCCCGCCGGTCATACCGCACGACCCGGAGCCCGTTCAGATGGCGCTGCACGCGGGTGAACGCTGCGCTGCGATCCAACGAACCGTGCACGATGACCACCAGCGGCGCGTCGTCGTCTGATCCGTGCGCGCTTACAAAGAGACCGTCCACCAAGACGCAGACTAGAACCCAGACATGGAGCTGCTCCTGATTCGACATGCCCTCCCACTGCGAGTGGACGAAGGAGCGGGCGGCGGACCCGCCGATCCCGCCCTCGCGCCGCTCGGCCATGTGCAGTCATCGGCGCTGGCGACGTGGCTCGCAGCCGAACCAGTGGATGCCATCTGGTCCAGTCCGATGCGGCGGGCCCGGGAGACAGCGGCGCCCCTGGCCGAGCGGCTCCAGCTCTCTGTCACCGTCGACGACGGACTCGCCGAATACGACAAGCACGCGCTCAGCTACATCCCCATCGAGGAGCTGAAGGCCGCCAACGACCCGCGCTGGTACGAGCTGCCTGAGCGGCCTGAGGACTTCGTCGGCGAGGTCGTCGAGGCTGTCGAGCGGGTCATCGCCGCCCACGCTGGCCAGCGGGTAGCAGTCGTGTGCCACGGGGGTGTGATCAACGCCTACGCCGGGCATGTGCTGGGCATCAGCGATCCCTTGTTCTTCCTGCCCGGGTACACATCGATCAGCCGGGTCCTTGCCTCGGGAAACGGGATTCGAAGCATCAGCAGCCTGAACGAGGCCGGACACATCCGCGGCGTCTCCTAGGGCGCGAGGAGGGGCCGGTCCCCCCGAACCGACCCCTCATCGATCGTTTGCGCCCTCGTTCTAGTTCAGGATCGAGGCACCTGCGTCCAGGGCACGTCTTTGTCGTTGCGCACGTCACCGGGCAGACCCAGCACCCGCTCCCCCAGGATGTTCTTGGCGATCTCGGTGGTGCCGCCCTCGATCGAGTTGGCCCGCGCCCTGAGGAACGCTTGCTGAGGGTTCGCCCACTGCATCGCGTGCTTCGGTCGCTCCATGCTGTAGCCGCTCGGGAACAGCATCCCTTCGGCCCCCAACAGGCCGACCGTGAATGCGCTGATGTCCTTGTTGAGATCGGCTGACATCGCCTTGCCGATGGATCCCTCGGGCCCGGGGTTGCCCACCGATCGCAGCTGGCTCGCTCGGATGTTGGTGAGACGCAGCACTTCCGCCCGAGCCCACAGTCGCATCAAGGCATCCTTCGCGGCGGGGTTCACGACCGCTCGGTCCTTCCAGACCTTGACCGCCTCTCCAATGAAGCCCGCCCCCTTGGCGGGGATGCCGCCGCCGATCGCGACTCGCTCGTTCATGAGCGTCGTGAGCGTCACGCGCCAGCCTTCGCCGACATCCCCGAGACGCTCTTCATCAGGGATCTTCACATCCGTGAAGTAGACCTCGTTGAACTCGGCCTCGCCCGTGATCTGGTACAGCGGCCGCACCTCCACCCCCGGCGCCTCCATGTCGACCACGAAGTAGGTCATGCCCTTGTGCTTGGGCTGATCGGGGTCAGTGCGGGCGACGAGCATCCCCCACTTGGCGAGATGGGCGAGCGTCGTCCACACCTTCTGTCCGTTGACCACCCACTCGTCGCCGTCCTTGATGGCACGCGTGGCGAGGCCCGCGACGTCCGAGCCTGCGCCGGGCTCCGAGAAGAGCTGGCACCAGACCTCCTCACCAGTGAAGAGTGGTCGTAGGTAGCGAGCCTTCTGCGCATCGGTTCCGTGGGTCACCACGGTCGGAGCGCCCATCCCGTGCCCGATCACGTTGCGGAACGCCGCGATCGGCGCGCCGGCTCCGATCAGCGTCTCGTTGATCACCTTCTGCAGTCGCGGGGACCTTCCGAGGCCTCCGTTGCCCTCCGGGAAGTGCACCCAGCCGAGCCCCAGGTCGAACTGCCGTCCGAGGAACACTGCAGGGTCGGTCTCCTTGGGCGGCAGCTCCGTGAGCAGCTGCTCGCACAGCGATCTGATCTCATCCTCTTCCGAGACAGCAGTGGTGGGAGCGTCGGTGACCGTCATGGACGGCACCATATCTTGACCCGCCGGTCAAGGCCCAAGGGAGGACCTCAGTTCAGCCGAGCCCGCAAGCGCGCAGCCATCCGATCGTCCTGGTCCACCCCGGTGGCCTCGAGGTGAGCCGCCGCCTCGTCGTACCGGCCAGCCGCCCCGAGGAGGAGGGCCAGCTCGCGACGGTCCCGCTGAGTGGCACCCGGTAGCCGAAGTCGCAGCTCGATGGCCCAGGCCAGCGCCTTGGCATCCCCTGAGCGGCGGTACGCGTTGGCCAGGTTGGCGAGCAGGCGGGCGACGATGAGGAGGTTGTCGACCGGCTCGAGGTATCGGCTGTCCCATGCGACCCCCGCGTGCAGGGTCTCGAAGATGGAGCGACAGCCGCTGACGTCGAGCTCAACACCCCCGTCGAAGAGATCCACGAAGCTGTCGGGCTGGTTCGTTCCGCGGACCAGGAAGTGACCGGGCATGCCGATCCCGACCAAGGGCACCCCACATCGCCGCCCGACCTCAATGGCCACGATCGCGAGGGTGAGCGGGATCCCACGACGACGGTCGAGCACCGCCGGCAGCAGGGAGTTCCTGGGATCGTGGTAGCCCAGATGATCGCCGGCGAACCCGAGGTCGTCCACCAGTCGGGTACGCAGCGCGTCGATTGACGGCGCCGCCACCCCCGCGGCGAGGTCGTCGAGGCGCCTCAGCTGTTGAGCCAGGTCGAGATCGGGGTCCGCGTGCGCGGCAACGAGCAGGACTGCCTCATCCAGCGGCACATCGACCCCTCCGGACCCCACCAGCGATGCAAAGCGATCGGATGGATCCTCGGACACGCCGCCACGGTACCGGGACTACCGTCCGGGCCTATGTACCCCGGAACCTTTGCTGCCACCACCCCCGACAAGGCCGCTGTGATCATGGCGTCCACGGGGGAGGTCATCACCTATGCCGAGCTCGACGCGGAGGCCAATCGCCTGTCGCACCTGTTCCATGCAGCCGGTCTCCAGCCGGGCGACCACATGGCGCTGTGCCTGGAGAACCACCCCCGGTTTCTCTCGATCATCTGGGGCGCGCACTATGCGGGGCTGTACTACACCGCGATGAGCTCGCGGCTGACGACCGACGAGATGGCCTACATCATCGACGACTGCGGAGCGCAAGCCTTCATCACCTCGTCCCACAAGGCGGCGCAGGCGGCCGAGCTCGGTGACCAGATGCCCGCGGTCAAGGTCCGCTTGATGCTGGATGGGACCATCGGTGGCTACGACTCCTACGAGGCGCTCGTCGGAGGCCAGCCCGCCACGCCGCTCCCGGGGGAACGGGTCGAGGGCCAGGACATGCTCTACAGCTCCGGCACCACGGGTCGCCCCAAGGGCGTGAAGATGCCCTTGCCGGGCACTCCGCTCGGCGACGCACCCGACTCGGTCACCGCGCTCAGCCAGCTGCTGTTCGGGATGACCGACGCCACGGTCTACCTCTCGCCGGCGCCGCTCTATCACGCGGCTCCGCTGCGGTTCTGCCGTGGCGTGCACCGCACGGGCGCCACCGTTGTGGTGATGGAGCACTTCGACCCGGAGGAGTACCTCAAGCTGGTGCAGCGCTACAGGGCGACGTTCAGCCAGGTCGTGCCGACGATGTTCATCCGCCTGCTGAAGCTTCCCGAGGAGCTGCGGGCCCGATATGACACCTCCTCCCTCGATGCGGTGGTCCACGCCGCTTCGCCCTGCCCCGCGGCGGTGAAGGCGCAGATGATCGACTGGTGGGGACCGATCATCCATGAGTACTACGCGGGCACCGAAGGCAACGGCTTCGTCTACACCAACAGCGTCGACTGGCTGGCTCATCGGGGGTCGGTGGGCAAGGCACTCGTCGGTACGTTGCACATCGTCGGCGAGGACGGCGAGGAGGTCCGCACCGGCGAGTCGGGCACGGTGTACTTCGAGGGCGAGGCGGCCTCCACCTTCGAGTACCACAACGATGCGGAGAAGACGAAGGGCTCGCGCGACCCGAAGGGCCGAGGCTGGTCGACACTCGGCGACGTCGGCTACCTCGACGAGGATGGGTTCCTCTACCTCACTGATCGCAAGGCCTACATGATCATCACCGGAGGGGTGAACGTATACCCACAGGAGGCGGAGAACATCCTGGCCATGCACCCTCAGGTGAGCGACGTCGCCGTCTTCGGCGTCCCGAACGACGACTTCGGCGAGGAGGTGAAAGCTGTCGTACAGCCCGCCTCCATGGAGGAAGCGGGACCGGAGCTGGAGCGGGTCCTCATCGCGTACTGCAAGGAGCACCTCGCTGACGTCAAGTGCCCCCGCTCGGTCGACTTCCGAGCCGAGCTCCCGCGGCACCCCACCGGCAAGCTCTACAAGCGGCTGCTCAAAGACGAGTACTGGGCGACTGCCGGCAGGACCATCTGAGTCGGCCCAGCATGGCAGCAAACGCAGCGTTTCCCTTTCTGGATTGGCCCGGCCCGATCGCCTTCGCCCACCGCGGCGGAGCAAGTGAGGTCCCTGAGAACACGATGCCCGCGTTCGCTCACGCAGTCGGGCTCGGATATCGCTACATCGAGACCGATGTGCACGCGACGGCCGACGGCGAGCTCGTGGCCTTTCACGACGACCGGCTCGACCGGGTCACCGACGGCTCTGGGGTGATCGCCGAGCTCCCGTGGTCAGTAGTGCGCGAGGCATTGGTTGATGGGCGCGAGCCGATCCCGCGCTTGGAGGACCTGCTCACGACCTGGCCCGATCTGCGAATCAACATCGACCCCAAGCACGATGCCGCCGTCGAGCCGCTCGCCGAGATCCTGCTGCGCGCCAACGCCGTCGATCGCGTGTGCGTTGGCGCGTTCAGTGACAAGCGGATCGCTCGGATGCGGCAGCTCGTCGGGGACGCGCTGTGCACGTCGATGGGTCCCCGTCAGGTGGCGCGCTTGGTTGCCTCCGCCACCCGCTTCGCCACCGGCAGAGGCTTGGCGGCGCCGTGCGCACAGGTTCCTCCTTCACAGGGCCCTGTTCCCCTGGTCACCGAGCGTCTTGTCGAGGCGGCACACCGGCGTGGGATCCAGGTGCACGTCTGGACGATCGACGACGCTGGCGAGATGAGCAGGCTGCTCGATCTTGGGGTCGATGGGATCATGACCGACCGGCCCCAGCTGCTGAAGGACCTGCTCATGGAGCGCGGCGAGTGGCACGGCTGACGAGCGGCTGATGGAGCTTCCGCTCACTCCGCTCGATCTGCTTGCCCGAGCTCGTCGACTCTTCTCGGAGCGCGTCGGGGTGATCGACGGCGAGCTTCAGTGGACCTACGGCCAGTTCGCAGAGCGCTGTGACCGGCTGGCCCATCTCCTGCAGCGCGAGGTCGGCGTGCGGCCTGGAGATGTCGTGGCGTGGTTGTGCGGCAACACCCATGATCTGCTCGAGGCCTACTACGGCGTGCTGCTCGCCGGCGGAGTACTGCTACCGCTCAACATCCGGCTCGCGCCGGCCGAGCTGCGAGCGATCCTCGACGACAGCGGGGCCGTGGCTCTGTTTCGCCACCCCGCCGAAGACGATCCAGTCCATTCCGTGCGGACCATCGTGCTGGACCAGACCTACGACGCGCTGCTCGCTGCACAGCCCGATCAGCCGCCTGCGCCGATCGTGGTCGACGAGCACGCCGCTGCAGAGCTCTTCTACACATCCGGTTCGACAGGCAGCCCGAAGGGGGCGTTGCTGAGCCATCGGGGCCTCTACCTCCACGCCATCCACAGTGCTCTGACGATGGGGCTCTCAGGCGAAGACGTGGTCCTCCACACCATCCCGCTGTTCCACGTCAACGGGTGGGGAACCCCGCACTACGTGACGGGCCTCGGGGGCGTCCACGTGCTGCTCCCGCGGTTCGAGGCCGTCGACGTCCTGCGGCTGATCGCCCTCCACCGCGTGACCCGGCTGTTCCTCGTTCCGACGATGGCCCGCATGCTCCTCGACCACCCAGCGATTGCGGGCCATGACCTCTCCAGCGTGGGGCAGATCTCCGTAGGCGGTGCCCCGGCCGGTCCGGATCTTCTCTCGGAGCTCGAGACGGCATTCGGCTGTCCCTGCATCTGCGGCTACGGCATGACCGAGTCAGGGCCGACGCTCACCCGAAGCCTCCCCAAGCCTGGATCCCCCTCCACCCTCGCCCAACGCGCCACCACCGGGCTGCCAATCCTCGGCGTCGACGTGCGCGTCCTCGGTGACCACGACCGGGAGGTGCGCTGGGACGGCACCTCCGTCGGGGAGGTCTGCGCTCGCTCGAACCACGTGATGATCGGCTACCTCGGGGCCCCGGACGACACGGCAGCGGTGCTCCGTGGCGGATGGCTCCGCACCGGGGATCTCGCCGTGGTCGACCCCGACGGGTACATCACGATCGTCGACCGGGCCAAGGACCTCATCATCTCCGGCGGCGAGAACGTCTCCTCTGTAGAGGTCGAGCAGGCGCTGGAATCGCACCCCGCGGTGCGCGAGGCAGCGGTGATCGCAGTATCGGACCAGCGCTGGGGCGAGGTGCCCTGGGCCTACGTGTCGTTGAGAGACGGCGCCGACACCACAGAGCGCGAGCTCATCACCTGGGTGGAGGATCGTCTGGCTGGGTTCAAGGTGCCCAAGCGCGTGGCGATCATCCACGACCTGCCGAAGGGCGGCACCGGCAAGATCCGCAAGGCCACCCTGCGCGACATGGCCGGCAAGGCCGCCCCCACCCCACCAACCTGAGCCGAGCGAGTCGCCGGCTCAGGGATCAGCTCGGTTGTCGATCTGCGCCCGCTGGAGTCGACCGGAGTAGTCCACGTACACGGTCTTGATCTGGCTGAACTGCTCGATGCCTCGCGCTCCCGCCTCCCTGAACCCGTTCCCCGTGTGCTTTGTGCCCCCGAAGGGCAGCGGGATCTCCGCTCCGATCGTGGGAGCGTTCACATAGGTGATGCCGGTGTCGATGGCCTCGACGCCGACCAGAGCCCGATTGATGTCCCGCGTGTAGATAGAAGCGGACAATCCGAAGTCCACGCCGTTCACGACGCGCACCGCCTCAGCGAGATCGTCGACCTCGATCACCGACAGGACCGGGCCGAACATCTCCTCGCGGGCCGCGCGGTGCGCAGCATCCACCCCGACGAGGATCGTGGGCTCGATGAACATGCCACCGTCGCACCCTGCCACGTCGTTGCGCAGCCCGCCGCCGGTAAGGACGGTGGCCCCGTCCGCGACGGCCGCGTCAACCATCTCCATGATGCGGACGGCCGAATCGCTCGTGATCACCGGACCGACATCGGTCGTGGAGACCAGCGGATCACCGAGACGCAGCGAGCGGGTCCGGTCCACCAATCGGTCGAGGAGCGTCCTCGCTATCCCTCGTTGCACCACCAGGCGCGACGTCGACGTGCACCGCTGCCCAGCGGATCCGAAGGCCCCAAACAGCGCCCCGTCCACCGCCAGATCCAGGTCCGCATCATCGAGCACGACCATGGCGTTCTTGCCCCCGAGCTCGAGGCTCACCACCTTCGGCCCCACGGCCATCGCGGCGGACGCGACGAGGCGGCCGGTGGGAACCGATCCAGTGAACGAAACCGCTCCGACGCCGGGGTGAACCGCCAGCGCGGAGGCGGGCTCAGCTGCGCCGTGGACGACCTGCAGGAGCTCTGTCGGAATCCCTGCGTCGACGCACGCTTCAACGAATGCGACGCAGCACGCAGGGGCGAGCTCGGAGGGCTTGATCACCACACCGTTGCCCGCCAGCAGCGCTGGAAACACCTTCCACGATGGGATGGCGACAGGGAAGTTCCATGGGGTGATCATCCCTACGACGCCGATGGGGGTCCGCGTCGTCCATGCCAGCTTGTGCTCGAGCTCGGAGGGCACCACCTCGCCCATCGCGGCACGACCCTGCCCTGCCACGAAGGCGGCCATGTCGATGGCCTCCTGCACCTCTCCGCCGCCCTCGACCCGGATCTTTCCAGCCTCCCGACTCACCAGCTCGGCCAGGGCGGACTTGCGGGCCCTCAGCACGTCGCCGACCGTGGCAATGGCCTCGGCTCGCTCCGGTACGGGGCGCCGCGCCCAGGCGTGCTGCGCGACCGCAGCGGCCCGCACCGCCTGGTCGACATCAGCGCCGGTCTGCGACTGCAGCTCGATGATCACCTCAGCGGGTCGAGCAGGGTTCGTCGAGGCAAAGGTGGGCATCGCTGCTGCCTCCCGGCTCACGTGAAGTTCGGTGCTCGCTTCTCGAAGTAGGCCATCGTGGCCTCGACCTGGTTGGGGCTGCCGATCAGCGACGCCATCGTGACACGCTCGTCGAGAAGCTGCTCCGCCGTCGGCCGTGATCTCGACAGGTTGAGCAGCCGCTTGCCCTCTCGCAGCGCATCTGGGCTCCGAGTGACGAGGTCCGCGGCCAGCTCCAACGCGGCGGCGCGTGGGTCGTCGGCGACGCGGGTGGCAAGCCCGAGCCGCACCGCCTCCTTGCCCGACACCATGCGGCCGGTGAAGGTGAGGTCCTTCGCGACGTCGAGGCCGACCAGGGTGGGGAGCACCACGGTGCCGGTCATGTCGGGGATGAGCCCCCAACGGGCCTCGAGCACCGACAGCGTTGCATCGGGCGCGACAATCCGCATGTCAGCACCCAGCGCGATCTGGAGACCGCCGCCCAGGGCCGCCCCATGCACCGCCGCGATCACGGGCACATCCAGCTCCTGCCACACCCAGGCCGCCTGTTGGCCGAGATGTGTCAAGCGCCCATCTGTCGCTCCGATCGCACTCAGGGATCCGTCATCGCCGGTGCGTGTTCCTCCACCCCGTCCGGCCATGGCCTGGAAGCTCCCGAAGTCGAGCCCAGCGCAGAATCCGCGCCCCTCGCCGCTCAGGACCACCGCCCGCACTGACGGGTCCGACTTCAGCCTCTCACCGCTCTCGACGATGGCAACGAACATCGCTTGGTCAAGGGCGTTGAGCTTGTCGGGTCGATTGAGCCGGACATCTGCGATGCCCGCCTTGATCACGGTGGACACGCGGTCAGACATGCACGTCACTATGCCAGGACGCTCGGGTGGCCGCAGCCCCCGGACACCTCGCGATTGACTCGAGGCCCAACGGGGTCAGGCGGCTTCGACCCCTTGCCCCGAATGCTCCGAACTGCGTCCCCAAACAATCCTCGACAGGTTGTTGACACTCTGACAACAGCACCTTTACGGTCCCAGTACCCGGTGTGACCGGCGTCACCGGAGATCCGACGCACAGACAACCTCTCAGCAACAGCGCCTAAATCGGGAGACAGAGTGACGCGTAAGCAGATCCAGGCATCGTGGTACCGAATGGTCGCCGTGGGAGTGGGCCTCGTGCTCGTTGCCGCCGCGTGCGGGAGCGACGGAGGGTCAGGCGCCGACGCTGGCGATGACACGACAACCACGACCGCTACCGAATCCATGCCCGTCAAGGGCGGCTCGCTCGTGTTCGGAGCCGAGTCTGATGTGGCAACGCTCGACGTCGGAGCCGCAGCCCAACCGTCGGACAAGGTGATCACGCTGGGCTTGTACGACCCGCTCACCACCTACGAAGACGGCAAGGTCGTGCCGTACCTGGCGGAGTCGATCGAGTCAGACGGTGATGATCTCGCGACCTGGACGATCACCCTTCGCGAGGGGGTGGTGTTCCACGACGACACGCCGCTCAACGCCGACGCCGTGGTGAAGCACTTCCTTCGGCTGCAAGATCCGGTCACAGCCTGCTCCTGCATCGACGTGGTGAAGATCATCGAGTCAATGGAAACGCCCGATGGCCCTGAGGGGCTCACGGTGGTCTTCCACCTCGCCACACCAAGCGTGGCCTTCCCGGACGCCCTCGCGGGGTCCAGCGGCTACATCGAGTCGCCGACCGCCGTCGCCAAGTTCGGCGCCGACTACAAGAACAACCCCGTCGGGACCGGCCCGTTCACCCTCTCCGAGTACGTCCCCGGCGACCGGGTCGTCCTTGCCGCATTCCCGAAGTACTGGCAGAAGGACGACGACGGAATCCAGCTCCCGTATCTGGACAAGCTCACCGTGAAGCCCATCGCTGATGCCGGCCAGCGCCTCACAGCACTGGAGACGGGAGACATCGACATCTTCCAGACAGCGGTCTCGAGCGACATCGCACAGGCGGAGAGTCGCGGCTTCACCGCTCAGAAGATCAGCGGGTCGAGCTCAACGATCCTGCTCTTCAACAACGCCAAGCCTCCGTTCGACGATGTGAGAGCTCGCCAAGCAGTCGCCTACGCGCTCAACAAGGACGTGATCAACGAGCGGGTGTACGACGGTGTACGGGTCCCGAGCTACTCCGGGTTTGCCCTCGACTCCGCCTTCTACAACGAGAGCGAGGGCACCCCCCGGTACGACCTGGACAAGGCCAAGGCCCTCGTGAAGGAGCTCGGCGGCCTGAAGTTCTCCATCGTGTGCATCCCCACGCCAGAGGCCGACCAGATTCTGCAGCTCACCAAGCAGATGGGCGAAGCGGCAGGCATGGAGATCAGCCTCGAGAGCCAGGAGCAGGGCGCCTTCGTGAACCGGATGTTCTCGAAGGCCGGCGACTACGAAGCGGCCTGCTTCCGGAGCAGCCACTTCATCGAGCCTGACGCGATCCGGGATGACCTCACCACCGGCGACGCCGGCAACCTCGTCTTCTACAGCAACCCCGAGGTGGACAAGCTCCTCGACGAGGCGCGCCAGACGGCCGACTTCGATGCCCGCAAGGCGAAGTACGACCTCGTCCAGCAGATCACCGGCGAGGATGTACCCCTCATCACCACGCTGTACGACCTGTTCGGCAACGTCTACAACGCCGATGTCGTCGGTCCTCCGCCGCCAGGCGAGGCCAACTCGCTCGGCGCCATCAAGCCTGGCTTCCTGTACCGGGCCGGGTGACCACGACACCACGACGGCGCCTAGCCGTGAGCGTTGACGGTCGAGGACATCGTTGACGGTCATCAAGACCCTCCTGATCCGGGTCACCCGACTAGCAGCGGTGGTGCTGGCGGTCAGCTTTCTGACCTTCAGCCTCACCAAGCTGCTGCCGGGCGACCCGGTGAACGTGATCCTTGGCCCGCAGGCTTCCAACGAGACGGTGCGCGCTGCGGTCGAGAAGGATCTGGGTCTCGACAAGCCATTCATCACCCAGTACACGAGCTACATCGGTGGCGCTGTCCAGGGAGACCTCGGACGCTCCTACAACAGCAAGTTCGAGACCACCACGCTGTTGCGCCAGAAGCTCCCGGCCACGTTGGAGCTGATGCTCCTCGCGCAGCTCATCTCGATCCTGATCTCCGTTCCGCTCGCTATGTACAGCGCATATCGCGCCAATACGCGCACGGATCGCGCCATCACGACCACCGCGTTCGGTCTCATCTCCTTCCCCAACTACGCCCTCGCGGTGGCCCTCGTCTGGCTGTTTGCCGTGCAGCTCCGCTGGTTTCCTGCCATCGGGTACAAACCGATCGAGGCCGGCCTGGGAGCAAACCTCAAGTCCATGGCGCTCCCGGTGGCGGCCCTCGTTGCTGGCCTCATGGCCGTCTACACGCGCCTCCTACGAAGTGACCTGATCGCCACGCTGCAGGAGGACTTCGTCCTGATGGCCAAGAGCAAAGGCCTGCCCACCTGGCACATCCTCCTGCGCCACGCTCTTCGGCCGTCCTCGTTCTCCCTCTTGACCGTCTTTGCGATCAACTTTGGGGCCTTGATCGGCGGATCAGTCATCGTCGAGCAGTTCTTCGTGATCCCTGGTGTGGGCAGCCTGGCGATCGAGTCGATCCTGCGACGCGACTACCTCGTGGTACAGGGGGTTGTGCTGCTCATCGCCACCTCGTTCGTCCTCGTCAACTTCGCCGTCGATCTCCTCTACTCGGTGCTCGATCCACGCGTTCGGAGGGCATCCGCCTGATGACCGACATCGCCGCGACCGCCCTCAGCGCACCCGACATGCCCTCTCCTCCAGGCACGTCCGCACCTGCGGCGCGTCACAACGGGGCACTCGGGTTCGGCGGGTGGCTGAGCGCGATCTGGCTGACGGTGATCACCACCTCGACGATCGTTGCTCCTTGGCTGCCGATCGACGATCCACGCATCACCGACTTCGCGGTCCCAAACAACTCCCCCATCGGCAAGGCCGGACACCTGCTCGGCACTGACCAGAACGGGTTCGACATATTCTCCCGACTCATCTGGGGAGGCAGGGTCTCTCTGATCGTCGCCGTCGGGGTGCTGGCCATCGGCATGGTCGTGGGAGGCAGCATCGGGCTCTTGGCCGGCTTCTGGCGCGGCAAGCTCGAGATCCTGCTGATGGCCATCGTCGACATCTTCCTCGCGTTCCCAGCGCTCATCTTGCTCATTGCCATCGTCGCCTTCCTCGGGGCTGATCTGACGAACGTCGTCGTCGGCATCTCACTCGTCTCGATTCCCGCGTTCGCGCGCATCGCTCGAGCTACAACGCTGACGTTCTCGCAGCGCGAGTTCGTGCTCGCCGCCCGGGCCGCGGGCGCCACCAACCGGCGGATCATCCTGAAGGAGATCCTCCCGAACGTTCTGCTACCTCTACTCGCCTTCGGCCTGCTCGTCGTCGGGATCGCCATCGTTGCCGAGGGAAGTCTCGCCTTCCTCGGCCTGACTTCGCAGGAGACGATCAGCTGGGGCGGCATGATCAACGGAGGCCGACCCGCCCTACAACGGGAGAACATCGCCCACACCGCGATGCTTCCCGCCTTCGTGATGTTCCTGACCGTGCTCGCCGTCAACTTCCTGGGCGACCGCTTCCGAGCCGCCTTCGACGTGAGGGACGCTGTCCTTTGAGCGCACCCCGATCCGCTCGCCGAGTCCTCGGCCCGGCCCCGGAAGCCGGGGCACTGCTCGACGTCGAGGGCTTCAGAACCCACTTCGAAACCCCGGCCGGCACCGTGAAGGCCGTGGACGGAGTCAGCTTCACGCTGGAGCGAGGCCAGACGCTCGGCATCGTCGGAGAGTCCGGGTCCGGCAAGACCGTGCTCGCTCGTTCGATCATGGGTCTTCTCACCGCCCGCAACGTCCAGCGAAGCGGCCGCGTCGCGTACAACGGCCAAGATCTCGTCGGCGCCAGCAAGCAGCAGCAGAGGGCGCTGTGGGGCACCGAGATGGCCATGGTGTTCCAGGACCCGATGACCTCACTCAACCCGGTCATGCGGATCGGCCGCCAGATCACCGAGGGCCTCAGATACCACCTCGACCTTCCGAAGGGAGAGGCGGCTGCGCAAGCCGTCCAGCTCCTCGAATCAGTCGGCATCCCGGACCCGAATCGCCGAATCAACCAGTACCCGCATGAGCTGTCGGGTGGGATGCGCCAGCGCGTCACCATCGCCATCGCTCTGGCCTGCGGCCCAAAGCTCTTGCTGGCCGACGAGCCCACCACGGCCCTCGACGTGACCGTCCAGGCGCAGATCCTCGACCTTCTGAACGAGCAGCAGCGCGAGCGCCACATGGCGATGATCCTCGTCACTCACGACTTGGGCGTCGTCGCCGGTCGGACCGACGAGATTGCGGTCATGTACGCGGGCCAGATCGTGGAGCGCGCCCCTACCCGCACCCTCTTCTCGAGCCTGCGCATGCCCTACACCGAGGCGCTCCTCCGCTCGATCCCCAAGCTCGAGCAACCGAGTCACACCCGTCTTTCCATCATCGGGGGACGCCCACCGGACCTGATCAATCCCCCCGCTGGGTGCCGATTCGCTCCTCGCTGTCCGTATGCACAGGCGAAGTGCCACACCGAGCCACCGCCCCTCGTCGAGGCTGATACCCCAGGCCACGTCTATCGCTGCTGGTTCCCCGTGGGCAGCGCGGCGGGCCTCGAAGCGCTCGAACGCAACCTGGCCGAGCACAATCCGGCCGCGGAGGCTGCGGCCACGGGTGACGCGGCGGCAGCTGCGGCGGTAGAGGGCTGATGGCGGGGACCGGCACCGCCCACCTCCGGGACGACGCCGATGTTGTGCTCCGCGTCGAGGACCTGGTCGTGGAGTTCCACACCACCGCTGGTGTCGTCCACGCGGTGTCGGGCATCAGCCTCGACGTGCGCAAGGGGGAGACCCTGGGCCTCGTCGGCGAGTCGGGCTGCGGAAAGTCCACGACGGGCAGAGCCATCATGCAGCTCCCCCCGCCGACCGGCGGGAAGGTGCTCTTCGAGGGAGCAGACCTCACCTCCCTCAGCGGCAAGCAGCTCCGGGAGGTGCGGACCCACCTCCAGTTCATCTTCCAAGATCCGATCTCATCGCTGAACCCCCGGCGCAAGGTGAAGGACATCGTCGCCGAACCCCTTCGGATCTGGAGACGCGGGTCGGACGACGAGCAGCGCGCGCGTGTGGCAGAGGTCCTCGACGCCGTCGGGCTTGATCCGGCCGTCGCTTCTGACAAGCGGCCGCACCAGTTCTCTGGCGGGCAGTGTCAGCGCATCTCGATTGCCAGGTCGCTGGTCCTGGACCCTGAGCTCATCATCTGCGACGAGCCGGTGTCCGCACTCGACGTCTCGGTGCAGGCCCAGATCCTCAACCTGCTCGAGGACATGAAGGAGCGCTATGGGCTCACCCTGATCTTCATTGCTCATGATCTCGCCGTCGTGAAGAACGTCAGCGACCGGGTCGCGGTGATGTATCTCGGAAAGATCTGCGAGGTCGGTGGACCCGACGATCTCTACGCCGGCCCCGCTCACCCGTACACCGCCGCGCTGCTGCGATCGATCCCGGTGCCCGACCCGACCATCGCTCCGGTCGACGCAGGCCTGCTCACCGGAGACCTGCCGTCGCCCCTTGATCCGCCGTCAGGATGCCGGTTCCGGACTCGATGCCCCCGGGCCACCGAACGATGCACGACCGAGGAGCCGCAGATTCGTGCCGTTGGCGAGGCGCATTTCGTCGCCTGCCACCATCCACTGATCGATCCGTGACCGAACACCCAGCTCCCGCGGGTGGGCGAAGCGCGACGCGGCTTGACCCCGTCACACGTAAGGCCCTCCTGGTCGAAGCGGCCGCTGAGGTCTTCAAGGGTCGGGACCCGCTCCAGGTCACGATCGAGGAGGTAGCTGAGGCCGGCGGCGTCTCTCGTTCGCTGGTCTATGCCTACTTTGGCGATCGTGGCGGCCTCATCGCCGCGGTGTACCTGCACAACCTCGAACGCTTCGACCGCGAGCTCGGGTTCGCGCTCGATCAGGCGCTACCCGACGAGGTCAAGCTCCGCCGACTCGTGCGGCGATACCTCCTCTTCGCGCGGGATCACCGCGCTTCCTGGGATCTGATGGTTGCCGCCGGCGCGCTCCACCAACCGCTCGTGCAGGACGCGCGGCGGGCACGGATCGAGCGCATCGCGAGCGCATGGGGGGACAGGCCAGCGGGGCGTCTGGTGGCTCGGACCCTGGTGGGCACGCTCGAAGCGGGTGCCCAGGATTGGATCGACTACCGCGACTGCGGGCTGGAACGCGCCGTTGATGTGCTCGTCACCGTGGTGTGGGATGGGCTCTCGGGGCTCGCCGACCACGGAATCCTCTCCGCCGTCTGACAGCGGCCCAGGCAGACTCAGATCCCGAGGGCCGCCGTCCGAATGACCTCGACCGCTGCAGGGTCACCTGACAGCTCCACCTGGGCTGCGCTCCGTCGACCCTGCAGATAGAGCACCAGCTCGATCGGCTCGCCGGACAGAACGACCTCGGGTCCTGCTCCGGTGCGGATCTCGCTCCCGTCGGGATGCACGAGTCGGACCGCGACGCCACGGGTCTTGCGGAGCATCAGCCGTGCAGAGTGGCGCAACAGACCCCACAGCGCATCTTGAAGCTCGGACCGATCGTCCCGCGGTCCTTGCCCGTTCGCACGCCGTACATCCTCATGATGGACGACGTACTCGTTGAGGTTGAGAAGCTTGCGGAGCCCAGGCACCGCGAACGGACCCATCGGCGGGCCGTTGCGGACCTGCTCGACCAACCGGTCGTATCCCCGGCCCTTCGCCCGAGCCACCAGTCGATCCAGCAGGGATTCGAACCGACCACCGAGGACGATCCCGGGCCCCGAACGAGGATCTCTCTCGCGAACCACCAGGTGGGCGGCCAGATCAAGGGTGACCCAGCCCTCGCACAGAGTCGGCGCATCCGGTCCGAGCTCCTCGAACAGGTCACACAGCTCACGTCGCTCTCGGGCGTCGAGGGGTTCGGGCACCGCTGTAGCGTAGGTCCCCATGTCTTCGGAACCCACGTTCACCATCGAGCCCACCGCCACCTTTGAGGTCACCGTCGCAACCGACAGGGGGGACATCGTCATGTTGCTCGACGCCGGATTGGCGCCGACGACCGTGAACCACTTCGTGTCCCAGGCCCGCGCCGGGTTCTACGACGGCCTCACGTTCCACCGCGTCGTCCCCGGCTTCGTGATCCAGGGCGGTGACCCTGACGGAACCGGGAGAGGCGGACCCGGCTACAAGTTTGCAGATGAGCCCGTGCGTACCGCCTACGTGCTCGGTGCCGTTGCCATGGCAAACGCCGGGCCGAACACCAATGGTTCACAGTTCTTCATCTGCATCGACGACTGCCAGGAAAAGCTCCAGCCGCTCTACAACCTCTTCGGGCACGTGACCCAGGGCATCGAGGTGGCGCAGAGCATCGCAGTGGGCGACAAGATGAACTCGGTCCGCGTCGTTGAGATGCCGGCCGCCTGACCTGCGATGGCCGTCCTCGAAGTGCCCGAGGAGCACAACCTTGCCGTGCTCCACGAAGCGGTCGCGGCGGTCGTACCGGACCGCGAGTGTCTCGTATGGAGAGACCGGCGACTCTCCTGGGCGGAGGTCACCGACCGCACTCGTCGATTCGCCGCGCTCCTCACCGACAACGGCCTCGGGTCGCGCGAACCGCTGGCCTCATGCCAGCCCTGGGAGTCACCGCACGACCATGTGGCCCTCTACCTCCACAACGGCAATGAGTACCTCGAGGCGCTCGTGGGAGCCGCCAAGGCCCGTAGCGTCGGAGTCAACATCAACTACCGCTACGTGGCCGAGGAGCTTCGGTACGTCCTGGACGACAGTGACGCACGAGCCGTCGTGTTCCACGGGGCCTTCGCTGGCACTCTCGCCGAGGTACTGCCAGACCTTCCCGAAGTACGACTTCTCGTCCAGGTGGACGATGGCAGCGGCGCACCTCTGCTGCCCGGTGCGGTCGAGTACGAGGCCGCACTGAGGGCCACCTCGCCTCAGCCACCTGTCGACCTCTCCCCCGACGACCTGTACATCCTCTACACGGGCGGCACCACGGGCATGCCCAAGGGTGTGCTCTGGCGCCAAGCTGACTTCCTCGCCGCCTGCCTGGGCGTCGCTCAGACCCGTGGCGACCTCGCCAGCGCCGCCGCGGATGCCACGCTGCGAGCGCTTCCCGCTCCCCCATTCATGCACGGCGCCGCGCACTGGAATGCCCTGAGCACCTGGATCGCCGGCGGCACAGTGGTGATTCAGACAGACCCGACGCGGCTCGACCCTGCCGACATGCTCACCACCATCGAGCGCGAACGCGTCAGCTCCCTGCTCATCGTCGGGGACGCCTTTGCTCGACCGCTGGTCGATGAGCTCAGAACACGGTCCTGTGACCTCTCAGCCCTCCGCTTCCTTCTCACCGGCGGCGCCCTCCTCAGCGCGACCGTGAAGTCCGAGCTTCTCGAGCTGGTCCCGCACCTCCAGATCGTCGACGTGCTCGGATCGTCTGAGACCGGGCGCCAGGGGGTGCAGCGCTCGAGCCGTACGCGTGGGGCATCCACCGGCACATTCGATCGCTCACCGACCTCGGTCGTGCTCAGTGAGGATCTCAGCGGCCGCCTCGAGCCAGGGTCGCCTGAGCTGGGATGGCTGGCGCAAACCGGGCGAGTACCGCTGGGCTATCTGGGTGACAAGGACAAGACAGCGCGGACGTTTCCGGTGATCAACGGCATCCGGCATGCCGTTGCAGGCGATCGCGCCCGCATTCTCACCGATGGCGCCATCGAGCTCCACGGTCGCGACTCCGTGACCATCAACACCGGCGGCGAGAAGGTGTTTGCGGAGGAAGTCGAGCAAGCGCTCAAGGGACATCCGGCCGTGTTCGACGCGGTGGTCGTCGGCCGTCCGAGTGAGCGGTGGGGCCAGGAGGTCGTGGGCGTGATCCAGCTCCGTCCGAAGCTGCCCGATCCGTCCGATGATGAGCTGCGCACCGCGGCGAGCGACCGCATCGCTCGTTACAAGCTGCCGAAGGCATTCGTGCGCGTGAGCCAGATCGAGCGCAGTCCGAGTGGCAAGCCCGACTACCGCTGGGCGCTGGCCCAAGCGGCCACCCTGGGCCCCGATGAGTTGGTCCCTCAGACAGACCGCTCGTAGCGTCGCCAAGAACCATCATGCGGCGCTTGATCCCCATCCCGTTCGCCCTGGATCTGCACCGCTCCCTGATGATGCTCCCGCTCGGGAAGCACGATCCCACCACCGCCCTGCGTGGCGACAGCATCGCCGTCACCATGCACACTCCCGATGGTGATGCCGCCCTGGTCGCGCGCCGCCAAGGCGAGGGCATCGAGGCGGAAGCGTGGGGTTCGGGCGCGGCCTGGGCACTGGACAGCGCACCGGGCCTTCTCGGATGCCTTGACGATCGTGGTGACTTCGATCCAGTCAACCCCATCGTGCGCCGTCTCCATCGTGAGGCGGACGGACTTCGACTCCCTCGCACCGGTCGAGTGCTCGACGCGCTCATTCCCGCCGTGCTCAGCCAGCGTGTGACCGGGTTCGAGGCCAAGCGCTCCTTCCGACAGCTCGTCGAGCGCTGGGGAACTCCTGCCCCCGGACCCACGGGCCTGTTGTTGACGCCATCACCCCAGACAATCGCCGACCTCGGGTACTACGAGCTCCATGTGGTCGGAGTAGAAAGGCGACGGGCCGACGCGCTCACACGAGTGTGCGCCCACGCAAGCCGGCTCGAGGAGGTGGGCCGGACTGCACCCGAGCAGCTGCGGGCGCGGCTCGAGGCCATCTCGGGCGTCGGAGCGTGGACCTCCGCCGAGGTCGCCCGACTCGCTCTCGGCGACGCCGATGCGGTCAGCGTCGGCGACTTCCACCTCAAGCATCTGGTCTCGTGGGCTCTCGCCGCCGAGCCCCGGGGCACAGACGAGCGAATGCTGGAGCTCCTCGAGCCCTACATGGGCCACCGGGGACGCGTGTGCACACTGCTCGAGTCCAGCGGTCTCAGTGCGCCCAGGTATGGACCCCGCCGGCGAATTCAGCCGATTGCGGAGCGCTGATCGGCCTTCGTCAGTCGTCCTTGAGCGCCACGGCGTTCGGAGTGACGTGCATCGCCGGCTCGAACGCCTCCCGATCGATCGTCCGCCCGTCGCCTCCGAGTGCCGCTCGGAGCGCCGAGCGGCACTCGCTGCACGGGCCATAGAACCGCGCTTCACTCGGTTCGGCGCAGCGGGGGCACGCAAAGGGCATCCCGACAGGATCGCGCGCTGCGGGTAGGTTCGCGCGCCATGCCTGCAGCGACGCCTCCGACCGCCGGATGGAGGTACCACTGGCCCGTGATGGTCCTCGCGGTCATGGCCGCGTTGGTGGCGGCGTGGGCGCGTCATCACCTGTACCCGGCATTCTCCTGGAACCGCGACGAACCGGTGTACCTCTGGCACGTCGAGGCACTGCGCGCCGGACAGCTCACCCCGACAGACGCCGGCTTTCCCGACCTGTTTCAACCGTGGCTCTCGGCGCGAGGCAATGGGGTGTTCTTCACTCAGTACACCCTCGGCTGGCCGCTGGTTCTGTTGGCCGCCGTCGTTCTCACAGGATCCGCGGCCAACGCGCTTCTGCTTGGCGCCACGTTGGCTGTGCTCGGCACCTATGCCATCACGATCGAGCTGTACGACGACCGTCGAATCGCGCTCGGCGCGTCGGCACTGATGGTCGCGTCCCCGATCCTGGCCATCCAGGGAGGTGTGTACCTGAGCTATCTGTTCACTCTGGGCCTCGGTCTGCTGTTCGGTTCCCTCCTGCTGCGAGGCATCCGGCTTGAACGAGCACTTCCCCTCGTCGGAGCGGGGATCCTCATCGGCTGGATCTTCATGACCCGCCCCTACGATGCGGTGCTCTGGACCGCCGCGTTCGCTGGGTACGCCGCGGTTCGAGAGCGGGGGAGGTGGCCGCGCCTCGCTCGTCTGCTGTCGCTGTGCTGCGCTGGCGCCATCCCTATCGTGATCGCGACGCTCGCCTACAACCATCATGTCACCGGCGGCTGGTTCAGCTTCCCGATCACCTCAGCGGATCCGATGGACACCTTCGGCTTCGGTCAGAAGCGCCTGATGCCCACATTCGAGGTGGTCGACTACGACGTGACCACCGCACTGCGCGCCACAGCCAAGAACGCCCTCCTGCTTCCCTGGTTCCTGTTCGGGGGCTACCTGGGGCTCGTCCTGGCTGGCACCGGGCTCTGGCACCGCCGCCGAGACTCCTCCTCACTGGCGCTCGTGCTGGTCGGCGCCGTGTTCACCGTCGGGTACTTCGTCTTCTGGGGAAACCACCTCTCGTCGCTGGCGTCACGGATCAGCGGACCGATCTACCTCATACCCGTCTACCCGGTTGTCTGCATCCTGATGTCGGCGGCCATCGCCCATCTGTGGACGCGTCGCCGAGTCGCCTATGCGGTTCTCGTCGTCCTGACCGTCGGCACCCTCCCCGGGGCCATCAGCCGCTTCGAGGTGAACAGGGAGATCAGCCTTCAGCAAACCTCCTGGCAGACCAGTACCGAGGGGCTCACGGGCCGGTCGATCGTGTTCGTGGCCGACACGTCGCCCTATCTGCTCTACCTCAATCCGTTCTCGTCCAACAACGCTGATCTCGACGGCACCATCCTCTATGCCGCCGACAACGGTCCTGCGATGCTGGATCTGATCGCTGCGTCTCCCGATCGTCGGCCGTACCTGCAGCAAGCCAGTGTGCCGTCGGAGGACATCGGCCCCCGTGAGCATCCGCTCGACCTGGACGTGCGTCTCGTGCCCATCACGATCGAGCGAGGTGCGAGCATCGACATCACGATCACCGTCAGCCGAGAGCGGAGTGCGAGAGACGAGGTTCTGCATGTGGACACGGGTGCGAGCGAGATTCGTGCGCCACTCGACGGGCCCACCTCGCGAGTGGTGACGCGGGTGGTGACGCTGGTACCGCCTGGCGGTTCCGGTGGCCTTGTTGCCGCGGATCGAGGCACCCTGTCGATCACGGTCGGAGGTACGACCCCACGGGAGCGGGTGGATCTCACCTACCGCGTCACAGACACCGTCATCGAGGTCATGGTCCCCGCCGCGACCTACGAGTGGCGGCTTGTGGGCACCGAGCGGCTGCGCCGCCGAACGCTCACTCTGGCCGACCTTGTGGTCACCGTGAGCCCGTCACGCTGACCGGTGCTCGCGTTGTCCGTCCTCGGCGCGCCAGAGCGTCGCGACGACGAGCAGAACGGCGATCCATGCCAACGATGGCCGGAGGAGCAAGCGGCTCGCTACCAGCGTTGCCGGGGCAAGGGCGGCCAGCCAGTAGGGATGAAGAGCCATCCTCGAGACGAGTGCGAACGTGACCGCTGCCATCAGGGCCACGGGAGGCGACGTGATGCCGAGACCGACGAGCAGCGCCACCGCCGCTCCCGCAATCGCGGTTCGGGGCGCTGCCGGCCCAAGACCCGCACCGCTCACGAGGCGCGGCACGGACCTGAGCCCGGGGTCTGTTGGATCGGTGGGTCGCCTCCGCCGCAGCGCGAGCAGCAGACACCCGCCGCAGGCGACAACGCTCGCCGCGAGGCTGGCCGAGACCGCTCGCTGAGGCCCCCATCTCAGGCGGGCGGAGAGCGGTCCGGCGTCGCGCGGTGTTACTACCCACCCATTGGCGTAGCCGTCGACCATCTGGCGGACTCCCACGTCAGCGCCGTCGACGCTGAGGCTCCACCCGTCGCTGCTGCTCTCACCGAGCACCAGCCAGAAGGGCTCGCCGTCGGTTTGGACCTGTGCATCGATCGTTGCGCTTGTCCGGGCCGCGACAGTCACCTTGGACGCCGACGCAGTGCGAAATCCGCGAGGAGCGACGCCGGATGGTTGATCGTCTCGACCTGAAGCAAGGACGATTCGATCGAGATCGACGCCCGTCACCCTTCCGGCGGTTGCCGTCAACCGGTGAATCCCTGCGGACAGGGTGACCGGGGCGCATGCCTCGATCGAGACGTCTGTCCCTGCCCCAGTCAGCCGGAGCGGTATCTGCCGCCCGTCTACGGCAAGCAGATCTGATCGGCACTCCGCCGCGTCCGACGGCTGGAGATCGACCATTGGCTTCAGACGTCCAGCTCCGGAGAGCGAGAACGAGCGTCGGGTCGGGAGAACCACTTGCCGGTCGATGCGCGCCTCGTCGTCGCGCCGCTCCCCGACGGAAGGGTCGACACGGAGCCGCGTCAGCACGACATCGAGGCCATGGTCTGCTGAAGCGGCTCCGGCGCGGTCGAGCAGGTCGGTTGGAAGCCGTACGGTCTCGTCGATGCGCAATCCCGCTGCGGAGATCTCCGCCAACCCCGCTCGTGGTGCACCGCCCAGCGACGTCCCGTCGGCCCGAGTGGCCAGCACGGTGACCTGCACGCCTGCGATGATGCCCGACGGCACCGGGACGACCTGCCCGGGCGGAGCCCACGAGTCGGCGCCGAGCTCCACGACGACTGGATCGTTCCCCGGGATCGATACCCGGACCCGTGTGAGAACCGCACCGCCGCCGGTGGCTTGAACCATGCGGATCTCACGGGCCTGCACCGGGACATCGGGAACGATCTTGATCGACGCTCCCGGCGCGCCCGTCGAGCCGATTCGCCATGCGGTGAAGGGGTCACCGTCTACGGCGTGGGCGGCGCGATCTTCTGGATGTTCAGGACCGCCAGCCGCTGTTGCCGTGACGCGCCCACCGACCTGCTCGACGACGCTGCGCGCCGCGTCCGTCGTCCCCGGAAACGGGTCCAATCGGAAGTCGTATCCTGTGGGATCTGGAGCAGTCGACCATGGGGGTTCTGTCTCACCACGGGTGTCCCGGAGCGCGTAGAACCACGTCTGAGCACGCTTTCGATTCGAGTCGGTCAGGACCAGGTGTGCGCCTTGATCAAGCGCGTCCAGCAGGGTGGCCTCATTGAGCGCGGCGGACTCGAGCACCAGCGAGAAGCCATCGAGGAGCCCGGCGGCTGAAGCATCGACGATGCCATCCCCATCGCCAGCGATCACCACGGGAGCCCGGGTAGCGGCGGTCCGGACAATCGGCCGCACCGACTCGACATCGAACAGCGCGACCGCAGGAACCCCGCGGCCCGAGAGCGCACCACGGTCGGGACCGAAGGTTCGCGGCTCGCGAAGACCCGTGGCTGCACGCAACGCCGACCAGGTCGGGAGCGGATCTGGCGTGTCGAACCGACCCGACCGATCGAGGTCCCCACGTAAGGCGATCGTGCCCACTCCGAAGAGGCGGGCGATGGGCGCGATGCTCTCCGCCTCGATCGTCCCGAGCTGCATGCGCTGGTCGAGCGCCGCAAGGAGGTTCACGGCTCCTGGTGTGCCCGACGGCAGGACCTCCCGCGCCAGGTATGGACGGTCGATCAATCCCGGAATGATCGGATCGATCGTTGTGCCCCACTGATAGGCAGCAAACGAGGATCCCGGCACCTCGAGGACACGAGTGTCGTGATCGCCTGCGTCGAGGGCGCTGGCTGCCGTGACCCAGTAGGCGGGGAGCTGCTCGGGGCGTTCCATCCCGCCGGTGAGGTACCCGTGCTGCCAGACGGGAAGGAGGCCCGCTCCGGCGACCAGCGCCATCCCGCCGCCTGCGACAGCTCGCCAGCGCTTGACCGAGACGGCCCCGATCGACCCCGCGATCAGACCCGCGAACCCCAAGACGAGCACGGGCACGATCCGGGGGCTGTTGCGCAGGGCAAGTCCCATGGATGTGTGGGTGACGAACGCCTTCCAGGCCGTTCCGTACGGGCTGGGCGTGTCGTAGGGCCACGAGCCAACGGCGACGACCATGCCCGCCACGATCAGCAGGCAGAAGTACCTCCGGTGGGCCCAGCGCAGCACGAAGGCGAGCGCGAGCGCCACCATCGGGACGCCGTAGCTCAGGACCACCACCAGGCGGCTGGCGCCTGCGTAGTCGCCGGCCTGATCGACGGAGTACCCGAGCCGGTCGCGGCCGTAGAAGAACCAGTTGCCGAGTCCGCGCAGAACATCGCTCGGCACAGACTCGAGTGCCACGGTTCGGAGGTTCTCGGTCAGCTGGAGCACTGGAAGCCCATACCTTCCTTGCACCTGGACTCCCGCCATCCACCACAGCGAAACCCCGACTGCAAGGACCCCGACCTTGGCCCCCGCGACCATCACCGGACGCACGCGATGCACGCCGCCGCTCATCTCGCAGCCGATCCAAACCAGGGGCGCCACGCCCACGAAGATGAGCGACGAGGCGTTGATGCCACCCGCCATCACCAGACAGAGAGCGAACAGCGCCGGTGCGCGCCATCCCTTCGTCCGGGTGGCCCGCATCGTGAGACCCACCAGCCATGGGAGCGCGGCCCAAGGAAGCAGGAGCACTGACATCCGGGCGGTGAAGGCCAGCTGATACGGGGTCAGCATGTACACGACCGCCCCCGCGAGAGCACCCACCCTCCCGGTGCCGAGCTGGGTGAACAGCCATCGGGCGCCTAGCACTGCCGCGAGGGAGATCGTCCCCAGCCAGAGCCGCTGGGCCACCCAATCGGGGACCCCGATTCGGTCCCACAGCCAGAACCACGGTCCGGTTGGGAACAGATAGCCCAAGTTCTGGTGCGGCACCGTGCCCGCGCCCACCTGTGGATCCCAAAGGTCCGCGGCGCGGCTGAGAAACCGACCCGGGTCCAGGTAGAGGTCCTGCTTGCTGTCGGCGCTCACGTGACCAGGCGATGAAGCCAGGAACGGGATGTACGCCAGCGCCACGAGCGCCGCGAGCTCTGGCTTGCTCCGGGGGCGCACGACGCGTCACCGTAGCGGGAGCATCATGACCGTCGGGGGTCCTTCGGTGGTCGACTCCTCGATTCCTAGACTGGTCCCGCCCCACGCGCCCGTCGTACCTACCGAAAGCTCTCTGCGCGCCATGACTCCGACCGCACTCGATGGACACGAACCCGACAAGTCCCTGATGGATTCGGGATCCGGCGAAGTCGTCATCATCGGGGCGGGCCCCGCCGGGCTCACCGCTGCGTTCGAGCTCGGGAAGCGAGGTGCCACCGCAACAGTCCTCGAGGCAGACGAGGTGGTCGGGGGGATCAGCCGCACGGTCGTACGTGACGGCTACCGGTTCGACATCGGCGGCCATCGCTTCTTCACGAAGGTGCCCGAGGTCGAGGCCCTATGGCACGAGATCCTCCCGGACGAGGCCTTCCTCCTCCGGCCTCGCAAGAGCCGCATCTACTACCGGGGCAAGTTCTACGACTACCCGATCCGACCGTTCAACGCCCTGCGCAACCTAGGCCTCATCGAGGCGATGCGGTGCGTCGTGTCGTTCCTCTGGGTGCGAGTCCGGCCGCCCAAGGACCGCGCCTCCCTCGAGGGCTACGTGGTGGCCAGCTATGGCCGGCGGCTCTACAGCCACTTCTTCAAGACCTACACGGAGAAGGTGTGGGGTGTTCCCGCGTCGGCGCTCTCCGCTGACTGGGGCGCCCAGCGGATCAAGGGCATGTCACTGTGGGGGGCCGTGTGGGAGCCCGTCAGAGCTCGTGTTGCGGGAGCCCGCCGCGACAGCTCGAAGCAGGTCACGAGCCTCATCGAGGAGTTCCAGTACCCCAAGCTCGGACCAGGGATGATGTGGGAGCGGTGCCACGATCTGGTCCTGGAGCAAGGCTCCACGGTCACCCTGGGTGCGACGGTCACCGCGATCGCCCACGCCCGCGGACGCGCCACGTCGGTGTCGAGCATCGACGCGGCGGGCGCCGTGACCACGAGAACCGCCGACCACGTCATCTCCTCGATGCCGTTCCCGGCGCTGCTCCGCGCGATGGATCCGCCCGCTCCGGGTGAGGTGCTTGCCGCTGCCGACGACCTGAGCTTTCGCGACTTCCTGTCGGTGGCCCTGGTCGTGCCCGAGGACAAGGTCGAGTGGACCGACAACTGGATCTACATCCACGCACCGGAGGTGAAGACGATGCGGGTGCAGAACTTCGGCTCATGGTCGCCCTACCTCGTCCGCGATGGTCGCAATGTCCTCGGTCTCGAGTACACGGTCGCGGAAGGAGACGAGTACTGGACGGCGAGCGACGAGCGACTCATCGAGATGGGCAAGGCTGAGCTCGAGCAGCTCGGCCTCATGAACAGCGACGACGTCGAGGAGGGCTACGTCGTGCGGATGCCGAAGGCCTACCCCACCTACGACGAGTTCTACCTTCGCAACGTCAACATCCTGCGTGGCTGGCTGGATCAGTGTGTCCCCAACGTGCACCCCATCGGTCGCAACGGCATGCACAAGTACAACAACCAGGATCATTCGATGTTCACGGCCATGCTCACCGTCGACAACATCTTCGGTGCCGACCATGACATCTGGACGGTCAACGTCGAAGACGAGTACCACGAGGTGAGTCAGGGCAGGGGCGGAACCGGTCGAGACGCGCCGATCGTGCCGCGCTCCAAGCTCGGTCGAGCGCCATCGCCGCGCAGAGGACCATGAACGGAGCTAACGGTAGGTGGAAGCGCGGGTTCCCCCAGAGGAGCAGGGGGATCACGAGCAGGCCGACGAGCCCGGACAGCACGAGCCAGCGCTGGGGGCGATTGCGACGTTCCCAGAACGAGGGCAGGCCGGCCAGCGCCAGTGCGACCACCGCGTAGAAGTACCAGTCGGCGACGGGCTTGGCGACGTCGATGATTCGCTCCGACAACACCGGTCCGGTTCCGAGCGTCTGCACTGCCTGGATGCCGTCATTGTCATCAGCGAACATGATGCGGGCGCGGCGAACGATCTGGAGCGCTTCACGCGCCGGATGGCGCAGCACGAACTGGATCGCCTTCTTCGTGTTGCCGGCGTTGCGCTCGACCTCTGGCAGCCCCGGATCCACGCAGCCATCATGCGCTGCGAACCGGAAGCCGCCCGTCGCCTCCAAGTTCCGATCAAGACAGAGCGTGTCGCCCATGTTCGTCGAGGACGGGATGAAGGCGTGCAGGTGCACGGCGTTGCGGATCGTCCATGGGATCGACATGGCGATGACGATCCCGATGGGTATGACCACGCCCAGAACGACTCGCCGCCACCCGATGCGAAGCGACGTCAGCCCCGCCGCCAACCCGATCAAGAGGACCGCCAGGAACGGTCGGACGAGCACGCCCGCTCCCATCGCCGATCCGAAGGCAACCAGCCGCCAGGCCCGAGGTGGCCCGGCGGACCAGTCGTGCGTCACGATGATGGCGAGCGTCACCAGGGTGAGGAAGATGAAGGTTGTCTCCAGCTGCACGCTGGACACCTGGTAGATGATGTTCGGGAACATCGCGAGCAGACCCGCTGCTAGGAGACCCACCCGCACGCCGGCCAAGGCCCGACCGACGACGAACACGAGCGCCACCGACGCGGCACCCATGACCGCATGGAAGAGCGCCGTCGCCAGCATGAGGTTGTCGGGGACCGGCGAGTGGAGAACTACGAAGTAGAGGATCCCCAGGAGCGCGGGGTAGCCGATCGGGTAGTAGGCAGTGGCGGTGCCCGTGACGTAGCCGACGTACCCCCTGCCTCGGGCGATCTCGGAGCCGTAGTGGTAATAGGAGTACTGGTCTCCCGACACGAACCAGTCAACGGGTGGCGCTCCACGGGCGTACAGCGCCCAGGTGAGGCGGAGGCCGAACCCGATGGCAATGATGGCCCACAGCGTGCGACGCGCGGATGCGGTCACGTCGACACCCCCGGCGGGAGCACGAACACTGCCACCGGTACGCCGATGTCGAGCAGCCGGCCAAGGAGAGGGCTCACCCTTGGCCCGACCATTCCGTTGAGCGCGACGTCGAACAGATCGGTCTCCACACGGCGGGCGAGGTCGGCGCGACCCTCCGCCTCGAGCAACGAGATCGCCTCGGCCTGCAACCGCTCGAACTCGGCCCGTTCAGCGGGTGAGCGAGGGTCATCCGCGGCCACCTGCGTCGCTCCGGGTTCCGCCGCGATCCGACTGATCCAGCCACCGCTCGCAACGACGATGCGCGCCGTCGAGTCACGAGGGTCGCGCACGCGGTAAGGACTGATCTGGACTCCCGCCTGGGCATCCACACCCACGTCGTAGCCACGGCGGATGAGCTCGTTCACGAGACCGATCCCCTCCGATCCCCCAAAGCTGGCGTCATACCAGTACACGTAGTAGCGCCCGTCGTGACCTGTCGCCGCGCCGACATCGCGTTCCAGGCCCGCAACGGTGGGACCGACGAGCCGCCCGAGCTGCCGGGTCTGCTCGGGGGTGTCCGTCGTGGCGTCCGGCGCGATCACGAGGAGCCGAGTCGTGAGGCCGACGAGTAGCACCGCGGCGAACAGCGTGACCGCGCGCGTCGTGGCCGCCGGGCTCCAGCGTCGTACTCCCTGGGTCAGGACCAGCGCGGCCGTGGCTGCGATCGAAAGGGTCATCAGAGCGCCGACGCCGAAGCCCCACAGCATCAGGTAGTACCACGGGACTCCATAGATCCGGGAGATCGTGATCGCTCCCACCAGCGTCGCCGTCGCCACAGTCGCGTGGAGTGCGAGGAGTCGCCCATCACGAAGATGGAGGGCCAGCCCCACGCAGATCAACCACGCCACGAGCGTCGCGGTCCCTCGCTCCTGTGCTGGCCCCGGGCCGCTCAGGATCCGCACGAAGGTCCCCGGATGCTGGGTCTCCCCCACCACGAGCTGCCAGGCGTCGAGCCGCTCCATCATGAGATCGACGCCATCACGAACCCCGATCGCCGTGTCCACCGGCGTCGCCAAGCTGTCCACGATCTGAGCCAGGTTCCCGGGTTCGTGAACGACTTGGTCGATCAGCGGAGGCACCCAGAGCACGAAGCCGAGCGCAGCCGCCGCGACGACCCAACGCCAATCCCGGCCATCGGTGCCCGATCGGCGCACGATCTGCACGCCTGCCACCACGACGATCACCACTCCTACGCCCACGGTGACGGGCAAGTAGGGGACGTGAGTCTGGGCGCAGAGCGACGCCGCACACACCGCTGGGATGAGCATCGCGTGATCGCCAGCCATGACGGCCCATGCCGCGACCAGGAACGCCACGAACCACAGCAGCGGCAGGTGAGGGTTCCACGGCTCCGTGAGCGGCCCCAACCCGTATCCCGTCATCAGGAGCAGCACGATGATGGCGACACCCAACAGGACGCGCGTGCTGCCCCTGCGGTGCGCTACGGCGAGTGCTGTCACGGCCCCCGCTGCTTGTAGCACCCCGGTCGCAGCCTGCAGGGCAAACGCGGAGGAGCCCAGGAGCCGGTAGATCGGCGCGAGAAGGTAGAACGAGAGAGGGCCGGGGTGACTGCCTGTCGGTCCGATTCGGCCTTGGAGCCCGATGAGCGGCGTGTGCCGACCCCCGACGTCGCGCACCCGGATCTCCGTCATCGCCAGGTCGTAGACCGGATGCCAGTGGGCGTTGCGCTGCGCCAGCACGGCGACCGCGAGCGGCAGCACCACGGCCGCGCTCACACCCGGGAGCAGCCAGCGTGGCAGAGGGGGCATCTCTCTCACAGGTCTGGCGTGTCGACCGGCGCGACGAAGATCGATAGCGGCGCTCCGATCTCGAGCATCCGGCCCATCTGTTGTTGGGTGGCAACCGGTACTCGCTCATCGATGGCCACACCGAAGAGGTTGTCATCGACCTCGGTCACGAGATCGTTCAGCCCGAGACGGCGCAACGTGGCGATGACCTCGCCGCGAAGCTGGGCCTGCTCCTCTCGGCCCTTCGCGCTGCGCGGATCAAAGGTGACGATCTCCACCGCGCCAGGTACCGCGCGCCACCGCTCCACGTTGACGCCCGTCGCAAGCTCGATCCTCGCCGTCGCGTGGGACCGGTCGAGCACGCGGTGAGCAGTCGCTGGGACGCGGGCGCTGTGGTCGACGCCAACATCGAACCCGCGACGTTCCAGCTCATTGAGCAACCCGTACCCCTGAGAGCCGATGTGGAAAGCGTCCGCCCAGCTGACCAGATAGCGGCCCTGGCGGCCGGTTGCGGCGCCCTCGTTGGCATCGAGACCGGCGGCCGTCTCATCGACCACCGCCGCCAGATCCGCGGCCACGGGCGCATCCGCGTGCTGGCTGTCCCAGGCCGATGCGGTGAACCGAGTGGTGAGAGCTACGGCAAGCACCGCCAGCACGACGGGCGCTCCGCGTGCGACACCGGGCCACCTGTCCCTGACGTGATCGCCAACGAGAGACGCCACGGACCAGACCACCGCGAGCGCGGCAACAGCTCCGATGACCCAGCCCCAGAGGGTGAGGTAGTACCAAACGCGGCCAAAGATCCGGCTGATGGCGAGCACCATGAGGAACGCGCTGGCCCCGACAACTGCGTGGAGTGCCATCAGGACCCGGTCCCGGCGTCGCCAGGACGCCGCCGCGGCCATCACCCAGAGGACGAGTAGCACCGCACCGCGGGCCGCCGAAGGCTGCATGCCTGACGGGGGTCGAACCAGCGCCCCTGGATCTTGAAGGTCCGCCCAGGCCAGGTAGGCCACGTCGAAGTGCTCGAGCCCATCCTGTACACCAACGCCAAGTCCTCGAGCTGCTTCAGGTGGGTGGGCGAAGTGATCGACGAGCTGGCGGTAGTTGCCCGGGTCATGACGTGCCTGGTCGATCGTCGGTGGGGTCCAGAGCAGTACGCCCAGCGCCAGCGTCATGATGCTCCAGCGGCGGATCCGTCCACGGTCTCCGGGAGTGCGGATCCACCGACGGGCCAAGGAGCCTGCGGTCAATGCCGCGATACCGATGCATAGGCCCAGATACGGCACATGGGTCTGCCCACAGAAGGACCCCGCCACGGCCACCACCGGGAGCATGGCGAGATCTCCGTCGAGCACGGACCAGACGCCGAGGAGCACGACGACCCACCAGAGGAGGGGCAGGTAGGGATTCCAAGGCTCGGTGAGCACGCCGCCGCCGTAGCCCGCCAAGAGGACGGCCAACAGCACGGCCACGGCAAGGATCAGGGCCCTCCCTCCCCGTCGGCGGGCGATGACCAAGGCGACGCCCATCGCGACCACGTGGACGAGAACCGTGGCGGCTTGCAGCGCCCACGCGGTTGACCCCAGCAATCGGTAGGTCGGCGCCAAGGCGTAGAAGCTGAGCGGACCTGGGTGGCTGCCCTGCTGCGCCAGCGAGCCGATGCGGCCTGGCAGACCGACCAACGGGGTGTGCGAGCCGCCCACGTCGCGAACTCGTAGCTCCGTCATGGCCAGATCGAGCACCGGAGTCCACGGATCGCGTCGGAAGCCGGCGAGGGCGACGAGGAGCGGTACCGACAGCACTGACAGACAACCAACGATCAACCAGCGGTCACGGCGGCGACTCGCGCCTGGGGCACTCTCGTCATCACCGACTTGGGTGGATGAACGTGAACTCCCACCGTCGGTCGCGACCACCACCAACCAGAGCCTAGGGCAGGCGCTTCAGGAGCTTGAGGAGGCCGAGCCGAGCCGGACTCTGGTGGTGCGAACGGTCCGGTTGGCCCGTCGGCTCGCCCCGATGGTCGAGGAACCACTCGTAGGACTCGATCACCATCGACGTGTTCGAGTGCGCTGGCGACCAACCCAGCTCTTCCTCGGCCAACGCGGTGTCGAACCACAGCGACTCGCCATAGAGCAGCCAGTGGTACGGGGCAAAGGGTGCTTGGCCCAGAGCCGACACGAGTCGCATCGCAGCTCGTGCCGGCGCGGAGGGCAATGAGCGGACGTGGGATCCGGTGCCGGCGTGATCAACGAGCGCCTGCAGGGTCTCGCGCATCGTCCCGAACTGTGTCGCTCCTACGTTGTATGTAGCGGGACCGGATCGTACGGCCGCGCGTAGACACGCGTCGGCGAGGTCCTCGGCGTGGACGAACTGATACCGGTTGTCCCCCCCGTCGAGCACGAACACCGGGGCGCCTTCGGCCACGAACTCGAAGAGGATCGCCATGATGCCGAGCCGACCGTGTCCGAGGATCGTGCGCGGCCGCACGATGGTGACGTCGAGGCCGCTGGCCGCCGCCTCCCGGCACAAGACCTCAGCCTGGAGCTTCGCCCGCCCGTAGGCCTCAACGGGCCGGGGCGACGTGGCTTCGACCACCGGGTTGTGCGCGGGAATCCCGAAGATCGCGCTCGAGGAGGTGTGAACGACCTTCCCCACACCCTCATCGCGTGCCGCGAGCAACACGTTTGCCGTGCCCAGCACGTTGACTGACCAGAACAGCTCGCGATCCTTGGCCAGCGGCACCTGGGCGACGTTGTGCAGCACGACGTCCATGCCCCGGCTTGCTTCGCGCACGAGCCCCTCGTCGCGCACGTCCCCGACCACCACGTCGACCGATGCCCCCGGCCGCGTCGGGGGTGCGTGGAGGTCCAGGATGCGCACCCGATCGCCGCGGGCAAGGGCCTGTTCGACGAGGATCGAGCCGAAGTACCCGCTACCACCCGTGATGAGCACGCTGCTCACAGCGCTGCTCCTCGGTCGAAGCACCAACGGATGCTCGAGCGCATCCCGGTGAGCAGGTCCACCTCCGGGGAGTACCCGAGCTCGTGCTCAGCCCGTGTGATGTCGCAGGCGATCGTGTCCTTCAGCTCGCCGAGCACGTGGAGAGCCTGCACGTAGCGGTCACGGGACTGGATCATCGTGTCGAGATGCTCCGCGACCACGCCTGCCATGCGTGGGAGCGCGGGTTGCCCACCGGAGACAGGCAAGCCTTCGAGGGCCAACGCCTCGCGAACTGTGGCCAGGATCGATCGCATGTCCAACGCAGGGCCATCGGCAACCCAGTAGGCGCTTCCGGCTGCCTGCGCCGCGACTTCCGCCCGCAAGATGGCATGCACCAGATTTCCGGTGAAGATCATCGAACGACGGTTGGTGCCGTCACCAACCAGCGGGAAACGACCACGACGCACCGCCCGAAACCACTGCGTCTGTCGATCGGGTTGAAACGGCCCATAGAACCACGGGGGCCGTAGCACCACCGTCTCCAGGTCGCCGCGCGCCTGCGCGGTCTGCACCAACGTCTCTGCCTCCGTCTTCGAGCGCCCATAGCCGAGGTACGGGTTGAACGGTGAGGCCTCCGTGAACCGATGCGAGGTAGTCGGGTTGGCACCAAACGGCGAGTTCGACGAGACGTGGACCACCCGTCCACTTGCCGCGCGTCGCGCCGCGTCGAGCACCAGCTGAGTACCGCCGACGTTCACGTCGTACAGCTCTTGTACGCGGCGTCGTGGATGGATGATTGCCGCGGCATGCACGACCGTGCTTCCCGTCATCCCAGCGAACAGCCGTTCCAGAGCCGCCGGATCTCGTACATCCCCGACAACCGGGTCGACCGAAGCGGACACCAGGCCGAGCAGCGAGGCCTCGTCGGCTGTCTGCACCAGACATCGCACGACCTCACGATTCGGAGCAACGGCGCGAACCAGGTTCTGTCCCAGCCACCCCGCGGCACCGGTGATCACGATGGCTGGCGATGGCAAGGTGTCGATTGAGTCGGTCACGGTGATCCGGCGGTCAGAGGGTGGAGGCGAGGTGTTCGGCATTGCGGAGGGCGACCGTCATGATGGCCGCCTGCGGGTTCACGCCGGGCGCATCGCCGAGCAGCGATGCGTCGTTGACGTACAGGTTGTCTACATCCCACACCTTGCCAAACGGGTCGCTGCCCGCGAGCGACCGCGTGCTGCTCATCCGGATGCTGGAGGTCAGGTGGACGGTCATCAAGCTGGCACGAGCACGGTCGACCTCGTCCCACCATCGCACCAGATCCTCCCGCCGACGAACCACGCTTCCGCCCTCGATCGACGGGTAGAGCTCGGTCGCGCCCGCAGCGAGCAACGCCTCACCGAGGTGCACTGCTCCGCGAGCCAGCCGGCTTAGGTCACCGGGCGTGAGCCGGTAGGTGACGAGCGGCGCTCGCATGCCCGGGAGAGCAATCACTCGGCCACCCGCATCGCTTCGAATCGCCGCGTAGTACACGAACACCCGCCGCCAGTCAGCCAGCGCCTCGTCGATGTCGGCTCCGCTGTCGGCGAGCGCGAGGGCGACGTGGCCGCGGCGGCTCGCTGATCCGCCGATGGCGAGGTGGGGCGCGAACTCCGTGATGCGGTGCATCGGAACGTCCTGGTGATCGACCGGGTCGGTGAAGCGCGCAGCGACCTTGATCGTGGGATGCATCTTGAGACCTCGGCCAATGCCGCGCCGAATGCCGCTGCGCTGCAGCAATGCCGGGCTCTGCACCGCTCCCCCGCACACGACCACGTGATCGGCTCGGATCTCGACGTCCTCGTGGGTGCCATCAGACCGACGACGGCGGCACTGGGCACCGACGACTCGATTCCCCGTCACCTGCAATCGCGTAACCGCTGTGTCGGCGAGGAGCGACGCCCCAGCGTCCCAGGCGCGGGGAAGCAAGGTGCGGCTCATCGTTTGCTTGGTGCCCCTGCCAGCGCTGTCATAGCTGAACGCGCGAGGGAACTCGACCGATCGCCACCCGAGCTGAGTCGCACCCCGCTCCAGGACTTCGGACGACGCCGGAGCAGGGCCCGGAAGCGGGTTCACTGCCACCATTGCCTCGATCCGATCGGCGTAACCGTCGAGCACCTCCGGGCTGAACTCGTCGAGCCCGAACCGGCCTCGCCACTCCTCGGCCAGGTTGGCGGGCAATCGATGCCAGAGACCGCTGTTCACCTCCGTGCTGCCTCCTACGCAACGACCCTCCGCATAGGCGACTGGCGGACTCCCGAGCGCCGCCGACGAGCCGTGGTGGCGGTAGGCGAGCCCCATCTCGTCGACTCCAAACGGGGTGAGCGAGCCCGGCTCGATCTCCGGACCCTCCTCGACCACGAGCACGTCATGCCCTGCCTGAGCCAGGACCATCGCCGTCGTGGCACCCCCGGCTCCTGATCCGACGATGAGCACCTCGGCGTCAACGTGCCTCACGACGTGGTCGACCCATCCAGCTCCAGCTCGCCGAACAGCACCAGCGAGCGGAACAAGCGCGCGTACGAGCGAAGCAGCGGGATCGGGCTCACGTCGAGCCAGCCGAGCAGCCCCTGCAGATCGGGTGGTCGCCGCACGGCGACCCAGATGGAGAACATCAGGGACTCCAAGATCACGCCCAGCCGCAACACCTCGGCCATGTCGTCCAGACTGCCCTCGACCCACCGCTCGACCTGCCCCCGAAGCGCGGGATCAGACGAGGTGGTGAGCTCGGCTACAACTCGGCGCTCGAGCATCAACATGAACCGGCAAGCCTACTGAGACGGGACGAACTAGCCGGTGAGCGGAGGCGCGTGACCGAGGTACACGCCGCACGCGAACAGGGCCGCCCACACGAAGCCCACCACCTGGAGCTGCCTGTCCTCGAGGAGTATCTCTTCGGGGCCACGCCGCTCCTCGGTCTCCAGGATCAGGGCGTAGCGCATGAAGAGCACCACGAACGGGACGATCGAGAGCTGGAACCACGGCACCGAGCTGTCCGCCAGGTTGGCCTTCTCGAAGGCCCACAGGCAGTAGGCCAGCAGGGCGACTCCCGAGGCCACTGACTGCGCGTAGCGCAGAAAGCCGGGGGTGTACCCCGCCAAGGCAGCGCGGTGGTCAGGCGCGTCGGCCAGTCGGAGCTCGGTCGCACGCTTGCCGGCCACCAGGAAGAGCGCGCCGAACGACGCCACGATCAAGTACCAGTCCGACAACGGGATGTCGGTGCCGACCACGCCCGCAACCGCCCGGATCACGAAGAACGAGGTCACCAGGCCGATGTCCAGGACGGGCACGTGCTTGAACCAGATGGTGTAGGCAGTCGTCAGCGCGATGTAGGTCGCTGTCACGGCGCTGGCTTCCCACGATCCGGTGGCCGCGCCGACAGAAACTGCCAGCACGAGGAGCACGATCCCAAGCCCTCGAGCCCCGGCCGGGCTGATCTCCCCCGCCGCCACCGGGCGGCGACGCTTGGCGGGATGCGCGCGGTCGGCCTCTGCATCCGCGACATCGTTCAAGCAGTAGGTACCGCTCGCGGCCAGGCAGAAGGCAACGCCCACTACCAGCGCCCGCCCGAGGTACTCCCCCTCGTCCAGGACTCCCGCGGCTGCGGGAGCGGCCAGCACGAGCACGTTCTTGATCCACTGCTGCGGTCGGAGCAGACGCACCCATGGCCAGCCGGCAGCACCCCTCTCGTCCGTCATCGCCAGAGGGTAACCACAGCCGCGCCGGTGCCCTTGGCTACCCTCCAGCCATGACGGGCTCGGCCCTAACCAGAGCGGTCCGGTCCAGACGCAGGCTGGTTGGCCCTGTTGTGGTCGTCGGGGCGACGCTGCCGCCGCTCTACGGGCTGTGGCGAGCGCAGGGGGCCCCGATGGAGGAGGGCTTCATGCTCACCTTCCCCGAGATGGTGCTCGCGGGCAAGGTCCCGAACCGCGACTTCCTGCACCTCTACGGTCCGGGGAGCCTCTGGGTGCTGGCTGCCGTCTTCGCCGTCGTAGGCGTCAGCCTCGCTGCGGAGCGCTCGGTCGGGTACCTGCAGCAGCTCGGTGTGGCGCTCGGGCTCTATCGGCTCCTGCGCCCGTGGGGTCCATTGGTCGCCACCGGGGGCGGTTGCCTTGGGGTTCTGCTGATCATCACCCCGTCGGGCCTCAGCGCCATGGCCTGGACAGGTGGCGTCGCGCTCGGTCTCTGGGCGGTGTCGTATGGCCTTGATGCCGGCGATCTGACGAACGATGATCGGCGGCGATCGCAGCGGGCGTTCATGGCTGGGCTCCTCGCCGGCGCGGCGCTCCTCTACCGACTCGACCTGCTCCTGGCCATCGGAGCCTCGGGGCTGGCCGTCCGCCCGTTGCTCGACCAGCCGCGGCGCCGGCGCGCCGTGCAGGGTCTGGTCGCCGGGTGCTCCCCGTACCTGATCCACCTCGCCATCGCCGGACCATGGACGGTGCTCGACGGGCTCGTGCTCCAGCCGGTGCTCGACCTCAGGGCTGGTCGACATCTCCCGCTGCCACCTTCGCCGGAGCGCTATGACGGCTTCCTGCAAGGCGCTGGCGCGCTCGACCAGCCTCCGTGGCCTCTACCAGCGCCCAGCGGACCCCGGCAGCTGTGGCTGTGGTTCTTCGCGCTGCTCGCGGTCGGCGTGGTCTTGCTCGTGGCGGGCTACATCAGCCGACGACGCACCGGAGAGGCACGACTTCTGGTGCTTGCCCTCTTCAGCGTGGGCTTGTTTCCACAGGCAATCCAACGGCCGGACTCGACGCACTTGGCCTGGGTTGGGTGCGTGGCGTTCGCGGTGCTGCCGGCGGCGGTGATCGAGCTGCGCCGGGCGTGGAGCACCTCCGGCACGGGACGATCGTGGATACCGGGCGCGATCGCGGTTGGGGTGCCCGCCGTCGTGCTCGTCGTCGCGGCACCCTTCTACACATTTCGAAGCTACGCGGAGGCCACCGCGCAATCCCTTGGGTACCGACGTACAGAGGGTCTGATCGAGCATCACGGTCGACGCTTTCCGTACAAGCGCGCCGATGCCGTCGCCGCCGTGAACGAGATGCTCCCGGTCGTGGACGCGCTGACGACCCCCGGAGATCGACTCGTGGTCGGTCCGGGGGACCTTCGGCTCACCCCCTACAGCGAGGCGTTCCTCTACTTTCTCCTCCCCGATCTGGTACCGGGGACGCGGTATGTCGAGATGGACCCTGGAATTGCCAACGCGGCCGACTCAGGTCTCGCTGAGGAGATCGCGGCAGCAGACGTCATCATCCTCTCGACGATCCGCGACGACTGGAACGAGCCCAATGAGTCACGCCGGTTCGGGTCGGACGAGCCAAACCAGGTCCTCCGGAAGGAGTTCTGTCTCGTTCGTTCCTTCGGGGTCGATCCGTTCGATCCTGATCGGGGACTCTACGAGCTCTATCTGCGCTGCTGAGCGCCGGCCAACATGAGCAGGAATCCGGTCGTGAGTAGTGTCACTTCGTGCGCACCCTCGTCGTCATGCCGACCTACGACGAGGCGCTCAACATCGTCGAAGCCCTGACGCGTGTGCGCGCGGCAGTCCCCGACGCTGACGTACTCGTCGTCGATGACAACAGCCCTGACGGCACGGCAGGCGTAGCCCGTGCGACCGGCGCCGAGCTGGGGCAGATCGAGGTGCTCGTGCGGCCACACAAGGACGGCCTCGGGTCCGCCTATCGGCATGGCTTCCGCGTCGGCCTCGGTCAGGGCTACGAGCGACTGGTGCAGATCGACGCCGATCTGTCCCACGATCCCGCCGCCCTGCCCAGCCTGCTCAGGGCGCTCGATGAGGGCGCCGCCGCCGTCATCGGCTCCCGATATGTTCCCGGTGGGTCGATTCCAAACTGGCCGTGGCATCGTCGAGCGTTGTCCAGGTGGGGTAATCGCTACGCCTGCGCAGTGCTCGGCATGTCGGTCCATGACGCCACGGCGGGCTATCGGGCCTACGACGCAGCCACGTTGGTGGACATCGACGTGTTGACCACACGGGCCAAGGGCTACGGCTTCCAGATCGAGACCGCGTACCGCATCTCCCGGGCCGGACGACCTCTCGCGGAGGTACCGATCATCTTCACGGACCGAGTGCGCGGACAGTCCAAGATGTCGTTCGGTGTCATGGTCGAGGAGCTGGGTCTCGTCACATGGTGGGGCCTTCGGGACCGCGTGCGCAACGCCGCGGCCCGGGCCACGAGACGTCGCTGAGGGCAGGGAGAGCCGCCACCCCGCTCGGCTATCGTCGCCGCGATGACTGCGTCGTCGCCGAACCCCGACGCAGTCTCGAAGATCGGTGACCTTGCCGCGGAGTCTGGGCTTCGCCGCATCCATCTCCTCTCGTGGCGGGACCTGGAGGATGTCGAAGCGGGCGGCTCGGAGATCCATGCCGCGGAGGTGGGGCGCTGCTGGGCGGATGCCGGCATCGAAGTGACGTGGCGCTCGTCGTTCGCATCGGGCCAGCCGTCCTCCGCAGATCGGGACGGCTACCGCGTGATCCGCCGCGCCGGCCGGTACCTCGTATTCCCCCGGGCCGCGGTCGCTGAGGTCCTGGGGCGCCACGGCCCGTCGGACGCGCTGCTCGAGATCTGGAACGGGATGCCGTTCTTCTCGCCGCTGTGGTATCGCGGACCAAGCGCCGTGATGCTGCACCATGTGCATGCCGAGATGTGGAAGATGGTCCTCGGTGACGACAACCCGGCACTGGCCTGGGCCGGTAACACGATTGAGCGTCGGATCGCCCCCGTCGTCTACCGACGCTCGCAGATCATCACACCCTCAGAATCAGCACGGGAAGAGATCGTGTCGCTTCTCGGCCTCCCGGAACGTCAGATCAACGTCGTCCACAACGGCCTCGGTTCCATGTTCCGCCCGGGCGGAGCGAAGACCCACCACCCGAGCATCGTGGCCGTCGGTCGCCTCGTGCCCGTCAAGCGGCACGACCTCCTCATCAATGCCGCCGCGCACGCCCGGACCTTCGTACCCGACCTCACGTTGACGATCGTCGGCGAGGGCTACGAACACGCTCGCATTGCCGCCACCATCCAGCAGCTCGGTGCCGAGGAGTGGGTCCACCTTGCGGGCCGTGTCGACGAGCCCGAGCTGATTCGCCTCTACCAGGAGGCGTGGCTGGCAGCGTCCGCGTCAGCGCGCGAGGGGTGGGGTCTCTCCCTCACGGAATCTGCCGCGTGTGGCACGCCCGCCGTCGCGACCGACATCGCCGGGCACCGGGATGCAGTGCGTCACGAAAAGAGCGGTCTGCTCGTGGCCGGGACCGCCGAAGCGCTCGGCGGGGCACTGGCTGAGGTCCTGCGCGACGAGGCACTCCGCTCGCGGCTCAGCGCGGGCGCCCTCGAGCGTGTGCAGGGGCTGTCCTGGGAAGCCACCGCGCTGGGGATCATGCGGACGCTGGCCGACCAGGCCCCCCGGCACCGTCGGTGAGCACTCGAAGCCGACGGGTCGGTCCGCTCGCCGTCTTCACGGCGCTCTGCTACTTGCCGCTGCTCGCCACCTCCCCCGGACAGGTTGTCGCTGATACGAAGTCGTACCTCTACCTCGACCCAGGGCGTCTCCTGTCACGGGCGTGGTCCATGTGGGACCCACAGGTGGGCATGGGAACGGTCACGCACCAGAACATCGGGTTCTTGTGGCCGATGGGTCCGTACTACTGGTTGATGGAGCACGTCGGGGTGCCTGACTGGATGGCCCAACGCCTCTGGCTGGGATCGATCATCCTGGCGGCTGGATTGGGGGTGCGGTTCATGCTCCGCACCTTTGGGTGGCGTGGGCCGGGGCTGGCACCCGCAATGTGCGCGTACGCCTTCACTCCCTACCTCCTCTCGATCGCTCCGCGGATCTCAGCCATCCTGCTGCCGTTCGCTGCCCTCCCCTGGATGATCGCGCTCGCCGCTCGAGCAACTCGCTCCGGAGGTTGGCGCCATCCCGCGGTCTTCGCGCTCGTTGTCGCCACCGTCGGCACCAGCAACGCAACCGCGCTCCTGCTGGCAGGCCTCGGACCAGTGCTCTGGCTCATGTGGGCCGCGATCGTCCGGGAGCACTCCGTGCGACGCGTGGCCCTGACGGCCGGACGCATCGGAGTGCTGACTCTCGCAACCAACGCGTGGTGGATCGCCGGCCTCTCGGTCCAGGCAACCCATGGCGTGGACGTCCTGCGGTACACGGAGTCGGTGGCGACCACGGCGGCCGCCTCGTCTGCCACCGAGGTGCTTCGTGGGCTCGGCTATTGGTTCTTCTACGGCGACGATGCCCTCGGACCCTGGATCGGCCCGAGCAAGCCGTACCAGACCTCTCTCTGGCTGCTCGCTGTGACCTTCGCCGTCCCGGTGCTCGCGTTGGCTGGAGGCGCGCTCAGTCGTTGGCGACACCGGTCCTTTGCTGTGCTCCTGCTCCTGGTGGGGATGGCCCTCTCGGTCGGCGTGTACCCCTATCGAGATCCGTCGCCCTTCGGGCGCTTGCTGAGGGGGTTCCTGGAGAGCGATGTCGGTATGGCGATGCGCAGCATGCCGCGCGCGACGCCGCTCGTCGTGCTCTCGCTCAGCATCATGCTGGGAGCCGGCGTCCACGCGCTGGCTAGCCGCTTTCCTCGAGCTGCGCTTCCCGCGGCCATCGTCGCGATCGGTCTCGTGCTCGCCGGGGTGCCACCGTTGTGGCAGCGAACCCTCGTCCCCGAAAACCTGCGTCGCCCCGAGGAGATCCCGCACTACTGGGTCGAGGCGGCCCGACACCTCGACGCCACTGACGACGGCACTCGCGTGCTGGAGGTGCCAGGAGCCGACTTCACCTCGTACCGCTGGGGCACCACCCTCGATCCCGTCACCCCCGGTCTCACGGATCGTCCGGTGGTGGCGAGAGAGCTGGTGCCCATGGGCTCCGCCGCAGCGTGGAACCTGCTGAAGGCCTTCGACGGGCGGTTGCAAGCAAACGTCGCCGAATCGACGTCAGTGGCTCCGATGGCGCGGACGATGCGGGCCGGCGAGATCCTGCTGCGATCCGATCTTCAGTACGAGCACTACGACACCCCTCGCCCACGCAACCTGTGGCGCTTCCTGGTGGGAGCGCCCGGCCTCGGACCAGCCACGGAGTTCGGGACGCCGACAGCCAACGTCGCTGAGGCCCCAGCGCCCATGGTGGACGAGCTCGAGCTCAGCACCAGTCCCGGACGCGACCCCTTCCCCGTCACAGTGCTGTCAGTGCCGGGAGCGCTTCCCGTTGTGGTCGCCAAGCCCACCTCAGTCCCGGTCGTCGTCGCCGGCGACGGCGAAGGGCTCGTCGACAGTGCAGCCGCGGGCCTCATCGATGGAACTGAGCTGCTCCGCTACAGCGCCTCGATGACGGATGCAGATCTCCGACGCGCGCTCGCCGACGGTGCCGCCCTCGTAGTGACAGACACCAATCGACGTCGAGGGGAGCGTTGGGGAAGCATCCGCTTCACGTCCGGCTACACCGAGCCCTCGGGGTTGGTGCCCCTGCGGGTTGACCGATCCGACGCTCGCCTTCCGATCTTCCCGGATGCAACGGATGCGGATCGCACGATCGCAGTGCACCGCGGCGGTGTCACCGCGAACGCCACCTCCTACGGACGCCGCAACGAGTACCTACCAGAGCACCGACCCTCCAACGCCGTGGACGACGACCCCAGCACCGCCTGGCGTACCTCACAGGACGACCCGGTGCGCGGCGAGCGGTTGGACCTCACCCTGGACCGTGCGATCACCGCAGAGACAGTGAGGTTCCTCGCGCCACCCGCTCCGATCAATCGCTGGGTCACGCGTGTTGCACTTCGCTTCGACGGCGGAGCTCCGATCGAACGGAACCTCGACGTTCGGTCCCGGCAGGAACCCGGGCAGGCCGTGGACATCGGTCGGAGGACCTTCACGCGACTCACGATCGAGATCCTGGAGGACTCAGTCGGCCCGAGACCACGCTACGGCGGCCTCACGAGCACCGGTTTCGCAGAAGTCCACATCGGCCACGTGCGTCTCGACGAGGCGATCCGTCCTCCTACCGACCTGCTCGACCGAGCGGGAGCGCGCTCGCTGGCCCATCCCCTTGCCGTCGTGCTCACCCGTCTTCGATCGGCGGCAACAGACGTCGAGCGACTCGACGAGGAGCAAGCGCTCGTGCGCATCCTCGATCTCCCCGGGCCGCGGGAGTTCGGTCTGACTGGCACAGCACGACTGTCTCCGCGGGCGGCTGACGAGGTTCTCAATCGCCTTCTGGGCGGAGACGCCGCCGGCTGGTCCGCGGTGTCATCGAGCCGGATGGGCCCCGTCGCGACCTGGGCCGGCAGCGCGATCGACGGGGACCTGGCCACCTCATGGACGACGGCGTACGGCGACCAGACCCGGCAGTGGATCGACGTGTCGCCACCGACCGGGCAAGCAGGGTTCGAACGGCTGGACCTTGCAATCGTCGCCGACGGCCGCCACTCCGTCCCGACGCGGATCGGCGTGGAGGCAGACGGCACGCACGTCGCTTCCCTGCGCCTCCCCTCGTTGAAGGACCGACCGACTCCCGGCGCCACCACGTCGGTTCGGCTGGCCCTCCCAGAACCCGTCGTGGCCACAAAGCTCCGGCTCGTCATCGATGAGGTCCGAAGCATCGAGACCACCGACTGGAGCACGAGGAAGATCCGGCAGCTACCGGTCGCGCTCGCTGAGGTGGACCTTCCTGGGATCTCACGGGTCGAGAGTCGAGGACCGTTCACCACTGGCTGCCGCACCGACCTGCTCACCGTGCAGGCCGCACCGGTGCGAGTCATCATCTCCGGGACCACCGAGGATGCGCTCGCCGGCAACCCTCTTGCGATCCACGCGTGTGACGACAGGCCGCTCCGACTCGCGGCGAGCAACTCCGAGCTGCGAGCCGAGAGGGGCTCTCTTACGGGCGTCGACGTCGATCGCATCGTCCTGCGATCCACACCTGGCGGGTCCGCTGATACCAGCGACTCGACGTTGCGCGCAACGAGCGCGACGACACCCACTCCCGTTCCCAGGTTGACCACGCTGGAGTCCTCCCCGGACACCGTCACCCTGCGCGTGGACGACGCACAGCCAGGACAGCCGTTCTGGCTAGCCTTCGGGCAAGGCTGGAGCGACGGCTGGACCGCCACTGGCGACGGTCTCGCTGCGGGCGCCCCCCTACTGGTCGACGGCTTCGCCAACGGCTGGCGAATCGAGCCCACCGCCACCACCTTCGAGGTGTCCCTCCGCTTCGCGCCGCAGCGCCGAGTGGACCTCGCACTGTGGGGCTCGCTCGTGGCCGCGCTTGGCTGCATCGCCCTTGCGCTACGCCGCCCCCGCCCGCTGCCCGCCGTGCCCGAGGTGGGCCCGGTCGCGTTGGTCACGGTTGAGCCCAACGCCGCTCCCCTCACGGTGCGCATGGCGGTGGCCGTCGCACTGAGTCTCACCGCACTCGGTGTCCTCGTCGCATCCCCTGCCGTGGGTGCCGCCGCTGGCGCGCTCGCGCTCCTGAGCGGACGCGGCGGTCTGCCGCGCTGGGCCACCGCCCTTGCGGCACCGGCCGCCATGGCTGTCAGCGCGGGCTACGTCGTGGTCACCGTCGCTCGGCACCAGATCGCGCCCGGCCTCGAGTGGCCAGCCGAGCTGCACCGCGCCCACCCCTTCGCATGGTTCGCGGTGCTCGCCCTGGTCGTGGATGCGGTCGTGATCGCGATACGAACCTCCAGGCACCGATAGGGTCCGCGCCGTGCCTGGTCCCGTCGCCCTCGTCCACGGTTTCGCCACCAGCAGCGCCCGCACCTGGGGAGACAACGGCTGGCTGGACCTGCTCGCCGACGGCGGTCGGACCACGGTACCGATCGATCTGCTCGGGCATGGGACCGCGGCCAAGCCGCACGATCCTGGCTCCTACGACGCCATGGAGGAGCTCGTCTTCGATCAGCTCCCAGACGGCCCGGTCGACGCGATTGGTTTCTCTCTGGGCGCCCGGGTGCTGCTGACCATCGCGTGTGATCATCCCGAGCGCTTCGGCAGGCTTGTACTCACCGGTGTCGGCGCCAACCTCTTCCGCACCGAAGGCAGCAGCGTCATCGTCGATGCGATCGACGGCAACGGCGACCCGAACAACCCCGTAGCGCAGTACTTCGCCGGACTCGCGACCCAACCGGGGGTCGACCGGGAAGCACTTGCGGCCTGCCTCCGCTCCGTTCGGCCTCCCCTCACGCCCGACCGCCTGGCAGTCGTGGATCTACCTGTGCTCGTGATCATCGGCGACAAGGACTTCGCGGGCCCCGGCGAACCACTTGCCGAGGCCCTCCCCCAGGGCGAGCTCGTCACGCTCCGCAACGTCGACCACTTCGCCACCCCCAAGGACTTCGGTGTCATCGACGCTGCCCTCGACTTCCTCGGCGCGGGGCTGTGAGCGACTGATGGATCGGGACTTCATCCTCGGCGTGGATCTCGACGGGGTGTGCGGCGACTACACGGCGGCCTTCCGCGCCGTCGTGGCCGACGACCGGGCCGTCGACCCCACCACGTTGTCTGATGTCCGGTCCTGGGACTTCGCCGAGTGGGGCATCAGGGGACCGGACGAGTTCGATCGTCTGCATCGATCTGCGGTGCTCGAGCACCACATGTTCCGTCACATGCCGGCGATGACCGGGGTGGCCGAGGCGCTGTGGCGCCTCTCTGATGCCGGAGTGTGGATCCGCATCATCACGCATCGGCTCTGCGTCAACTGGGGTCACGCGGTGGCCGTCGCCGACACGGTGGCGTGGCTCGACGAACAAGGCATTCCCTATCGCGACATCTGCTTTCTGGGAGCCAAGCCCGAGGTGGAAGCTGACTGCTACATCGACGACGCCTCCCACAACGTCACGGCACTCCGGGATGCAGGCAATCACGTCATCGTGTTCGACGCGCCCTACAACCGCGATGTGGATGGACCGCGGGCCTTCACGTGGGCCGAGGCGGAGATGCTCGTGCTCGATCGGGTAGCCAGCCTCGGAACGCCGCTCCAACCCCAGCTCCCCGGCGTTGACCCCGGGGCTGATCGCCTGACGCGACGCGTCACGCACCCATGGGGCTGACCTGCTCAGGTGTTCTGCACGGTCAAGCCACCGTCGACGGGCACGGCAACGCCGGTCAGGAACGACGCCGCGGGCAACACCAACGAGAGGGTGATCTGGGCCACTTCCTCAGGATCCCCGTAGCGGCGCATCGGAACCCGACGGCGAGCGAACTTCTCCTTCGCATCGTCTGGGATGCCCGCTGTCATCCCGGTACGAATCGGCCCGGGACAGATGCAGTTCACCGTCACACCAGTGGGGCCGAGCTCCACCGCCAGCGAGCGAGTGAGACCCACGACGCCGTGCTTGGCCGCTGTGTACGGGGAGATGAACGCCGTGGCTCCCAGCCCCTCCGTCGAGGCGACGTTGACGATCCGCCCGGAGCCGTTGCGCAGGAGATCCGGTAGCGCGGCTCTGATCGTTCGGGTGTAGGCGGTGAGGTTGACGGCAAGCGTCGCATCCCACGCGTCGTAGTACGCCTGCTGGTCGATCGCCGCTGCGACGCTGATGCCAGCGTTGTTGATGAGGATGTCGATCGGCCCAAGCGCAGAGCGGGCCTCAGCGACAGCGCGGTCGGTGGCTCGCGCATCGGCGAGGTCCACCCCGATGCTGACCGCCTGACCGCCGGCATCGACGATGCCGGCAGCTACTGCAGCGGCGCCATCCGCGTCTCGATCGAGGGCCGCGACGAGCACACCCTCGTCAGCGAACAGGTGCGCCGTTGCCCGCCCCATCCCACTGGCGGCACCGGTGACGATCGCCACCTTCCCGGCGACGGAACGGCTCAGCTTGGACAGACGAGTCATGGGCGCTGACGGTAGACGCGATCGACCACTAGAAACGTGCGGTGGACCTGAGCGAGATCGCAGTTGCTGTCGTGCTGGCCACCGGAGCTGCCCTCCCTCTGTCACTCACGGTCTGGGCCCTGCTCGATGCGGCTCGGCGACCACAGTGGGCATGGGCGCTGGCCGGGCGGCGCCAGGTGGTGTGGATGGCCGGAATCATGTTCGCTGCCGTCACCGTGATCGGCGGGATCGTCGTGTCGTCGTGGTACCTGCTTCGCGTGCGCTACGAGATCAAGGCGGCGGAGGACGGAAGGATCTAGCTAGCGGCTCAGCAACGCAGAGGGAGGCGGGCCGTAGCGACCGCGCGCGAAGTCGACAAGCGCCCGCACGCGCGCCGTTGCGTCGAAGTAGGGCCCGCGGCGACGCGGGGAGACGAGGCCCGTACCGAGCTGACCGAGGGCCAGTAGCGCCCGGATCATGGCGTGATAGCGACCCGAGTGCTCACGGACGAGCAGCAGAGTGTTGCGTAGCTGCAGGTAGTCGATCACGGCGATGCGCGTTCCGAGATCAGGGTTCACCACGATGGCTCCGCGGATCAGCCCCGTCTCCCAGCCCTGCGCTGCGGCGCGCAGGGCGAGATCGGCTTCCTCGCAGTAGGCAAAGTACCGCTCATCGAACAGGCCGACATCCTGCAGGACGTCGCGCCGTGCCAGCATCAGAGTTCCGTGCGGGTGCCCAGCGGGCTCCCAGCCCTCGGTCACCGTCGCGGGAGCCAGGATGCCTCCGAAGTACGGGTCCACCACGGGCGTGGCACCGTCGCCGAAGTCGGCGCACGCCAGACCGGCGCGCGGCCGCCCGCTGAGCGTCGCCAGCATGCGCGTCAGGCAGTCGTCGGCCGGTTCGGCGTCTTGCGGTGCGAGCCCGATCCACGGCCCATCATCCGGCCGCGGATTGGCAAGGATGTGACGAAAGCCGACGTTGGCTCCGGGACCGAAACCCCGATTTCGGGGCAAGGCGATCAGCTCCACTCCCTCGGGGATGCCATCTCGCACCATCGCCAGCGCGTCAGGTGTCGAACCGTTGTCGACGACGACAACCCGGACGCCGCCTGGAGCTGGCTGCGAGAGGAACCGCTCCACGGTCGGGACGCACCGCTCTGGGCGGTTCCAATGCAAGATGACGACAGGTAGCACCAGACCATCCTGACCGCTCGCTCCGGACAGCTACGAGCCCGCGGCGTGGCAGGCTGGCCTGGCATGGAAGCGACCAGCACCGACGCACACGATGCCGCCCACCGAATGTTGGCGTTCATCGACGCCGCACCGTCTCCATTTCACGCCTGCTTGCAAGCCGCCGAGCGACTCGAGGCGGCAGGCTTCGCCGAGCTGCGTGAACGTGACGCCTGGCTGGCGGGGGCCGGCCACCACTACGTGCGCCGAGGCGGCAGCCTCGTCGCGTGGTCGGTCGGCGCACACCACCGACCGCCTGATGGATTTCGGATCATCGGCGCCCACACGGACAGCCCCAACCTGAGGATCCGGCCGCGACCCGATCTGGGACGGGTCGGGTTCCGACAGCTTGCCGTCGAGGTCTACGGGGGTGCCCTTCTCAACTCGTGGCTCGATCGTGACCTTGGGTTGTCGGGCCGAGTGGTCGTGCGCGGTCCTGACGGACCCGAGGAACGGCTTCTGCTCGTGTCGCGCCCCCTCCTGCGAATCCCGCAGCTCGCCATCCATCTCGACCGAGAGATCAGCAGCGAGGGGCTCCGACTCAACCCCCAGCAGCACCTCAGCCCGATCTGGGGACTGGGCGCGTCGACTCCCCGCTATTTCGAGACGTTCCTCGGCCAGGAGCTCGACTGCGCTGCCGAGGCCATCCTCGCCTGGGACCTCATGACGCACGATCTGACGCCGAGCGCCGTGCTCGGCGTGGACAACGAGCTGGTGAGTGCGCCGCGCCTCGACAACCTCTGCTCCTCCTGGGCGGGTGTAGAGGCGCTGACCGTTGTCAACGGCAACACGGCCGAGCTGGATCACATCCCGGTGCTGGTCCTGTTCGATCATGAGGAGGTGGGGTCGACCTCGGAACGCGGTGCCGACTCGCCACTCCTTCCCGCAATCCTCGAGCGCATCGTGGCTGGGCTCGACGGCGGACGAGAGGATCTGCTGCGGGCCCTTGCCGCCTCGGTCTGCTGTTCCGCGGACAACGCTCACGCCACGCACCCGAACTACGTCGAGCGTCATGAGCCCAATCACCTGATCGAGATCAACCGGGGCCCAGTGCTCAAGGTCAACTCGAATGCCCGCTACGCCACCGACGCAGTCAGTGCCGCTGCCTTCGTGATGGCCTGCGAGCAGGCCGCCGTTCCCATGCAGCGCTACTCCCACCGCGGCGACATGCCCTGCGGTTCCACGATCGGTCCGATCACCGCGGCGCGCCTGGGCATCTCAACCGTTGACGTCGGGGCCCCGCAGCTTGCCATGCACTCGGCCCGGGAGCTCGGCGGGTCCCACGACCCGGCCTTCTACACAGCAGCCATGGCGGCCTTCCTCGCCCCAGCGACCTGACCGGTCGGGGTGCGCGACGCCGCCCCTCACGGCAGACTGGATCCATGAGCACGAACCCCGTACCGACCGACGACGAGCTCCGGGCGCGACTGACTGCGGAGCAGTACGAGATCACGCAACGAGGGGGCACCGAGCGAGCGTTCTCCGGGGCCTACGTCGACACCAAGGACCCCGGCGCCTATCACTGCATCGTCTGCGACATGGAGCTGTTCCGGTCGGACACGAAGTACAACTCTGGTAGCGGCTGGCCCAGCTTCACCGAGCCGACTGCCGCCGACCGCGTTCGGCTCGTGACCGACTCGAGCCACGGCATGGTCCGGACCGAGGTGCGCTGCGCCAGCTGTGACGCTCATCTCGGTCACGTCTTCCCTGACGGCCCCGGGCCCACCGGAGAGCGGTACTGCATGAACTCAGCGTCGCTGCACCTCGATCCGGACTGATCGCTCGCTCCGTCACCCAGTCGGGGTACGCTCGAACGCATGTTCGATGCGGCCACCCTCACGGATGAGCAGGCCCTCGCCGCGACGCACCCTGAAGGCCACCTTCTGATCGTCGCTGGAGCCGGCACGGGCAAGACCACCACCCTGGCCGCCCGCCTCGGATACCTCGTCGAGACCGGCGTCGCACCCGAAGAGATCCTGCTCCTCACCTTCAGCCGCCGGGCGGCGTCCGAGCTCGTCGCACGAGCGGAGGCCGCCACTGGCCAGCGAGTCGCGGCGGCCTGTTGGGCCGGCACCTTCCACGCCGTTGCCAACCGCTTCCTCCGCCGGTATGGCCGTGCCATCGGCATCGAACCCAGCTTTACCGTCCTCGATCAGGGCGACGCTGCCGACCTCCTGGCGTTGCTGCGCGACGAGCTCCGCCCTGCGGGAGCCGAGCGCCGTCGCCGCACCAACAAGGATCTGCTGGCCGGGATCTGGAGCCGCTGCGTCAACACGCAGCGTCCCCTGGCCGAGGTGCTCGACCGCTGGTACCCCTGGTGCCGAGACGACGTGGACGAGCTGCGCACGCTCTATGCGGCATACGTCGAGCGCAAGCGTCGCGACCGGGTCCTCGACTATGACGACCTGCTTCTCCAGTGGTGGGCGCTACTGCGTACGCCTGCGGTCGGTCCGCTCATCAGCGAGCAGGTCCGTCATGTGCTCGTCGACGAAGTGCAGGATACGAACGCGTTGCAAGGCGATGTGCTCAGTGAGCTGGCGGGCCTCGGCGCCACGCTGACAGCCGTGGGTGACGACGCGCAAGCCATCTACGGATTCCGTGCCGCCACGGTCCGCAACATCCTCGACTTCCCGGAGCGCTTCGGCGCCGTGACCGTCACGCTCACCCGCAACCACCGCTCCACGCCCGAGGTGCTCGCTGCCGCGAATGCAGTGATGATCGACGCGCTCGAACGCCATCCGAAGAACCTGCGAGCTGAACGTGCCCCGGGTGTACGCCCGCACCTCGTCACCGCACACGACGAACACGCTCAGGCGGTTGCCGTGTGCGACGCGCTGCTGGAGCAGCTCGATGGTGGGATGCCGTTACGCGACCAGGCAGTTCTCTTTCGAACCACCCACCACAGCGAGATCCTCCAGGTCGAGCTGACGGTGCGGAAGATTCCGTTTGTGCTCTACGGCGGACTGCGCTTTCTCGAAGCGGCCCATGTGAAGGACCTGGTGTGCGCGCTTCGCATCGTGGAGAACCCCGCGGACGAGCTTGCCTGGTTCCGCATCCTGCAGCTCGTCGACGGCGTCGGGCCCGCCGCCGCCCGCCGTGTCACCTCCGCACTCCGGACCGACCCCGACCTGGCACGCGCCGCAACCACAGGCGGTCTCGCTCAGGGTGCCCGGGCCCAGATCGATGCGCTGGACGACGCCCTCCGCTCCGCGCGAGCGGCTGAGCTCGCCGCTCTTCCAAGTGCCCAGATCGCTGCTGTACGCACGTGGGTGGATGGCCGCGTGCAACGACATCATCGCAATGGCGACGCGCGCCAGGCCGACCTTGATCGTCTTGAAGCAGCCGCCGGCCTCGCCCCCTCCCTCGAACGGTTCCTGACTGATCTGACACTCGATCCGCCGTCGTCCACCGGCGATCTCGCTGGTCCGCCCCACCTGGACGACGACTTCGTAACGCTCTCCACCATCCACTCCGCCAAGGGCGCGGAATGGGACGTCGTGCATGTGATCCACCTCGCAGATGGCTGCCTCCCTTCAGATCTAGCCACTGGCCGGGCGGAGGAGATCGAGGAGGAGCGCCGACTGCTCCACGTCGCCATGACGAGGGCACGGGACGATCTCTGGCTCCATGTACCGCTGCGATATCACCACCATCGCCAGAACAGCCGCGGCCGCGACGCCCATGGCTATGCGCAGCGATCCCGTTTTCTCTCCCCTGCCGTCGCCGCCCTGTGTGACGAGGTCGTTGCCGCCGCCCCCACCCAACCCGACGCGCCCGTGGACCTGCCCCGCGCCGCGGCCGCCGCGGAGGTGGACGACTTCCTCAGCGGTCTGCTCGCCTGAGCAGCTCTATCGCGGGCGAAAGGCGGCCTCGATGGCATCGATGCGCCGCGCATCGGCGAGTCCCTGTTCACGGCGAGTCCGCAGCTCGCCCGCGGTTCGCTTCAAGAGCCGCAAGCCCTCACGTAGGAGCCGATCGGGGTCGACAGGCTTGGTCAGGTACTCATCGGCCCCAAGCTCCCAGCACCACACTGCGTCTTGCGTATCGGTCTTCGCGGTGAGGACCAGGATCCGCGTGCCCAGAGCGAAGTTCTTCTCGCGGCGGGCACGCAGAACGGCCACCCCATCTGTACCGGGCATCATCAGATCGAGCACCATCAACGCAGGTGGGCTTGCCTGCAGGACCTCGAGCGCCTCAGCGCCGTCCTCCGCCTCGAGAACCTCGTAGCCCTCGTCATGGAAGACGAAGGCCAGCATGCTGCGGATGCTCGGGTCGTCGTCGACGATCAGGACCGCGCCTGACGTCTGCAGCTCCGGCCACTCGTCGTCAAGGTCCCACCCGGGCATGGAGGCATCTTCGCACGCGCCAACCCCTCGAACCGCGACCTTGTCCCGACAGCCCATGTCGTCGGATCGACCTCCGGTTGCCTACCGTGGGCGCGCTGTGAAGGACCCCGCTCCCCGACGCGATCCGCGTCAGCTCCATGTCCCGGCTCCGGGCTCCGAGTCGGCACCGAAGCCGGCGGCCCGATCCACCCCGGCTCCCAGCCGGCGTCCCGACGCGCCCAAGTCCGCCGGCGGGTCCCGGACACGCAGCCCGAAGCTCCGACGCCCCAAGCTCCGACGGCCCAAGCTCCGACGCCCCAAGCTCCGACGGGCACTGCTCCTCGCCTCCATGGTGCTCCCGGTGGCTCTGCTCCTCATGTCGCTGGGTGGGTGGCTGTACGCGCGCTCCGTCTACGGCAGCGTCGAGAAGATCCCGCTCGCGGACGTGCTCACCAGCACCGGCTCCGGCACGAACTACCTGATCGTGGGATCCGATTCGCGAGATCCTCAGTCGCTGATCGACGCAGGTCTCAACCCAGAGGCGTTCGAGGATGGGGGCGGGCAGCGCTCGGACACGATGCTGCTGCTGCGGTTCGTGGATGGCGAAGCGCTCATGCTGTCGATACCTCGCGATCTCTACGTCCCGATTGCCAGCACCGGCGGATCGGCCAAGATCAACTCGGCCTACGGCGGCGGGCCACGACGGCTGATCCTTACTGTCGAGCAGTCGTTGCGCCTCCCGATCCACCACTACATGGAGATCGACTTCGTGAGCTTCGCGGGACTGGTCGATGCCCTCGGCGGCATCACGATCGACTTTCCGAACCCCGCGTTCGACGAGCACACGGGACTGAACATCACCCGCGCTGGCCCCAACAAGATCGACGGCCCCACGGCGCTCGCCTACGTGCGCTCGCGGCACTTCGTCGAGGTGGTCGATGGTCGGAATCAGGAGGACGCAACCGGTGACCTCGGCCGAGTCCAACGGCAGCAGCGCTTCCTCACCGCGGTGTTCGCCGAGATGGGCGACACCTACAACCCATTCACCCTCGCCGGTGCCGCATCGAAGGCAAGCAGTGGACTACGGGTCGATGACACCCTCGGTCTCCTTGATGCCGTCCGGCTGGCGTGGCGGCTGCGGTCTCTGAATCCGGTGACCGTGGTCCTGCCGACTCGGTTCGAGCGCAACGAGGCCGGGTCGGTGCTGTTCATGAGCGAGCCCGGTGCCGACGCCGCGCTCGCTCAGTTCCGGTGAGCCGCACCAGCTGATCAGGCCGGGTAGGCGCTCACATCCGTGGCCTTCACACTGGCCCACACGTCCCGCCCGGGCACCAGTCCGAGCTCGTCCACGGCCCCTGCCGTGACCTCAGCCACCAACGCGACCGAGCCCTCCACGCGGATGCGGAATCGGTCGCCGAACCCCTCTACCTCCGCCACGATGGCGGGCCACACGTTGCGAGCGCTTCCCTCAGGATGGGTGAGGTGCAACGTCACGGATGCAGGGCGGATCGCCACGAGTGCCGGTCCGGGGTCGGGCACGTCGGCGGAGATCAGCTCCCCGCCGTCCGCCGTGACGAGACGCTGGCCTATGGCCGTCGCAGGGAGAAGGTTCGTGCCCGCGAGCTCAGCCGCCCACGCGGTGCGGGGACGAGCCACGAGGTCGCTCAGCGACCCTGCAGCGGTGATGCGACCCGCCTCGAGCACCACCACCCTGTCCGCAAGGATCGCCGCGTCGAGCGGGTCGTGGGTCACCACGATGCACGGACCGCTGTGCTGGGCGAGGTGACCGCGAAGCTGGCGGCGAACGGTGGCCCGGACATCTGCGTCCAGGGACGACAGGGGCTCATCGAGCAGCAGGGCGCGCGGCACCGGCGCGAGAGCCCGCGCCACGGCAACCCGCTGCGATTCGCCACCGGAGAGGTCTCGGACGGAATCCTTGGCCCGGTCACCGAGGCCGAACCGCTCGAGCCATGTCGTCGACGCGGTGCGGGCGGCGGCACGACCAAGACCCGCTGCCTCCAACCCGAAGGCCACGTTGTCGGTGACGTTCAGGAACGGAAAGAGGAGGAGATCCTGGAAGACAACGCCCACCGATCGATCCTCGGGCGGCACCCACGTGCGCGACGTTGGCTCATCCAGCACTCGCCCGTCGAGGCGTACCACCCCGGAGGTCAGCGGGCGCAGACCGCTGATCGCCCTCAGAAGGGTGGTCTTGCCCGCGCCGTTCGGGCCCAGCACGGCGACGGTCTCGTCGGGCCCGACCTCGAGCTCGACATCGAGGGACAGCTCGCCGGCCTCGACCACGCCCGCTACCTGCAGGGCACTCACGCTGAGCCCATCCAGCGATCGCGCAGCGAGCTGAGGACCATGACGGCGAGCAGGAGGAGCACGAGGCTCAGAAGGATGGCGCCGCGTGGATCGGCGTCCAACGCCGCATTGATCGCCAGCGGCATCGTCTGCGTGCGGCCTTCGAAGCTCCCGGCGAAGGTGATCGTGGCCCCGAACTCGCCCAAGGCCCGCGCCCACGCCAGTGCCGCTCCAGCAACCAGCGAGCTGCGGATGGCCGGCAGCGTGACGCGGCGGAGGACGGTGAGCGGTCTGGCCCCGAGTGTGCGGGCCGCGTCCTCGTAGCGCTGGTCCACACCGCGCAACGCGGCCTCGACCGTGACGACGAAGAACGGAAGGCTCACGAAGGTCGCCGCCAGGACGGCGGCTGTTGTGGTGAACGCAAGCTGCACGTCGAACCATCGGTCGAGCCACTGCCCCACCAGACCGCGCCGTCCGAACGCCACCAGCAGCGCCACACCCCCCACCACAGGAGGCAATACCATCGGCAGGGTGACCAGCGCCCGCAGCACTCGCCGTCCTGGAAACTGCACCCGCGCGAGGAGCCACGCGATCGGCAGGCCAAGGCAGATCGACAGAGCCAGCGACCAGAGCGACACGACTACGGAGAGTCGCAGCGCCGTTCGGTTCGCCGGCTCGGCGAGGATGTCCGCCGCGGAGGACCACGGGGCCCGGAGGATCAGCGCAGCGACGGGGACAACGATCAGGACCGTGAGCGCGACGGCGCCCACAACCGCAAGAGCTGTCGTGCCCCGGGAAAGGCGCCTCACGGCGGCCCGAACCCTGCGGCACCGAGGATTGCTCGAGCCTGGGACCCGCCGAGGAAGCTCAGGAACGCACGAGCGGCTTCAGGGTTGTCTGCTTCGGCGAGCACGGACGCAGGGTAGGTGGCGCGGATCGAGTGAGCCGGGGCGAGATCGACGCCGACCACATCGGACGCGCTGAGTACGTCGGTGCGGTACACGAGCCCGGCATCGGCCTCACCCAGCTGGACCCTCGCGAGCACCGCCTTGACGTTGTCGACACGGCCCGCACGAGGAGGATCCAGCCCTGCGAGGACGAAGGCCCGATCTGCATAGCCACCGCAAGGGACGTCACTCCGACAAAGAGCGAGGACGACCCCTCCGAGGAGATCCTCGAGTCTCCGGATGTCGTGGGGATTTCCCGACGGCACGACGATCTGTAGATCGTTGGTGGCGATCGTCCGACGGGGCCCCTCGGTGAGCCCGGCCGCGGCGACGCGACCGAGGCTGGCCTCGTCGGCGGCCACGAAGAGATCGGCCGGAGCTCCCTCGAGTATCTGCGCGGCGAGCAACGAGGACCCCGCCATGGTCGTCGTGACGTGCACCCCGGGGTAGGCGCTCTCGAAGGCGGCGGTGAGCGGGACCAGAACCTCCGTCAGCGACGATGCGGCCAGCACCGACACCGTCCCGTCAAGCACTGGCGCGCCTGGGGCCCCGGCGCCATCACCGCTCCCGGAACCGCACCCCGTCAGCGACAGGCCGAGCGCCATGGTCGCGGCAGCAAGGCGGATCAGGCAGCGATTCACGCTCGGCACCGTACGGTGCCGCGTCGCGATGCACGTCCCATAGGCTGCGCGGATGGTCGCCCTCCCGGATTCAGCGCGCGCCGTGCTCACTGGCCCGAACCTCGCCCACGTCGTCACCATTGATCCCGACGGGGCGCCGCAGGTCAGCTGTGTGTGGGTGGGCGTGGACGGCGACGAGGTGGTGTTCGGATCGCTCGGCCCGTTCCGCAAGCTCCGGAACCTAGGCCGTGACCCTCGTATCGCCCTCTCCGTCGAGTCCACGACCCTCAACCCGATCGGCATGCGGGAGTACCTGGTCCTCCAGGGCACCGCTCGCGTCGTGCCCGGCGGAGCGCCGGAGCTGCTCCAGGACCTCGCCCACGTGTACATCGGCCCCGATGCCAAGTTCCCGCCGATGGACGATCCGCCGCCCGGATCGATCGTGCGCATCTCGGTCGACAAGATCAGCGGCGTCGGTCCCTGGACGACCTGAGGCCGTCCGCTCAGGCAGCGGCAGTGATGCCGAGGATCCGGTCGACGAGGTCTTCCGCGCCAGCGGACACCTTGTCCCGTCGGATGGTGACCCCACCCAGGACCTCCGCGCCCCGGCCCTCGACCGCAGACGACAGCTTCTCGAGGGACTTCCCGGGGTCGATGGCGTACGTGAGGTACACGACGGCCTTCTTGCCGGCCAGCGCGGGCATCGACGTGATGCGCCCCAGCCGTCCGGGGCGCTGCCCGACGAAGATCAGCCCGTCGACCCAGCTGCCGACGACGACCAGCTCGGCCCTGCTCAGGGCTTGGTAGTCGATGTTGGTGATCGGAAACGCCGAGGTGGGCATCCCCGCGGCGCTGAGGCCCGCAGCGATCGCCTGACCCGCTCGGGCCGTGTTGCCGGTCAGCGACTCGTAGATGACGACAGCTTCCACGCCCCCGTTCTAGCCGCCAACAACCAACGTCTGTGAACCCCCAGGTCCGGATACCGGACGTGGCGCTTCACAGACGTTGGAACCGTCCGACGTACGATCTGGCATGGTCTCCGAGCTCTTCGACGCCGACGCCTGGGATGTCGTCCCCGGCTTCGACCTCACCGACATCACCTACCACCGCGCCAGGGCCCACGGCACGGTGCGGATCGCCTTCGACCGGCCGGAGGTCCGCAACGCCTTTCGGCCCTCCACGGTGGACGAGCTCTACCGGGTGCTCGACCACGCTCGGCAGAGCTCGGATGTGGGCTGCGTGCTGCTCACCGGCAACGGACCGTCCCCCAAGGACGGCGGCTGGGCCTTCTGCTCCGGCGGCGACCAGCGGATCCGCGGCAAGGACGGCTACCGCTATGCCGAGGGCGACACGGCGGCCTCGATCGACCCTGGACGCACGGGTCGTCTCCACATCCTCGAAGTGCAGCGCCTCATCCGCATGATGCCCAAGGTGGTGATCTGTGTGGTGCCCGGTTGGGCGGCCGGTGGCGGCCACAGCCTGCACGTGGTGGCCGACCTCACGCTTGCCTCCCGCGAGCACGCCCGCTTCAAGCAGACCGACGCCGATGTGGCCAGCTTCGACGGCGGGTTCGGCTCCGCCTACCTCGCCCGGCAGGTCGGTCAGAAGTTCGCTCGGGAGATCTTCTTCCTCGGTGACGAGTACTCCGCCGACGACGCGCACCGCATGGGCATGGTGAACGCGGTGGTGCCCCACGCCGACCTCGAGCGGGTCGCCCTCGACTGGGGTCGGAAGATCAACGGCAAGAGCCCGACTGCGCAGCGGATGCTCAAGTTCTCGTTCAACCTGATCGACGACGGCCTCGTCGGTCAGCAGGTGTTCGCCGGGGAGGCCACCCGCCTCGCCTACATGACCGACGAAGCGGCCGAGGGCCGCGACTCGTTCCTCGAGAAGCGCGACCCTGACTGGTCCGGCTACCCCTGGCACTACTGAGCGCGTGGACCTGCACCTCTTCGACGCGGTAGCTGTGAACCTGCGAGCCCTCGTGGCTCCGGACCTGGGGGAACCGCAGGTGAAGGCTCATCGCTATGGCATCAAGGTGTGGTTCGGCTCCGCAGCCCCGACCCGCGAGCACTACGAGGCGCAGGTGATCAACGCCCGTCACGTGCCGGAGGCGAAGGTGCTGGCCATCGAGGTCGGCTTTCACGCCGAGCACCCCAAGAAGGCCGAGAACATCGCTGTCCTCGCTCACCTCACCGCCAAGGAGAAGGCGTGGCGCAACGTCGTCGGCGACGAGGCCGAAGCAGGCCCCTTCCTCGGTCGCCCCGATGACTGGCGCCGCGTCTCAGAGACCTGGCCCGATCCCGACCTCGGCGAGCTCGACCTCGCGTTCGAGCTCGCCGCCCGCCTGACCGACTACATCACCGCCCTCGAGCCCCTCCTGCGAGCCCGAACCCCGTAGCAACCAACGTCTGTGAAGCAATACGTCCGCATACCGGACGTGGGGGTTCACAGACGTTGGTTGCTAGTCCTGGGTCTTGGCCCGCTTGGCGCTGCGGGCACGAATCGTCTGATCAAGGATGACCTTGCGGAGACGAACCGACGTCGGCGTGACCTCCACGCACTCATCCTCGGCGATGAGCTCCAACGCCTGCTCGAGCGACAGTGCCTTCGGTGGGATCAGCCGCTCAAAGGCATCGGCGGTCGACGACCGGATGTTGTTGAGCTTCTTCTCCTTCGTGGGGTTGATGTCCATGTCGTCGGAGCGGGAGTTCTCCCCCACGATCATCCCCTCGTAGACGGGCACGCCGGGGCCGACGAACATCACGCCGCGGTCCTGCAGCGCCATGAGGGCGAAGCCCGTGGTGGGCCCGGTGCGATCAGCCACCAGCGACCCGTTGGGGCGACCTTTGATCTCACCCGCCCACGGCTCCATGCGCTCGAACACGTGGTGGATGAGGCCGGTACCGCGGGTTTCGGTGATGAACTCGGTGCGGAACCCGATCAGCCCTCGGGCCGGCACGAGATACTCCATCCGCACCCACCCCGTGCCGTGGTTGATGATCTGCTCCATGCGTCCCTTGCGCAGTGCGAGCAGCTGGGTGACGACGCCGAGATAGTCCTCGGGCACGTCGATGGTGAGACGGTCGACCGGCTCGTGGACCTTGCCGTCGATCTCCTTGGTGAGCACCTGCGGCTTGCCGACGGTGAGCTCGAAGCCCTCCCGACGCATCATCTCCACGAGCACCGCCAGCTGCAGCTCACCGCGCCCCTGGACCTCCCAGGTGTCGGGTCGCTCGGTGGGCAGCACGTGGATGCTCACGTTGCCGACGAGCTCCTTGTCGAGACGACCCTTGACCAGGCGGGCAGTGAGCGCCGTCCCCTCCTTGCCGGCCAGCGGCGATGTGTTGATACCGATCGTCATCGACAGGCTGGGCTCGTCGATGTGGATGACGGGAAGCGGCCGCGGGTCCTCGAGATCCGTGAGGGTCTCACCGATGGTGATCTCCGGGATGCCGGCGATGGCGATGATCTCACCGGGTCCGACCTCTTCGGCGGGCACCCTCTCTAGCTCCTTGGTGATGAACAGCTCCGTGATCTTGGCCTTCTCCGTCGTGCCATCGGACCGACACCACGCGACTGTCTCGCCCTTGCGCAGCCGACCGTTCACCATCCGGCACAGCGCCACGCGCCCCAGGTACGGCGACGAGTCGAGGTTCGTCACCAGCGCCTGCAACGGCGCCTTCGGATCGAACGACGGTGCGGGGATTCGCTCGATCAGCAGGTCGAGGAGCGGCTTCAGCGTGCTCCCGTCAGGGAGACCGGCGCCATCGGCCGGACGCTCCGTCGACGCCTTGCCTTCGCGCGAGACGCAGTAGACGATCGGGAAGTCGAGCTGCTCGATGTCGGCATCGAGATCGAGGAACAGCTCCTCCACCTCGTGCACCACCTCGGCGATGCGGGCATCGGCCCGGTCGACCTTGTTCACGACCAGCACCACGGGCAGGCTGGCCTCGAGCGCCTTGCGGAGCACGAAGCGAGTCTGCGGCAGCGGGCCCTCGGAGGCGTCGACGAGCAGGAGCACTCCGTCCACCATCGACAGACCCCGCTCCACCTCGCCACCGAAGTCGGCGTGCCCGGGAGTGTCGATGATGTTGATCTTCACGTCGCCGTAGGCCACCGAGGTGTTCTTGGCGAGGATGGTGATGCCCTTCTCCCGCTCGAGGTCCATCGAGTCCATCACTCGCTCGGCGACGTCCTGGTTCGACCGAAAGGCACCGGACTGCCAGAGCATCTTGTCGACCAGAGTGGTCTTGCCGTGGTCGACGTGAGCGACGATGGCCACGTTGCGCAGATCAGAGCGAAACTCCACGAGAATCCTTTGAGAGGGGGGTGGGCCATCCTACGAGAGGGACGTCAGAAACCCAGCAACCAACGTCTGTGAACCCACACGGCCGCATAGCGGACGTATTGCTTCACAGACGTTGGTTGGTTGAGCGCGGACGAGCACGCCGGAGAGGTCGTGTGGGAGAGGTGGCCGCCTGACGAAAGAGGGCCCGAAAACGGGGGTGACCCCGGCGCCAAACCAGCCGAAGCTGATCGGCGGCCGGGGCCACCATTCGGCCGAGGATCCACCAAGCGATCTCGGCGAGGCGGTAGCCTCGCTTCCGATCACCTACATCGCCCGTCCGAGCCGAGGCTCTGGCGGGCGATGCCCGTTTGGTCGTCGCACCGAAATGCGCCAACCTCCCCCGCTGGTTCGCTTGGGGTTCCCCCCTCACCACCTGGCGGGCCGCTCCACCGGCTTGGCTCTCGCCTCCCCTGTCGAGCGGACGGTGTCTCTCTCGTCCTCCCGCTCTGGGCGGTCTCGGTGCGCTCCCAGCGGGTCTCCGTCAGCCGAAGCTGCTGGTCATCCCCCGGTCACTCACCGCTCCGTTTCCGTTGCGGTACAGGCGACTTTGGACCCCCCGGGAACAGTCGTCAAGAGGTGAACGCGAGATCCACAGGGTTATCCCCGAACCTTTTTCGTTCTCCCCAGACTTCGACGCGTTGTCCACCGGTTGGACACAGAAAACTCACAAGCGTGCATCGCATCCGTCGCGGAAGACGTGTCGAAACGCGACGAGGAGCTGGCGTCCCTCGGGACCACCAGCTCCTTGCCTCGTGCGGTCGAGAGGACTTGAACCTCCACGGGATTACTCCCACAGCGACCTCAACGCTGCGCGTCTGCCAGTTCCGCCACGACCGCTCGTGGAGTTCGGCAGTGTACCGGCGGGTCCGAACCAGGGCGAACCAGCAGCGAAGGCTCAGGACCCGTCCATGACCCAGACCGCTGACCAGTCCACACTGCCGTCGATGACGTGCTCCAAGCCCCGCACGCGCTCCGCGACGACTGCCTGCGTGCGGAACTGAGCGATCGGCACCAGAACCCCGTCAGCGAGCACCTGGCGCTCGACTTCGGCCCAGCGCCGGGCCTGCACGCCCCGATCGGCACTGGCTCGTGCAGCAGCGAGGGCTGCGTCGACGGACGCGGAGCTGTAGCCGGTGAGGTTGTCGCTCGTCGTCGAGCCGAACAGCGGCGCCAGGTAGGCGTCCGGGGAGGCGTAGCCGCCGATCCAGCCGAAGCTGAACAGCTCCTGCGCACCTGACACCACGAACGCCTTGTAAGCCTCGAGGGGCTTCGGGCGGAGATCCGTGGGGATCCCTACGTCCTCGAGGTCATGGGCCACGATTCGGGCCATCGCCTCCTGGGCGGCCGACTCGTCGAAGTCGATCGCCACGGTTGGGACCTGCCCGTCCGGGAAGGCGGACCCCAGCAAGGCTCTGGCTGCCGCCGGGTCAAGGCGTTGTTCGCAGTCCTGGCAGAGGTCCGGGTCGTGGCCTGGGATGCCGTCGGGAACGACCCGGGCGAGGGGTTCTGCCACGTCCGGGTAGACCGCGCGAACGATGGCGTCGCGGTCGATCGCCAGCCCGATGGCCCGTCGCATCGTCCCGTTGGACAACGCAGGGCTGCTGACGCGCAATCCGAAGAACAGCTCCGCGTGGAACGACCGGAAGGCATCGGTCCCGTAGGCCTCTATCGCGTCGCCGTAGCGTCCGACGGGTACGAGGGCCCAGTCAGCGTCTCCGGCCTCGACGGCGTCATAGGCGTCGTCAGGGCTGTCGTACGAGCGAAGCACGACCCTGTCGAGGTGCCCCGGGCTTTCGGCGCGTCGATCCAGTCGCAGGCTGTCCCTCGCCGCGGACCCGACCGACCACGCACCGCTGAGATCGACGTCCGTCGGATCGCCACCGGGTGACGTGGCGACGCCGAGGGACACGACGTCGACGATGCCGTACTGAGGACTGGCGAGGATGACCGGCAGGATCGACAAGGGGGCCTCGAGCACGATCCTCACCGACGCGGGTGTCGGCGCCGTCAGGCCCTCCAGGTGCTCCGCGGCACCATCGCCGAAGGCCCGGAAGCCGACGATCCTCTCGAGACGGAGCGCCGCCAGCGAGGCATCGCCTCCCTTGGCCACGTGCTCGATCGATGCCACCACGTCGTCGCCCGTGATGGGCCGACCGCTGGCAAAGGTCGCATCCGGAGAGATCCGGAAGGTCCAGGTGGTGAACGTGGGATCGGCCGACCATCCCTCGGCCACTGCCGCCACTGCCCGACCCCGCGCATCGAGACGAGTGAGCCCGTCGTGGAGCAGATCGAGGACCATGAGGTCGGCGGGAGAGGCCAGGTTGGCCAAGGCCGGATCGAGCTGAGCCGGACCGCTCAGGCCGACTCGCAGCTGCCCGCCCTCGACGACGTCCCCGGAGGAGCCGCCACTTCCGTTGCGGCACGCCGTGAGCGCTGCCACCAACAGGATCGCACCCGCGATCCTGAGCGCCGAGACGGCGGCGCGCATCAGGTCAGTCGAGGAGGAACGCGAGGCCGGTGGTGGTGAAGATGAACGTCAGCGCGATCACCACGGTGATGCGGTCGAGGTTGCGCTCCGCGGCAGCCGATCCAAGGGCCGTGGTACCCGTGCTGCCGCCGAACATGTCCGACAGGCCGCCGCCCTTGCCGCTGTGCAGGAGCACGAGACCGACGAGCATCGCCGACATGACGAGGTGGATCCCGATGACGAGGTTGGTGAGCACGGGGGGAGGACTCCTGAGGACGGGGCGGCCGACTAGCCCACAAACGCTACCAGGGGCGGCCGAGATACCCGAAGCCGCTCAGAGCACGGATCGCTGGGCGGCGAAGTGGCAGGCCACAGGGTGCCCGATGTCGCGAGGCTCCAGTGCCGGCTCCTGACTGCTGCACACCGAGGTGTCGACGCCGGCCGCCTCGAGCTCGGTCTTCTTCCAGCAGCGTGTGCGGAAGCGGCATCCAGAAGGAGGATTGGCCGGGGACGGCACGTCGCCCTGGAGGATGATCCGCTCCCGTGTCTGCTCCCGCCGAGGATCGGGCAGAGGAACGGCGGAGAGCAGCGCTTGGGTATAGGGGTGCCCGGGGCTGCTGTAGATCTCGTCTCGGGTCCCCTCTTCGACGATCTTGCCGAGGTACATGACCGCGACCCGGTCCGCGATGTGCCGGACGACGGACAGGTCGTGGGCGATGAACACATAGGCCAAGCCCAGCTCGCGCTGCAGCTTGTCGAGGAGGTTCACGATGCCCGCCTGGATCGACACGTCCAGGGCCGACACCGGCTCATCGAGCACGATGAGCTCCGGCTCGAGCGCTAGCGCCCGAGCGATGCCCACACGTTGTCGTTGCCCGCCTGAGAACTCGTGAGGGAAGCGGTTCGCATGCTCTGGCGACAGGCCCACGATCGTGAGGAGCTCCTGGATGCGGTCACTGATCCGCTGCTCCTTCCACCCGAAGTGCACCTTCAGCGGCTCCGCCAGCGTGGCGCCGACCGTCTTGCGGGGGTTCAGGGATGCGTAGGGGTCCTGGAACACGATCTGGAAGCGCCGACGGAGCTTGCCCAGCTCCCGTCCGCGCAGGTCCGTGAGAGAGGTGCCGTCAAAGAGCACCCGTCCCGCGGTCGGGTGGATCAGGTTGAGGAGCAGTCGACCCGTGGTGGACTTGCCGCAACCGGACTCCCCCACCAGACCAAGCGTCTCGCCCCGAACGACGCGCAGCGACACACCCGCCACTGCGGAGACCTGACCCACTTGGCGTCCGAAGACGCCGCCGCGAATCGGGAAGTCCTTCACGAGGTCCGTCGCGACGAGCAGCGGTGCATCCGTCGAACCTGCCGGACCTCCGGCCGTGGCGACGTTGAGCTCGGTCATGGGTCGCTGACCGTGTCGAGGAGCTCGTCCGGGTCTGCCGAGGACCGAAGGGTTTCGATGCTGACGTCCTCGAGCGTCTCCGCGTAGTGACAGGACGCGAGGTGGGCGTCGCCACTGACAAGCCGGAGCTCCGGCCTCGCGGAGTCACAAAGACCCGGGATCTGAGCAAACCGGCATCGCGGGTGGAAGGCGCACCCCGAAGGGACGTGGATGAGCGAGGGCGGCGATCCCTTGATCGGGACGAGCGGCTCGTCGCCCACATCGTCGAGGCGAGGAAGGCTGGCCAGGAGACCGAGCGTGTAGGGATGACGAGACTCGTAGAAGATCTCCTCGACCGTGCCCATCTCCACCTGGCGGCCGGCGTACATCACCATCACGCGATCGGCCAGGCCTGCCACCACGCCAAGGTCGTGGGTGATCAGGATGATCGCCGAGTCGATCTCGTCCTTGATGCCGATGAGCACGTCGAGCACCTGGGCCTGCACCGTGACGTCGAGCGCGGTGGTGGGTTCGTCGGCGATCAAGAGGTCCGGCTTGCAGGCGATTGCCATCGCGATCATCGCCCGTTGCCGCATGCCGCCCGAGAACTCATGGGGATACATGCGCGCTCGTTGGGCCGGCTCGGGGATGCCGACCAGGTCGAGCATCTCAACCGCCCGGACCATCGCGTCCTTGCGGTTGAGGCCCTCGTGGATGCGCGCCATCTCACCGATCTGTCGGCCGACGGTGTGCACCGGGTTGAGAGCGGTGAGCGGGTCCTGGAAGACCATCGCGATCTCGCCGCCCCGCACCTTGCGCCGCTCCTCTTCACCTACCGCAAGCAGGTCCCGTCCGCGCCAGACGATCTCCCCCGCCGACACCTCGACGGTGGGGATGAGCCCGAGGATCGTCATGGCGGTGACGGACTTGCCGGAGCCGGACTCCCCCACGATCGAGAACACCTCGCCCCGGTGGACATCGAACGAGACACCGTCGACTGCTGCGACATGGCCATCGTCGGTGGCAAAGCCCGCGTGCAGATCGCGCACGGACAGCAGCACGTCGGAGACAGGCATCCCGATGGTGCTCACTTGAGCTTCGGATCGAGCGCGTCGCGGAGTCCGTCGCCGACGAAGACGAAGGAAAGGACGGTGAGCAGGATCGCACCGCTCGGGAAGAAGAGCATGTGGGGCGCGTTGCTGAGGGACGACTTGCCGTCAGCCACCATCAGACCCCAGGCGGGCGTGGGGTACTGCGGACCCACGCCCAGAAACGACAGCGCCGCTTCCGACAGGACCACTGAGCCGACCGCGATGGTGCCGTAGACGATGATCGGCTGGAGCGCGTTCGGGAGCATGTGGCCGAACATGATGCGCGCCCGGGGGAAGCCCAGCGCACGGGCGGCCTCGACGTACTCGAGCTGTTTCAGCGACAGGAAGCTCGCCCGCACGATCCGACAGATGCCGAGCCATCCTGTGAGACCGAGCACCAGGATGACCGAGTTCTCGCTCTTCCCGAAGAAGGCTGCGATGGCGACGGCAAGCACGATGTACGGGATCGACAGGAAGACGTCGGTGAGCCGCATGATCAGCGTGTCGACGATGCCGCCGAAGAACCCGGCCACGGCGCCCAGCAGCAGCCCGAGCACCAGAGCGATGGACGTCGCCGCGATGCCGATCTTGAGCGACACACGGCTGCCGTAGACGATGCGGCTGAACACGTCGAGGCCGATTGTGTCGGTGCCGAACCAGTGCTCACTCGAGGGTCCTTCCCGAAACGAGCTCGAGCGCTCGGCGATGCCATAGGGAGCGATCACATCCGCGAACACGGCTACGAGCACGAGCAGGACGATCATGACGAGTCCGAGCATCGCCAGCCGATTCCGCTTGAACCGACGCCAGACATCGACCCGAAGCGGGCGCGCCGCGGATGCATCGAGCGTCGTCTCCGCTGGGACGTCTGTCATGCTCACTTCGAGCTCTCCTGACCAAGACGGATGCGTGGATCGAACCATGCGTAGGACAGGTCCACGAGCAGGTTGATGATCGTGTAGGCCAGGACGACCACAAGAGTCAGACCTAGGGCCACCGGGATGTTTCGGGCAATGACAGACCGGGCGATCTCGGAGCCCAACCCGGGCCAGGAGAACACCGTCTCGGTGAGAACGGCCGCGCCGATCACCGTCCCGAAGTCGATGCCGATCAGGGTGACGATGGGAAGCATCGCGTTGCGCAGGCCGTGGCGGGCCACGATCTGGCGCTCGCGCAGGCCCTTGGCTCGAGCTGTTCGCATGTAGTCGGCCCCGAGGACCTCCAGCATCGATCCACGGGTCATGCGCGCGGCGAGCGCGGTCGACACAGACGCAAGCGTCACGGCAGGCAGGATCAGGTACCTGACCTGCTCCAGGTTGGCTGGGATGAAGAAGAACCGCCACTCATCAGGACCCAGCCGGGAGGTGCGCATTCGGAACCACTCGGGCCAGTCATGCAGGTTCGGATACACCGCGAAGGCGTATTGGAGGAGAAAGCCCAGCACGAACACCGGGACAGCCGACATCGACGCGGTGGCGATCGTCGTGAGGCGGTCGGCCAGCGAGTACCGACGGACGGCCGACACGAGCCCGACGGAGATCCCCACCACGATCTCGATGATGATCGCCCACGTCGCCAGACGCAGGCTGTTGATCGACTTGTCACCGAGGATCTCGTTGACGCTGCGGCGATCGACGTAGGACTCACCCAGGTCCCATGTGGCGGTGCGCTTCCAGTAGTTGACGAACTGCACCGGCACCGGATCGTCGAGCCCGTAGCGCTCCTCGATGCGCTGGAGCACACCGGGGTCGATCGTGCGATCCCCCCCGCCGGCGATCAGGTTGACCGGATCGCCGGGAAGCGTGAAGAACAGGAAGAACAGAAACGACAGCGCCAAGAACACCGTGGGGATGATCAACAGAACCCGCCGGATGATGTAGCTCGGCATCGATGCTCCCGAGAGGTGACTGGGGAGCGCCGCAGCGCTCCCCAGCCACAATCAATCAATCAGTAGTCGTTCCGTTCGGGGGTCAGGCCTTGAAGGCCACGGCCTCCCACTTGATCAACCCGAGCGGGTCGACCGGGAACGCTGCCAGATCTTCGCTGTAGACGTAGTCGATCTGGTAGTAGAGGTACGGCACGACGCCGATGTCCTTGTTGAGCAGGATGTCCTCGGCCTCGTTGTACAGCGCGGTGGCCGCATCGAGGTCGGTGGTCTGCTTGGCCTCATCGATCAGTGCATCGAAGTCCGGGTTCGAGTACCGACCGTGGTTGTTACCACCGATGGCATCGCTGTGGAACAGGTCGTAGGTGAAGTTGTCATACGTCGGGTAGTCGGCATACCAACCGCTCCGACACATGACGCACGCACCATCGGCCAGCTGGCTGAAGTAGGTCTCGCCCGGGAAGGGGTCGGCCACGGCTTCGATGCCAACAGCGCTGAGGTTGTCCACGATGATCTGCACCACGGGCTCGTGACCGGCATCGGCGTTGAGCTGGATCTTCAGCGGACCGTCCTGCGAGTGCCCGGCTGCTGTCCACTCCGCGAGCGCGGCCTTGGCGCCTTCGACGTCGTAGCGGCAGAACTCACAGATCCCCTCGCTGAAGCCGGGGATCCCGGGCGGCACCAACGACGTTGCGACGGTGGCGGTGCCGTCGTAGATGGCCTCGCTGATCTCGTCGCGGTTGATGGCCAGCATGATGGCTTCGCGGAGCTTCACGTTCTCCGCTCCACCAACCGTGGGGTTCTCCCAGTTGAGCTCGAAGTACCGAGTTCCGAGCGCCTCGAAGATGGCGTTGGGATGATCCCTCTTGGCATCACCCCAGCGACCGGCAGGCACCGTGGCGTTGTCGCCCTCGCCTGCTTCGAACGCGTTGTACGCGGTGTCGGGGTCGGCCTGGGTGAGGAAGGAGATCTTGTCCAGACGATCAGGCCACGTCTCACCGTTGACATCTCCGGCCCAGCTGTCGCTCTTCACGAGGACCGTGGTCTCAGGGGTGCGGGCTGCGTCGAGCATGTAGGGCCCGTTGCCGATCATCAGCCCGTTCTCCCACTCGTTCTGATCAGCGAGGTCGGCCACTGAGGCCGGCATCGGGTAGAAGAGCTGGAAGCCGGCCACTGTCGGCCAGTTGGCGTAGGGAGCCGACAGCGTGGTGGTGAGCGTCATTGCCTCGTCGTCAGCGACCACGCCGGAGATGGTCTCGGCCGTGCCGTCGAGCTTGGCCGCACCACCGTCGAAGAAGTTGAAGAGGTAGCTGTAGTCACCCGCGAAGTCCGGGTCGGATGCCCGTTCCCACGCGAGGCTGAACGAGCTCGGCAGCACCGGCTCGCCGTTGGAGAACTCGAGGCCGTCCTTGATCGTGAACACGAACTCGGTGGCGTCCTCGTTGGGAACCCAAGACTCAGCGACGAGGCCCTTCAGCTCGGGGTTGTCGGGATCGGTGAAGTCGATCTCCGTCAGACCGTCGTACAGGGCGTTGGTGATCTGAAACCCGTCGAGCGTGGAGTTCAGTGCGGGGTCGATGTGTTCGAGCGGATCGCCCACGATCGTGCCGAGATCGACGAACTCGCCACCCGCCTGTTGGCCGCCGCCTCCACCTCCGGTGGTGTCAGACGTGCCGCCCGCACCATCGTCGTCTGATCCGCAAGCTGCCGCGACGAGCGACAAGCCGAGGACGAGGGCAAGGAGCTTCAGACTCCTGCGCTTGAGTCTCACGTTGGGAAACCTCCTGTGCCGTGGTCAGGACACCGACGGGGGCGGTGGATGCCGCTCCCCCGAGCGGTGGTCGTTCAACGGAGGCAGTACGTGACGACCAGCTCCGGAGAACGTTCAGCAACGTAGCAGTCGATTCCCAGGATCGGTGGGATGTCGCCCATCAACATCCCGACCCGACCTCAGAGCCGATATTGCACGATGCGTGCGAAGTCTTCCGCTTCGAGGCTCGCGCCACCGACCAGCGCCCCGTCGATGTCGGGCTGGGCCATGAGCTCGGCGGCGTTGGCCGCCTTCACCGAGCCGCCGTACTGGATGCGAACGCTGGCCGCGGCGTCAGCGTTGGCGGTTGACCCCACGACGGATCGCACGAACGCGCAGACAGCCTGGGCGTCGTCGCTGCTGGCGGTTCGTCCTGTGCCGATGGCCCAGATCGGCTCGTAGGCGATCACGATCGAGGCGACCTGCTCGTCGGTCAGGCCCGTCAACCCGGCTTCGACCTGACCCCGCACCTTGGACTCGGTGGCGTTGGCCTCCCGCTCGTCGAGCGTCTCGCCGCAGCAGAGGATCGGGGTCATCCCCGATCTCAGGATGGCGAGGACCTTGGCGTTCACGAGCTCGTCAGATTCGCCGAACACCTCTCGGCGCTCCGAGTGACCGGCGATCACGTAGCGGACGTCGAGCTTGGCCAGCATCGGCGGCGAGACCTCGCCCGTGAACGCGCCCTTGTCCTCGAAGTGGCAGTGCTGGGCACCCAGCGCGATCGGGATGACCTCCTTCTCGCTCATGAAGTACGTCTGCACGGTGCGGAGGTCGGTGAAGGGTGGGTGCACGGACACGTCGACGGCGGCGTGGTCGTCCTCGGTGATGAGGTAGCTGAGCTTCTGCACCAGCTGCAGTGCGTCGAAGTGGTTGTGGTGCATCTTCCAGTTGCCGCTGATCAGCGGCTTGCGGGCGGGGCTCTTGGTCATGATGTCCTTTCGCCTCGCAGGGCGGTGAGGCCGGGGAGGTCGCCGGTCTCGATTAGCTCGAGGGACGCTCCTCCGCCGGTGCTGATGTGATCGATCTTGGATGCGAGGCCGAACTGGGCAACGGCGGCCGCTGAGTCGCCCCCGCCGACCACGGTGAACCCGGTGGTCTCGGCGACGGCCTCCGCAACCGTGCGCGTACCGCCCTCGAACCGGGGATCCTCGAAGACGCCCATCGGGCCGTTCCAGAAGATCGTGCGAGCGTCGAGGATGACGTCGCTGAAGTCGGCCGCCGTGCCGGGACCGATGTCGAGGCCCTTCCACCCGTCGGGCACGGACGCACCCATCTGGCGGACGTCGCCCCCTGCGCTCGGGTCACCGATCACACCTCCGGGCCCGAGAGCGGTGACGTCGGACGGCAGGCGGATCGCGGCGCCAGCGCTGAGCAACGCCTTGCAGGTGTCGACCATGTCGTCCTCGCACAGCGAGTCACCCACCGAGTGGCCTTGCGCCTTGAGGAACGTGAAGCACATGCCGCCACCGATGAGCACCTCGTCGGCCACGCCGAGGAGCGCGTCGATCACCTTGAGCTTGTCGCTGACCTTGGAGCCACCGAGCACGGCGACGAACGGGCGGTTCGGGTGCTCGCGCATGTCGAGGAGCACCTGCACCTCCTTGGCCAGGAGGCGCCCTGCTGCGCTCGGTAGATGCTGTGGTGGACCGACGATCGAGGCGTGGGCCCGATGTGAGGCACCGAAGGCGTCGTTGACGTAGGCGTCGAACCCGTCGATCAGCTCCGCCACGAACGCCGGGTCGTTGCTCTGTTCGCCTGGGTCGAACCGCAGGTTCTCGAGCAGCTCCACCCCGGGGGCGAGCTCCGCGAGGCGTTCACGGATCGGCGCTACGGAGTACTTCGGATCAGGCGTGCCCTTCGGTCGCCCGAAGTGCGTGCACGCCACAACGCTCGCGCCGTGACCCTGCAGCCACTCGATGGTGGGCAGCGCGGCCCGGATCCGCAGGTCGTCGGTGATCTGCCCGTCGTGGACGGGCACGTTGAAGTCGGCACGAAGCAGGACCCGCTTGCCCGACAGGGGCGGCAGGTCCTCCAGTACGGGGACCCGGTTGCTCACTTGTTGGCAGCGCCGATGATCTGGGCGAGGTCGACGAGGCGATTCGAGTAGCCCCACTCGTTGTCGTACCAGCCCATGATCTTCACCATCGATCCGAGGGCCATGGTGAGGGGGGCGTCGAAGGTGCAGCTGGCGGGTGAGCCCACGATGTCGGAGCTGACGATGGGGTCCTCGTTGTAGACGAGCACCTTGGACAGCGGACCCTTCTTCGCCGCCGCCTTGAAGGCCGCGTTGACCTCGTCGACGGTGACCTCACGGCCGAGCACACCGGTGAAGTCGGTGATCGAGCCGTCCGGGATCGGCACCCGGAGGGCGGTGCCGTCGAGGCGGCCCTTCATGGACTCCATCACCAGGCTGGTGGCGCGGGCGGCGCCGGTGGAGCTGGGCACGATGTTGACGGCCGCGGCGCGGCCCCGGCGTGGGTCGCCGTGCACGAGGTCGAGCAGGTTCTGGTCGTTCGTGTAGGCGTGGACCGTGGTCATGAGGCCCTTCTCCACGCCAAAGGCGTCGTCGAGGACCTTGATCATCGGGACGAAGCAGTTGGTGGTGCAGCTGGCGTTCGACACGATGGTGTGGGCGGCGGGGTCGAAGGTGTCGTCGTTGACGCCCACCACGAAGGTGGCGTCGGCACCGCCGGCCGGCGCCGAGATGATCACCCGCGGCGCCCCCGCTTCGAGGTGCGCAGCGGCCTTGTCGCGGTCGGTGAAGATGCCGGTGGATTCGATCACCACGTCCACCCCGAGGTCGCCCCAGGGGAGCGCCTTGGGGTCGCGCTCGGCGAACACCTTGAAGCTGTCCTTGCCGACCGTGATTCCGTCGCCCTTGGCCTTGACGTCGACGTCGAGCCGGCCGTGGGTGCTGTCGTACTTGAGCAGGTGGGCGTTGGTCTCCGGGGAGGTCAGGTCGTTGACCGCGACCAGGTCGATGTCCGCACCTGACTTCTGGGCAGCCCGGTAGAAGTTCCGGCCGATGCGGCCGAATCCGTTGATGCCGACGCGGATGGTCATCCCGAGGTGCTCCTGAGGTCGATGGTCACGTCTGGCCATCCGAGCAGATCTGTCGGCCAGGTTCCAGTCTCGGTCGGGGCCTCACGCCAGGAGCGCCTGCAAGGCGAGGGCCAGCTTGGCGGGGTCGTGCACGAGGCCACCATCGGCAGCCACCTCGGCCTCGACCACCTTGATGTCGACTGGGCCCACGGGGATCGAGTCGGGCTGCACCAGCACCACGTCGGCACGCACGCCATGGCGGTGGAGCGCCTCGACGTGCGAGGCGATGTCGTAGCCGCGGGTCTCGGTGGCGTCTGCTCGGAGGTTGGCGAGATAGGCAACCGGCGCAGGCCCATCCATCAGGGCGCGTCGGATGTCCCCGACAGCAACGGCGGCGAGGACGCTCGTGAACAGCGATCCGGGGCCCAGCAGCACGAGGTCGGCGCTCAGGATCGCCTCGATCGCGACCGTGGACGCGGCCGTTCCGGCGGGATCGATCCACACCTCGTCGAGATCGACCGTCTCGGCCACCGCGACCTGACCCGCCACGACCGATCCCTGCAGCGTGCGACCGTGGAGCACCACGGCATCGTCGGTGACGGGGACGACCCGCGCCCGCCGCTTGTCGATCCGGTAGGCACGGGCCACCTCATCACAGGCGGACTGAAGGTCGCCGAGCTCCTCGATGAGCGCGAGGAGCACGAGGTTCCCGACGGCGTGGCCAGCCAGCTCCCCCGCGTCGAAGCGCCGCTCCAGCACCCGGGTCCAGACATCGTCTGGGTCGGCCAGGGCGGCGAGGCACCGTCGAACGTCACCCAGGGCCGGAACATCCCAAGATTGGCGCAGGCGACCGGTCGACCCTCCGTCGTCAGCAGTCGACACGACCGCCGTCACGGTGGCCGCCCAGGATGCGCTGGCGCGCAGTGTGGCCGCCAATCCATGGCCGCCTCCGATGGCCACGAGTCGGGCCTCGCCCGAGGTCACTTCTCGACGTCCCGATGCAGCACCGTGGGCAGGTACCCGCGGGACCGCAGGATGGCCGCCACCTCCTCAGCGATGACCACAGAGCGGTGGTGTCCCCCGGTGCAGCCGAAGGCGACCGTCAGGTACGACTTCCCCTCCGCGACGTACGCAGGCATGAGCAGACCGAGGAGATCGTCGAGGCGGGTCAGCAAGTCCTGGGCCGATGTCTGGGACAGCACGTAGCGACGCACGGGCTCATCCAGGCCTGTCAGCGGACGGAGCTCGTCGACCCAGTGCGGGTTGGGCAGGAAGCGGCAGTCGAGGACGATGTCGACGTCCAGCGGGAGGCCGTGCTTGTAGCCGAAGGAGACGACCCGGGTCTGCATCCCGGCATCCGGGTGGTCCTCGCCGAAGAGGCTGAGCACGCGGTCGTGGAGCTCGTGGACGTTGAGGTCTGACGTGTCGACGACGATGTCCGCCGCTGCCTTCACGGGCTCCAGCAACCCACGCTCGCGCTCGATCGCCTCCGCCAGACCATCGCCGGTGACGAGCAGCGGATGACGACGGCGAGTGCCTACGTAGCGGCGCACGAGCACCTCGGTGCTGGCGTCGAGGTACAGGTGACGAACGCGCCCGCCGAAGGCGCGCAGGCCGGCGAGCAAAGGCATCAGATCGTCCTGGTGAGCGCCCAGGCCCACGACGAGAGCCACCTTGGGCGTGGACGAGCCGGGCGACTGCACGAGCTCGATGACCTTGGGGATCAGCTCGGCAGGCAGGTTGTCGATCACGAACCAGCCCAGGTCCTCGAGGTCGTCAGCCGCTTGTGACCTCCCCGCGCCGGACAGCCCTGTGATCACGATGAACTCGCTCATGCTGCGGGGACGTTAGTGCGCGGTGATCAGCGCTTCTCCGTGCGGAGGAAGAGCAGCCGAGGGATCGTGACCGCAGCCTCGTACTCGGCGGCGCGGGCGAGGAACCCGGGCGGAGGTGCTGGCTCGTCCATGTGGACCAGGGTCAGGCCGACGTCGGCCATGGCGTTGACGTACCGTGACAGCGGGCGATGGATGAAGGGGATGAAGACGTCCTTCTCCACCTCTTGGAGCGACTCGTCTTCGAGGAGATACGGCCCGATGCGCCAGTACTGCTCCGGCGGGTCGAGGATCTGGTCGTCGATCCATCCGCTGTTCGGCGTCTGCAGAAGGGGATGGTTGAGGAAGAACAGGAACCGACCCCCCGGTTCGAGCACTCTGGCGACCTCGGCGATGGCGTCATCCACATCGCGGATGTGCTCGAACACGAGGCATGCCACGACGGCGTCGAATGCACCGCTACGAAAGGGCAGCCCACTGGCCTCGGCGCGCAGGTAGCGAGCTCCCCCACCACGCCGTGCGGCAACGTCGATCTGAGCCCAGGTCGGGTCGGCGCCGACGGCCAGATCGGCTTCGCCCTCCAACGCCAGCCGTACGACCTGCCCCTCGCCGCACCCGACATCGAGAACGCGTCGTGCTCCGGTCAGGTGCAGCCGCGCCAGCGGAAGGATCTGCTCCTCGTACTCCGGGTCGGCCCCGTCGGTGAACCCCTCTTGCCACCAACCGGCATGCTGCTCCCACAGCTCTTCGCCCGCACTGCTCTGCTCGTCCATCGGGGAATCCACCTGCTCAGCGTCGGGAGCCGTGGATCTTGTCATGAAGTGCTACCGCTACCGAGTTGGGAAGCCAAGAGAGGGCCTGGAGCTCCTCGAGGGTCGCGCGCTTGACCGCATTGACGCCCCCAAGCTCCTTCGTCAGACGCTTGCGCCGCGTCTCCCCCAGGCCAGGGACACCGTCGAGCACGGAGGTCGTCATCCGCTTGCCCCGGAGCTCGCGGTGAAACGTGATCGCGAACCGGTGCGCCTCGTCACGGATTCGTTGCAGGAGGTAGAGCGCCTCTGACTGACGAGGCAACCGCACCGGGTCCGCCTCGCCGGGGAGGTACACCTCCTCGAGACGCTTGGCCAGGGACGCCACGGGGATCTCGTCAGCGAGGCCGAGCTCCTCGAGTACGCGCAAGGCCACTCCAAGCTGACCCTTGCCGCCGTCAACGAGCAGAAGCTGGGGCGGATACCGGAACTTGCCCGGTGTGTCCCCTGCTGGCTCACGTCGTTCCGCGAGGTACGCGGTGAGTCGACGAGTCAGGACCTGCTCCATGGCCGCGAAGTCGTCGTTGCCCTGATCGCCCTTGATCTTGAATCGCCGATACTCCGACTTCTTCGGAAGGCCGTCCTCCATCACCACCATGGAGCCGACGTAGTCGCTTCCCTGGATGTGGCTCATGTCGTAGCACTCGATGCGGAGCGGGGACTCTGGCAGGCCGAGATGGTCGCGGAGGTCGTTCAGCGCCTTGGCCCTCGAGTTGTGATCCGACGCGCGGCGCAGCCGATGGCGGACCATCTCCTCCTTCGCGTTCCGCGTGACCGTGGCCTGCAGCTCGCGCTTCTCGCCTCGAAGCGGAACCCGTACGGTCACCCGAGAGCCGCGCAGGGTGCCGAGCCACTCCTCGTAGAGGGCGTCGTCATCGGTGAGGTTCGGCACCAGCACACTCTTGGGCACACCCTGCGGCGGATCGTCGTAAAGGCCCTCCACGATGTCGCCGACCAGCTCCTCGGCTGTCAGGTCCTCCACCTTGTCGATGATGAATCCCTTGCGACCCACCATTCGACCTCGGCGCACGAAGAAGACCTGGACCGCCGCCTCGAGCTCGTCGTCCACGAGTCCGATCACATCGAAGTCCTCGGAGCGCTCCCCCACCATCTGCTGCTTCTCGATGGCAGTGTGCACCGCGGCCAAGCGGTCCCGCAGTCGCGCCGCTTGCTCGAACTCGAGTGACAAGGCAGCCGTGGCCATGCGCGCTTCGAGCGCAGCGACAACCGTGTCCGTATCGCCATCGAGGAAGTCGAGGAACTGCTGCACGAGCGAGGCGTAATCCGGTCTCGTGATCTCCCCCACGCAGGGACCAGAGCACTGCTCGATGTGGAACAGCAGGCAAGGGCGCCCGAGGCGGGCATGCGACTCGAACTTGTTGTCCGAACAGGTTCGAAGCGGGAAGGTCCGGAGCAGCAGGTCCAGCGTCTCCCGAATGGCGTAGGCATGCCCGTACGGTCCGTAGTAGCGGACTCCCTTCCGTTTCCGACCGCGCATCACCATCGGACGGGGCCAGTCGGCATCGACGGTCACGGCCAGGTAGGGGTAGCTCTTGTCGTCGCGGAGCCGCACATTGAAACGGGGTTGATGACGCTTGATGAGCTCGTTCTCGAGCATCAGTGCGTCCACGTTGGTGTCGACTTGAATCCACTCGACAGATGCGGCCGCTGCGACCATGGCCGCAGTCCTCGGGGCGAGAGTCGCCGGGTTGACGAAGTAGTTCGAGAGTCGTTGCCGAAGTGACTTCGCCTTTCCTACGTAGATGACGCGGCCGTCCCGATCCTTGAACTGATACGACCCCGGAGCGTCGGGGATCGTGCCGGCAGGGGGACGTTGCACCATCAGGGTCGAGGATAGGGATGCGGACAGGGATCGACGGGCCTGTTGTCGGCCTAGGCAGCCCCAGCGGCGGTTCTGGGCAGTGGGGGCGCTGTCATCGAGGCCGGCACGTCGAGATCCAAAAGGTCGAGCAGGGTCGGCGCGACCGCCCGGAGCGAGACGGGCTCGCGGACCACAGCGCCGATCCGCGTTGGCGTGCGCATCCAGAGGGCGCCGTGCGGGTGGTGGTAGCCGCTCTTGGCGGTCTCGGCCCGATAGAGCACGTCATGTACTCGAAGCCGAATCCCGCCGGGCACGTCGATCATGGCGTCCGCCGGAAGGTCGTCCGTGAGAGCGAACCCGGTGAACACGTCTGACCCCTTACGACGAACGTCGAACGCCGACCGTTCCCCGACCCGGGCGTCGCGCAGGACCGCCTCGGCGGCGGCGGCGTCCGCTTCGTCGTCGAAGAGCAGGTGGAACTGGGCGGACATCACCGGGGCCACCTTGCCTATGCCGGTCAAGCCGAGCATCCCGGCGAACGCGGCGATGTTGTTGGGCCGATAGAAGCGGCTGCCACCCTCTGCGTCCTTGATCGTGTACGGCTGCTGGCTGAGCGCCGTGCAGAACACCAACGTGATGTCGTCTTCGGCGAGCCGCAGGGCGTCACCCACAAGTCGATCCATCTCGCGGTAGCCAAAGGCCACGGCATCGCCGTACTCGGCCGTTTCCACCTCCGTGGGCTTCAGCTCGAATGGGTCGGGGTCCATGTAGCGCCAGTAAAGGTGCTGGTAGTGCGCGGTGGTGTTCGAGAAGTAGGTGGCGAAAGTGGGCCGGCTCTTCAGGAGCTCATGGCGGAACAGGTCCCACTGGAATCGATCGAGAAGCGCTGCCCTTCGCCACCGCTGGCCGCGACGCCGCTCCGAGGCGAGCTGCGCCAGGACGGCGCGGACGGTGGAGGCCGAGAGGCCGTGACGAGCCATGAAGGCAAGGAAACGGAGGTGGGCCCGGACTCCAAGCCGATTCGACGCGTTCGTGTGCTCCTGCACGTTGGCTCGCACGAACCTCGCGAAGGGCGCCAAGGCTGCCGGGCCGGCTTCATCTGGGTTCCATGGATCGGGGAGCCACGTTCCCCGGACGGGCCGGATCGGTACGACGTTCATCGGCCCGCACAGCCACGAGGTACCCCCAGCATCGGTCACCACGTCGGCGACGGTCGGAAGACGGAGATTCGAACCCTCCCCGAGCTTGAAGACACCGTGGTCGTCGAACCCGGCTCCCGTGTGGGCGGTGACCCATTGAATCCATGGGTTCAGCCGGCCTTGCGGTTCGTCCGCGTCGGTGGTGTAGACGACAGACTCGGATCGCAGCCGAGCGAAGTTCGGAAGATCGCCGGAGTCCATGAACCGATCCAGAAGGGTTGGACACAGCTCATTGAGCTCGAGCACCACCACTGATCGACTCACGCGGACCTCTCCTCGGGGCAGATGGAGTCACCGCCGGCGCCCCCGACTGTAGGTGCGACGCCTCGTGGTCCGAGGGCACTACCATGGTCGGTGCCGGCCCGGCATCCGGCGACATATCGAGTTCCGGGGACGACAACCCCGCGGGAGAGGCGACCGGGCTGTCCCCGCCGTCCGCTACCGGAACCCCAGCTGTGGAGGCAACCACAACATGTTGAGGCTCCAAACCCCGCTCGACGAGCGCTACACCGCCGCCCCCCAATCCGAATTGGAGGCCCGCATCGCAGCGGCCCGGGACTCCCTGGGCAACCGGGTGTTCATCCTGGGACATCACTATCAGCGCGACGAGGTCATCCGGTGGGCCGATGCCCGTGGTGACAGCTACCGCCTGTCAGTACTGGCCCAGGAGCAGACCGATGCGGAGTACATCGTGTTCTGTGGGGTGCACTTCATGGCGGAGTCGGCGGACATCCTGACGGCGGACCACCAGAAGGTGATCCTTCCCGACCTCAACGCCGGCTGCTCGATGGCGGACATGGCCGACCTCGACGAGGTGGAGGAGGCGTGGGAGACGCTCGCGTCGACGACGGACATCTCGCGCGTCATTCCGATCACCTACATGAACTCCAGCGCTGCGCTGAAGGCGTTCGTCGGCCGAAATGGCGGAGCGGTGTGTACCTCCACCAATGCTCGGGCGATTCTCGATTGGGCTCTCGGCCGCAGTGAGCGCGCGGGCAAGGAATCCATCGGAGCGACCGGCAGCGGCGACAAGGTGCTGTTCTTCCCGGACCAGCACCTGGGCCGCAACACCGGCCTCGCCATGGGCTACAAGCTCGACGACATGCGGGTGTGGAACCCGCGCCTGGAGCGAGGGGGACTCACCGAAGCCGAGTGCAAGGACGCGACGCTGCTGCTGTGGAAGGGTCATTGTTCGGTGCACCAGCGGTTCAAGCCGAGGCACATCGACGCGTTCCGGGCCGAGCACCCCGACGGCATCGTGGTCATGCACCCGGAGTGCAGCTACGAGGTGTGCCAGATGGC
>JBBDWQ010000013.1:0-6539 GCA_040902805.1 Acidimicrobiales bacterium
GCCCCCGCCACCATTTGCCGTCTGAAGGCCCAGGTCAGCGACCTGGGCCTTCGTCGTTGGCGGGGCGTTCTACCGGGTTCCAGTGGTGCGGTCGGTGCCGGCGGGATGCCAGGCGCGGCGTTCCTTGACCTCGCGCACGAAGCGCTCGCGAGCAGCTCGGCCACGAGAACCCCGCCATCGAACACCGCGACGGCGCCAACTCCCGGAACGAACGAGGACCAACACGATCCTCACCGACATCGACCTGGTCGTGATCGAGTCGGAGGGGCCGGACCGGACTGTGGTGGGAACGGTCACTCGCGTCGAGTCCCACGAGATCTGCGTCGCGGCCCGAGGTCAACGGCCAGCGTGCGCGCACGTCGACTACCCGGGTGAGGTCAGCGACTTCGCAGTGGTAGATTGCGTCCAGATGAGGCAGTCCTCGGAGGGGATCCTCGAGGACGCTCGCGCTGGCCTGGACTGTGTGAGGTGTGCCTCCGAGGGGACGTGCGCAGCTCGGCAGCTCTGGTCTAGGCGTCGGTGACGACGCGATCGTGAATCTCGCTGGCCAGCGCATGGATTGCTCGGGTCAGCTCGGTGTTCAGCTTCAGCTCTTGTTCCTGCTCGACGAAGTCGTGGTCGGCCTTGGCCTGTTGGAAGGCGGCTTGACGGTTCTGGCCGATCATGACGAAGGTCGACAGGAAGATCGCCTCGAGCGAGACGACCAACGTGAGCTTGGGCCAGGGATCGGCTTCGGCCACCACCATCCAGATCGCGAATGCGGCCGCGTGGATGTAGACGAAGGGCATCGAACCGGCGAACGCGGTGACGGCGTCGGCGATGCGCAGCTGGAGGTCGGCGCCGCGGTGGGCCCGGTGGGCAACAACAACAGGGTGGTGGGATTGAGAACGACTTGGATCGGTCATCTTGAAGGCGTGCCTCTCTGGTCGGTGAGGATCGGAGGTCACAGCCTTGTCGATGGCCGGCAAGGTGGTCGGCGGTCTCGTGCCGGGCCGTTCGGTCAGGGCATGCCGTCGAGGTCGATGCATGCCAGTCGTGGACCGGCGTTGCCGTCCGACGCGGTCGGCGCCGCGTGGATGATGACGGAACGGGGCGAGCTCTGATCAACTGCCCAGGGGCGCCGGGCCTCGGCGTGGCCGTTCCCGGCACGGTTCACCGTGAAGTCGAGCCAGACCTCTCGGCCCTCGAGATCACCGGTGGCTGCATGCTGGTAGTGGCCGCCTGCCGCGATGCCTTCGGTCCCGCAGGGAAACTGGTGCACGTGAGCCCCGAAGGTCCTTCCCGCAACGGCATCCGCGTTGCGGACGTGCAGGGTGATCATGGAGCCACCGTCGCCGGTCGCCACCACCTGGACCACGGCAGTCGCGTCCGTGAACTCGCCGGTCGTTCCGTAGGTGTACTCCGGACCCGTCGAGCGGTCGGACGAGCCGAGTGCTACTCCCGCCGTCCCCACCGTTGCGGCCACCACGATTGTGGCCGCCATCGCCCGTTTCGTCATGTGCATGTCGACTCCTCGTCTCGGAGGCTCGGCGAGCCCGTTGACAGCTCTGTCGCTCCTGAGGCGCCCGACGGTTCACGTAGACGGAGAGAAGGGGACGCGTCTTCTCGTCGGCTGTGGCTCGGCCGTGCGGATCTGACCGGCGCTCGGGCCGTCGACTCAGCCCACGCGTGCCGCCAGATCGGCGGGGCGGTGAACCGATCCGGGCCAGCGACACGACAGTGAGGCAGTGCCGGCAGAAGGCCGGCGCTCACCTTGGAGGCCCTGGTGCAGGCGACGACTCCAACCCGTCTGAGCCATCAACGTCAGACGATCGCTGGTCGGAAGCACCGAAGTGTCACCGATTCGGTGCGGGGGAGCGAGGCACGGAGAACCGATCGGTGCGACGCTTACGACAGAGGGGCGGTGATCGACCTGTCCGATCGAAGCGACGAGGACCTCCTCTTGGCCATCGGTGAGCGGGATCGTGGCGCGTTCGACTCCCTGTACCACCGCCATGGGCCTTGGCTGACGGTGCGGCTGGCGCATCGCTGTGGCGATGACGATGTCGTGGACCAGGCGTTGCAGGACACGTTCATGGCCGTGTGGAGCAAACCGGGCGCCTATCGCGGATCGGGGGCCGTGCCTGCGTGGCTGTGGGGGATCGCCGTGCGCCGCATGATCGACCAGCTTCGCCGTCGACCGTCGCTGGCGTACCGAGCAGCGAACGACGGTCTCGTCGTGTCCGCTGAGGACGAGGTGCTGGTCGGGATCGGCCACGGAGAGCTGGGCCCCGCGCTGGACCGGCTGTCGCCCGAGTTGGTCATGGTGGTGCAGGCGACGGTGCTCGACGGGCTCACCACCCGTGAGGCCGCCCGGCTCCTGCGGATCCCGGCGGGCACGGTCAAGAGCCGCATGGCCCGCGCCCGTCTGCAGCTGAGGGAGGCACTGGCATGACCGTGGAGCAGACCTGGCACGCCGACGCTGACGTCCTCGCCGCCTACGTTGCCGGCCGGCTGGGGCGCGCCACTGCGGCGTCGCTCGAAGCCCACCTTCTGGCCTGTGCGTCGTGCCGCGCCGGCATCGCACCGTTCGCGCCTTCCGAACAGCTGGCCGGGAACCTCGCGGTCCTCCACTCCCGGATCGACGCTCCGCCGGCTCCTCGCACCGAGAGATTCCTGCAGCGACTCGGGCTGCCCGAGCGGATCACGCGCCTGTTGGTCGTGACGCCATCGGCCCGGCTCGCATGGCTCATCGCCGTCGCCGGAGCGATGGCTGCTGCGGTCATCGCCGCCGACGTCAGCGGCAGCAGCCAACGTGCAACGTTCGCGTTCCTGGTCGGCGCGCCCCTCGTCCCGTTGGGAGTGGTCACGGCGACGTTTGCGACGCGCTCGGATCCGGCGCGCGAGGTCGTCATCGCGACACCGACGCCGGGCTTCGACCTCCTGTTGGTACGTGTCGTGGCGGTGCTCGTGCCCGCCGTCGTTCTCACGTTGCTCGCGGCGCTGGTCGTGCCCGGCCAGGGCGGTGAGGGAGCGCTGTGGCTGTTGCCCGCGCTCGGCCTCGCCACCGCCACGCTGGCGCTCGCCAGCTGGATTCCAGTGCGTGCCGTGTCCGGGGTGCTGGGGACTGCGTGGGTGGCGGCGGCGATGGTCAGTGTCCGCCGCGCACCGCGCACCGATCTCATCGAGCACTACATCGCGTTCCGCCCCGCCGGTCAGGCCGTGATGGTTGCCATCACCCTGGCGGCCGCCGCCGTCGTGGTCCTTCGGCGCGACGCGTTCGATCTCATCGATGCAGGGAGGACTCAATGAACAACGGCACAACTGTCGAGTTGGCTGAGGTGACCAAGCGTTACGGCTCGACTGCTGCTGTCGACGGCATCTCGTTGGCACTCGGGCGCGGGGTCACCGGATTGCTCGGTCCCAACGGTGCCGGCAAGACCACCCTCCTGCGGATGATCGCCACGGTCCTCGCACCTGACAGTGGCGCGGTGCGTGTGTTGGGCGAGGATCCCGGTCGAGCCGAGGGGCGGCTCTCGATCCGCCGGAGGCTCGGCTACTTCCCGCAGGAACCGGGCTACTACGCGAACCTCACCGCCTTTGCGTTCGTCGACTACATCGCCATCTTGAAGGAGATGACCGGCCGGCAGGAACGCCACGACGAGGTCACACGCGTGCTCACCCAGGTCGGCCTCGACGACGTGATGCACAAGCGCATCAAGGCGCTGTCAGGCGGGATGCGACGCCGGGTCATCCTTGCCCAGGCTCTCCTCGGCCGACCCGAGCTGCTCGTGCTCGACGAACCCGCGTCGGGTCTCGACCCCGAGCAGCGACTTCGCTTCCGCGAAACCGTGTCCGCGGTGGCCGAGCACCACACGGTGCTGCTGTCCACCCACCAGACCGACGACGTCAGCGCCCTGTGCCAACGAGTGGTGGTGATGGATCGCGGCCGGGTCCTTCACGACGGCGCCCCCGACGCCTTGGTCGACCACGCCCGTGGCCACGTGTGGGTGGCCACGGCGCCCGATCCTGGCGCACGCGTGTCGTGGCGGACCTCGTCGGGCGAATACCGGCTCATCGGGGACCCGCCTCCGGGCGCGGAGCTCGTCACGCCAGCACTCGAAGACGCGTACCTGCTGCTCCTCGGCCGCAACACCTCGGCAGCCGACGGACCGGTGCCGACCCCGGGGAGGGCATGAGCAACCATGGAACTGCTCGTCATCGCCGTCGTCGCCGGCATCTTGTGGTGGGTGCTCCGCCGCCGCACACCCTCCTCCCCACCCGCCGAGATCGGACCCGTCGGATGGTGTTCCGGGACGAACTGGCGGGCCCTGCCGCCGCTGGCACGGGCCGGGACCCGAGCACTGCTCCGCCATCCCGCGTTCCTCGCTGGTGTCGCTCTCACCCCACTGATGCTCTTGCTCGCGACCGCCGACACCGCATTCGGCTCGGCGCCCGACTCGCGGGACATCTCGCTGGCCATCGCCCTGGCGCTCGTACCGCTGGCCTGGCTCACGATCGTCGCCGTCAACCTCATCGCCCTGCGCCCACGCCGCACCGGCACCGACGAGCTGTTCGCCGCCCTCCCGACCCCTCAGCCGGTGCGGACCACCGCCCTGCTCACAGCTGGCGTCGGGCCTGTGATCGTCGCTGCGGTCCTCACCGTTGCCTGGGTGGGCGTCGTGGCGACCCGCGAGGAAGTCAGGGGATCGCCCGAATGGCTGGAGATCGCCGTCGGCCCGCTCATCGTGGTCGGCGCGGTCGCGGTGGGCGTGGCCGTGGCCCGCTGGCTTCCCCGCCCGATCTTCGGGGTCCTCGCTGCGATCGCCACCATGTTCATCCAGGCCCGCTTCCTCGACGTCACGACCTGGCCGTGGGACCGCGCCGCCGGCGACCCGGTTCGGTTCCTCGGCTTCATCGCCGAGGCGACCGGCGCGGGCACGGCCGCCCTCGAGGTGCGACCGGCGGGCTGGCACCTCCTCTATCTGGTCGGTCTCGTCGTCGTGATGGCTTCAGTGGCGCTCGTCCGGGACGGACTGCGCCCGCCAATCGTCGGCGTGCTGGCTGTCGCCCTGCTCGTCGTCACCGGTACCGGCTGGATCCAGATCCGACCGCTGTCGCCGGCTCGGCAGGCCGAGATGGTCTCCTACTTGACGGATCCGAGCGCCCATCAGCGGTGTGAGACGAGGGACGGGGTCCGCTACTGCGCATATCCCGGCTTTACCGATGCGGTCGTCGACTGGAGCGAGCGGGTCGAGACCACGCTCGGCGTGCTACCACCGATTGCGTCGGAATGGCGTGGCCCGCTCGAGGTCACGCAGCGCGCCGCCATCGTCGTCGGCAACGACAGTTGCTCGCCGATCCCGTACGAGGCGAGCCTGCCGCCCCCCGTGGCCGAACGCGTGTCGCCGGCGGCCTTGTGGCCCGCTGACGACAAGGTGCACCCCGGCTTCGCCGAGGAGAGCTTCCCATGCTCGGACGAGGATGTGCACGGCTTCTTCCTCGCTGTCCAGGTCGGCGCCTGGGCCGTCGGGCTCCCACCGGCACCGCACGGCGGAAACGAACGATGCACCGCTACCGGTCAGGCCCGTGCCTCCGTCGCGCTCTGGGCGGCAGCCGCGGGCACACCTGACGGGGAGAGGCTGCTTCGGGCCGTGCTCGAGGAGGGCGCGAGCGCCGACGGAACCCTGATCACCTTCGATGGTGGTGGCGTCAACAGTGGCGGCTGGGACGCGCCGCCGATGTGGGGTGTCGACTACGACGCAACCGATGCGGGGCTGGCGCTCGCACTCCTCAGTCGTCCAACCGCCGAGGTCGCTGGGGTTCTCGGTGAGGACTGGGCCCACTGGACGGACCCGAACACCTCATCAACTGAGCTCGCTGATGCCGCCGGGGTCGGCGGTCCAGCCGACGCCGGTGCTGGGTCCGGTTCCCCATGTCCGTGACCACGCGGGCAGCGGTCCGGGTTCGGGCTCGCCAGCTGGCGGCAATGGCTGTTCCCGCGGCGCGGGTGGTCAGCTGGCAGCCGATGGTCGCCACGAGTCTCGGCGCCGTGGCGCTCGTCGCGCTGGGCAGCCCAGCGGGCGTGCCCTTCCGCTTGTCCTTCGCCAGCGCGTGCCTCGCCGCGTCCGCCGCCTACGTGATCGACGATCCCGGGGCGGTCACCGTGGCCTCCTCACCGACGAGCCTGTTCGTCCGGCGGGCCGTGCGAACAGCCGCCGCCGTTGCCGGGGTCAGCATCGGATGGATTGCTGCGTTGTCGGTCAGCTCGCTCCGCGTCGACGTCACCGCGCTGTGGCCCGCGACGGTAGAGGTCACCGCCTTCCTAGTGCTCGCACTCGCCGTGTCGGCGGTCGCCTCCTTGATCGGGGACGGCACCGAGGGAGCGATCGCCGGTGTCGTGGTCACCATGGTCTGCTTCGCCTCGACCTTCCTACCCGAGTCCCCATGGCTGCCGTTCCCACCGGACCCCGCTGCGCCCGGAGCCGCGCGCCGCCTGCTGCTCGTGTTGGCCGCGGCCACCCTGATCTTCGCGTTCGCGTCGAGAGATCCCGCTGCCG
>JBBDWQ010000014.1:0-37638 GCA_040902805.1 Acidimicrobiales bacterium
GGTCAGGAGCGTTCAACAGCAGGAACATCCGCAGCATCGTGCGGACAGACGGCAACGGCACCGGCGGCAGCCTGGGCTTCAGGAAGACCGGCGACCGCAGAACGCGCTCGACGTCCGCGTGGTGGCCGAACACCACCTCTCCTGAGCGGAGACGAGGGGCGGGATCAACGAACAGACGCTGGAGCTCCGCATACGGGTTCTGGGCGAGCGCGGGTGTGGCCAGCCGCTCGAAGAAGTTCGCCGGGAGCTCATGCACAGGCACTCCTGGACACTAGGTGCCGGCCAACCGATCGATGGGGTTCAGGTGCCGGTGAAGTTCGGCGGGCGCTTCTCGAGGAAGGCTCGCGGTCCCTCCTTGGCATCCTTGCTGGCCATGACCTCCATGCCGAGCTCGAGCTCACGCTGGAAGGCGTCTTCCTCGCGCAGTTCCAGCGCCGCCATCACCGACGCTTTGATGTTGCGCACCGCGAGAGGCCCGTTGGCGGCCAACTTGTGGGCGAGCTCGTTGGCCTTGGCCAGCGCCATGCCATCCGCGGTTACGTGGCCGACGACGCCGATCTCGTAGGCCCGTCGCCCGCTGATCGGGTCGCCGATGAGCAGCATGTCCATGGCGACGGTGTACGGGATCTGACGAGGCAGCCGAATGGTCGATGCGGACATCGGGAACAGCCCCCGCTGCACCTCGGAAATGGCCAGCTGAGCGTTCTCGCCGGCAACCCGGATGTCGAACGCCTGCAGGATCTCCATGCCGCCGGCGTAGCAGTATCCCTCGACCGCCGCGATGATCGGCTTGCGCACGTAGTGGTCCTTCAAGAACCCCTTGTAGATGAGGCTGAAGTCCTGCCGGATGCGCTCCTCATACGGATCCTCGGCGGGCTTCCCCGAGGTGAGGGCCCCGACGAGCCGGTCGAGATCTGCCCCCGCGGAGAAGTTGCCATCGGCGCCCGTCATGACAGCGACGCGCAGTTCATCGTCGTTGTCGAGCAAGTCCCACGCATCGCAGAGCAGACAGAGGACTTCCGCGTTGAACGCGTTGCGCTTCTGGGGACGGTTGAGCGTGATGGTGAGCACGTGCCCATCGCGCTCGACGAGGACTGCGGGATCTGACATCACGTCAGATTAGGGGCCCGGCCCTGCTGCGACCGTGCCAGGATCCTGGCATGAACGCATTCGGATCCGAGAGCACGGCTGACGACGTCCTCGCTGGGACCGATCTCACCGGCAAGCAGGTGCTGGTCACCGGCGCCTCCGCCGGGTTGGGGGTGGAGACCGTGCGGGCCCTCGCCGCTCATGGCGCCAACGTCACCGCTGCTGTGCGCGACCTCGACAAGGCCAAGGTTGCACTAGCGCAAGCCGCACCCGGGACAACGGTTGATCTGCGGGAGCTGGACCTCGCCGATCTCACCAGCATCCGTCACTTTGCCGAGGCCTTCCTCGCCGACCACCGAAGGCTCGACATCCTCATCGGCAATGCCGGCGTGATGGCGTGCCCGGAGCGTCGAACCGCCGACGGCTTCGAGATGCAGTTCGGCACCAACCACCTCGGCCACTTCCTGCTCGTCAACCTCCTGACCCCCTCCCTCGTGGCGGCGAGCGGTTCGCGGGTCGTTCTGCTCTCGTCGGCAGGCCACCGTCTCAGCGACGTCGACCTCGACGACCCGGGTTGGGAGCGCACTCCGTATGACCCGTGGGCGGCCTACGGGCGCTCGAAGACGGCGAACGCTCTCTGTGCGGTCGGTCTCGATGCCCGACTGGCCGATCAGGGCGTCCGCGCCTTCGCGGTGCACCCCGGAGTGATCATGACCGACCTGGCTCGCGACGTGACCGCGGAGGCCTGGACGGCCTTCCAAGCGCTGCTGCCCAAGAGCGATGGAGAAGGCGGCGGCAAGATGGCCTACAAGACGATTCCGCAAGGCGCAGCAACCACCGTCTACGCGGCAACATCCCCCGACCTGGACGGAATGGGCGGCCGCTACCTGGAGGACTGCGGCCTCGCCGAGCCAACCGACGACCCGGTCCAACGCTCGGGAGTGCGGCCGTATGCGCTCGATCCGAAGCGTGCCGATGCGCTGTGGTCGTTGTCCGAGCGACTCGTTGGACTGAGCTCCACGTCATGAGGTTCACCTATGCGGAAGCGATGACCGACCCGGCGCACTATCTGCCGCTGGCACAAGCGGCCGAGGCGGCGGGCTTCGACGGGTTCCTCGTGCCCGACAGCATCTGCTACCCGGCGGTGTCCGACGCGGTCTACCCATACACACCTGATGGCGATCGCAGCTTCATCGAGGACAAGGCGTTCCTCGAGCCGTTCTCGATCATCCCGGCCATGGGGGCCGTGACCGACCGAATCCGGTTCGTGGTGTCGGTGCTCAAGCTCACCGTGCGTCATCCGGTGCTCGTCGCCAAGCAGGCGGCGTCGACGGCGGTCCTCACCAACAACCGACTGACGCTGGGCATCGGCACCAGCCCGTGGCCGGAGGACTACGAGGTCTGCGGGGTTCCCTTCGAGCGGCGTGGCAAGCGAGCCGACGAGAGCATCGCCGTGATGCGCGGCCTGCTCACGGGCGACTGGTTCGAGCACCACGGTGAGATCTACGACGTCCCCCTCATCAAGCAGTGCCCCGCGCCGACTTCGCCCATGCCGATCCTCGTGGGTGGTCACGCGGAGCCAGCGCTTCGCCGCGCCGCTGCGCTCGGCGACGGCTGGATCCACGGTGGAGGCGATCCCGAGGAGCTGCCCCGCCTGATCGAGCGGCTGCATGCGCTGCGCGCGGAGGCAGATCGCAGCGGCGACCCATTCGAGATCCACGTGATATCCATGGACGCCTACTCGCCCGAAGGCATTCGCCGCCTCGAGGAGGCCGGCGTCACCGACGCCATCGTGGGGTTCCGTTGGGCGTACGAGCGCGGTCCCGATCTTGAGCCGCTGCAGGACAAGATCAACAACCTCAACCACTACGCCGAGACCGTGATCGCCGCCTCGCGCTGACCTCGCGGTCTGCTCAGACGGGCGGCGGCCCGTGGACGACCGACGCGATGGCGACGAACTGACAGGCCACAGCGGCGACCACCAGCGCGTGCCACACCTCGTGATAGCCGAACACGCGAGGGAACGGGTCGGGCCAGCGAGTGGCCAAGAAGATCGCCCCGACGGTGAACAGCACGCCCCCTACGGCGATCAGGAGGAGCTCAACCGCGCTGAGGTGGGCCACGAGCTGCGGCGCGGCAATGATCGAAGCCCAGCCCATGACGATGTACAACGTGCCGCGCACGACCCGGGTGACGCGGTTGGGCGTAAACGCGAGCACGAAGCCGGTCACGGCCATGGTCCACGCGAGAACGAGCATCGCTGGCGCCACCCAGCCCTTGAGCGCAACGAGGCACAGCGGGGTGTAGCTGCCTGCGATCATCACGAAGATCGTGCCGTGGTCGAGCCGCTGCATGAGGCAGCGCTTAGCCTCGGTCCATCGGCCGCGGTGATAGGAGCCGCTCACGCCGAACAGCGCAACGAGCCCGACGGCGTACACCGCCGCACCGATGCGACCTCGCGTGGACGATGCGAGTGCGATGACCAACGTCGCGGCCGGAAGGGCCAGGAAGAAGCACACCAGGTGCAGCCACCCGCGCAGCAGTGGCTTGGGCAGCGTCGGCATCGGGGTCAAGAGTAGGACCTTCCAAATCCCATCGCGCCATCGCTGTACGTACCCGGCATGATGCGCTCGATGAACCCGACGACCCGAGCTGAGCTGGTCGCCGGCGCACGGGCCGTCGCCCCGATGCTGGTGGGCGTCATCCCATTCGGTCTGGTCGCCGGCGCCACCCCCGCCACGACAGGACTTGGCGGGGGCATCTCGATCGGTCTGTCGACAATCGTGTTCGCTGGGGCGTCCCAACTCGCGGCTGCCGACGTGCTCGCCGACGGTGGCAGCGCCCTAGTGGCGGTGGTCGCCGCCTGCACCATCAACCTGCGCATGCTGCTCTATTCGGCCTCACTGGCACCCCACTTGACTCATACGTCGCTGCGCCGGCGACTGTGCATGGCCTATGTGCTCACCGACCAGGCCTACGCGGTGTCGATCAGCCGGTGGACCGCGGAGGCAGTGCGGTCTGGCGAGGGCGGCCCCGCACCCGACCCCGATCGGCGCGTGCCCTACTACTTCGGTGCCGGTCTCCTCCTCTGGGTGAACTGGCAGATCTGCACCGTCGTCGGCATCCTGATCGGCACGGCGGTTCCTGACTCGCTCCCGCTCGACTTCGCCATTCCCCTGGTGTTCCTCGTCCTGCTGGTCCCGGTGATCACGACGCGTCCGGCGGGGGTATCGGCCATCATCGGCGGCGGCGTTGCTGTCCTCGCCGCGCAGGCGGGGGCCAGCCACCTGTCGGTGCTGGTTGGCGCCATCGCAGGGATCACCGCGGGAGCAGCGGCCGAGGGGCTGCTCGAACGCCGGGCCCCACGCGACGACACTCCGCTGCCCCCCGACCCTGGCCTGGCGCCGTGAGCCGGATCTGGACAGCAGTCGTGCTGATCGGCATCGGCACCTTTGCTATGCGAGCATCGTTCCTCGCCTTCGCCCACCGTCTCGTCGACGTGCCGCCGAGCGTGCAACGCGTCCTCCGGCAGATCCCGCCCGCCGCCCTGGCGTCGATCGTCGCGCCGGCGCTCCTGCGACCGGAGGGCCGCTTCGACCTGCTCCAAGGTCGTCTGCTCGCCGGGGTGGTCGCCGGCATCGTGGCCTGGAGAACCAGGAACATCGCGCTCACACTTGTCATCGGCATGGGGTTGCTGTTGCTCATCGAAGCTCTGTGATTTGGACGCCGGGCCGCGCCTGGTAGACCCGGCGCCATGCTGAGCTATGACGCCGCGGCCGCGGCGGTGACCGCGCCGGGCGAGCGCTACCAGGTCGAGACCATCGAGGCCGGGGGCGTGCAGGTCAAGGCCTTCACGCACGCGCCCCCCAGCCTGCGGGAGCTCTTCGCCACCGCCCGCAGTCGTGGCCACGAGTGAGAACGTCTACTGCGCCGAGGTCGTGGCCGCGACCTATGAGCATCCCGCCGTGTACGAGGCGGCTGTCTTCGGCGTGCCTCACGAGCGGCTGGGCGAGGAAATGGCGGCCGTGGTCTACGTCCGCGCCGGCCACGATGTCTCGGTCGAGGATCTGCAGGCCCACGTGGGCGAGCGCATCGCGTCGTTCAAGGTGCCCTCGATCGTGCGGCTCGTGCAGGAGCCGCTCCCCCGCAACGCCTCAGGCAAGATTCTCGAGCGCGAGCTTCGTGATTCGCTGTCGACCTGATCTCAGCTCCACGAGGTTCGGGGCATCAGGGTGCCGATTCGGTATGCCCATGCCCCGAACCTCAGGGTTAGGGGGAGAGCAGCGCGAGGCGCTGGCGGGTGTCGGATCGTTCGAGGCGGCGCAGGGTCGATTCGTAGGCCTGACGAGCGATGGCCGCTCGCCGAGTGAGGTCCATGGCGTTGATCCCCATGACCTTGGCGTCGGTGGAGGTGGGTTGAAATCCGACAACCGATACGCCGGCTCGACGCAGCCGCCGGGCCTCACCATCGAGGAGCAAGCCGGCCCAGCGTCGTGCCGCTTGGTCCACGGCGATCCGCACCCCACGTCCCGTGACCGACATCGGCGAGCTGACGATCACAAGATCGAGGCGGGGGTCGAGCTTCAACGCCACGTCCGCGTTGGTCGGCGAATGCACCCCGCCGTCGATGTAGGTCTTGTCGTCGATCATCACCGGCTGGAAGAAGCCCGGGATGGCGCACGACGCGGCCACCACATCGGCAAGCGGCGGCCGACGATCATCTCGGCCGAAGACCACCCGGCGGCCGTCGGCCTGGCGCACGCTGCAGATCCACAACGGGGCGTCCGGCCACCGGTCACTGAACAGGGTGCTGATGCCTTCGGTGATGATGTCGGTGCTGATCGATCCATCCGGCACGAGGCCGGCGAGGACGGCAAGGGGTCGAGCGGCGAACGGCTTGGTGGCGGCGCGCGCCAGCGTGGCCAGCGCTGTCGAGGGATCGATGGTCCGTCGGGTGGCCACCAGTGGGGGCAGACCCGCGGAGGTGCCGACTCCCGACATCAGGCGGGCACCCTCAGGCGACGGCGGCCGATCCTCGGCCCGGGCGAGTGCGTCGGCCGGCGAGATGCCGGCTCGTAGCGCCGCCCCCGAGATGGATCCTGCCGACGTGCCGACGATGACGGTGGCGTCGCGCGGGTCCCACCCGGTCGCGTCGTGCAGCGCGGCCAGCACGCCGGCGTGGTAGGCCCCACCGGCCACCCCGCCCGCGCCGAGGACCAGGCCGACTCGAGGCGTGCGATCCGTCATCGCATGGACCGTATCGGCCCGTTGGTTGCGATCGGTCGCTAGGCGTTCTGCAGGACGTTGAGTCCATCGACCGCTTCGAGGTAGTCCTCGACCAGGCGTTGGATGACAGCCGCTGTCTTCTCCACCGAGTTCAGCTGGCCGACCACCTGACCGACGGGGTTGAACAGCACGGCTTGCGCTTTGTCGGCGTAGCGGTGGCCGCGGGCCACGCAGTTGCCCGACACCATGTACTGCATCGGCATCGGCAGCGGGTCGGGGGTGTCGGGGCTGTCCCACGCCTCGGTCCAGTCGCTCTTGAGCATGCGGCACGGCTTACCGGTGAACGAGCGCGACCGCACGGTGTCCCGCGAACCGGCGTCGAGGAGCTGCTGCTTCTGCGCGGGCGGGAGATCGGCCTCCTCGACGGTGAGCCACAGCGACCCGGCCCACACGCCCTGTGCGCCCAACGCCAGGGCGGCAGCGATCTGCTGACCGGTACCGACGCCGCCGGCGGCGAGCATCGGTGTGGGCGCGATGGCCTTGGCCACCTGCGGCCACAGCACGATCGACCCAACGTCGCCGGTGTGACCGCCGCCTTCGCCGCCTTGGGCGATCACGATGTCGACGCCGGCGTCCTTGTGCTTCAGGGCCTGGTAGGGCGAACCGCACAATGCAGCAACCTTGAGCCCGGCGTCGTGGATGTGGTCGATGACGTCCTGCGGCGGCGTGCCGAGGGCGTTGGCGATCAGACGCACCTTCGGGTGGGCGAGCGCCACCTCGATCTGCGGCATGGCCGTGGCCGCCGTCCAACCGAGCAGGCGCATGCGCTCGTTCTCCTCCTCGGGGAGCTCGGGCACGCCGTGGTCGGCGAGGATCTTGTCGGCGAACTCCACGTGCTCCTTGGGCACCATGGAGCGGAGCTGCTCGGCCAGGTGCTCGGGGTCCATGTCGTCCATGCCCTCGTACTTGCCGGGGATGACGATGTCGACGCCGTAGGGCTTGTCGCCGATGTGCTCGTCGATCCACTGCAGCTCCACCTCGAGCTGCTCAGGGGTGAAGCCGACGGCACCGAGCACGCCGAAGCCGCCGGCCTTGGAGACGGCGACGACGACGTCACGGCAGTGGGTGAACGCGAAGATCGGGAACTCGATACCGAGATCGTCACAGAGCTTGGTGCGCATGATGGGTCAGTCCTTCCGGGACATTGGAGCAGCGGGGGTGAAGCGAACAGGCATCGTCTTGACGCCGTTCACGAAGTCGGAGTGCAAACGGTCGACGGGGCCGGCGAGCTCGAGATCCGGTAGGCGGTTCACGAGCTGGCGCATCGTGGCCTTGATCTCGGCCCGAGCCAGGCTGGCGCCCAGGCAGAAGTGGACGCCGCCTCCGCCGAAGGCGACGTGATCGTTCGGCGTGCGGCCGACGTCGAAGGCGTGCGGGTTCTCGAACACCTCTTCGTCGCGATTGGCTGATGCGTAGTAGAGGACCAGCTTGTCGCCCTCCTTGATCGGGACACCGCGCAGCTCCGTGTCGTGCATGGCGGTGCGGCGGAAGTTGTGGATCGACGAACCCCAGCGAAGCATCTCGTCGGTGGCGGTGTCCCACAGCGAGGGGTCCTCGCGCAGACGCTGCGCCTGATCGGGGTGGTCGATGAGCGCAAGCATCGAGTGGTTGATGAGGTTCCTCGTCGTCTCATTGCCCGCCACCACAAGGGTGAGGAAGAACATGTTGAGCTCGAAGTCGTCGAGGCGCTCCCCGTCGACCTCGGCCTGCACGAGGAGGGTCATGATGTCCTCGCGCGGGTTGGCCCGGCGATCAGCCGCCACCGCGTCACACAGCGCGTAGATCTCCATCGCCGCTGCCTCCGGTCCACCCGGGAGCTCCTGGTAGTCGGGATCGTCCCGGGAACCGATCAGCTGGTTCGAGATCTCGAACATGCGGGGCCAGACCTCGGGCTCGAGGCCGATCATCTGGCAGATCATCTGCACGGGGACCTGCGCAGCCACCTCTTCGACGAACTCGGCCTCGCCCTTTTCGCAGATGCGGTCGATGACCGCGGCGGCCCGCCACTCGATCTCCTCGACAAGGCTTTGAATCATGCGGGGCGTGAAGCCCTTGGAGACGAGCCGCCGGTACCGGTTGTGCTTGGGGGGGTCCATGTTGAGGATCGTGAGTCGGAGCTGCGCCAACGATTCCTCATCGGAGGTGGGGATGAACGTGCCGCCCAGCTCGGAGGAGAAGGTGTGGTGGTCATGGCTGACGGCGCGCACATCGGCGTGCTTGGTGACGGCCCAGAACCCGGTGTCGTCCACCTGAGGGTGCCAGTAGACCGGCGCTTCGCGGCGGAGCCGGTCGAACTGGTCGTGCGGTTCGCCCCTTCCCCACGTCTTGGCCAGCAGGTCGATCCCGTCGAGCTTGTCGGTGATGCTCATGCATGTACCCCCGTCGTCGTTGCGATGACGACGCCGCGCAGTGCAGCAATCGCCATGTCGTCAGTCACCGCGTTGGGATCGACCCGACGCATCATCTCCAGTCCGAGCAGCAACCCGATGAGGGCAGGACCGACCGCACTCGGCACTCTGGGGTCGTCCCAGCCTGCGAACGCTTCGTCGACCCCGTCCCACGCGGCCCGGTACCGGCGAGCGAGGTGGTCACGGGCATCGGCGTTGCGGGCGGCGTAGCTCCACAGCTCGTGCTCGAGGGCGATCCACCGACCGTCGCCCGTGGGCGGGTCGGACACGTTGCGCCAGATCGTCGCCAGCCTCTCGTCGAGCGACGTGGCAGTGGCGAGCTCCGCGCCGATCGCGACCGCAACGTCGTCCACCCAGCCCTCGAGCAGCGCGAACAGCACGCCTTCCTTGCCCTCGAAGTGGTCGTAGATCGCCCCGGAGGTGCGCTCGGCCCGCTCGGCGATGGCATCGACCGAGGACCCCTCGACACCGCGCTCGGCGAAGAGCTCCGCAGCCGCGTCGAGGAGCCGTTGGCGCGTCTCGGCTCGTCGCTCCCCCTGTGTCGCCACCCAGGAAACATAGCGCTTCCTATCTAAGTCGCGCCAACGCCCCAGGTTCGCTACCGGAGGATCTTGCGGACCAGCTTCTCGATGCGCGTCTTGTACGGCGGGTACAGCATCTTGAGGTCGGGCTTCACTGGCTTGCGGAGCACGCTCTTGTGGTGGGTGAAGACATCGAAGCCCGACTTGCCGTGATAGGCGCCCATCCCGCTGTCGCCGACGCCGCCGAAGGGCAGCTCGGCCGGAAGCAGGTGCATGAGGGTGTGGTTGATGCACACGCCGCCGCTGCTCGTGGAATCGACCACCGTGTCGATGGCGGCCTGATCACCGGCGAAGACGTAGAGCGCCAGCGGCTTCGGGCGAGCAGTGATGAACGCTGCCGCCTCGGCCGGTCCGTCGACGCTGAGCACCGGCAGGATCGGACCGAAGATCTCCTCCTGCATGATCGGGCTATCGGGGCTCGGGTCAACGGTGATGGTGGGCGCGACGTAGTGCGTGGCCTCATCGATGGTGCCGCCTGTGGCCACGGTGCCGGCGCCGCGGTCGAGCAAGCCGCGCAGGCGACCGAGGTGACGGTCGTTGACGATGCGCCCGAAGCTGCTGCTGCTCTTGGGGTCGGGGCCGTAGAAGTCGCCGATCCGCTCGGAGAGCTTGTCGACCAGTGCGTCACGAACAGATGCGTCGGCGAGGATGTAGTCGGGCGCGATGCACGTCTGACCGGCGTTGAGGAACTTGCCCCACGCGATGCGGCGCGCGGCGATGTCGAGATCGGCACTAGCGTGAACATACGTCGGTGACTTGCCGCCGAGCTCGAGCACCGTGGGTGTGAGGTGCTTGGCCGCCGCCTCGGCGACGACGTGACCCACCGCCGTGGAACCGGTGAAGAAGATGTGGTCCCAGCGCTGGGCCAACAACGCCGTCGTCTCGTCCACGCCACCCTCCACGACGATGACAGCGTCGTTGTCGAGGTGCGCAGTGATGAGGCGAGCCAGCACCGCCGAGCACGCGGGGGCCAGCTCGGAGGGCTTGGCCAGGATGCAGTTGCCGGCGGCCAGCGCGGCCGCCATCGGCTCCACGAGGAGCTGAATCGGGTAGTTCCACGGGCTGATGATCAGCGCGACGCCGAGCGGCTCGGGCTGACGCCATGCCTTGGCAGGCGCCACGGTCATGGGAACACGAACCTTGGTGGGCTTCATCCAGCGCTCGACGTGCTTGGCGATGTGGCGCAGCTCGGCCTTGGTGTGGCCGATGTCGGCCGCGAACGCCTCCATCGTCGGGCGACCCAGGTCCGAGCGCAGTGCCTCGACGAACTCGTCTTCGCCTTCCACCATCATCCGACGCAGGGCGGCGAGCTGGTCCTGACGCCAGGCCAGCGGGCGTGTGCGGCCGCTCTCGAAGGCGGCACGCAGGGTCTTGTTGAGGGTCGCGGCATCGACGGTGGCAGGCGAGGTGATCGTCATGGTCCCCAGCCTCGCGCCCGAACGGCTTCGGCGCACGAAGGGTCACAGAGCTGGCAGGACCTCACGCTCCAGCAGGTGAAGGCTCTCCCAGGCCAGCTCGGGTGGGATGCCGCCGAGCATCGGGTGAAGCAGCGCGAACGCGACCGGGCCCTGCGCGGCGAGGTCGGCCACGAGCTGGTCGGGCGTCACGACGTTGTACTGGCCGCTGGCACGGAGCTCGTCGGCGTCCGCGGCCCCCGTGTATCCGGTAGCCGTGCCGGCCTCCGCCGCCCAGGCGCCGTAGGCGTTGGCCTCGTGAAGGGCGTAGGGAGCGATGGCTGCCCAGGTGACGTCCGGATCGGCGGCCACGATCGTGACCGCCGATGTGCCGCCGAAGTAGTCGCCCGGATCGGGCCGTCCGAGCTCGAGGCACGCGGCGCGAAACGAGGGCCACGAGTCGCCGCCTGAGGGCTGATAACCAACGCCCATGCGAGCAGCTCGGCGTGCGGCCGCATCGCTGCTGCCTCCAAGGACGAGCTCGGGTCCGCCCGTGGTGAACGGCGCCGGCGTGACCTGCACCGTGCGCCCTCTGAACTCGAAGGGCTCGCCGCTCCATGCCTGCTGCAGCGTGATCACCGTCTCGGTGGTACGGCGGCCCCGTTCGGACAGGGGCACATCGAACATCGCGAACTCGTCCGTCACATAGCCGTTCGCGATGACGAGGCGCATCCGGCCCCGTGCCACGAGATCGACGACCGCCGCGTCCTCCGCGAGCCGGAGCGGATCGTGAAACGACGCCACCATCGCCGCCACATAGATCGCAATGTTCTTCGTCCGGGCCGCAATCGCCGCAGCCATCGGCAACGGGCTAGGCAGGTAGCCGTCGGGCGAGCCGTGATGCTCGGAAAGGCTCACGAGCGCGAACCCGCGCTCGTCGGCCCAAGCAGCCATGTCGAGCGCAGCCGCGTATCGATCCACCGCTTCCACCCCCGCGAACGAGGGGTTGCGCAGGTCGAATCGGATCCCGAAGAACGCCATGAGCCCTGTGTTCTAGTCGGGGAGGTCGATGCCTTCGTCGGCGACCTTCTTGGCGACCTCATCGGGGAAGATGTTCTTCACCAGGTAGACGTCGCGGGCCAGCGCCCATCCGGGGGCCAGCTCGGTGGCGTAGCGCTCGAAGTAGAGAAGCTGCTTGGTGACGAGCACAAGCTCCTGCGGGCTCTCGAGACCGAGACCGTCCATCATCGCGACGACACCCTTGAAGACCTCGGCGAGGCTGACCTCGCCGACGCCTTGGTCGAGCATCGGTCCGAACGCAACCTGCACCCGTGCCGCCACCTCGTCATCGGTGCCGGCGTCCTCCGGGATCGCACCAACCCCCTTGAATGCTCGTGCGATGCGGACAAAGTCACCGTCGATCATCGAGGTGTAGAAGAGGTCCTTGAGCAGGTTGCGCCACACCTCGGGAAGTTCGCCCATGATCCCGAAGTCGAGATACGAGGCGCGGCCGTCATCGAGGAGCCAGAGGTTCCCGGCGTGCACGTCGCCGTGGAAGCAGCCGTGCATGAGCGCCGCCTCGACCCAGACCTTCACGCCTCGCCGCAACATCGTGAACCCGTCGATGTCGCGAGCGGCGATCGTCTTGAAGTCGTCCATCGGCACGCCGGTCATGCGCTCCATGCAGATCAGGTGCGGACCGCAGTAGTCCCAGTACACCTCCGGGGCGGTGATGAACTCGTTGTCCCCGAAGGCTGCGATGCCGGAGCGGAACTGGTCCTGTCGGAATGCTTCGAGGGTCGGGTTGAGCTCCTTGAAGGTGTTGGCGTGGAGGTCCTGCACGACGCCGACGAGGTTGGCGCTCTTGCCGAGCTTCGTGTGGTTCTGCAGCGTTGCGCCGAGGCGGTACATGATCCGCAGATCGGTGGTCATCCGCTCCCGGATGTTCGGCCGCTGCAGCTTGATGACCGCCTCGCGACCGTCGGGCAGCACGCAGGCGTGCACCTGACCGATCGACGCCGCCGACAGCGGCGACTCCTCGAAGTGCTTGAAGATCTGTGACGGCGCTCGCCCGAGATCGCGGCGGATCATCTCGCGTGCCGTCTCGCCGTCGAAGGGCGGTACCTCGTCGAGGCAGCGCAGCGCGGCGTCCGAGAGCGGGCCAGGGAACAGTCCCGGTGAGGATGCGATGAGCTGGCCGAGCTTGACGAACGTGGGTCCAAGCGCTTCGAAGGCATCGACGACGCCCTTGGACGCGGCCGCGGCCCACGACCCTCTCCGACGACGGGCCGCCTTCCCGACCAGCGCCCGCAAGATGTACGCCGTGAAGGTGAGATAGATCACCACCATGCGTCGAAGCTCCGGCACCCCGAACTGATCCAACGCAGGCGTGTCGACCTTGAGCGCCTCCGGCGGCGGGCCGTCGGCGAACGGCCCCCGGAAGTGGGACACCACGCCGGGCGAGCCGAAGTCGGTCGCCGGGCGGTGCAGGCGCACGTCTGGCTCGCCAGTCGCGTCGGTCATTGCACCATTGTGGACATCCCGGGCAGGGAGCGCGCCATGCGGCGATGATGTGGCCCATGACGGCTCCTCGCATCGCCCCGCTCCCGCTCGACCAACGTGACCCTCGGATCGAAGAGGTGCTCGGGGCCATGCGCGCCCCTGACGGGTCCGAGCTCAACATCTTCACGACCCTCGCCCACCACCCCCGCCTCCTGAAGCGCTGGTCAGCCTTCGGGGGTGTTCTGCTCTACGGAGCGCGTCTCACTGATCGAGACCGAGAGCTGCTCATCATGCGGACCGGCTACCTCTGCCATGCCCACTACGAGTGGGGTCAGCACGTGGCGTTCTGTCACGCCGCGGGCATCACAGACGAGGAGATCGCTCGCATCGCTGCTGGCCCCGATGCCGCTGGGTGGTCCGCTGCCGATGCGGCCCTGCTACGGGCAGCCGACGAGCTGCACACCGACAGCGGTCTGAGCGATGCGACGTGGCAGACGCTGGCCGCTCGGTACGACGAACAGCAGCTCATCGAGGTCTGCATGGTCGTCGGTCAGTACCATCTCGTGGCCTTCACGCTCAACTCGCTTGGTGTCGAGCCCGAGCCAGGGCTGCCCACGATGCCGGCATGACCGCACGCATGCTCGAAGGTCGCAACGTGCTGGTCGTCGGTGCCGGCACGCGTCCGTCGCCAGACGGCGAAGGACTCGTCGGCAACGGTCGGGCCATCTCGGTGGTGGCGGGGCGCGAGGGCGCGACCGTTGCGTGCGCTGACATCGATCGAGCGGCCGCCGATGAGACCGCCGAGCTGGTGAGGGCAGAGGGTGCCACGGCGCATGTCCTTGCTGCCGACGTCACCGATGCCGGAGCCTGCGCGCAGCTGGTGGCCGACGCCGATGCTGCTATGGGTGGGCTCGCCGGTCTTGTCTGCAACATCGGCATCGGCGGTGGCATGGGACTCGGCGGCACCACAGCCGAGCAGTGGGACGACGTGTTCGCGGTGAACGTGCGCTCCCACTTCCTTCTGGCTGCCGCCGCGCTCCCCCGCATGGCGGAGGGAGGCGCGATCGTGTTCATCTCGTCTGTTGCCGGGCTCACCGCTGGCAGCCGCATTCCGGCCTACGACGCCTCGAAGTCCGCCCTCACCGGCCTGTGCCGCCAGGTGGCGGCGGAGGGGGCGCGGCGAGGGGTGCGGGCCAACGTGGTCGCCCCTGGTCTCATCGACACGCCACTCGGACGCTGGGCCACCGGCGGCCGGCCGTCACGGGCCAAGGCACCAGTTCCCCTCGGTCGGCAGGGCACGGCCTGGGAGGTGGCAGAACCGGTGGTGTTCCTCCTCAGCGACAAGGCGAGCTACATCACCAGCCAGCTCCTCGCCGTCGACGGTGGTCTCACCGGCTGCCGTGGCTAGCGGCCGGTGGCGCTGAAGTGCTGGTAGTCCTTGCCGTTTGACCAGTAGCCGCCCCACTTCCAGCCCTGCGCAGCAAAGGCCCGCACCGCCGCATCACCGCCATGGATCATGCCAGGGTCGTCGCGCCGCCGATCAGCGTACGCAGCGCCCTCCGGCGGGTCGACGGACGATCCCTTCACGTAGGGGTTGACGAGTGGGTTCAGGTCGATGGCGCGCCCAAACGCATGCTCTGACCACTTGCTGGTTCCCGCCACGAACCGGCAGTTGAACCCACTGGTGTTGTTGGCTCGCATCGATGCCTGATCATCTCCGTCGTACGCGTCGATCGGTGTCATGCGCTCGACGGGGAACCGTTCCGAGAACATGGCACCGAACGCCGCGACGATGCGTTCTGCATACGCGGCATGCACGACCAGGCGCCCCTGCCGCACCGCTCCATCGAAGTTCCAGATCGACAGGTCAAGGGCGCGCAGCTCCTCCGGAGGGACCGGGCAACCCTCGTGCCACGAGGCGCCGAGCTCGGCCGCAGTGACCGGCGTGACGACAGACTCGAATGGTGGGGCGTCTCCGCCTGGCGCGTCACGCGATGAGGGCACGGGGTTGGAGGTCGGGACGCTCGTGGTGGAATCGGCGACCGACGGGCTTGCCGCGAGCGTCGTCGACGAGGTGGAGCTTGCGACAGCGGCGCGCTGCTCGGCCGCGTCGCTGTCGTCGACGGTGCGCGTGGCGGCGTAGGCGACCCCTGCACAAACAAGTGCTGCGGCCAGCGCTACGAGAACCCACGAACGACGCTGCACCCGCCCCAGTGTGGCACCCGACCGCTCAGTGAAGGGTGCGCACGAGGAACCACGCCGAGAACACCACGAGCAGCACTCCGAACACCCGTCGGGCGACCTCGGCGGGAATGTGCTGAGCGACACGGGACCCAACGAGCGAGCCGGGCAGGACGCCCAGCCCGAAGATCAGAGCGACCGGCCAGTCGATGTGGCCGAGCTGCCAGTGCACGAACAGCGTCGGGAGCGCAAGGACTCCGACGGCCACCATGCTCGTGCCTGCGGCCATACCGGTGGTCAGACCGAGCAGCACGACGAAGGCCGGGACGAGCAGGAAACCACCACCGTTGGCGAGCAGCCCGGTGAGGATGCCCACCGAGAAGGCGAGGGTGACGACGAGGCCGGTGCTCGTGCGTCGGACTTCGCAGCGAGCGGCGTGTCCGGCCGGATCCGGGAGGAGCACCCGCACGCCGACAACGGCCAGCAGCACGCCGGAGAGCACGATGAGCCAGCCCCCATCGATCACGTTGGAGGCCAGCGCGCCGAGGATCGTTCCGGGGATGCCGCCAGCGATGGCGAGGCCTGCGATGCGCTTGTCGAGGTTGCCCGACCGGAGATAGCGATGAGCCCCGGCGATGGAGGCGGGGAGCATGGCGGGAAGCGGCGTGGCCACAGCGACCACGCCAGGCAAGCCGATCAGTGCGAGAAGGGGGGTGGCGAAGGCCGAGCCGCCGGCCCCGAAGAGCCCGAACACCGTTCCGGCGGCCAGACCGGCCAGCAAGATCGGAAGAGGGGGCACCGCTTCATCCAAGCGCACCTGCATCCAGATGTCCAAGACATAGTTCTTGTTGATTCGATAGGATTTACATATGGATCTGCGCCGCCTTCGCTTGTTCCTGGCGGTGGTCGACGAAGGCGGCTTCACGGCGGCCGCTGACGCGCAGCACGTAGCGCAGCCCGCCGTGTCGCTCGCCGTGCGGGAGCTCGAACGGGAGGTCGGCGCCGCGTTGCTCGTGCGCTCCCGACAGGGCGCCCGGCTCACCGCGGCCGGCGAGGCGCTCGTGCCCCCTGCCCGGCAGGCCCTCCGAGAGGTCGAACATGCCACCGCAGCGGTGGCCGCCGTGACCGGCCTCATGGCCGGGCGGCTCGACCTCACGACCCTTCCCACGCTGGCCGCCGATCCGGTTGCCGAGCTCATCGGCCGCTTCCGTCGAGCCCACCCAGCGGTGACACTGCGCCTGCGCGCCCCGAACGACCTCGACGAGCTCGCAACCGACGTGCGCTCCGGCACGGCGGAGCTCGGCATCACCGAGTCGGGTGAGGCCAACGCTGGCCTGACCGAGGTTCGGTTGCATGAGCAGCAGCTACTGGCCGTGTCACCTTCCGGCGGTCCCGCTGGCCCCCTGCGCATCCACAAGCTCGCAGGAGTCCCGTTGGTGCTCACCCCGCCCGGATCATCACTGCGGGACCTCGTCGCGATCGCGATGCAATCCGCAGGCGTCGAGCCCGAAGTTGCGGTGGAGACGGCCCAGCGCGAAGCGCTGATCCCTCTCGTCCTCGCCGGCGCCGGCACCACGTTCCTTCCCACGCAGCTTGCGGACGCGGCGGGACGACTCGGGGCGACGGTGCGGTCCACCACCCCGCGGCTGCGCCGCACCATCGTGCTCGTCCATCGCGCGGGTGCGGTCGGACCGGCTGCTCAGCGGTTCGTCGATCTCTCGACTGGCTGACCGATCAATCCAGCACGAGTAGGGCGGCCGTCTGACTGGCCGTGGCCATCAGCGTGCCGTCCGGTGACCACACCTGTGCTGTGCCGTGCCCGTACCCGCCGAGCGCAAGGTGAGGGTCGAGATGGAGCAGGACCCAGTCGGTGGCTGCAGGGAACCCGACGCGCAAGGTGTTGTCGAGACTGGTGCCACCCCCCAGGCGACCGGCGGCATGCACAACGGCCATGGGCACCATGTCGGCGACGAAACCGATGATGGCCGGTGTTGCGCTGTGCCCACGCACACGCGCCCAGAACATCGGGGGCCCAGCTGCGCTTCCCGGATGAGCGATGCGGAGCTCGAGAGGACGATCGTGGCGGTTGGCGATGTCTTCCATGTGATCCGGGATGGGAAACCGAAACTCGGCGCAGTCATCGGGCGCTGGAACCGTGGGCATCTCCTCGAACTCGCCCCGCAAGGCTTGGTCCTTCAGCACCGCCGTCGCGCCGACCGCAGTGAACAGCAACTGCTCGCTGAGGTATGCCGACATTCGCACCTGGGAGGTGCGGCGGCCGGAGGCGAGCACCTCGGCACGACACTCGATTCGGTCGCCGATCACCGATGCACCCGACACGAACTGCACGGTGGTCCAAAGCGACCGTCGGCCTGACACGAGCTCGGCCATGGCGACTGCCGCGGCGACCGCCGTCCCGCCATAGAGGCGTCCGTCGTGTCGGGCCAGCCCGCCGGTGAGCGTGAACGCGGAGTGCCCGGCGTGGTCCACCTCCATGCCGAGAAACGCTCGGTCCGCTTCGCCCGAGCGAGTGAGGTCGTCGTCAGCAGGCTCGGGGGCGGTCATCCGGGCGACGGTACCGTCGCTGCCACTCGCGACGGAAAGCCGCCGCCCGGCACCACTCGTCGAGGAGACCGTCTACCGTCGGCGCCCGTGACGACCACCGCAGTTGACGTCGTAGTCATCGGGAGCGGATTCGGTGGCAGCACCACAGCGCTGCGGCTGACCGAGAAGGGCTACGACGTGGCCGTGCTCGAGGCAGGGCGCCGATTCGACGAGACGACGCTGCCGAAGACGTCGTGGGATGTCCGCTCGTTCTTCTGGGCCCCAAGGCTCGGCTGCACCGGCATCCAGCGCGTGTCGCTGCTCAAGGACGTGATGATCTTGTCAGGGGCCGGCGTCGGTGGTGGGTCGCTCAACTACGCCAACACGCTGTACGAGCCCAAGGATCCCTTCTACACCGATGCGCAGTGGGGCCACATCACCGACTGGCGCGCCGAGCTCGCCCCCTTCTACGACCAGGCCAAGCGGATGCTCGGGGTCGTGCCCAACCCCACGATCACGCCATCTGATGAGGTCATGCGTGCTGTTGCCGAGGAGATGGGGGTCGGCGACACCTTTGGACCGACGCCGGTGGGCGTGTTCTTCGGTGAACCCGGTGCCGAGGTGCCAGACCCCTTCTTTGGTGGCGTCGGTCCAGCCCGGCGAGGGTGCATCGAGTGCGGCGAGTGCATGACGGGGTGTCGTCACGGCGCCAAGAACACCCTGCTGCAGAACTACCTCTACCTCGCGGAGCGAGCCGGAGCCGTCGTCCATCCGCTCACCACGGTGGTTGCCATACGACCGCTGCGCGACGGCCGCTACTCCGTAGAGACAGAGCGAACCGGCGCATGGCTCCGCAAGCATCGGCAGAGCTTCCTCACCACCGACGTGGTGCTCGCGGCGGGCACGCTGGGAACGCAGAAGCTGTTGCACCGCATGCGTGACGAGGGCCGCCTCCCCCACCTGTCGTCGTGCCTCGGTGAGCTGACGCGCACGAACTCCGAAGCGATCCTTGGCGCCCGTACCTTCCGGAGCGACGCGGACTTCACCAAGGGCGTGGCCATCACATCGTCGTTCCACCCCGATCCAGACACCCACATCGAGCCCGTGCGCTACGGCAAGGGGAGCAACGCCATGGGTCTGCTCACCACTGCGCTGGCTGATGGAGGCGGACGATCCCGCCCTCTTGCGTGGTTGGCCGAGGTGGTTCGTCACCCCGTGATGCTCTTGCGAAACCTGAGCATGCGGCACTGGTCGGAGCAGACGATCATCGCCCTGGTCATGCAGACCCGCGACAACTCGATCACCTGCTTCACCAAGGCTGGTCTCTTCGGTCGACGACTGACCTCACGTCAAGGGCACGGCGAACCCAATCCCACCTGGATCCCGTCCGGCCATGACGCGGTCCGGCGCATTGCCAAGCGAATCAGAGGCTTTCCCGGCGGCGGCTGGAACGATGTCTTCAACGTCCCGATGACCGCACACTTCCTCGGCGGCGCGCCGATTGGCGACTCCCCCGCCACTGGCGTCATCGACCCGTACCACCGCGCCTATGGCCATCCGGGTGTGCACATCGTGGATGGCTCGGCGGTGTCCGCCAACCTCGGCGTGAACCCATCGCTGACGATCACCGCTCAGGCTGAGCGGGCGATGGCACTCTGGCCGAACAAGGGTGACGCGGACCTACGTCCGAGCCTGGGCGAGCCGTACCAACGGGTCGCACCCGTGGCCCCGCGCTCCCCCGTCGTCCCAGCCGGCGCTCCCGCCGAGCTCCGCGTCTGACGACCGCGCTGCGATGGGTCATCCGACTCGAGTCGCGGCGCCGAAGTACCAGTCGTGCGAAGCAGACTGCGGGCGACCAACGAGACCAAGTGCGAGCGGATCCTGGCGCGATCCGAGCTGCTCCACTCAAGCGACCTGGCGTGGGACGACGTCGGCAAGACAGCCGTCGATGACGGGGTGCTCGTTTGCCTCGCCTACATGCGCGACGTCGAGGGATTCGTCGACCGCGATCTGGCCGGACTGGTGGCGCACCCCACCACGCTGCGCGACCCGATCGTTCGCCGATTCCTCGACGTGTGGCGGGCAGAGGAGACGGAGCACGCCCGCGCCATCGATCGCTACCTGACCCTGTTCGCTGAGCGGCGTGGCGTGACGTTGCCGGCGATGCAAGCTCCCCCGAGCACTGTGTCCCGAACCGAGCAGGTGGTGGTCGCCCTGACTCGACCGGTCGGTCACGTCATCACTGCCGCCCACATGGCCTGGGGTGCAGCCAATGAGCTGCTCACCATGAACGGGTACAGATTGCTCGCACGACGCTGCAATGAGCCGATGCTCGCCGAGTTGCTCACCCGCATCGCCGCACAGGAGTCGAGGCACTTCAGCTTCTACGCACTCCAGGCGCAGTGGCGGCTCACCAAGAGCGGACTCAGCCGTACCGCGCTGCGGGCGATGATGCTGCGATCGTGGACGCCCGTCGGCATCGGCGCCGAGTACAAGCGCCCCGAGGAGTTCGACGCCGTGCTCGAGGTCCTCACTGACGGCGACGCCGGCGACCGCGTCATCCGGACCATGGACGCCACGTTTGCTCGCCTCCCTGGGTTCGAAGACCTCCGCATCTTCGAGCGAGCAGTCACGGAGTCCCGCGCCCGCCTCGCGCCCGCGGCATAGACGAACAGCTCGACGGTGCAGCTCCTATCGGTGGGCGGCGGTCACGGGGGCATGGGCGACATCTTCTGGGGTCATGGCGCGCGTCCAGCAGGCGAACTCGAGCAAGATCCCGTCTGGGTCCTGGAAGTAGACGGACCGCACAAACACCCCGGGATGCATCTCCTTGGAGATCCCGAACTCGCTGTCATCGTGGTTGGCGACCTCACTGCACGGCACGCCGGCTTCGATGAGACGATCGCGGTAGGTCTCGATCTTGTCGGCGGGCACGTTGAACGCCACATGGTTCATCGAACCGATGGCACTGGCGAGATCCGCCGTGTCGGGGCGGCCGGCGGGGGCGGAGACACCCGGCACGCCCTCGGGTGCGTTTGGGAACCAGAAGAAGGCGACCATGTCGTCTCCCCCGCAGTCGAAGAAGAAGTGCTGGCCCATGCCAACCGGTAGCTCGATCGTCTTCACCAAGGGCATGCCCAGCACACCCTCGTAGAACGCCACTGTGCGAGCCATGTCGCTCGAGACGAGGGCCAGGTGATTGATGCCGTTGAGCTCGAACGGTCCGGTCATGGGCGCAGCGTAGCGACCGTTCGCCCGCCAGAGCCTTGCCATCGACTCATGCGAGGGCGCATCCGTCCTGACTCAGGACCCGAGGATGCCGAGCGTGGGGGCGTTGACCCCGTAGACGCCCTCGGGATCAGCTCGCACCTTCTGGTCGAGGAGGTGCGCGTCGTCGCCGACGAGGATCCGCCACTCGCCCGAGCGAACACCGTCGAGGATGACCGTCGCGGCCTGGCCCGCTGTCATGGGCGCGGCCTCGCGAAACATCTCACCGACCATCTCCATCATGGAGCGCACCGCGTCGTCGTCCATGCTCTCGACGGGGACACCGCGCGCCGCCATCTGCTTCCGAGCTGCGGCCACAGCAACCGGGTCCATGGGCCCGTCTCCACCGTGGACCGTTCGGGAGTTGGTGACGATGTCAGTGCCGATGTGACCGGGCATCACCACGGCAACCTTCACGTGGGGTGCGTTGAGGCGGAAATCCTCGATCAGCGCCTCTGAGAAGCCCTTCACCGCGAACTTCGCGGCGCTGTAGGCAGTGTGCGGCATCCCCGGGCCGAGCAGAGCCCAGAAGCCGTTCACACTGCTGGTGTTGATGACGTAGCCGGCGTCGCTCGCAACGACCAACGGGATGAAGGCCCGGCTGCAGTTGTAGACGCCGCCCCAACAGATGCTGAACGTGCGCTCCCACTGCTCGATGTCGTCGTTGAGGAAGCTGCCGCCCCCGCCTACGCCGGCGTTGTTGAAGAGAAGGTTGATGTGATCGGTCTCGTGCTGGGTGACCACCTCATCCCGGAACCGGCTGACGTCTGCCGGCTCGGCCACGTCGCACAAGTGTGCCGTGATGCGAGTACCCGCCGGGGCTTCCTTCTCGGCGAGGCGGGCCGTCTCGACGACGGACTCCTCGCGGACGTCGCACGTGGCCACGGAGCAACCCTCCGCCGCCAGCTGCAACACGAGCTCGCGGCCCATGCCGCTACCGCCACCGGTCACGACTGCCAGCAGACCTTCGAAGCGCTCCATGGCTCCCCCTTCCCCTCGGGCGCGGACGATATTCGACGAGATGACGGTCAGACGATTCGGTAGGTCTGGATCCCGTGAGCGACCACGTTGCCGTCGGCGTCGGTGGCGGAGATCTCGGTAAAGGTCAGCTCCTTGCCGCGGCGTACGGCCCGGGCGTGGCAGAGCAGATCGGACTGCTTGCACGCACCGACGTACTGCACCGTCATGGCGATCGTCGACGCGCGGGCGCCCTTGTCGAAGTCGTGGTTCGACCAGGCGGCCAACGCGCCGGTGGTGTCGATGACCGCCGCGATGACTCCACCGTGGTAGTAGACGCCGTCGTTGGTGAGATCGGACCGAAACGGCAGCCGAATGGTGGCTTCGTCGGGCTCGTACCGCTCGATCTGAATGCCCAGACTGGCGAGATATGGCGTGGTCGGCATCAGTTGCGCCACCGCCGCTCGCCGCCTGTCCTGCTCCTCGTCGGTGAGCTTGTCCCCAGCCATCGAACACCCTCCTTCATGGTGATGACCCAGAACCTAGGGCCTTTGGTCCCGGACACTCCCGACTGCCGCCCCTGACCGCCACCAGGAAATCGGGCGACCCTGGGAGCATGTCCGATCAGCTCCGACCCCTACCCGACGCTCGATGGGGCACCGAAACGGACCGCAACGGGCTGGTCGTCCTTGATCGAGCCGAGTGCCTGCGGCTCCTGGCCAGCGTCACGCTGGGCCGCATCGGTCTGACCACGGGAGCCCTGCCCGTCGTGCTTCCCGTCAACTTCTGGTTCGACGGCTCACGCATCCTCATCCACACCGGCCCGGGCACGATGTTGGCGGCCGCGACCCGTGATGCCGTGGTGGCCTTCGAAGTGGACGAGATGGACGCGTTCTGGCACACCGGATGGAGCGTGCTCGCCACCGGAGTGGCACACCACATCACCGATGCGGAGGAGCTCCGACGCGTTGTTGACCTGCCGATACCCCGCTGGGCTCCTCGCGGCGGAGGCCATGTGGTGGCCATCACCCCCGAGCTCATCTCGGGTCGACGAATCGAAGCCGGTGCCAACGGTCAGCGGGTCAAGCTGGACGGGTGAGTCAGTAGGTCACTTCAGGTTCGGGGCACGCACCACTCGAGCACCGTCCCCGGCTGGCCGTCATCAGCGGGGCGGAGCCGCATGGTCCCCCCGAGCTCCTCGGCCCGGGAGGCCATGTTGCGCAAGCCGTTGCCTACCGCCGCCTCGCCGTCGGGGGGCCCTACACCGTCATCGGTGATCGTGAGCCTGACGTCTGATCCGGCGATCACGGCGACGTCGACGCGACGCGCCTTCGCGTGTCGAGCCACGTTGCTGAGTGCCTCGCGCACCGTGGCGACCAGCGCCGCTGCTCCTCGGTCACCCTGCGCAGAGTCCACTGGTCCCTCGAAGTAGACGTTTGGCTCGAAGCCAAGGGCTCGGGCCGCTTCGCGAGCAAGCCCTACGATCTGGGCCCGCGTCCCCGCCGTGCTTGGCCGCGACGCCTCCAGGCCGAAGATGGCTGAACGGATGTGCTTGACGGTGAGGTCGAGCTCGTCGACCGCGGCCTCAACGCGGACAACAGCCGCTTCGGCATCAGTGCGAACGAGGTTGACCGTTCCCTGGAGCGACAACCCGGTTGCGAACAGCCGCTGGATCACCGTGTCGTGCAGGTCGCGAGCGATGCGCTCTCGATCCTCGAGCACGCCGATCTCGTGCAGACGGGTGTGGAGTCGCGCGTTCTCGATGGCCACGCCGGCAGCAGCGGCCAGGCCGATCATGAGCTCCTCGTCCACGTCCGTGAACTGGCCCCCTCCGATCTTGTCGGTGAGGTACAGATTCCCGAAGACCTCGTCACGCACGCGGATCGGCACCCCCAGAAACGTGGTCATCGGCGGATGATGGGGCGGGAACCCGAAGCTGTCGGGGTGCTTGTTGAGGTCCGGGAGCCGCAGCGGCTTCGCGTCGAGGATCAGCAGCCCGAGAATGCCATGACCGTCGGGGAGGGCGCCGATGGAGCGGTGTGTCTCGTCATCGACGCCGACCGTGATGAACTGCGTGAGACCGGTCCGAGCCTCGTCGAGCACGCCGAGCGCTCCGTAGGCGGCACCCGCAAGCTCGGTCGCGCTCTGGATGATGCGGTGGAGCATCGCCGGCAGATCCAGCACGGAGCCGATGGTGAGGATGGCGTCGAGCAGCTTCGCGAGCTGATCAGAACCCACCCGGTCCTCGGACATGGCCACAGGCTAGGCGTGCTCGGGACTCGGGGCAGGCGCGCAATGGGGCAACATGGTGGCGATGGCCATCAGCGTGTTCCTGCTCGACGATCACGAGGTGGTGCGCCGCGGCGTCCGAGAGCTCATCGAGGCCGAGGATGACATGGCCGTCGTCGGGGAGGCGGGTACGGCAGAAGAGGCAATCGGGCGCATACCGGCCACATCGCCAAACGTCGCAGTTCTCGATGTGCGCCTACCTGATGGCGATGGGATCGAGGTATGTCGAGAGATCCGATCGAAGCACCCCGAGATCGCGTGCATCATGCTGACGTCGTTCGCGGACGACGAAGCGGTCTACGCAGCAGTCATGGCTGGCGCAGCCGGCTATGTCCTGAAGCAGGTGCGCGGCAGCGATCTCATCGCGGGGATCCGTCGTGTCGCGGTGGGTGAGTCCCTGCTCGACCCGACGATCACCACCCGTCTGCTCGATCGGCTGCGCAACCAAGGTGACGACGACACCTTGTCCGCCCTGAGCGAGCAGGAGCGAAAGATCCTCGATCTCATCGCTGAGGGGCTCACCAACCGTCAGATCGGTGAGCGCATGTTCCTCGCCGAGAAGACGGTGAAGAACTACGTCTCGAACCTGCTCTCCAAGATGGGCATGAGTCGACGCACCGAGGCCGCCGTCTACGCGGCCAGGCTGGCCGAACGCCGGAGCCGAGGCAGCGATGGGTAACGCGCATTCCATGTGACGGGGAGACGATGCAGACGATTCCAAGCACGATCGACGACGTCAGCGCAGTTTGGCTGGCAGAGGCCACCGGACTTCCCATCACCTCGATCACGGCCTCGTGCATCGGTGACGGGATCGGGGTGAGCAGTGCCGTGTATCGAGTCACATGCTCGGGGCCCGGGTGCCCTGCGTCGGTGGTGGTGAAGCTTCCCGCTCTCGACGATGCTGCGGTCTTCACCTCCACGATGCTGCGGATGTACATACGCGAGGTCCGCTTCTTCGACGAGCTCGCCGCCGCGTCGCCGATTCGCGTCCCGCGGGGCTACCACGGCGCCGTCGACGAAGAAACCTCGAAGTTCGTCGTCGTGATGGAAGACCTCGGCGCGATGCGCATCGTCGACCAGAACGTCGGAATGACCCTGGCTGACGCGGAGCGATGCGTCCAGGAGCTCGCTGCGTGGCACGCCACTTGGTGGGGCTCCGCTGAGCCGATCGCCGAGCGTGGCGCCGCCGTGAGCCTGGCCGACCCGATCTATCCAGCGGTGTTGCCCCTCGTCTTCGGAGAGGGCTGGGACAAGCTCACCAATGAGCTCTCCGACATCCCCTCCGCGATTCACTCCGTAGCCCCCGGATGGTCGGCGTTGATGCCGCGCATGCTCACAGACCTGGCAACGACACCAACCACGCTGATCCACGGCGACTATCGGGCTGACAACATCCTCTTCGACGCCGACGGCAGCGTGGTGTTGCTGGACTTCCAGCTGACAGGCGTTGGCAGCGGGGCCTACGACCTCGCGTACTTCATCACGCAGAGCCTCGATCCCTCGACCGCCGGTGACAACGAGAAGGCGCTGTTCGATCGTTACATCGCGGCCCTTGTGGCCGCCGGTGTTCCTGAGACGGAGACGACTCGGCTGTGGGACGACTACCGCACCGCGGCGCTGTTCTGCCTCGTGTATCCGGTCGTCGCGAGCCGCGGCATGGACCTCCACGAGCCGCGCCAGCGCGCCCTCGTCGACAACATGCTCACCCGGTTCACTCGAGCCGTAGACGACCTCGCGCTCGTTGACTTGCTCTAGCTACCCGCAGCGGGAGCGAGGCGGTTAGTGGCTCGCTGGGCCTGACGCGACGTCGCCCGCCTGGAACACGCCGAGGGCACCCTTGCCGACGTTGGAGAACTTGTGCGTCACGATCAGGTAGAGACCCGCCTCATCGAACGAGAACTCCACAAAGCCGCCCTGGGCCGGTTGGAGATCGAGCACCTGTGACCCACCCCGACTCGCGTCGGGTCGCAGGAGGTAGGACCCTTCCTTGTAGACCGTGTCGAAGATCGTGCCGACGATGTGGAAGGCGGAGTTCTCGCTGGGACCAGCGTCGAGCACCCAGGTCCGCACCCGCTCGCCCGGCTCGACTCGGATCGGCGCATGCTGGTACTGGTTCACGTAACCGTTGAACACGACGGCATCGGGTGTGAACGCCTGCATCTTCGCAAGGTCTCCCGGCTGGCCCTCGGGCCCCGTGTAGAGCTCCGACTGGACGAAGACGTACTCGTGATCGACGGATGCCAGGTCAGGCGGATCGATGATCACGGCGCCGAACATCCCGTTTCCGATGTGGTGCAGCGCGGGGGCGGTCCCGCAGTGGTACATCCAGATCCCGGCAAACTTTGCTTCGTACTGGTATACGAGCGACTCCCCAGGTTGGATCGTGCGCATCTCATCGTTCCACGCGACCTTGCTGGCGTGGAAGTCGATCGAGTGGCCGAGCTTCCCGTCATTCACGAGCGTGATCGTGAACAGGTCCCCCACCTTGCCGCGCAGGATTGGCCCGGGCACTTGGTCATTGAAGGTCCACATCTCCTGGGTGACGCCCGGGGCGACCTCCATCACCGTCTCAGTCGCATGAAAGGTGACCGTGTGCTCGGTGCCACCCGGCGCCGGAGCGAGCACGGGATCGAAGGGCACCCATCCGGCCGCGGGGGTGGCCGCGAAGTCGATCGCCGCGCCATCTCCCCCGCCGCTCATCGCGGCGTCGTGACCCGCGGTCGACGCCCCCTCGGGACTGCCGGTCACCTGGACGGTCATGACCATCCCGGCTTCCTTGTGACCCGGCACCGTGCACCAGGCCTCGGACGACGCGGCTACGACACCGAGGGAGACCTCTTCAGTGGCACCGACGTCGAGCATTGTGGTCCCGACCGCGCTGCCCTCTAGCTTGAGATCGTGTGGCATCGTCCCCGCGTTGGTGACGTGGAGCATGAGCTCGGTGCCGGCGGGCACTGAGATCGACGCCGGTCTCACATAGAACTCACCGAGCTCCACATCGACGATCTGCACGCCACCGGCCGTGGCCCCGGTCGCGGTGTTGTCGCCGCCCGCGCTGATGACGACAGCCGTGAACGCGACCAGCAACGCCATCACCACGACGCCCCCAGTCACACCTACCAGCGCGACGAGTCCAGAACGATCCCTTGTGAGCTCCATGTGCCTACCTTCCAGCGGGGCCGATGCGACGGCCGGTGATCTCGGCGGACACGATGCTCACCCAGTGGCTCTTGTCGCCGGATGTCCAGAAGTGCAGCGGGAGCTCTGACGCAGCGCCGAGATCCGCGGCCGAGGTGAGCTCGACGGCTCGGCCCTTGATGAGAACGCTCCAGCCACTACCGGTCTCCGGATCCACGCGGTCAGCTTCGAAGCAGACGGAGGGGCTCCGGTCGATCGCCCGTAGCTTGGTGCCCGGGTCCGTGCGGAAGACGATCGTCTCGTCACAGACTGCGTAGTTCACGGGATAGATCTCGGGAGCGCTGTCGACCAGCACGCCCACTCGCCCGACGGCCTCCTCGCACAACAGGTCCCAGCAGGCGTGAGGCGTCAGATGCTCCATCCATGTGCGTCCGTCACGCAGTGCCATGCCTACCTCCTCGGCTCCTCCTGTTCATCGTGCCGTGGCACGAGCCCGACGAGCAGGGCCGAAGGTCCCGAGCCGGCAGACGAGAGGCCCTTGTCGACCATGCGGCACATCGGCTGCCAACTCGGTACCGTTCGGACGATGGCTCCCAGCCGCGAAGCGACCACGAAGCGGGGCCCCGGCCGTCCCCCCGATCTCGCCAAGCGCCGCGCCATCATCGAGGCAACACGGGAGGTGCTCGCGGAAGTCGGCTACACCTCGATGACCATCGACGGGGTCGCGCAGCGGGCAGGTGCCAGCCGGGTGCTCGTGTACCGCGTGTGGGACACCAAGCTCGCCCTCGCCGCTGACGCTCTGTTCGGGTCCATGGGCGCATTTGAAGTCCCTGACACGGGGTCCCTCGAAGCCGACCTCAGAGCGTTCGTCGCGCAGCACGTCGAGCGCATGAGCGGCGACGCATACCTCAAGGGCTTGCCGGGCCTCACCGTAGAGCTGCTCACCGACCCGGATCTCTACCGCTGGATGCACGTGCGGTTCGTGCAACCCTCAGAGGACGGCTACCGGGCCATCCTCGAACGGGCCCGGGCACGCGGAGAGATCGAGGCCGACATCGATCCTCGAGTGCTCACCAGGGTGATCAGCGGTGCCACGACGAGCCTTGCCCAAACCGGCCGGATGTCGCGTGACACCACCACCGACACCCTCGTTCGGCTGCTCCTGGGGGGCCTCATTCCGCTCGCCAAATAGATTAGTGACAGATAGTAACGGAACTGGTAAGGTGCGACCATGGAATTTGGACTCTTCATCGGCGGCTGGGTACCCGACTACCTCGACGGTCGCAACGACGCCTACGAGCACGAACGGCTGATCAACGAGACCCGAATTGCCGAGGCGGGCGACCGCTCCAACTGGAAGTACGTGTGGGTCACCGAGCACCACTTCCTCGCGGAGTACAGCCACATCTCTGCCAACGAGATCGTGATGCCGCACATTCTCGCCAAGACCGAGCGCATCCGGGTGGCCTCCGGCATCATCAACGTCACTCCCCCGGTGAACCACCCGGCCCGCATCGCGGAGCGCGTGGCGATGCTCGATCACCTCTCCGGTGGTCGGTTCGACTTCGGCACGGGTCGCGGTTCCTCCACCACCGAGCAGGCCGGGTTCGGCATCACCGACCCTGACCTCACCAAGGAGATGTTCGACGAGGTCATGCCCGAGTTCCGCAAGATGTGGGGCCAGGACTCCTACAGCTTCGACGGCCGGTTCTTCTCGATGCCGGAGCGCAACGTGCTCCCGAAGCCGTACGTGAAGCCGCACCCCCCGATGTGGGTCGCGGCGGGCAACCCCGACACGTTCGAGAAGGCGGCCAAGCTCGGTCTCGGCGTCATCTGCTTCACCGGTGGCAACCCAGAGAAGATGCGCCCGCTGGTAGAGCTCTACAAGGAGACGATCAAGGACGCCGATCCGGTCGGTGACTTCGTCAACGACAACGTCGCCATCTCCACGAGCTTCATGTGCCTCGAGGACGGCGACGCCGCTCGGGAGTGGATGACGAAGTCTCGCAACGGTCGCCAGCAGAGCCTGGTGTTCAAGTACCTCGACACGTTCCCGAAGCCCCCGGGCATCCCGGAGTGGCCCAACGAGATCCCGGACCCGACGCTCGAGCAGCTCAAGGTGGGCCGTGAGAAGGGTGCGTCGATCGTCGGCACACCCGACGAGTGCGCGGAGGTGCTGCAGAAGTGGGAGGCCATCGGGGTCGACCAGCTCATCATGGGACCAACCGGCAGCGCGTGGCCCTACGAGCTCGTCGAGGAGTCCGTCGAGCTGCTCGGTAACAAGGTCATCCCGCAGTTCGACAAGGACCCGGAGCCCCGTGCCGCTCGCTTCCGTCGCGAGGCCGGGCAGCGCCTCGGCCTGGCCTGAATCAGCCGGCGGGCGTCAACCTGAAGACGCGCAGGTCCCGACCCGAGCGGTCTTCGTAGCCGTCAAAGACTGGCAGCATCCGCATCAGGTCGGCCCAAGCCGCGTCACGTGGCGCTCCTTCGAGCAAGACGGCGTGCACTGGGGTGGTCGTCCCGCGACGGGTGACCGTTGCCGTCGGGTCCTGCAGGAGGTTCCCGGTCCAGGCCGGGTGCTTCTCGCGGCCGAAGTTGCTGCCGACAACCAGCCAGCTGCCGGAGGGCTCCGGAACGCAGGCCAGCGGGGCGGAGCGGGGCTGGCCGCTGCGAGCACCCGTGGTGACGAGCACCAGCGTGGGTTGGGTCGCCTCGGTGAATGTGAAGCGTCCGCCGCTGAGCTGGCTGGCAAGCCGATCCGCTCGCGGCACGATCTTCGGCCCGAATCGCGTGAAGGTGGACGAACCCGTGATCCGAGGCACGACGTGATGACGGAGCCAGCGACGCACTCGCTCACGAGCCGGCACGTTCGGCACCACGACCGCGCCCGGAGGGGCGAGACGCCCCGCCTTCTCCGGGGCGAGGTGACCTTCCGCCGCGAGGCACCGCAGCGCTTCTTCCACCGTGGCCGCCACGGGACGAAGCTTCACTCCTGTCTCCAGGAGGACGGCGCTGTCGTCGGTCGGCACCATCGTCACCATGATCTCGGCGGCGTCACGCGTCAGGGGATAGGCAAATGGTCGGATGCGCTTCGCGGCATCGAGCACCGCTCCTAGCGCGATCATCGCCCAGCCGGGTATGACCATCCGACGGCACCGCACTCCCGTGAGGTCATCGCAGAGATCGGCGAGCTCGGGCCAGTGGAGGAAGTCCCCACCCAGCGTGAATCGGCGAGCCGCACGACCCGGTTCGATGAGACGGGCCAGGACCTCGGCGAGGTCCTCCACGTGGATCATCGCCACACCGCCCGAAGGCATGGGCCACGCGCTGCCCAGCGCCCCCGCGAGGCCTTCCATCAACGCGTCGAGCGTGGGCTGGCCCGGACCGAGCACCCCACCCGGGTACACGATCGTGACCGACGCGCCGTCATCCTGGAGGCGGCGCACATATCGCTCGGCGACGAGCTTCGAGCGCCCGTAATCAGTCCGCGGTGAGGACAGTCGCGCCTCGGGGGTGATCAGGGGCCGATCCGGGGGCACGAAGACGGCGACCGTGGAGACGTGGATCACGGGGTCGATTCCGAGCTCGACCGAGGCCCCGACCACGTTCTCGACGCCGAGCACGTTCTGGGTCAGAAGGTCGGTGCGAGGACCGGTGACGCCGATCGCCGCGGCAGCGTGGATCACCGCGTCCGCACCCTCAAGCCACTGGTTGACCGCGTCCCTGTCGGTCATGTCCCCGACCACGAGCTCGAGATCGGCCAGGTCCACCTCCAGCGCTTCGAGGACCCTCGCGGCCTTCACCGGATCACGCACCAAGAGGCGGGGCCGGTGGCCGTGCGCGATCAGCCGGACAGTCGTATGGGACCCGACGAACCCCGACCCTCCCGTGAGCGCGACGAGCATGCGCTCACCCTATCTAGGCGCTGCATTCGATCGCAGGGGTTCAGTCGGTGCCGGCGTCGCACATGCGACACGCACCAAACCCGTCCCGACCGACCGTTGCCGGACGGAGATCGGTCCGACCGACGACGCTCGCGCATGAGGGCCGGTGCGCAAGCTTTCCGGACGGCGTGGCGACCAGGCCCAGAGAGCCGTCAGCCCCCACGGCGTCCCGAGTTGCAGTGCCGCCGGCCAGAAGCGCTTCGATGCGCTCCAACGCCGAGGCGGTCGCCGTGGCGGCCGCGATTGCCTCGTCCGCGCGGGTCCGCTGATCGTGCACCAGGCGAGTGAGCCACGACGCCAGATAGGCGCATCCCCCCGTGAACGCGAGGACCACGCCGAACAGCCCGCCAGAGATCAGGTATGGGATCTGGAGGTAGACGCGGCTGGTCTGAGACGCGCCGTACCAACCCAGCAGCACTAAGACTGCACCGGCGGCGGCCATGGTTCCGCCGATCCACGCGATGCGCTGGTCGAGAGCGGCCGGGCCGCCGGTCCGACGTCGCAGCGCGGCAAGCCGCTCCGCCAACCGGGATTGGAGCGAGGCGGTCAGCTCCTGGTCGTGGGCGTCCGGCGCGGCCGGCGTGTCGAGTGGCAGGGCAGTCATGAACTTGCTCCTTCAAGGGGACAGACGACGGCCGTTCGCGATGACAGCGAGGCATCGTGGGCTCGCCGAAGTCCGATGCCGGCAACGATGACCGACAGTGCTCCAACGATGTAGGGCCAGGTCGCCAGATCTCGTACAAAGCTGATGGGGCGCGGAGTGATCACGTCCGGTGCCGCTGGTCCGGCGGCGGGCCCGACGGGCACGAACGCCGGCGACGCGGGGCCCATAGGACCGGTCACGTCGTTGAAGACGAGGGGAGGCAGGTCCACCGAACCAATCGGATCGGGCAGTGCAACGAACCCTTCCCCGAGACGCAACGCCACGGCCGCATCGGAACCGCAGATGTTGTAGGAGTACGCATAGTCGGTTCCCGGTGGGTCCCAGATCACCACCAAGGAGCCGGCGCGGTGGCTCGCAGACGACGGCTCCTTTGTCGTCCGCGGAGCGGCGACGAACATCTTCAAACCGAGGTTCGACAGAACCTGATCACCGATCGGTTGAGTCGCTGGATCGGTGAAGCGAACGCCATCCCCGTCGACCGTCGCGTCCTGACCGGCGACCTGCATTCCCGACACCACTGTTCGTCCACCGGCTCCGCCCGTCGCGCCGTCGGTCGTGGCCTCCGCCTCAGTCCGGACCGAACCAATCGTCACCACACCATCACCGAAGCCGAGATCCGATGCCGTGCACGAGGACACTGAGCGAAGCGTGGAACCGTCGAACTCGGTGTAGGACCTCGTGCGGACGTCGCCAGTAGCCACGCCGGGGGCAGACTCGAAGTCCTGGGCGCCAGCGATGGCTTCGGCGATCCCCTCCATCGCGTGAGCGGTCATCCCAGGAAGCTCGGCATCGTTGGGACCTCCCGAGAACGCCTCGGCGCGTCCGCCGTAGTTGACAGCGCCCGCCTCGGGCGGCGCACCGAGAAGTACAGCGAGGCTCCCCGCATTTCCCACGAGGGGTCCAGGCCAGAACGTGCTGGCGAGCGCGTAGCCGGTCGGTCCCGCCGACAGCGCCGCCTCGGTGTGAGCGACGTCTCCCTTGGCAACGGGGTACGGCTGGACGTTCGGATCCCCCATGATCTGGCCCATGCCGTCGCTGACCGCGACTGCGTCGAGGCCGTTCACCACGATGGGTGCCTGCTGGGCCGTCGCTCCCGCGAGCCCAAGGGCGAGAGGCGCGATGGCGGCCGCCCCGAGAAGGAGCCATGGCCACCTGCGCGCTCGTTGCGTGGTCATGCCGCCCCGAGGTAGGCCTCGGACAGGGCCGCCTCTACATCGGCGGGCTCGCCGACGACCTGAATGCGCCCATGCGTCATGATCCCGGCATAGTCCGCGACGGGCAAGGCCACCCGTGCGAACTGTTCGACTATCAGAATGGTGATGCCTTCCGAGGCGAGGCGGGCCACCGCCTCATACAGCTGGGCCACGATCAGCGGCGCGAGACCCATCGAGATCTCGTCGAGGAGGAGCACTGCGGGGTTGGTGGTCAGCGCACGCGCGAGTGCGAGCATCTGCTGCTCTCCGCCGGAGAGCGTGCCCGCCAACTGAGTTCGTCGCTCGCCCAGAACCGGGAATCGATCGAACACCGTGTCCCGTACGTCGTCGAAGCTCAGGCCTCCGCGGAATGTCGCCATGCGGAGGTTGTCCGACACCGTGAGGTTCGGAAAGACCCCCCGACCCTCCGGAACGCTGCACAGCCCGGCTCGAGCCAGGCGCGCCGGCGCGGCACCGTTCACGTGGACGCCGGCGATGTGCACGCATCCGGCAGTGGCGCGGATGCGCCCGCTGATCACGCGCAGAGTCGTGGACTTCCCGGCTCCGTTCGGGCCGAGAAGTGCGAACACCGAACCGGCGGGCACGACGAGATCAACCCCACGCAGCACGTCGATGCGGCCGTACGCCGCGCGCACACCGATCAGCTCGATCCCCGGGACCGTCATGCCGGCACCGCCTCAGAAGCGCGCTCCGCTGCGCTGATGGTTACGTCGCCGTCCGCCACAGGATCCGAGGTGGCCACGGAGCGCCGGAGCCGTTCCCCGAAGCCGTAGAGGACCCCCGCGAAGCCGTTCGGCAGCCGACTGATGATGATGGCCCCCGCACCGATGAACAGCCCTTGCAGGTCGGTGTCCAGGAATGGCAGGACCATGCCGCCGATGAGCGCTCCCGTGACGGTGGTGATCCCGCCGATCATGGCCAGCAGGAAGGTGTTCAGGCTGAGGAGCAGCACGAAATCATTCGCTGAGACGCTCTGGCGCAGCATCCCGAACATCGCCCCCGCGAATCCGGCCATGCCTGCTGAGAGCGCGAACACGGTGACCTTCGTGCGAATGAGGTTGAGACCGAGGGTCATGCATGCTGCTGGGCTGTCGTTCATCGCTGCGAGTCGCCTGCCCAGAGGACCGCGTCGGACTGCCAGCACGAGAACGCCCATCGCCGCGAAGCAGACGGCGAGGAAGATGAACATCGCCGTCTCGCCGTTCAGATCGACGCCGAGATAGCGGGGGCGTTCGAGAGTGAGTGTGGCCCCGCGGTCGAACACTTTGGGGTGGTCGAACAGGAGGCGTTCACCGAAGATCGCAAACGCGACCGTGGCCAGCGCGAGGTAGATGTCGCGCAGCCGAAGCGCGGGGAGCGCCACTAGGGCACCGAAGGCCGCGGCCACCAACGTCGCGGCAACGACACCGAACAGCGATCCGGAGCTGAAGAACTTGCCCATCGTGGACGCGCCGATGCCCACGAACGTGTACTGACACAGAGAGATCTGGCCCGAGTAACCGACGAGGACAACGAGGGACAGCATCACCATGGCAACCACCAGCCCCGAGCTGGCGTTGAACAGCTGGGTCGGTGAGAGCACGATCGCTATCGCCGCGGCCACCGCTACGAAGATTCCGCTGCGCCGGATCGATGTGGTGAGTCCCGGCACCCGCGGCACCTTGGCGCCGGCCAGTCGACCGACCTGCAGCCGCGTCTGGGGCATGAGGACGATGACGGCGAACAGGAAGACCGTCGTCAGCACGGGCAGGAGCTCCGCGAGCACCCCGCCGGTGCCGAGCAGGCCGACACCGAAGCTGAAGCGCTGGCTGTAGCCGATCAGGTACGCCTGGCTGACGCCGAGCACGAGCGCCCCCACGAAGGTCAGCGGAAGGTTGCGTAGGCGACCAAGGATCGCCGCTGCGTAGCCGTCGACAACGAGAAGAGTGAGAAAGAGGTGGTTGTAGCTGCGGCCCGGCGCGATCAGCACGCCAGCCAGCGATGCCATGACGCAGCCGAGGACCCAGGCCAGCTGCGACACCCGCTCCGGCAGGGCGCCGTTGAGCTCGGCCAGCTCCGGGTTGTCCACCACGGCGCGCATGGCCACACCCGCGCGGCTGCGGAACAGCAGGAGACGGAGCGTGGCGGCCACGGCGACGGTGACGACCAGCACGATGACCTGATGGGCAGACACGCTCACACCGGCAAGGTCGAAGCGGGTCGTCGGAAGAAACTCGTCGGTCCGTCGGATCTCGGTGCCCGGCCATGCACGCGATGCGACGCCATAGAGGAGCACCAGCAGACCGACGGTGACCACCAGCGACACCCCGGTGGGCTTACCGGCGAGCGGGCGCATCAGCACTCGCTCGATCAGTAGACCAAACAGCGGCGCGAACACGACCAGCACCAGGATGAGAGCCGGCCAGGTGCCCCAATCCCAGTCCTCCTTGACCTGCCAGTAGGCGAAGGCCGAAACCATGCCGATCGCGCCATGAGCGAAGTTGAAGACGCCAGAGGTGGTGTAGGTGACGACGAGCCCGCTGGCCGCAATCGCGTAGATCGAACCGGTGACGATCCCGACGATGGTGAAAGCGAGCAGGTCGCGCACGGCTACTCCTTCAGCGGCTGAAAGCCGCCGGTCGTGCAGTCGAAGCCCGAGGCAGGGTGCTCTCGCACGAACTTGCCTCCCTGGATGCGGACCACCACAAAGCAGTCGGACGGCTGCTTGCCAGCCGGATTGACTGGCGCAATCAGCCCGTTGGCGTCGAACTTCGTGACCGTGCCCAGTGCGGCGAGCACCTTGTCGCGGGTCACCGCGGGCCCTGCGTCACGGAGCGCCTTTTCGATCATGCGACCGGAGGCCCATGCGTAGAGCGCGAACAGGTCAACGTCCTGGTTGGGGTCGACCTTGTTCATCCACTGGCGGAAGAGCTGCACTTCGGGCAGAGGGTTGTCGGGGTCGAGGAAGAGTGCGTGCGTCACGTCGATCCGGGAGCCGTCAGAGTTCTTCCCCGTCAGCTTCAGGAACGCCTCGGCGTACGACGTCGCTCCGGGGTTCAGCAGGGTGGGGCGGAAGTTCTGCTCGGCCATGGCATTGATGAGCCCGGCGATCTGGTCGGCCTGGCCCTCGAACACGAAGTTCTGCACGCCCTGGTTGCGCATCTGGATCACGTCACCCGTGTAGTTGGGCTCGTTGGGCTGCACCTCGCGCGTGTAGACGATCTCGTAGCCAAGGCTCTCGAGCACCGCCCGCTCGCGTCGCGCCTGAATGCGAGCGGTCTCGACCGCGGCGACGAAGAAGGCCGTCTTCTTCATTGGCTGCGGGCCGAAGGTCTTCATGTAGTACTTCGCCGGACCCGTCTCCCACCCGGGCGGCAGCGGGCCGGGTGCAAAGTTGTTCGGAAGCTTGAACCGGTTCGGATCGAGCGGCGTGCCGACATCGGGGATGTTGGTGTTCTGGAGCTCGGATACCCCGCCACCGTCGGTTACCGAGAACGACCCCACGAACGCAAAGACCAAGTCTTTCAGCGCCTTGTGCGCGTTTTTGTTGCGTCCCGTGTCGAGTGCGTCGTCGCCGCTCTTGACCTCGATGAGGCGCCCGTCGATTCCACCCTTGCTGTTCACCATTGCGGCCCATGCCTGCGCCCCCACGAGCGCACCCCGGAACAACCCGGGTACGGGCCCGGAGAGCGTGGAGACGTTGCCAAGAATGATCTTGTCGACCGTGACCCCGACGTCGGTGTCGCCGCCATTGCCACCCGGGGGCTTCGTCGAGTCGGGGTCGACCACACCGCTCGTGCCGCCTTCGCCACCCGAGCCGCTGCGGTCGCCCCCGACGGATCCGACCGTGCCCACCAGGTCGGCGTCGCCTACGAGGTCACCGTCCGATCCGAGCGCATTGCGATTGCCGCTCGCGGCGCCAAACGACGACCCGTCCGCAGCCGCCTCCGCCAACACCTGTTCCTGACTCACCCGTCCGCCACAGGCCCCCGCCAGCACAAGACAGACCAGCAGACCGATGGCAGCACGACGTCGCATCGAACACATTCCCCCAGTGACGATCTGATTCCCCAGATCTGACATTCGCCGCAAACCTACACAAAGCCTGCTTTCGGCCCCGGGCCGCGCGTCGTGAGAGCCCGCGCCATCTCGCCCCAACGCTCCAGCGCGCCGGGATCCGACGCGATCGATGCCTCCGCGA
>JBBDWQ010000015.1:0-34069 GCA_040902805.1 Acidimicrobiales bacterium
GATCTCCCATCGGCCGATGGGTTGGCGTAACACCTCCAGGGGTTTCTTGTAAACTTCAACGCGTCAGGACCTGAATCGCTCCTTCAGTGGAGTGTCCCAGCGGTCGCTCTGGCTCTTGGTGGGTGGAGTGGGCACAGCTGGTCCACTGACATCTGGGCCGGACACTCCTGGTCCGGGAACTCCTGGACGGGGAACTCCTGGTCAGGCACGTCCTGGGGGTAAAGCCCCAGCAAGTGCTTCGTCAGCTGAGAGTCAGCGTGGTTCGAAGGTGCCCTCTAGGTGCCAGACCCCGGTGAAGTTGCTGAACGGTCCTCCTTCGATCTGACTCGTCCAGTCGAGGGTGAAGACGCCGGTCTCCGCGTCGTAGGTGCCGATCGGGTCGGTCGTGGCTCCGGGTGCAGCGCCCCCTGGCTTTGGCGCGCCCTGGTTGAACGCCTGACCGTTCCAGCTCGCGCCGACCGCGCTGAGGTTGCCGGTCAGCACGCCGTCGATCACCGAGATCCTCGGTGCGGGGGCGTTCCTGCCAGTCTGGGGATCCTGCTCGTTGGTGCTCATGCCGAAGGCAACGGCGAACCACGCGGTGGGCTCGGTGATGCGTGCGCTGACGGCGTTGCCCGCATCGTCGAATGCCGGCTCGGGCTGGGGCTGGTACTCGTCGGTGAGCAATCCACCGTCGGTACCGGGGGCGAGCATCGTGAGCGAGTTGTCCTCGCACGGCGAGTCACCGTTGGCGACGAAGGGCCCATCGGCCAGCGTGCCGCCCGATTGCACCATGCGGAAGTACGAGCCCTTCACCTCCGGTCCGTCGCATGTGCCGGCATCGATTCGGAACAGGCCGACGAGGGCCTCCGCGTTGGAGTCGCCGGTCGGGGCGTCGTCGTCATCGCTGCCGCTGCACCCGGCAGCCACCAGGCCGACGGTCAGCATGGCGAGCACGAGTCGATGGCGGATGGCGGTCGTCATGATCGATTCCCTTCAAGCACCTGGAGGTCAGGTGTGGTTGTTGCGGACATGGACATGGACATGGACGTGGGCGGTCGACGGCGGGCAGCGGGTGTCGCCAGCGCGGCGATCGCCAGGCCGGGGATGACGAAGAACCACGGGAAGGCCCAGAACGGGGGCAGCGCATCGACGGCCTCGAAGTTCCCGAGGTTGTCGGCCATCGTGCCGATCATCGGGGCCATGTCCTCACTGATCGTCGGCCAGCGAGCGGAGAACGCTCGCGCGTCGGGCAAGGTCGCCTCTGATGGATCCGATGCGGCCAGCGATGGCAGCAGCTGTGTTCGCAGCTCACCCTCGGCCGCGCCCAGCGTGAGGAAGTAGCCCTGGACGGTGGCGACTCGCTGTTCGGTCATCAGCGGACGGAACTCATCGATCATGGCCGCACCTCCGGGTGCGCGGGAGAACATCTGGAAGATGAACGGCGCCATGACGACCCCGAGCCCCATCGCCACGAGTGCGCGTTGGTACCCGATGGTCGGCCCTCCGCGACCGTTGGCGACGATTGCCGCGACGGCCAGACCTGCGGTGATGACGCCCGGCACGACGAAGAACCACGGGAAGAGCACGAACGGGGGGAGTGCGGAGATGCCGCGGAAGCGCCCGATGTTGCTGCGCATCGTCGCCAGCATGTCGCCCATGTCAGCGTTGATCGTGGGCCACTCGCGCTCGAGTGCGACGAGCGCCGGACGGGGCGTGGTGTCCGTCGAGGACGCGAGGTGCTGTGCGACCTCAGAGTCGGCGGCGTCGATCTCGTCGAGGTAGCCGCGGAACTCGTCGATCTTCGCGGTGGACATGTACGGGCGGAAGTCCTCGATCATCCGACCGCCGTCAGGCGCCCGCGAGAACATCTGGAAGGCGGCGGGGGCGGCGGCCAACGCGAGGCCGAGCGCCAGGATCGCGAGGATTGGAGCGCGCCGCCGCGAAGCGGGCCGCTTACCCACGGGCGCGGGTGGGCATGGAAGCGATCCAACGGTGCTGTCTCAGGATGCCGATGCCGGCGAGTCCGGCGGCGAGCAGCAGGAGGGCTCGTCCCGTCGCGACCGATGCTCCGGTGTTGGCAAGGCTGCCCCCGGCGGAGCCCGGTCCCGAAGCGGCGCCGCCCCCCGACGCAACCGCTGCTGGGTCGGTCACGCTGTCCCTTCCGGTTGCCCCGCTGGGCGGTTCCGCCGTTTGGCTCCCCGTGAACGTCCCCTCGAAGTGCCATCGCCCGGCGAAGCTGTTGAAGGGGCCGCCTTCGATCCGGCTCGTCCAGTCGAGAACGAACGCGCCGGTCGCAGCGTCGTAGGTGCCGGTGGGCAGCGCCGTCGCTCCCGAGGTCGAGCCGTCGGGCTTGGGAGCGCCCTGGTTGAAGTGCTGGCCGTTCCAGGTGGCCGCGAAGGCGCGCAGGTCACCGCCGAGGCGACCCTCCGCATCGACCGTGATCGTCGGTGCGGTCACCTTCGTGCCGGTCTGCGGGTCGGTCGGATTGGTGGCCGACGCGAAGTCCACACCGAAGAACCGCTGCGGCTTCGTAACGCGCCCAGCCAGGCCGTTGCCGGAGCCATCGAAGGCCGGTGTTGGGCTGGGCTGGTAGCTCCCCGTGATGAGCCCTCCGTCGGTGCCCGGTGCCATGGGCGTGAACGTGTTGTTGGAGCAGGGGGAGTCGCCGTTGGACACGAACGGGCCCGACGCCGTGCCTCCCGGCTGGATCATCTGGAAGTAGGAGCCAGCCACGGTCCCGCTGCACGTGCCGGCGGTGATGGCGAAGGTGCCCACCAGCAGTTGGCCGGCGGTGGCCTGCGACGCGGTGGAGGCCTGGGGGCCGTCGAGGGTGATTCCGAGCAGTGGAACGGGCAGGCTCACGGAGGTGGTGGGCAGCTCAGCGGCGCCCCCTGATTCGGCCCCGGTGATCAGCAGCAGGGCGATGGCACCGGTGAGGCCGAGCCGCACAGTGCGGCGGGGAAGGTGGAAGGGAGATCGCATTGGGAGGCCTGTCGTCGTCGGGTTCAGAATCATGAGCAAGTTAGTCGGGAATTACGAAAACCGTGCCATGAACGGGCCGGAAGGGACAAGTCCGGCCAGAAGCAGTCAGGCCACACGGCGAGGCGCCTGCCGCCGATGTGTGAGTGAGCACTCACTCAGATAGGGTGCGACGGTGCCACAGACCGATGTCCCGTCCCGCAGGGCAGCTGCCCTCCCGCCTGAGGAGCGCCGAGCGGCGATCATCGCCGCGACGTTGCCGCTGTTGATCGAGCACGGCGAGCTGGTGACGACCCGCCAGATCGCCGAAGCAGCCGGGATCGCAGAGGGCACGATCTTCCGGGTCTTCGCCGACAAGGACGAGCTGCTGTCCGCCACGCTCGAGTTCGCGCTCGACCCGGCACCCGTCGAGGAGGCGCTGGCGGCCATCGATCTCGATCTGCCATTCGAGGAGCGACTCGTCGCCGCGACCGAGATCTACCAACGTCGTGTGACCGACCTTTGGGAGCTCATGTCGAACCTCGGGTCGAAGCTGCGAGAGCAGGCGGCGCGTCCGCTCACCGAGAGCGATGCGTTCGCAGCTCTGTTCGAGGCCGATCGCGAGCACCTCACCGTGGAACCGCGCGTCGCGCAACGCCTGCTACGGGTCCTCACGCTGTCGGTTACGCACCCGATGCTGGGTGGCGAGCCGCTCGATCCGGCGGAGATCGTGGCCCTGCTGCTGCGAGGCATCGAGGCGCCGCGATGAACCTGCGTCGCCTGCTCAAGATCCACCTCGGTCCGTACAAGACGATGGTGTGGCTCGTGTTGGCATTGCAGACCGTGCAGACCTTTGCCGCGCTGACGTTGCCGAGCCTCAACGCCGACATCATCGATAAGGGCGTCTTCGCGGGAGACAACGCCTACATCCGCCGAACGGGCGTGGTGATGCTGGGCTTCACGATCATCCAGATCGTGTTCGCGGCCGGCGCGGTGTGGTTTGGTGCGCGCGCTGCGATGGGATTCGGGCGCGATGTGCGCCGCGACCTGTTCCACAGCGTCACTGACTTCTCCGCTCGCGAGGTGGGCCACTTCGGTGCGCCCTCACTGATCACCCGCATCACCAACGACGTGCAGCAGGTCCAGATCCTCGTCGTGATGGCCTTCACGATGATGATCGCGGCGCCGCTCACGATGGTGATCGGCGTGATCATGGCGTTGCGCGAGGACGTTGGGCTGTCGGTGGTTCCCGCCGTCGCGATGCCAGCAGCAGTCCTGATCCTCGGATCGCTCGTCCGCAAGATGGTGCCCGCATTCCAGGTGATGCAGGAGCGGATCGACCGGGTCAACCGGGTGCTGCGTGAGCAGATCACCGGCATCCGCGTGGTTCGTGCGTTCACCCGTGAGCCGGTCGAGACGGAGCGGTTCGCTGAGGCCAACCACAGTCTCACGGAGACGTCGTTGCGCACCGGACGGCTGATGGCATCGATGTTCCCAACGATGATCTTCATCATCAACGTGTCGAGCATCGCGGTGCTGTGGGTTGGAGCCGACCGGATCGGCGCGGGCGACATGCAGCTCGGCGCCTTGATCGCCTACCTCAGCTACCTCATCCAGATCCTCATGGCCGTGGTCATGGCGACGTTCATGGTGTCGATGATCCCGCGCGCCGCGGTGGCGGCGGATCGCATCCAGGAGGTGCTCGATACCCCCTCGTCGGTGGTGGCGTCGTCGCATCCCGTGATGCAGGTGGTGGAGCGCGGCACCCTCGAGATGCGCGGCGTGGGCTTCCACTACGCCGGAGCCGAACGGCCCGTGCTCAGCGATATCTCATTCCGCGTAGAGGCAGGGCAGACCACAGCGGTCATCGGGAGCACGGGCGCAGGCAAGTCGACCCTCGTGAACCTCGTGCCGCGGTTGTTCGACGCGACGACGGGCTCGGTGCTCGTCGACGGTGTGGATGTGCGCGAACTGGATCCTGACCTGCTCTGGAGCAAGGTCGGCTACGTGCCGCAGAAGCCCTTCCTCTTCTCGGGCACCGTCGCCTCGAACCTGCGCTACGGACGCCCCGATGCCTCTGACGGCGAGCTGTGGGAGGCGCTGGAGGTCGCCCAGGCTGCTGACTTCGTGCTCGCTATGTCGGATGGGTTGCAGAGCGAGATCAGCCAGGGGGGAACCAACGTGTCCGGCGGCCAGCGGCAGCGGCTCGCCATCGCACGGGCCCTCGTGGTCAAGCCAGACATCTACGTGTTCGACGACTCCTTTTCGGCCCTCGACCTGGCCACGGACGCGCGACTGCGCGCCGCTCTCGGGCCGCACACCCGGGACGCCGCTGTGCTTGTCGTGGCCCAACGCGTCTCTACCATCTCCTCTGCGGACCAGATCCTGGTGCTCGAAGACGGTGCGGTCGTGGGGCGGGGCACCCACGACGAGCTCATGACGGCTTGCTCCACCTACGTCGAGATCGTGGAGTCGCAGATCGGCGAAGGGGCAGCGGCGTGAGCGACACCGCGAACACATCGAGCAAGGGAACCACAGACGAGGAGCGCGAGATCCTCAACGCGGCCGGTCCGCCCGCCCAACGTCGCCAAGGCGGCTTCGGCAGCGCCATCGGGATGCCCACGGAGCGCAGCGACGACTTCGGCACCACGCTTCGTCGCCTCTGGGAGCTGCTGGCGCGCGAGCGCCCGAAGCTCGTCGCTGTTCTCCTCCTGACCGTCGCGAGCGTCTCGCTGGTGGTCATCGGCCCTCGTCTCCTCGGGGACGCCACTGACGTCATCGTCACCGGCGTGACCCGTCCCGCGGGGATCGACTTCCGCGAGCTGCATCGGATGCTCGGTTTCGTGGTGGGGCTCTACCTGGCCTCGTGGGCGCTGTCGTACATGCAGGCGTACATCCTCGCTGGTGTCGTCCAGCGATCGATGTACGCGCTGCGATCATCGATCGAGGCGAAGCTCAACCGCCTTCCCCTCCGCTATGTGGATGGCCAACCGCGCGGTGATCTGCTGAGTCGGGTCACGAACGACATCGACAACCTCGCGCAGAGCCTCCAGCAGACGGTGAGCCAGATCCTCACGTCCACACTCACGATGCTCGGCGTGGTCGTCATGATGTTCACGATCTCGCCGTTGCTGGCCGGCGTCGCCCTCATCACCGTGCCCACATCCGTCTGGGCCATCAGGACGATCGGCGGACGCGCCCGTCCTCGGTTCATGTCGCAGTGGGGACACACCGGCAAGCTGAACGCGCAGGTCGAGGAGGCCTTCACAGGCCACACGATCGTCAAGAGCTTCGGCCGTCAGCGCGAGGTGGAGCAGCGCTTCCGCGACGAGAACGACGAGCTGTTCGAAGCGAGCTTCGGCGCTCAGTTCATGTCCAGCCTCATCCAGCCCACGATGCTGTTCCTGAGCAACATCCAGTACGGACTGATCGCCGTCGTGGGCGGACTTCGGATCTCCAGTGGTGCCATCACCATCGGAGAGATGCAGGCCTTCATCCAGTACGCCCGGCAGTTCTCGCAACCCCTGACGAACCTCGCATCGATGGCCACCGTCTTTCAGTCCGGCATCGCATCGCTCGAGCGGGTGCTCGAGCTTCTGGATGCCGAGGAGGAGTCACTGGAGCGCCCGGACACCGTCGACCCCGCACCCGCCAGAGGGCGGATCGTGTTCGATGACGTCCACTTCTCCTACGAGTCGACCCGTCCGCTGATCCAAGGGCTCTCTGTCGTCGCCGAGCCAGGCCAGACGGTGGCCATCGTGGGACCGACGGGCGCGGGCAAGACCACCCTCGTGAACCTCATCATGCGGTTCTACGAGCGTGACGCCGGAGCGATCACCCTTGACGGGCGCGACATCGCCGACCTCCCGCGTCACGAGCTCCGCTCTCAGATCGGGATGGTGCTCCAGGACACCTGGCTCTTCGGCGGCACGATCCGCGACAACATCGCCTACGGCAAGCCGGGTGCCACCGAGGAGGAGGTGCTGGCCGCCGCCCGCACCACCTATGTCGACCGGTTCGTGCACTCGCTTCCAGACGGGTACGACACCGTCATCAACGACGAGGGCGACAACGTGAGCGCCGGCGAGAAGCAGCTCCTCACCATCGCGCGCGCCTTCCTGTCAGACCCCGCCATCCTCATCCTCGACGAGGCCACCAGCTCGGTCGATACCCGCACCGAGGTGCTCATCCAAGAGGCCATGCGAGCGTTGCGAGCGCAACGCACCAGCTTCGTGATCGCCCACCGGCTCTCCACCATTCGGGGGGCCGACGTGATCCTCGTGATGGAAGACGGCGCGATCGTTGAACAGGGCACCCACAGCGAGCTGCTCGCGCATGACGGGCCCTACTTCCGGCTGTACAACGCCCAGTTCGCGGGCGCTGTGGCGGAGGTCACCTAGTCAGCCCCGACGGCATGTGACGGCTCGTCAGGAACCGGGGCGGGGCTGGCGCTCGTTCTTCGCTTTGCGGAGGCCCACGAAGGGAGCGCGCTGCTGGAGGATCATGTCGTGGCGGCGCCGTGGCAGGCTCGGTCTCATGGTCCCGGTCCCGCGGCAGATCGAGCACCTCGGGGGGGCCGGGTCGCTGACGGTGATCGACGTCGTCGTCGACCCGACGGTTCCCCCGCAGGGGTACGACCTGCACATCGCTGCCGGTGGCACCACGATCCGCCACGCCGACGACTCAGGACTGCGCTATGCGCACCAGACTCTGGCCGGACTTGCCGCCCAGCCAGGCGTGAGGGCGCAGCGCATCACCGATCATCCGGATCTGCTGCGGCGGGGCTTCATGCTCGACATCTCGCGGGATCGAGTCCCGACCAACGCGACGCTCGAATGGCTTGTCGGGGTCCTGGCGGAGCTTCGGTACAACCATCTCGAGCTGTACATGGAGCACACCTTCGCCTACGTCGGACACGAGGAGGTCTGGCGGGCCGCTTCCCCGCTGACGAGCGAGGACGTCCGCCGGCTGGATGGGCTCTGCGCGGCGCACGGCATCGAGCTCGTCGCCAACCAGAACACCTTCGGACACATGGAACGGTGGCTCCGCCACGAGCGCTACCGCTCCCGCGCCGAGTGCCCAGACGGCGCCACCAGTCCGTTCGGCGGCCGATCGATGCCTCCCGCCACGCTGGCACCTACGCGGGACAACGCAGTGTTCGCGGTCGGTCTCGTGCGCGAGCTCGCCTCGCACTTCACAAGCAAGATGGTGAACATCGGAGCCGACGAACCGTTCGAGCTCGGGCAAGGGGTGAGCGCCCCAGCGGTAGTCGAGCATGGGCGGGCCGCCGTGTACCTCGATCACCTCGACCGGCTCATCCGACCGCTCGCGAGCGATGGACACCACGTTCTGTTCTGGGGTGATGTTCTTCGCCGCCACCCCGATCTCGTCGCCCGGCTACCCACCCTCGGCTCGTCGGCGGTGGTGTGGAACTACGAAGCCCCTGCATCGGGGCCCGGGCTTCTCGCTGCGCTCGGACCGGATCTGCTCGACACGCTGGGTCTCCCCGACGATGCCCACCTCGGGTTCGCGGCCCACGCTCGGACCTTCGTGCAGACCGGGTATCCGTTTTGGGTGACGCCGGGAACGTCGAGCTGGAACAGCCTGCTCGGTCGGTGGGCCAACGCGCGTGAGAATCTTCTTGACGCGGCCCTTGTCGGCCGATCCGAGGGGGCAGGCGGCTACCTCGTCGCCGACTGGGGTGACTCAGGTCATCTGCAACCGCTCGTCGTCAGCCTGCTCCCGCTGGTCTATGGCGCGGGTGTGTCGTGGTGTGCGGAGACGAATGCTGGTTGTGACCTCACGACTGCCGTCGACGCGCTCGCTGGAGTCGACGGCCTCGGCGCCCTGCTCACCGAGCTCGGCGACGTGCACCTCCTGTCGGGTGTCACCTCCTTCAACGGCAGTCCACTGTTCGCCGCGCTCGATCCCGCCCGTCCGCTGCCACTGATCGGCAAGGGCACCGAGGAGGGCCACCGCGCCACCCTCGACGTGCTGGACAGCGCGCTTGACCGGCTCGACGGAGGACTGCCCCAGAACGGCCGATCCCTGACTGACGATCTGAACGCGGCGGTGCGCTTGGCGCGGCACGGGGCATGGCGGCTCGCCCATCGAGGCGGCGTCGCCGTTCCGAGCGCCGATGCGATGGCTGCCGACTTGGCGGAGTGCGTCGACCTGCAGCGCCGCGCATGGCTCGCGTCGAGCCGGCCCGGTGGTCTCGAAGACTCGCTGCGCCATCTCCCGACCCAGCCATCCTCGTAAGGTCCCCGACGTGAACGAGATCCTCGCGGCCCTCGCGGAGCAGCACGCCGAGCTCGCCGGCGTGATCGATCCGCTCACCGACGCCCAGTGGGCCACTGCCACCCCGCGCTGTCCGGGGTGGACGATCGCCGACGTCGTGCTCCACCTCTCGCAGACCGACGAGATGGCTCTGGCCAGCGTGCAGGCGAGGTTCCACGAGTCGTTGGAGGTACTGGCCGGGGGGCTGGAGGGAACCGGGTCGGTCGACGATGGCGCGGCGGCGATGGTGGAGAGCGAGCGCGGTGCCGCGGCGGCCGAGGTGAAGCGCCGATGGTCGCAGGGTGCTTCGTCGCTGCGCGTTGCGTTCGCGGAGGTCGAGCCGGGGGCACGCCTGCAGTGGGTCGTCGGCGATCTCGCGGCTCGCAGCCTCGCGACGACGCGGCTGGCGGAGTGCTGGATCCACACCGGCGACGTGCTCGACGCGCTTGGCCAAACCCAGGTGGCCACCGATCGCCTGCGCCACATCGCGCGCCTTGCATGGCGCACCCTGCCTTACGCGTTCGCTCGAGCCGGTCGCGAGCTGTCCGGGCCCGTCGAGTTCGACCTGACCGGTCCCGGCGGTGTCCGCTGGCGGCTAGCACTGGGCGGCCCTGCCACCACCGTGGTGTCGGGTCCCGCCCTTGACCTCTGTCACGTCGCCGGTCAGCGCGCGGATGCTGCTGACACTGATCTCGTCGCCGTCGGCCCCGACTCAGCAGAGGTACTGGCGCTCGTGCGCACCTTCGCCTGACGATCAGGCGTTGGCGGGTTCGAGCACATCGGTGACGAGCTGATCGAGGCTGGTGAGCACCATGTCCGCGTCGAAGGCCAGGCAGAGCACCACCAGGCGATCCACCCCGCGCTCCCGATAGGCCTCGACATCGGCGGTTGTGGTCGGGTGCATGTACGGACACACCGTGAGCTCGATATCGGACCGCGAGCGGCCGTGCTCCGCGAGAGTGGCATCGAGGAGCGCGAGAGGCTCATCGAGCTCGGCCGGAGTGCGATTGAACGAATACCAGCCTTGACCCTGGGTGGCCACGCGTCGCATCGCCGCCGCGCTCTCACCTCCGATGTGGATCGGTGGGTGCGGCCGCTGCACGGGCTTCGGGTACATCTTGCAGGCGGGCAGGTCATAGAGCTCGCCGTGGTACTCGGACAGCTCGTCGCACCACAGCGTGCGCATGACGGCCAAGTAGTCATCGCAGCGAGCGCCTCGTCGCTCGAAGGGAGCAGCCACCACCGCGAACTCCTCGGCTAGCCAGCCGATCCCGACGCCGAAGTCGACGCGGCCTCCCGAGAGCACGTCGAGGTCGACGACCTGCTTGGCGGTGTAGACGGGATTGCGCTGCGGGACCAGGCAGATGCCGGTGCCGAGCCGGATGCGGTCGGTCACCGCAGCGAGGTAGGTCAGCGCGGTGAGCGGCTCGAGCAGTCCGGTGTCGGCGCCCCCCGGAAACTTGCCGTCAGGGGAGTACGGGTACTGCGACTCGTATTCGTCGAAGAGCACGACGTGCTCCGCCACCCAGATCGACTCGAAGCCGCGAGCCTCGGCTTCACGTCCCAGGGTGCGGAGGACCGCCGCAGTCGCGTTCCCATTCCCGAGTGGCGCGAACAGACCGATCTTCATCGGTGGATCATGGCAGGCTGGCGAGATGAACAAGTGGCTCGAGGGTCCGTATGCCCCGATTCCCGGTGACGTGACGGCGAATCAGCTTGAGGTGATCGGCGAACTGCCGGACGGCCTCGAGGGTCGCTATCTCAGGAACGGACCGAATCCGGTCAGGCCCGTCGATCCGTCGACCTACCACTGGTTCACCGGCGATGCGATGGTCCACGGTGTCCGCATTCGGGACGGTCGGGCCGATTGGTATCGGGCCCGCTCGGTGCGATCGACGGCGGTGAGCGAGCACCTTGGGGAGGATCCCGCCCCCGGGGAGCGCCACGGGGGGATGGAGACCGCCAACACCAATGTGGTGGGGGTGGGGGGTCGGACTCTGGCGATCGTCGAGGCGGGCGCCCGACCGGTCGAGCTCACCTATGACCTCGACACGCTCGAGCACTGTGACCTCGAAGGCACGCTCCCGAATGGGTACACCGCCCATCCGAAGGTCGATCCGGCCACGGGGGATCTTCACGCCATCGCCTACCACTGGGCGCTCCCGCACCTGCAGTACATCGTCATCGGCGCCGACGCGCGGGTGCGGCAGGTCGAACCCATCGAGGTGTCCGACGGGCCGATGGTGCACGACTGCTCCATCACGGAACGCTGGATGGTCGTCTACGACCTCCCGGTGACCTTCGATCTCGACGTAGCGACGGAGGGTGGCTTCCCTTACGTCTGGAAGGAGGGTCGGGCCGCACGCGTCGGGCTGTTACCGCTGTGGGGTCGAGGCGATCAGGTGCGCTGGTTCGAGGTCGAGCCGTGCTATCTGTTCCATCCTCTCAACGCGTACGACGACGGAGATCGCGTGGTGCTCGACGTGGTGCGGTACGAGCGGATGTTTGATTGCCATCGGCTTGGTCCCGACGACGGCACGCCCGTGCTTTGGCGCTGGACCATCGACACGGCAACGGGCTCGGTCACCGAGGAGCAGCTCTCGGATCAGCCGATGGAGTTTCCACGCGTCGACGAGCGGGTGGTGGGCCGTCCCCACCGGTGGGCGTACGGGTCGGAGATCCGACGCTCGGAGGACGAGAACGGCTTCGGTGGCCGGTTGTTGCAGATCGATGGCAAGAGCGGCGACGCGACGGTCATCGATCTGGGTGCCGGGCGCACGGCGGGAGAGTGGGTCATGGTGCCGCGCCATGCCGACGCGGCAGAGGACGACGGCTGGTTGATGGGTTTCGTTCATGACGCGGCGACCGACCGCAGCGAACTGGTGGTCCTGGCCGCGAGTGACCCGTCAACAGAGCCGGTTGCTCGGGTCCTGCTCCCGAGCCGCGTGCCGCTCGGCTTCCACGGCAACTGGATTCCTGACCTCACCTGAACCGCTCTACCGCAGGCCTACCCTGTCCAGGGTGATACGACCGCCTAGGCCGCGCTGGCATCTACTCGCGCTGAGCGCGGTGGCGATCCTGGCCGCTTGTGGGAACGACGCAAGCGCGATATCGGATCGTCGACCGCTCGAGCGCCTCCCGTTGTCCGGCCCCGAGGGATCGTCCGTATCGACAAGCGCACCAGCGACCAGGTCGACGGCTTTGACGAGCACGACCTCGCCCCATCCGCCCCGGTCGGTCACCGCGCAGGCGTGGGTCGCGTACGCAACGGTCGGTCCGCTGACCCTCGTGCACCCCTCCGATCGAGTCGAGGCCATCGGATTCCATCAGTCAGGTCACGATGGCGCCTTGCCGCAGACGCCTGTACCGAGCGCGGCCCGATGGTTCCTCCAGGAGGACCGGGATCGCGACACCACCGCGCACGGGGCGGCGGACATCGTCGTCGAGCCCGATCGTGAGGTGCGCGTCCCGGTGACTGGGACGGTGATCCGAGCGGGCACCTACACCCTGTACTGCGACTACGTCGACCAGTACGCCGTCGTCGAACCGGACGCGCATCCCGGCTGGGAGGTGAAGATGCTCCACATCGAGGGCCTCGCGCTTGCGAAGGGGCAGCATGTCGAGGCGGGCGTCACCCGGTTGGCGGCGCGCTCACGCATGCTGCCGTTCCCGTCGACCGTGAACGATGACACCGCACTGCCGGCATGGCCCCACGTGCACATCGAGGTTGTCGATCCGAGCGTCCCGGATCGTCCTACCGGTCCCGGCTGTCCGTGATGGGTTCGGCTAGCTCGGAGCGAGGGCGGACGCGGGTGTCCAGCAGGAGTGCGTGCCGCTGCTGATTCGCTCTGGAAGCCGCACTCGGGCGATTGGTCCAGCGGTGATGTCGGTGGCATCGAACACGTGGCTCTCGCTGCAGTCGCGCAGAGTAGGCCGCTCAGGTCTCGAGAGCGCTGGGGTCGGCGGGCACGTCGACAGCGTGCTGCTGCAGGGCATCGAGCGGCACGATCTCCAGCACCGCGACGTTCGTCGACGCCAGCACGACCGGTGCCGCGACGCCGTCGTTGTACGCACGCGCCCAGTTCACCGCGGTGACGCACCAACGGTCGCCGGGCACCAACCCTGGGAAGTGGTAGTCGGGCATCGGCGTCGAGAGGTCGTTGCCGATGCTGCGCTGGTGCTGCAGGAACTCGGAGGTCACCACCGCGCAGATGGTGTGGCTCCCGAGATCCTCGGGCCCGGTGGTGCAGCAGCCGTCACGGAAGAACCCGGTCATAGGGTCGGTGCCGCACGGTTCCAAGTGGCCGCCGAGGACGTTGCGCTCGCTCACCACTCCAGCATCGCGCGTTCGCGCCTCGTGACCGACCGGGGCTGATGTGGGCAATGAGCCCCACTTGGGCGAGATGTCGGGGTTGGGGACACATCTGGACTTCAGGAGTCCGCCTGCTGATCCGATGTGATCAGTACAGGGCTAGGCGATGGAGGGACAAGCGATGCGGACTCGGACAGTGGCACCAGTTGGGCTGGCAGCCCCGGCGGTCACGACGCTGGCGTGGGCTCTGTGCGCGTGGGAAGCCCGGCGAGCCCGCAGCGGCGAGAAGCCGTTCACAAGAGCCTTGCCCGGATCCGGCATCGTTGGCAGCGGTCTGGGTGGCCGACCTGTCCGAATCGCATGGCTCGGGGACAGCCTGGCGGCCGGGCTCGGGTGCGACGACATCGTCGACACGCCAGCACATCTCGCCGCTCGCCTGCTCGAGCGGCCCGTCGAGATCTCGATGTTCGCGGTGCCGGGGGCACGGGCACGTGACGTGCTGCACGATCAGCTCCCTCTGGTACAGCCGGGAACCGATCTCGTCGTGGTGTGCGTAGGGGCCAACGATGTCGCGTCCGCCACGCCGCGGGCGCGCTATGCGGCTCAGCTCAACGAGGTGCTGACCACGCTCGCACCGACGCCAGTCATCGTCCTGACGCTGCCCGACATGGCCATGGCCGACCGTATGGCGCAGCCGCTGCGCGGTCTCGCTGGTCTCGCCGCCCGATGGTTCGACGTCGCACGCGCCAACATCGCCGCTGCCCACGCACACGTGGTGTCGGTCGACATCGCCAGTCGCCCGCCGGGCATCAGCCGCAAGGCCGGCCGGCTCATGCTCTGCGCCGACCGCTTCCACCCGGGGCCCGAGGGCTACCGAGTGTGGGCCGAGCGCATCGCCACAGCGTGCCACCAGATCCTCGAGCCGGCCGTCGCACCCACCTTCATCGACTAGCCCACCACAGACCCGGTCCGCTCACTCCACTGACGGACATGGCGCTCCGCCTGCCAGAGCAGCAGCAGCCCGTGGGCCTGGTTGGGCAGCGCCCGAACAGGTCGCGGCGTGGCGCGGAACACCGCACGAGCTCGTCGCTGGGCTCGCTCGAGTCGCTGCTCGTCGGTCGTTGTCCAGTCGACGCCCAGCTGCTCGCGCACATGTTCCGGGATCGTTCCTAGGGTGAAGAGCCGTTGCATGCCAAGCAGCGGCCGGAGCGGAACCTGCATCCCAAGCGGGAGGATGGGATCGAGGATGAACGATGCGAGGTCCCTGCCGACATCGGTGACGTCGATGGTCGCGATCGTCTCGTCGACGTAGGAGCGGAAGTCGGCGAGCGTGGCCGGTTGATCCGAGCGAGCGACTCCGAACACCTCCGCGACGCGGGTCATCTCCTGGTAGTAGGTCTCCTCGTCCCGGGTCGAGAGCGGCTCGACGAGAGTCGTGTAGCAGCGCAGCGCGGTGTCGCACAGCGTGGCGTGCACCCACAGGAGGTTGGTCGGGTCATTGGCCTCGTAGTCGGGTCCCTTGATGAAGGTGTGGATCCACTGGATGCGCTCGCCCACGCGGCGAGCGAGGTCCTCGCTGCCGAACACGACGGCGTTCATGGCTTCGAGCGTCCCCTGCAAGCGCTTGAAGGGGTTGCCCTTGAAGTCGCTGTGATCCTGCACCCCCTGGGCGACCGCGGGATGTGCGAGCTGCAGCAGGAGCGCGCGGCCCGCGCCGAACAGGATGGCCGGCTCGATGTTGACCCGGCGGATGATGCTGCCGCGGGGGAAGTGGTCCATCAGGGCGTGACGAGGATCTTGCAGTGCGCGTCGGGGTTGGCGAGGGCGTCGAAGGCACCCGGGACGCCGTCGAGGTCGACCTCACCCGTGATGAGGGGCGCTACACCGATTTCGCCCTCTGCGATCGACCGCAGCGTTGACGCGAACTCCATCGGGTCATATCCGAGAACGAACTGGATGTTCAGCTCCTTGCTGATGCCGAAGAATGGGCTGATCGTGTCGGGCTGCATGCACACCCCCACGACGACGATCCGACTTCCATGAGGTGCGGAGCGCAGCGTGGAGTTGATGATGCCCGGTACCCCGATCGCTTCGAAGATCACGAGTGGTCGACTCTTGCCGCTCCGTGCCCAAGCGTCGAAGGCCGGCTCCGCGGCAGGATCCACCGCCTCGTGGGCTCCCATGGTGAGAGCGAGGGCGCGTCGGGTGGGGGAGAAGTCCGAGGCCACGATGTGGTCGATGCCCTTGAGTCGCAGTGCTGCCATCACGGCCAGTCCGACCGGTCCGCAGCCGAGCACCAGCGCGCCATCACCGGGACGGATGTTGGCCTTGTTCACCGCGTGCAGGCCCACCGCCATCGGCTCGGTGAGCGCAGCGTGATTGGCGGACAGCCCGTTGGGCACCTCATGGAGCATCGGGGCAGACAGCAGCATGCGCTCGCCGTAGCCGGCGGCAACGGTGTTGCTGTAGACGATGCCCTGCACGCCGCTCATCGACAGCAGGATCGGGATGGACGTGACGAGCGTGCCGGGTTTGGGGGCGAGCGTGTCGGGCCCGACCTCGAGCACCTCGGCGGCGAACTCGTGGCCCATGTACACGTCCTGGTCGAGGTCGATCTCGGCGCCCATGCCCATGTCGGGCATGCCCTCGATCTCCTTGGTGAGTGACAGCATCTCGGCGCCGTGCTTGGCGAAGTGCAGATCGGATCCGCAGATCCCGCAGGCCTTCACCTGCACGAGCACCTGACCGAAGCCCGGCTCCGGCTCGGGGGCGTCGTCGCGCACGTAGATGTGTCCGGACTTCAGTGCGGCAGCGCGCATGTCAGCGACCTCCCAGGTCGATGCTCTTGAGGAACGTCAGAAGCGTGTGGTTGACCTCGTCGGGTGCTTCCTGCTGCACCCAGTGCCCGGCTCCGTCGACGATCACGTTTCCCCGGTGATCGGTGACGACGTCATCCTGGATGCCGACTGGCGTCATGAGCAGCACGGGGTCGAGCGCGCCGCCGATGAACAGTGAGGGTGCGGCGATCTTGGCGGTGTCGAACGAGGGGGTGAGCTCCCAGTTGCGGTCGAGGTTGCGATACCAGTTGATGCCACCCGTGAATCCGGTGCGGGTGAACTCGCTGGTGTAGTGGTCGAGCTCGGCTTGGCTGAGCCAGGCGGGAAGTCCCTTGGGCTCGGGAAGGCGATCGACGAAGCCCCGCCCATCCTTGGCGGAGAGGCCAGACGCATCCAGCGTCTCGCCGTCGGGCACGGTGAGGCCGGCGAGCATCCGCCGCATCGTGGTGGCCGGGTCGGCCGCGAGGTCGGCATCGGCGACGCCTTGCTCTTGGAAGTACGCCATGTAGAAGAACGTGTCAGCGAAGGCCATGTTCACGAGCTGCGTGAACGGGATCGGCCCACGGGGCAGGATCGGCACGCTCATCGGCACGACACCCGCCACCCGGTCGGGGTACATACGAGCCAACGAACCAACCACCATCGAGCCCCAGTCGTGACCCACGAAGACCGCTCGCTGCTGGCCCGCGTCGTCGAGGAGACCGATGAGATCCGCGGTGAGGTGCTCGATGTCGTAGTCGGTGATCTCGGTGGGTTGCGACGATCGGCCGTACCCGCGCATGTCCGGTGAGATGACGTGGTAGCCGGCATCGGCGAGCGCGGGGATCTGGTGACGCCAGGAGTAAGACAGCTCCGGGAACCCGTGGGCGAGGATCACGACCGGGCCCTCCCCGGCCTCGACGACGTGCAGATCGACGTCGTTGACGGCGACGGTGCGCTCGCGGGTGCTCGGGTGGGAGGGGGGTGGGGTCACGCAACAGCTCCGGTGGGTGAGGTGAGCAGTTCCAGCAGCTCGGCGCGCGTAGGGCCGGCCCGTTCGGGGATGGGATAACGATCCGGGTTGGCCATCACGTCGGCCACGGCCGTCATGAACTCGCCGTTGGTCATGAGCGCCGTGGGTGAGATCAGGAGGTTCATCAGGCGCGCGATGCCGCGACCGATCACCGGGTGCGTGGCGGCGGCCGCGAAGATGGCGGTCATTGCCTTGGTGGCGTCGGAAGGGCCATCGCTGCCGCCTCCGCCCATCGCGCCGCTTCCGCCGGGGTCGGATCCCATGCGATCCATCTGCACGGACGCCTCGAACCACGGCTCGACCTCCCGGGCGCTGGCTGCTTCGTAGGTGCGGGCCCGCGCGGCGGGATCGTCAGGATGGGCGGCATGGGCCTCGGCGACGAGCAGCGCCTGCACGACCGCCAGCGCACAGCCCCGCCCGTAGAGAGGGTTGGTCGTGGTGTGGCAGTCGCCGATGGCATGGAAGCCCTCGACGACGGGATCGCCGGCATCATCAGTGAAGCGACGGATCCGGTTGATCAGCCCGGTCATGGGCCGAACGTCACCGATCGGCTCGAGGGGACCGTGGGCGAAGAACTGATCCGGTCCGGGGAGCGCGTGACACGCCTGGTCGAACCGGTCGGGGTCGCTCAGCGCTTGGCGCAGGTCGCTGTCGGCGGTGCGGACGGCGAGCGTGACCGACAACGTGTCGCCGTCGCCGGGCACACCGAGGTACTTCACAAAGGTGAGGTCGCCGCCGAGCTTGGGGTCGATCTCGTCGGTGCTCCACGGGCGGTGGTACCAGCGGGTGAGGTACATGAGCCCGCTCTCGTGCACCGTCTCCTGGATCTCCACCCCCACGTCGGCCAGCCACTGCGGCACGGGTCCTCGGCGACCGGTGGCGGCGATGACGGTGTCGGCTTCGATCGTCGACCCGTCTTCCAACCGCACGCCTGTCACCAAACAACGTCTGTGAACGCTGTCGTCCGCTATGCGGTCGTGAGCGTTCACAGACGTTGTGAGAAGGCCGGCGACGGCGACGCCGGTGCGAACCTCGACGCCCTCCTGGGCGACGACCGCCTTGCGGAGCACCCACTCGAAGGTGGTGCGACGCACGATGATGACCTTGAGATCCTCGTCGCCAGGCTGGGCCGGGCCGAGGTTGGCGGTCATCGGCATCGTCATGCCGCCGGCGGCGAGCAGATCAGCGAGGACGTCGGGAAAGTGGTCTCGCATCTCGACCTGCAGGCGCGCGAGGAAGCCGTGGGTCTGGTGCACCTGCGGGGCGCCCTTCCGCTCCGCCGCAAACGTCTCCTCGGCATCGGCGGTAGGGGGCAGCGGATCGCGCTCGAGCACCGTCACCTGGTGACCGGCTCGTCCGAGCGCCAGCGCGGCGGCGAGGCCACCGACACCACCTCCGATCACCACTACGCGCTCCGCCATCCAGCCTCCAGCTCTTCGATTCGGGCGAACTCTAGAGTATGGTAACGGGCGTTGCCAACTTTACCCGGACCTCGTAACCCGACTCGCTGGGTCGGCCTCGATGCCGAGGAGCGTCGCGTTGAACGACGTGCGCTGCTCCTCGACGCCGCCTTCGAGCTGCTTGGATCCGAGGGCTGGTCGGCCACGACGGTGCGCGGCGTATGTCAGCACGCGCGACTCAATCCCAGGTACTTCTACGAGAGCTTCGACGACCTCGATGCGCTCGTCGTAGCGGTCTACGACCGGTTGATCGCAGAGCTCGGCGTCGCGGTGATGGCGGCGGTCGCCGCGGCGGGACACGACCCCGGCGAACAGACCCGCGCGGCCCTGCGATCGATCATCGAGTTCATCGACGCCGACCGACGCCGAGGCCGGGTGCTCTACGTCGAAGCACTCGGCAACGAGGCCCTCAACCGTCGACGCATCGAGACCGCCCACTTGCTGGTGGCCACGGTGGAGCAGCACGCGGAGGCCACGCAGCGAGCGCTCCCGCCTGGTGAGCCGATCGGTCGGATCGGCGCCGCGCTGCTCGTGGGTGGAGCCGGTGAGCTGATCGTGGCCTGGCTCGAGGGTCGCATCGACGTCAGCCGGGACCAGCTGATCGACGACGCCACCGAGCTCCTCCTCGCCATGGGTGAAGCCGCCGCCCGCCTCGCCGCCCACCGAACCACCAGCAACCAACGTCTGTGAAGCGATACGGCCGCTATGCGGACGTGAGCGTTCACAGACGTTGATTGGTAGGGGTCACCAGCTGCCTCCGCCTCCGCCGCCTCCGCCGCCGCCGCCTCCACCGCCACTGCTGCTGCCACTGCTGCTGCCACTCGAGGACGGTTCGGTGGATGCGGACGACGTGCTGGACATCAGGAGCGGCGCCATGTGGACGTAGCTGAGGCCGGCGTCTTGCGGAATGGCACTGGCCGCGTCCACGGAGCGCTCCCAGCGGTCGATCTCGCCAACCGCGACGGCCCAGGCGGTGTACTCGCGCAGCAAGCCCCGCTTGGCCGCTTCCTCAGCATGGAACGCCTCGGAGCCGGCCAGGAATCGACGGAACGACTCGACGCGCAGGAACAGGCCTGAGCCTGCGGGGGTGCGCACTCGCAGCTCCCAGCCCCGTACCGCAGCGGCCAAGCCCGCTCCGGTCACTGCCGCGGCGAGCGCGACGAGTATCAGCCATGACCCGCCCGAGCGCGATGCCAGCAGCCCTCCCACGAACGCGGCCGCCGCGCCCGCGAGCACCGCCAGCGCACCGAGGAACCGGATGCGCCTCTTGCGCCGATCCGCGCCGGAGTCCCAGAGGCCGCTGCCCTGCTCCCATTCGCCGAGCTCGGCGCCGACCCGGGTCCACGCAGAGGCGAAACGGCTGTCATACGAGCCGAGGCCGATCTCGGACCGGCCGCCGAACGCCATGTTGAGGATCGGAGCGATCTCGGGTGGGCCGTCCGACTTGCGGACCAGTCGTACCGATTTGCCGCTCTCGATGAGGGTGATGGCATCGGCGATGGCGGCGTCGAGCAGCCATGCCACCTTGTGCTCAGGCTTCACGGCCTCGCTCAGGATGACGCCCCCCTGTGCAGCAGTGATTCCCTCTGGCGGCGCGAACTCCGTCGTGGCCATCGACGTGAGCTCTGCGCGGTCGACGAGCATCTCGTTGGTTGGTCCTCCTCTGCCGGCCCAGGCCGCTTCGGCGGCACCGTCACCGCCGACTCGCTCTCGCCCGCGACGACGCACCCATGCCGACGAGATCCCCGATGCGCCTACGGCTGCGAGCATCGCGACGCCGGCGGGCCGGGCCAGGCCCGCGCCCGGATCGGGCGGCGCGTCGAGGGGCGGCGCGGGGAGTGTCGGTGCAGCCGGGAGCGACGAACCGCGATCGGCCTTGATGGTGAGGCCGCGCCCGCTGTCCAGCTCGCCGTAGGACACGACGAGATGACCGGGAGTCGGCTGGGAGACCTCGCATCCGCCCGCTGCTCCGCTCCGCGCTGCCGAGCAGATGGGCGCAACGAAGGTCCACGGCGCGACGACATGGATCTCCGTCTGGCGGATCGGTGCCTCCCATGCGGTGCCGACCGCGTCCCAGGCGAGGTGCCCACCGACCGCGAGCGTCGGAAGCGTGTAGTCGAGCCGGTAGCGGTGCCGTCCACTGATCGTGATGTTCGGGTCACCGATCTTCACGCGGATGCCCAGCTCGCCCTCGACGAGCTCGCGGGTCTTAGCGGCGATCCCGTCGGGTGCAGTGGCGGACGCCACGCTCACCGGAGACTGCGTCGTGAGCCCGGGGATCGTGCGGAAGATGCCGTGCCGCTGCTGGGCCAGTCCGAAGTCGTAGTCGATCACCTCGGTGATGTCTGCCGCCCCGGTGTCGTGCAGCGACGCACCGACCCACATCCCGCTCACTCGTTCGCCGTCGCCGACCAGCCCCCCGATCGTGGTGATGCCAGCAACGGCGAGACCACCCAGGCCAAGCACCGCCATGTCGAGCCGTCTGCGTCGTGTGCTTCGCATGCCGGCACGCTACCGGTGAGGGTGACGGCGTCTGTGCGGTTACCGATCACCCGTCAGGGACGTGTGATGTCGCGGTCGGGGCTCGGCGGCGGTGCCGCGAAGCCCGGCCCCGGGCGCCACTTGCTCTCGGCGAGGTCCTCGAGCACATGGGCCATGTTCAGCAGGTCCTCCTCGAACGAGAACTTCCCGCTGCCTGCGTAGCGGAGCAGCGATGTGCCGGTCTGCTGGAAATGGGTGCCATCGGATCGTTGGCCGGGGAGAACCTGACGCCACGCGACGACGACGTCGTCCCCTTCGATGGCAGCGAAGCTCACGGGGAAGCGCCAGTCCTCGAGGCCGCGCATGCTCTCGACAAGAAAGCTCCGGATCTCGTCGATGCCCTGGATGCGACCCCATGCGGGGTCGATGTAGATGGCGTCGTCGGTGAACATCTCGGCCAGGTCGATCCAGGTCGCTTCGCCGTCCTCGATGCGGTTTCGCAGCTCGAGATAGCGGTCGACGGTCGCTTGCACCTCAGCCTGGGGATGAGCCATGCGCGCAGGCTATGCAGTCAAGTAGGACGGTGGGCGGCCCACATCGCGTACCGGGGCTCGAACAGCGCGGGCATGCCGCCGGTGTGCATGAACACCAGTGCTCCGGTGGCGGGCACTCGCTGCTCGCGCACTGCCGCGATCAGGCCGGCGAACGCCTTGCCGGTGTAGACGGGATCGAGGATCAGCCCTTCGAGACGTGCCGCGAGATCCAGGGCTTCGCGACAGCTGTCGGTGGGGGCGCCGTACCCGTCGCCGTAGCGATCGTGGTCGACCTGGACGGCGCCGGTGGGCGCAGGCAACCCGGCCAGCTCTGCCGCTTCGGCCGCCTTGATCGGCACCACCTTGTCGAGGTCTGGGCGCGTGCCGGCGTCGACGCCGAGCACCAGGTCGTGCGAGCCGAGCCCGGCCACCAAACCGGCGTGCGTTCCACCCGAGCCATCGGCGGTGACCACGAAGCCCACGCTCGGCAGCTGCTCGCGAAGCTCGAGGGCCGCGACGACGTAGCCGAGCTCGCCGATCGTCGACGCGCCTCCAACCGGGATCAGGTACGGGTTGCGGCCCGCTGCGCGGTGGCGGTCGGCCTCGTCGCGCATGGCCTGCTCGAGCGCGTAGTACCCGATCTCGCCGGCCCACACGATCTCCGGTCCCAGCAAGTGATCGAGGACCACGTTGCCGGTCGGGACAGCGACGGGGTCGGCGGCGAGCACCAGCGTGCAGTCGAGGCCAAGCCGGTTGGCGGCGGCCGCCGTGAGGCGCGCGTGGTTGGACTGCTCGCCGCCACCGGTGACAAGGAGGTCGCAGCCCTGCGCCAGCGCGTCTGCGCAGAGGTGCTCGAGCTTGCGCACCTTGTTGCCGCCGCCCGCCAAGCCGGTGAGGTCGTCGCGCTTCACATGGAGACGGCCGGGTTCGAGGCCCAACGCGTCGCCGAGCCGATCCATCGGCTGCAGCGGAGTGGGGGACAGGCCGCCGAGCGCCACACGAGTGCCGAGCATGGCTCCGGTCTAGCCCGCTGGCATCGCGGGATGCCTAGACGGCTCGGGTGAGCGCTTCGACCAGGGCCGCGGGCTGGGCCAGCATCGGGCTGTGGCCCCCTGCCAATCTGATGACGGTGGCGTCGAGCCGTTCGGACGCGTGGCGCGCGCACGACTCGGCCAAGAGGACGCGGTCCTCCGTGCAGACGATCGCACGGGCGGGCGCGTCGGGGTAGGCGACGAGTGGGCTCTTGTCGGTGCTCGGCGTCCATGTCTGGCGCCGCAGCATCGCGGCAGCCGACGCCGCGAGATCGGGCGGGCAGTCGTGGTAGAAGGCGTCGATGGCGGCATCGGTGGGCCAGCTCGACGATCCGCCGTCATGGGCGACTTGGTGGGCGGCCAACACGGGCCATTCGGGCGCGAAGGTGTCGCCGAGCACCATGAGGTCTTCGGCCACAGATGCGCCTGGAAGCGGGACGAGCGCACAGAGGAACACGAGCTCGCGCACCGGACGAGCGGCCGCTATCAGCGGGATGGTGAGCCCGCCGAGCGAGTGTCCGACGACGACTAGGTCGTCGGACGGAAGGTCAACCAGCGCGTCGAGCACGGTGGCGGCGTAGGCCTCGAGCCCGGCGGATGCGTCCTCGCAGGGAAGGTCGGGCGTGACGACGTCGTGGCCGGCGTCTCGCAGGAGCGCCGCGGTGGGCTCCCAGCACCCTCCGCTGTGCCAGGCCCCGTGCACCAAGGCGAAGGTGGTCATCGCCTCACCGCCCGAACATGGCGAGCCACTCGGACTCGCTCTTGGGGGTGAAGACGAAGTTCAACTTGCGAGTGTCCTCCATCGTTGCGCTCGGCTCGGCGGAGTACAGGTGGCCCGGGAAGAGGATGGCGTGGTCGGGCACCTTGGCCAGCTTGGTGGTGAGGCTCTCGTAGAGCTTCGCTGGGTCGCCGCCGGGGAGGTCGGTGCGCCCGCAGCCTTCGAGGAACAGCGTGTCGCCGCTCACGAGGCAGTCGTTCACGAAGAAGCACTGGCTGCCCGGGGTGTGTCCCGGTGTGTGGATCAGCTCGATCGGAATCTCACCAACCATCACGGTGTCGCCGCTGGCGTGGGCCACGAGATCGGTCTCGGCCAGCTCAGTTGTGCGCATCATCCATGGCACCTCGTCGGCTTGGACGTGGATCGGCACCGGGTGCGCGGCGAGCAGCTCGCGCACACCGTCGATGGTGTGACCCATCATCGAACCGCCCACGTGATCGGGGTGGTAGTGCGTGGCCAACGCACCCGTGAGGCGCATGCCGTCGGCCTCGAGGATCTCGAGCAGACCCGGGATGTCGTAGGCCGGGTCGATGGCCATCGCCTCGCCGGTGACTCGGTCACCGATCAGGTACACGAAGTTCACCATCTGTCGCGCAATCGGATCCGCGACGGCGAAGTCGCGTCCCGCGAGCAGCTGGCGAAAGTACAGGCGGTCGTCGCTCATATCCTGTGCACCCTATGACGGATGCCTTCGATGCAGTCAGTCTGGATGTCGGCGGCGTGCTCGTCGTGCCCGACCACGATGTCCTCGCCGATGCGCTGAGGGCTGCAGGGTTGACCTTCGACCGGTCACGGTTCGGCATCGGCCACTACCGGGCGATGGCCGCGGTGGACGTGGCCCGGTCGGCCGATGAGGACTTCACCGACTACCTCGATGGCTTCATCCAGGCCGTCGACGTTCCGACGGACGAGCACGTGCAGGCCCATGACGCACTGGCGGAGGTGCTCGCCACCGCCATCTGGCGTCAGCCCGTCGGCGGGTCGCGCGAGGGCGTGCAGACGCTGGTCGACGCGGGTGTACGACTGGCGGTGACGTCGAACAGTGATGGCACGATCGCGGCTCATCTTCGCGCGCACGAGTGGCTCCAGATCGGCACGGGACCGGGAGCGATGGTGGAAGTCATCACCGACTCGGGTGTGCTCGGGATCGGCAAGCCAAACGCTGTGATGTTCGAGACGACCGTCGCTGGCTTGGGCATCGCTCCCGGGCGCGTCCTGCACGTAGGTGACAGCGTCCACTACGACATCGAGGGCGCGGTTGCCTGCGGGCTACAGGCAGTGCACATGGACCCGTTCTCGGTGTGTGCGTCGACGAGTCACGACCACATCCGTACCCTCGCCGCTGTGCTCACCCTTCGCTGAACCAGGCGCGCAGCATCGCCCGATAGGCGGTGTCATAGCGGTCGTAGTCGCTTCGCAACGTGTCGCCCGGCCACGTCGCCGGCAGGAGCTCGCGGGGAAGGAGCGGGTCGGCCTGCAGATGTCGCAGCACTGCCGCCGAGGTGACGAAGCCCTCAGCGAGGTGGTGTTCATCGCCCGCTTCGAGTGCGTCGACGCGTCGCGCCATCTCGCGCCGGAGCTCGTGGGCGCCGTCGGCCCACGGGCCGAGCTCCCAGAGCGTCGACGGTTCCGGCGTGGGCGTTGGGGCCGCGGCGCGCCACCAGTGGCACCAGCGCGTGGCCACAGCCATGGCCTCCGGAGAGCGACCATCGGTGAGGTTGTCGGGTCGCGCCCACACTCCTTCGCGCAGCTCCGCAAGGCGCAACGCGCGGAGCGCGTCGCGCAGCGCGGCCCGGTCGGCCGCCGGCCGGGCGTCGTCGCCGTCGACCGTTGCCAGCTCCCACGTGCCGTCCCACCTCCGCGTCTCCGCTCGACGGCTGGCCGCCTGGCGTTCTTGGCGCGCGGCGAGCCTGCCCGCCAGGCCGTAGCCGCCGCCGTCCGAAGTTGCCTCCCCGCTGGCGACCATGCGAGACAGCGCGGTGCGCGTCGCACCCTGTGAGATGCCGAACAGGGCAGTGGTGCGCACGAGCAGGGGAGTGGGCAGCCAGGGCGGGTCGGTCCCGAGGAGGACCGACGCCAGCACTGATCGGGCCGTGAGCGGCGGAGCATTACGAAGTAGCGACATCTGTTGGTAAAGTGTAAGGTACTGGGGATGGCTGCGGTGACCGAACCCCGGACGACGGTTGTGCCCGCGGCGGATGTCCTGCCGGACGTGCTGCCCACCTGCCGCCTCACCGATACCGGGATGCCCATACCGGCGCTGCGCACCGAGCTGCGCAAGATCGCCGACCTCCGCAACCTCGGCAGCGTGGTCGCCACGTGGGCGCAGGCGCTCGGCACGATCGCCGCCGCGGTGTGGCTCGCTCATCCCCTCGCCTACCTGGCGGCATTCGTACTGATGGGTCCGGCCTTTGCCCGCTTCGCGATCCTCGGTCACGAAGCCGCTCACAAGCTGTTGTTCACCAACAAGCGGTGGAACGACTGGGTGGGCGGCTGGGTCCTGGCCTACCCGTCCTTTGTGCCGCTCGAGGCGTACCGACGCGGGCACTTCGCACATCACAAGGACGAGTTCGGACCAAATGAGCCCGACATGAACCTCTACAACGGCTACCCGATCACCGAGGCGAGCTTTCGTCGCAAGCTGTGGCGCGACGCTCGAGGTACCTCGGGATGGAAGAACCTCAAGGGTCTCCTCAACGCGCTCCGGGGCGCTTCATCACGTCCGATTGCGCTGCGCATCTTCGCGATGCAGATCCCCTTGGTCGTGGCCGCCGTGCTCATCGGTCGTTGGTGGCTCTACCCGCTGCTGTGGCTCGGACCATGGCTCACGTCGTGGCGGGTGATCAATCGGCTGCGATCGATCGCCGAGCATGGCGGCATGCAACGATCGAAGGATCGTCGACAGACGACGCACCACGTCCAACAGTCGTGGCTGGCGAGCTTCTGGATCGTGCCGCTCAACACGGGCTGGCACCTCGCTCATCACGTCGACATGGGCGTGCCGTGGCGCAACCTCCCGCGACTGCACGCCGAGCTCGAAGCGGCGGGGTGGGTCACTCCGGACTTCACCTACCCGAGCTATCGCGCGCTGTGGCGCGCACTGCGCTCGCGCCCTGCGTAGAACGATCGTCAGGGTTCGACGATGACCTCGTCGCCTTCGCTGACTGCGCCCGGCTCGAGGACCCACGCGTAGAGCCGACTCCAACCCGGATGGCCGTCGTGGTGCATCCGATTGAAGTCCCGGTCGACGAACCAGTCAGCGTTCTTGGCGCAGGGGGTGGCGTAGGCGGAGACCTCCGCGAGCACCTTGCCGATGCGAAGCTGCGTGCCCGGCCGGATCGTGCCCCAGTCGAGTCCGCTGAGCGTGAGGTTCTCGCCCGCGAGGCCCGGCGCGATCGGGTGACCCTCGGATCGCAGCGCGTCGATGACCTCCGCGGACCAGAGGCAAAGCGCCTGCATCGGCCGTCCGTGATTGCGGCGGTCTGCCTGACGATCACCGATCAGCCCTCGCATCCCGACCTCCCCTGAGCTCACGGATGCCTTCGGTACGCCCCCGTCGGACCGGTGCAGGTGCGCGACACGGCCGGCCTGTCGGGGCGCGCCAGCGCCGAGGCGGTGCAGACCTCGCCCGATGTCGTGCAGGTGATGCCGTGCGTCGTGAATGGCGTGACGGAGCACCCAGGCGCCGTCTACGCGATGTCCTCCAGCGAGTGCCGTGCGTCGCCACCGCTCGTCTGCTTCCGGGCCGACGCGCAATGCACGCTGACGTAACCGCTCCAGGTTCTCCGTGAGACGGATCGCCATCGCTTCGAAGCCATCTCTGACGTCAGGCGCGTGTCCTTCCGGCACCGCCTCGACCTCGAGCCCGTCGATGGTGAGCAGACCGGTGAGCAACCGCCCCATGGCCTGAGTGACATCCGCGGCATGGGCCGTGTACTCAGCAGCCGACCAGACCGCGGGTGCAGGACGAGCAAGAAGGTCCGCTTGGTTGATGCCCTCAACCGTGGAGCGCCACATCGGCGGCAACGCCCGCAGGGTTCCCAGCGCGTCGTCGAGGTCGTACTGGGCTCCATCGAAGCAACACTGCAAGCAGGTCTCCGGTGGCTCGCGCTCCACATCGGATGCGGCGGTCGTGGTCATGCGGTGTCGGGCCCGTCGTGATCGTGCTCGCTCGGATGGTCGTGACGCGGGTGCTCGTGGGTCGACGGAGGATCGGTGTAGCGCTCGTCGGGCGCATCGGGGACCACACGCAAACCGGATCGTGCGGCGGCCTCGGCGCGCGACACGACTTCGCGCAGCGGCAAGCCAGCCCGGCGAGCAACGCGGGCCGCATCATCGTGTTCCACCTTGATGCGTCCAGGGCTGAGCTTCACCCGAATCGGATAGCTCTCCACCTCGACGATGTCGGAGCTGCGCGCCGAGGGCCAACGTTCGAGGGCGGTGCCGCGCACGCCTAACGAGCCGGTCTCTGCCGTGAGAGTCGCGGCGACCTGCGACGACAGCGCCGGGTCGGCCAGCGCCGAGACGGTGTACGCGGGGCGACCCTTCTTCATGATGATCGGCGTGACCCACGCGTCATGCGCTCCCGCGGCCAACAGCGACGTGACCGCGTGAGCCAGCGTCTCGCCGGTGACGTCATCGACGTTGGCTTCGAGCAGCACCACTGGCTGTCCAGCGCCGATCGCTTCGGTCGCGGTGCCGATCACCACTTGTGTCGCGTTGGGGCGTCCATCGATGTCCCGCGTGCCAGCGCCGAAGCCGGTCGCCTCGATCGACATCGTCGGTAGGGGCCCGAAGCCGCTCGCCAAAGCGGCCAGCAGGGCCGCGCCGGTGGGAGTCGTGAGCTCCACCCCGACTTCGAGCCCGGTCGTCGGTGCGCCGACCGAGGCCAGCAGCGCAACCACCGCTGGCGCTGGATTTGGGAGCATGCCGTGCGCGGCGCGGATCATGCCGGTGCCGGTCACGATGGTGGACGCTTGCACCTCGTCGATCCCCAGCACCTCCATCGCTGCGCACGTGCCTACGACGTCGACGATGGCGTCGAGCCCGCCGACCTCATGGAAGTGCACCTGGGCCGCGGGACGGCGGTGCAGACGACCCTCAGCCTCGGCCAGGGCGCCGAACACCGCCAGCGCCCGCTGCGAGACGCGGTCCGGCAGGCGTGCCTCCTCCACGAGTGCGGTGATGTGCGATGCCGTCCGTACGACAGTGCCCTCTTCGGCGTGGACGTGGAGCTTCGTGGCCGCGATGCCACAGCGAAGTACAGGCTCGGCCTCGATGGCCCACCCGCTCACGGGCAATCGTTGGATGAGATGCCGCACTTGGTCGAGGTCGGCGCCGGCATCGATCAGGGACCCGAGCGCCATGTCGCCGGCGATCCCGGAGAAGCAGTGGAACCACGCTACTCGTGTCATCGACCGTCTTCCCCTCTCACACCAATTGATGGATCACTTGAGCATCCGGAGCACCGCGCTGGCCGCGCCGTACCCATTGTCGATGCCGACGACGGTGATGCCGGCCGCGCACGACGAGAGCATTGCGAGCAGGGCGGTGACCCCTTCGAGGGCGGCGCCATACCCGACGCTGGTCGGCACGGCGATGACAGGGGCCGGGGTCAGACCACCGACGAGGCTGGCGAGCGCTCCTTCCATCCCGGCCACCACGACGACGACTTCCGCGTCGGTGAGCACGTCGATCTCCGCGAGGAGGCGGTGGACTCCTGCGACACCGACGTCGGTCAGGCGGACCGGCTCCACGCCGTGCGCGGCGAGGACGGTTGCGCACTCATCGGCGACGGGCAGATCAGCGGTACCAGCGGCGCAGATGACGATGCGCTCCGCTCGCGGCGCGGCCGGTTGCCAGACGAGGGTGGTCCCGGTCTGCGTGCCACCCGGGTTGGCGGCGATGGCGACGCGCGCCTGCTCGTCGTCGGCTCGGGTGAGCAGGACCGGGCTGGCGCCGCCGGCGAGGAGCTCGCGAACGATGCTCGCAGCGTGCTGCGGATCCTTGCCCGGGCCATAGACCGCCTCGGGCATGCCCTGGCGCATCGCACGATGGTGGTCGACGCGTGCGAAGCCGAGGTCGGCGAAGGGCAGACGGCGGAGCTGGCCCAAGGCGTCGTCGGGGTGGAGGTCGCCGGAGCGCACGTCGTCGAGCAATCGCTGAAGGGCGGCTTCGTCCACATCAGTAGCATTGCGCCTCGTGACCGCCGACGCCGCTTCGCCCCTCCGCCGTGTCGCCTATCTCGGTCCCGAGGGCACCTTCACCGAGCAGGCCCTCCTCGGCCAGGCCGACCTCGCGTCGCAGGAGCTCGTGGGAATGGGCACCTTCGCCGAAGTGCTCGCCGCCGTCGACGCGGGCGGGGTCGACCTCGGTTTCGTCGGCATCGAGAACTCGATCGAGGGGACGGTCACCGTCACCATCGATGCCCTGGCTCTGGAGCACGACCTGCTCATCCTCCGTGAGGTGGTCATGGGCATCCAGCTCAGCCTGATGGCCCCACCAGGGGTGACGATGGGTGATGTGCGGCGCGTCCTGACGTTTCCCGTCGCCGCCGGGCAGTGCCGCGGTTGGCTGGCGAAGGAGCTGCCGGGCGTTGAGGTGGTGGCCGCCAACTCGAACGCCGAGGCGGCGCGCATGGTCGGAGATGAGCATGACGGCCAGTCCGCTGCGGTTGCGCCGGCACTCGCGGCCAAGATCTACGGCCTCGATGTGCTGGCCAGCGACATCGAGGACCACCCCGAGAACAGCACGCGCTTCGTGCTTGTCGGCAAGGGCCCGGTGCCGTCGCCGACCGGTCACGACAAGACGACGATCGTGGTGTTCCAGCGGGCTGATCGAGCTGGTTCGCTGCTGGCGATCCTGCAGGAGTTCGCGGCACGCGGGATCAACCTCGTGAAGCTCGAGTCACGGCCCACGAAGAAGGCGCTCGGCGACTACTGCTTCATCATCGATCTCGAGGGCCACCTAGCGGATGAGCTCGTGGCCGATTGCTTGCGCGATGTCCGCTCCAAGGTGGCCGACATCAAGTTCCTGGGCAGCTATCCAGCGGCGGGCGAGAAGGGCGTTGCCGTCCGTCGCGATGCTGAGGAGGCGTGGCGCGCCGCTGACGCATGGATCACCGCCCAACGGGCCAAGCTCACCTGACGCTCACGGCGGCCCTGGAGGAGCGCGTCGCAACCTTTACGCTGACTATGTGAGAATCCACGGTGGAGCGGTGGCCGAGTGGACGAAGGCAACGGTCTTGAAAACCGTCGACCCGCAAGGGTCCGTGGGTTCGAATCCCACTCGCTCCGCGTGCGTGGGTATCCTCGGCGGTTCCCCTGGAGCGGTGGCCGAGTCAGGTTGAAGGCGCATCCCTGCTAAGGATGTGAGGGGGCAACTCCTCCGTGGGTTCGAATCCCACCCGCTCCGCTCTCCGCCCGGCGTTAGACGCCGGGCGGTCTCGCGCCTGCGCATCGGCGAGACTCCCCCCGTGAGCGACCTCGTGATCCGCGGTGCGTCGGTATGGCGGGATGGTCAGTGGCGCGCTGAGGACATCGGGTGCCGCGACGGGGTCATCGCGGATGAGGTGGATGGCGGTGCGGTGATCCTCGATGCGACGGGGCTCCTCGCCGCTCCCGGGTTCATCGACCTGCAGTGCAACGGCGCGCTCGGCATCGACCTGGCCAGTGAGCCGGAGCGACTGTGGGAGCTTGCGGCGGCGCTGCCACGGTGGGGGGTCACGGCCTGGCTGCCGACGATCGTCACGACGCCACCCGACGTCGTTCCGCGCGCGCTGGCCGCGCTTGCGTCCGGACCGCCGGCGGGTTGGGTCGGTGCGGAGCCGCTGGGCCTGCACCTCGAAGGCCCGTTCCTGTCCGTGGCCAGGAAGGGCGCACATCCCGAGGCGCTCCTTCGGATGCCGAATCTCGCGGCAATCGATGGCTGGTCACGGGATGGCGGCGTCGCGCTCGTCACGTTGGCACCTGAGCTCGATGGCGCGAGCGAGGTGATCGGGGAGCTCGTGCGCCGCGGGGTGGTCGTGTCCATCGGACACTCGGATGCGTTGGCCGCGCAGGCCGCCGCTGCCATCGACGCCGGAGCCACCTGGGTCACGCACCTCTTCAATGCGATGTCCCCCTTGCACCATCGGGAACCTGGAGTGAGTGGCGTTGCCCTCACGGACGAGCGGCTGCACGTAGGGCTCATCGCGGACGGCGTCCATGTGCACCCGAGCGTCGTCGCACTTGCCCAGCGAGCGCTGGGGGATCGACTGACGCTGGTCACCGACGCGGTTGGGGCGCTCGGCCTGCCATCAAGCGAGCCGCGCCTCGGACGGGCGAAGGTGACGGTGGACGAGAACGGGGTCCGCCTCGCCGACGGAACGCTGGCCGGCAGCACCCTGTCGATGGATCAAGCGGTCCGAAACCTTGTTTCGTTCACGGGCTGCACTCCGCAGGAAGCGGCGGTCGCGGCAGCGGAGGCACCGGCGCGGGTGCTCGGTGACCTTTCTCGTGGCCACCTCCGCTCGGCGGCTCGTGCGGACCTCGTTCTGCTGACCTCAGACCTCGAGGTGGTGGCCACCGTCGTTGGTGGATCAGTCGCATTCGCCAGCGACGGAACACCGAGACGGTGACACCTCTGTTGGCGTACCCGGGCGAGCGACACCAGGATGCAGGTGTCGCCGAGAAGAACCTCGGGTGACGACGCCAGATCGAGAGGACAGCACATGTCGGATAGCCCCTGGTTGGGAGACGCCTGCTCTCTCGTCGACGAGTTCCGATCGGGCGGGCGGTCGCCGGTTGAAGAGCTCGAGGCCACGCTGGCTGCGATCGAGTCCTCTGATCTGAACTGCTTCTCGCACCTCGACCCGGAGCGAGCCCGAGCGGCGGCATCGTCGGCCGATGTGTCGTTGCCGTTCGGTGGGGTGCCGACCGGCATCAAGCAGCTCGAGCCGGTGAAGGGCTGGCCATGGACCGAGGCCTCCCTCGTCTACAAGGACCGCATCGGCACGTACACCTCGCACCACACGCAGCGGCTCTTCGATCGTGGTGGCGTGGTGCCTGTTGGCCAGACCACCGCCAGCGAGTTCGGCGGCCTCAACGTGAGCGTCACCAAGATCAACGGCGTAGCTCACAACCCGTGGCAACACGGTCGCACCGTCGGTGGGTCGTCGGGTGGTTCGGCCGCGGCCGTAGCGGGTGGTCTCCTCAGTCTCGCCAACGGCGGCGACGGCGGTGGATCGATCCGAATCCCCGCCGGGTACACCGGCTTGCTTGGGATGAAGGGCACGTTCGGTCGCATCACAAGAGGCCCGCATGCGTTCATGCGTCCGCACACGGTGGTGCTTGGCAACCTGTCGCGTTCCGTGCGTGACGCGGCTCGCTACTACGACGTGTGCGCGGGCGTGGATCCTTATGACCCGACGAGTCTTCCGTCGCGAGGTGGGTGGGAGGCTGGGCTGGGCACGAGTGACCTCAAGGGTCTGCGCGTCGCGATCGTTCCCGCTCTGGGCGGAGCGACACTCGACGACGGGGTCGAGGATCGCACCCGCAGCGAGGCCAAGCAGCTGATCGCCGACACGGGGATGGTCGAGGTCGATCTCCGCATCGATCTGCCGAACCTCGCGGCGCAGTGGATGATGGGCAACCTCGCGACGCTCCTTGCGGATCTTGGGGATCGGTGGCCCGGCTGCTCCGACGAGCTCACCGACGAGGTCGCGGTGGGGCTGCATCTGGCGGAGGCGATGTACAACTTGCGCACGGCCGCGGCGGCCGAAGAGCTGCGCGTCCAGGCGAACGTGGCAATGGCCGAAGCGTTTGCCAAGGTCGATCTGGTGATCGCCGCGACAAACCCTGGCCCCGCGTTCGCGGCCGAAGCGGTGACGAGCAACCCGCAGGCGCCGATCATCGACAAGCTCTTCTCGAACGGCCCGGCCCGCTACTTCGTGCGGGGGTTGCTCGGTGCGGTGCGCGTCATCAGCGGCGTAGCGCCAAAGATGCCCTCCGCAGTGCTCGGCCAAGCCGAGGCTCGGTTCCCGGATCTTGTCAACATGGGCGCACTCACGATTCCCGCCAACATCTACGGGAACCCTGCCGTCTCGATCCCCGCGGGCACGGTCGACGGGCTGCCTGTCGGCATGCAGGTGCTCGCCGCGCACCACCGTGACGCGCTGCTGTTCGATGTCGCGCTCGCCGTCGAGCGCGAGCGCCCTTGGCCGACGGTCGCGCCGGGAGTCGGCTCGGCCTAGGGAGCTGCGACCGAGCGCAGGCGCGGCCTGGCCGGAGCTCCGAGCCAGAGCCGTCGATGACGCCGTCCACCGCCCGGGTCGACCGGTAAAGAAGCGCTCCGGTAGAGTGCCTCCTCCAACCCAGCGCTCGTAGCTCAATTGGATAGAGCATCTGACTACGGATCAGAAGGTTGGG
>JBBDWQ010000016.1:0-33194 GCA_040902805.1 Acidimicrobiales bacterium
GGTCGATGAGCGCGATGTTCGAGGAGCTGGACCGGCGCCAGACGCCGATGGGCGAGATCAGCCTGCGCCGCCGTCGGGAGCCCACCCTGCAGATCGACGTCTACGAGGCGATGCTCGGCGAGGAGCACCTCATGTCGAGCCTCTTCACGGTGGCGGAGATCGCGCTCGGCACGCTCGGCCTGGCCGCGGCGACGGGGAATCGCCTTGATGTCATCATCGGCGGGCTTGGGCTTGGGTACACCGCTCAGGCGGTGCTGGACGATCCTCGCGTGCGGTCAGTGCGCGTCATCGAGGCACTCAGCGAGGTCATCGACTGGCACTCGCTCGGCCTGCTCCCCCTCTCGAAGGGTCTCGCCGCGGACGATCGATGCCAGCTCGTGCACGGCGATTTCTTTGCCATGGTCGCCGACGGCGTTCCCTTCGGTCCCGACGCGCCAGGGCTGGTCCATGCGGTGCTCGTGGACATCGACCACACGCCCCGCCACCTGCTGCACCCGAGCCACGCGCCCTTCTACGAGATCGCCGGGCTGCGCAGGCTTGGCGATCGGCTGCACCCCGGTGGTGTGTACGCCCTGTGGTCCGACGATCCGCCCGACGCCGAGTATCTCGAGGTGGTGGAGCAGGCGATCGGTCCGTGCGAGGTCCACGTCGTCCCGTTCCCCAACCCGCACACGGGTGGCGAGACGGCCAACACGGTCTACGTCGCGAACCGACCGAGCTGAGTGCTCAGCCGACCCCGTAGCTCGACGGCCCGACGATCTTGAAGGCGAGCTGGCAGGCGGCTGCCAGCTCGCCCCCGCGCCCGTCGTAGACCTCGACTCGTGTGACCACCGAGCGCCGACCGCGGCGAAGCACGGTGCCGACGGCGTGCGCGCAGCCGCCGGTCACGCCCGCGAGATAGTGGACCGTGAGGTCAGAGGTCACGACGATCTCCTGGTCGCCGAGACCGGTCATCGCCATGCGCCCTCCGACGATGTCGGCCAGCGTGGCGACGAGCCCACCCTGCAGCGCTCCACCAGGGTTGGTCAGCGTGTCGTCCACGATCAGCTCCACGGCGAGGTCAGCTCCCTCGACCCCGACGTCACGCATGCGCAGCCCAGAGAGCAGGTGCATGCCGTTGGCGAGCACTTCCTTGTGGCGGGCGATGGCCGCCGCGATGTCGGTCACGGTCGCTCCTCGTCGTAGGGCTCCTCGAACACGGTGGCGCCGTCGGCGGCGAGCCCGTCGTAGAGCTCGGTGATCGGCACGCCTTGGGTTGGGACCGCGGCCTGGCTGGCCATGATCCGCTCCCGCTGGCGCAGGTCGAGCATGCTCTCCCGCCGACCCGAGTAGCTGGCGGGTTGGCGAAGCATCCACAGCACCCCCTCGGCTGCGACCCCGCACGGCTCCCAGGTCGATCGATCTGCGCCGGGGGTGTTGGCGACGAAGCCCTCCGACGCCACCGGCAGGTCGATGCGGAAGCAGTTGACCGCGATGGCGTCGCGCTGCAGCTGGCGGGCCAGGTCCACCGTGAGCCGCTCGAGGGCGATCTTGGAGATGCCGTAGGACATGAGCCCGGGGAACGGCACGAGCGCCGCCACCGAGGAGACGTTCAGGATGCGACCGCCACCAGCGGCTCGGAAGTGCGGGGTTGCGACTCGTGACGCGATGAGCGGGGCCTGCAGGTTCACGGCCATCACGAGGTCGTGACGCGACTGCGGGATGTCGATGTCACCCACGAACGTGATCGCCGCGTTGTTGATCAAGATGTCGAGGCGTCCGAGCTCGGTGACCGTGCGCTCCACCATGGCTTCGACCTCGGCGGGGTCGGCGAGGTTCGTCGGCACAGCGATCGCCGATCCACCGGAGTCGGTGATGCGGGCCACCGTGTCGTCGAGGGTGCCAGGGGTGCGCTGTGGTGCTGCCGCCGTGGACCGCGCCGCGCAGGCCACGCTTGCCCCCGCCTCCGCGAGGGCAAGCGCCACGGCCGACCCGACCCCGCGCGACGCGCCGGTCACCAGCGCCACCCTGCCGTTGAGGTCGTAGGCCGTCATCGAGACAAGCCTTGGATGAGCGCTGTTGCGCCAGCGAGCGATCGCAGGACGTCATTGAGGTGGGTGCAGGTGCTGGTGCCCTTGAAGTCCGCCGCCACGACCTGCCGCAGCGCGGACACGGGCTGACCGACGATGCGACCCGCACTTGCGATCGCACCTGGGCACTCGGGCCAGGGCAGGACGCGCACGGTGGCCTCACTGCGGAGGACGGTGAGCGCAGGGTCGAGGTCCACCGCGAGCGTGTACTCGTGCAGAACGTCCTCGAGGCCGTCCGCTCCGAGGTGGCTGTCGCGGAAGTGCACATCCATGGTGAGCGGATCACCAGCGAACAGGTCGAGGCGACGACGACGACGGATCGAGCGCGGCACCATCGGCTCGATGTCGTGCCAAGCAAGTGGGTCGTCGGGCGAGATCAGGTCGGGGGCGGGAGGACCCAGCGGGATGGGAAAGATGCCGGTGCGATCGAGGGCGTCGAGCATCGTGCCGTCGCCGGCCCATCCAGCACACAGATCGGCCATCCCCGCCGCGGTCTCCTTGGGGATGTTCCAGTCCTCCATCTCTCGGGTCGATCCGTAGCTGGAGAGCAGCGCTGCCATCGGGAAGTCGTCGAGCAGCTGGTGCAGCACGGTCGCCCTCGCACGGTGGTCCGGAAGGGCTTCGTCCACGCGCCCGCGCAGCCCTCTGCTCACGTGCCCGCCGAGCAGTGCATCGAGGCCGGGCACAGGAGGATCGATCTCGAGCGAGATGACGACGCCCATCGGGTCGACGCCTGCTTGCAACCTCACGTCGTCGACCACCTCGACTGTTCCGTCGGCACGCGTCAGCAGATCGCGTCCGCTCGCGACGATCTCCTGGGGCTTGCCGGGCTCCCTGCGTCGCTGGTCGATGCTGGTCGTACGCCGCACCGAACCGGGTTGCCTCGACGGTGTGCCGACCAAGGGCTGGCGCGGACCATGCGGCAGCGACGCGACCAGCAGAGCCCGCTCGCTCACGGCTTCGGTTCCAGACGGCGGATCATCGACTCTTGGGCGAAGGAGGCGACGCACTCACCGGCCTCGGTGAACACCTCGCCACGACCGAACCCGCGGCCGTTGGCCACCACCGGGCTCTCCTGCGCAATGAGGAACCACTCATCGATTCGGAAGGGCTGATGGAACCACATCGAGTGTGACGTGACCGCGGTGTGGAGCGTGACGGTGGAGTCGGCCTGGGACACGCCCTCGAAGGGCCGCAGCGCGGTACCGATGATCGTGAGGTCGGTGGCATGGGCGAGCAGCGCCTGGTGCAGAGCCCGAGAATCAACGACGGACCCAGCTCGCATCCACATCTCGTAACGAGGCGGCCCCGCGTCACGTGCCACCAGGTCGACGCCGCCCACCGAGCGCACCTCCCACGGCACCATCGGCACATCGATCTGGGTGGCCGTGTCCGGTGCGCCGACCGATGGCAGCGGCGCCGAGTGGTGGAGACCGTCCTCATCAGCGTGCATCGACACGACAGCCGCCGAGATGACCTTGTCATCCTGTGTGGCGGTGATCTGGGTGGTACCGAACGTACGACCGTCCTGCAGCTTGTCGACGCGGTATCGCATGGGCTTGGCGGTGTCGCCTTCGCGCGGGAAGAGCACCGTGAGCGACTTCACCGACTTGTCGGGCGACGCCTGCGCCGCGGCGGTGACCATCTGGGCAATGATCTGACCGCCGAAGACCCGGTGGTAGCCGATGTCGAGGTTCTGACCCTCCACCACGCCGGGTTCGACCTCGGTCATCTCGAGGCACGCAATGAGTCCGTCGAGATCGAAGGCCACTACAGCTCCTGGGTGAGGTCGGCGAGGACGGCGCGCCGCAGAAGCTTGCCGGTCTCGGTGTGAGGAAGCTCGTCGCGGAATGCGATCAGGTCCGGGGTCTTGGAGGACCGCAGCCGCTCGCGGGCGAACTCGCGCAAATCATCGGCGTCAACGGTCTCCCCCGCTCGGCAGACGACAGCGGCGGCGATCCGCTGGCCCCACTCGTCGTCCGGGACACCGACGACAGCACAGTCGCGCACTGCCGGATGGGCGAGCAGCACATCCTCGATCTCCGCAGGAGCGATGTTCTCACCGCCCCGGATGATCGTGTCGTCGCTGCGACCTTCGATGAACAGGTACCCCTCCTCGTCTACCCATCCACGGTCCCGAGTGGGGAACCACCCGTCCGCGTCGACCGAAGCACCATGGCCGAGGTACTCGCCCGACACCTGCTCACCACGGACCCAGATCTCCTCGTCGCGGATCTCCACCTCGATGCCAGGCACCAGACGTCCGACCGAGCCAAGGCGCTGCCGAGCGACCTCGTCTCCAGCAAGTGCCGCTCGGTGGTCGTCCGGGCCGAGCACGGCGATGGTGGAGCTGGTCTCGGTGAGTCCGTATGCGTTCACAAAGTCAGTGCTGGGGAAGGTGCGAAGGGCCGCCTCTAGCACCGTCGCCGGCATGCGCGCCCCCCCATAGGCGAGCGAGCGAAGCGTGGGCGTGCTGGCAGCCGAGCCCTCGCCGAGCGAGTCGACGACACGGGCCAGCATGGTGGGCACGACCATGGCGTGTGTGATGCCCTCAGCCTGCACGATGCCGAGCCAGGCGTCCGGCGAGAAGGCCGGCAGATACACCACGCGGCGGGCCGAATAGACGTTCGACAGCACGTTGGCGACACCAGCGATGTGGTACGGCGGAACGCTCACGAGGGTGGCGTCGTCCTCATCGGCGCCGGCGAACTCCACGGACCCGATCACATACGAGCTGAGGTGGCGGTGTCGCAGCACGACCGCCTTCGGCGCGGCCGTCGTCCCACTCGTGTAGAGCAGCACGGCGATGTCCTCGCCGTCGGTGAGCGATGGCTCGGCATCGACGGGTTCCGATGTGACCTTGTTCCAGTCGTCGACCGTGAGGATCGTGGGGGCCGACCCTCCCAGCGATGCCACGGCTGATGCATCCGCGATGACGAGCGTGTCGTCATGAGCGCTCAGGAGCGCCCGCAGCTGTTCACCACTCAGGCGGTAGTTGAGCGGGATGAACGGGACGCCCGCCCAGGCGCTGGCGAACAGGGCGACGGGGAATGCCTCGCTGCTCGAGCCGACGTAGGCGAGGTGCTTTGCGCCGTGGCTCCGAATCACCTGGGCTCCGGCAGCAGCACGGTCGTGCAGCTGTTGATAGGTGAGCCCGTCGGCTGATGTGCCGATCCCGACACGGTCACCGAAGGCCGACGCGATCATCTCCAGGAGCATGAGTAACGTCATCGACTCAGCCCTCCCGGGTGAGGAGCATCGCACCGGCGATCGGGCCGCCGCCGTTGGCCACCGCCGCGACCTCGACGTTGCTCCGCACCTGTCGCTCGCCCGCCGCCCCGCGCAATTGCAAGCAAGCCTCGTGGATGAACCCGAAACCATGGAGACGACCGGCTGACAGCTGCCCACCATGGGTGTTGAGCGGAAGCTCGCCGTCGAGGGCGATGCGCCTGCCACCCTCGATGAACGGTCCCGACTCGCCCTTGCCGCAGAAGCCAAGAGCCTCGAGCCAGGTCATGGTGAGGAAGCTGAACCCGTCATAGAGCTCAGCGATGTCGACGTCGGCTGGCGTGAGGTCGGTGCGCGACCACAGATGTGCTCCTGCATCTCGCGCGGCCATCGAGGTGCCATCGTCGAACTGGTCCCATGAGGGTCGACCCCGGAGAGCCGTCCCGACCGCTTCGACACGGGCGACGGGGTGGTCGACGTTCGAAGCGTGCTCCGCGACGGAGACGACGACCGCAGTGGAACCGTCGACTGGCGCGTCACAGTCGAACAGCCGGAATGGCGTGGTGATCATGCGCGCCGCGAAGTAGTCGTCGAGCGTCATCGGGTCGCGGTAGACGGCCTGCGGGTTCAGCCCGGCGTTGCGGCGGGCGTTGATCGGGATCATCGCCATCTGCTCCGCGGTGGTGCCGAACTCGTGGAAGTGCCGGTTCGCGACGAGAGCCAGCCAGTTGGCCGCTGAGTAGGCCCGCATCGGGATGCTCCACTGGAACGATCCGCCCATCTTCGGCGCCTTGCCGCTCCCGCCGCCGCTGGGTGCACCGATGCCCTGGCGGCCACCGTCGCCTTGTGCGGACGCCTCAGTGACGGTGCGGTACACGAGCACATGTCGAGCCAACCCTGCCCCCACCGCCATCACGGCGTTGATCACGGCCGCAAGCTGGGCGGCGCCCTCGAGGCCGCCGGTGTGCCAGTTCACCTTGAGGCGCAGCGCATCCTGCACCTCGGGAGTGCCAGGGCCGGAGAAGGCTTCGCCGATCCCGCCCGAGCCCGGGTAGGTGGCGATGCCGTCGATGTCGTCGGTGGTGAGGCCGGCATCGGCGATGGCCCGAAGGGCTGCCTCGATCGTGAGGTCAAGACCGGTTCGGTACAGGCGGCGACCGATGGCGGATTGGCCGATGCCGGAGATGACCGACCGACGCTCGAAGTCGGTCACGACGCTGCCGGCTCGAACAGCGGGAACCACACGTCATCGCGCTGCTCGAAGGCCACCTGCACGGGCATGCCGATGTGCACATCATCCGACTGGCAGCCGATCACGTTGCTGGTGAGGCGCAGCCCCTCTTGCTCGGGGAACGTGACCAGCACGATGGCGTAGGGCTCTGTGCCGCCATCCCAGCTCTGGTGGTTGATGGTCACCGAGTACACCTCACCGCGACCGCTCACCGCGTCAGGAGTGAGATCGCGCCCGCCGCACTCGGGACAGCGCGGAAGCGGCGGGTGGAGGTAGTAGCCGCAGTCCTGGCAGCGCAGGAAGCGGAGCTGGCCGTCCTCGCCGGACGTCCAGAAGAACCGGTTGGTGTCGTCGAGCGCGGGAAGGACTCGGAAGGGCTGGTCGCTCAACCCTTGCCCATCCGCTGGGCAAGGGTCATGGCAGTCACGATGCCCTCGTCCTGGAACTTCCCGGTGCCGTGTGACTTCGGAGTGGTGTCGACGTCGGTGGCCTGGGCCCGGAGAGCTCCTACCGTGCACTCCTCGCGCGGGATGTGGGCGAACGGGTCGTAGGAGAAGTTCTTGATGGCATTGAGGTGCGTGATCTTGTCGATCTCCACATCGGGTACGCCGTCGAGGTACTTCATCGCCATCTCCGGTGCGTTGGGCCAAGTCGAATCGGAGTGCGGGTAGTCGCACTCCCAGTGGATGTGATCCGGGTTGAGGTGGTGTCGAACCTCCATGCCGACCGCATCGTCGATGAAGCAGGTGAGGACGTTCTCGTTGAACACCTGGCTCGGGAGCTTGTCGCCGAAGTCCTGGTTCGTCCAGGCCTTGTGGTGCTGGTACACGTAGTCGATCCGCTCGAGGAAGTACGGCACCCATCCAATGCCACCCTCGGACAGCGCCACCTTGAGGTTTGGGAACTTCCGGAACATCGGCGACCACACGAGGTCGGCTGCGCACTGCACGATGTTCATGGGCTGCAGAGTGATGAGCGTGTCGATCGGCGCGTCGAACGAGGTGATCACCGTCTCGGACGACGAGCCGATGTGGAGGCACATCACGGTGCCGGTCTCCTCGCACGCCGCGAGGAACGGATCCCAGTGATCCGTGTGGTAGCTCGGGTACTTCAGCTTCGAGGGGTTCTCCGAGAAGGTCACCGCGTGACAGCCCTTCTCGGCGAGGCGGTACACCTCGGCGGCCATCAGCTTCGGATCCCACAGCGGCGGTATGGCGAGCGGGATCATGCGGCCGGGGTACGTGCCGCACCAGTCGTCGATGTGCCAGTCGTTGTACGCCTGCAACAGCTCGAGACCGATGTCGAGGTCGTCGCAGGTGGAGAAGAGCTGCCCGCAGAAGCCAGTGAGGCTCGGGAAGTTGAGCGAGCCCAGCACGCCGTTGACGTTCATGTCACGGATGCGCTCATGGATGTCGTAGCAACCGGGTCGCATCTGGGAGAAGGCCAACGGATCCAGTCCGTACTCCTCCTTCACTCGGCCGGCGACGGCATTGAGGCCCACGTTGGGCATCGCAGCGCCCTCGAACATCCAGACCTCGCGGCCGTTGTCGAGCGTCTCGATGAACGGCGCCTTGGCGGCGGCCTTCTTGGAGAGCCGCCCCTCGAACAGTCCTGGTGGCTCGACCACGTGGTCATCGACACTTACCAGGATCAGATCTTCGACCTGCATTGGTCCCCTCCAGAACTGGATGTGACAGCGCTGTTAGATTAGTCCACGGGTCCTGCGACGCAACCGGCGGGGCCATGCCGGGATGGCCGAGCCAACAAATGGGGGCGTGCGTAGCGTGAGCCAGATGGACGGCACCAGTGTTGTGAGGCGACCGCCCTTCGGCGCCAACCCCCTCGTGGGCGAGCGCGGCAGCGACACACAGAAGCGAATCCTCGCGGCTGCGCTCGATGTCTTTGCCGAGGTCGGGTACAACGACACGCGGGTAGAGCTGATCACGGAGCGCGCCGGCTGCTCGCGTCCGGCGTTCTACCAGTACTTCTCCAGCAAGGACGACGTCTTCTGGAAGCTCGCTGGCCAGCTCGGCAAGGAGATGGTGGCCCTGGGCGATCAGCTCGGTGTCATCACCCCCGACGCCGACGGCGTCGATGCGCTCGCCGCGTGGATCAACGACTTCACCACGCTCTACGGCAGGTACTCACCCGTCTTTGAGGCATTCCAGGCCGCCAGTCGCGATCACAAGCCCATGGCCCGCGGCTCCAGCTCGATCAGCGAGCGCATGGGCAGCGCCCTCCTCCGCGCCTTCGAGGCGGAGGACGATCCGGACGGAACGACCGCGCACCTCGCAACCGGACTCGTCGCCGTGCTCATCCGCTGCAGCTTCTACTGGGAGAACATGGCAGGAGCGCTACCACGCGAGCGCGTCATCCGTGGCCTTGCCGAGCTCGTGCATCGCCTGTTCGAGGGACCGATCGACGGTGTCAACCTCGAGCGAAGCCGAGGCGCACGGTCGCAGCCGGCGAAGCCGCCCTCTGCCGCGACGGAGGCCACCGACCACGGGCGTGCGCTTCGTCCCCGCGGCGAACGCACCCGCCAGCGCTTGCTCGCCGCTGGCGCCAAGGTTCTCCCAGCGAGGGGCTATCACGACGCCCGTGTCGACGACATCGTCGAAGTCGCCGGGGTCTCCCACGGGAGCTTCTACCGCTACTTCGCCAACAAGGACGACTTCTTTCGAGCCCTCGCCGAGGCGGCGAGCACCCGCATGATCGAGCTGCTCGACGAGTTCCCGATGAACGGCGACACGGCCACGCTCCAGCAGTGGTTCGAGGTCTGGTTCACCACCTACGGCGACAACGGCGGCGTCATCAGCACATGGCAGGAGATGCAGGGAGCCGACCCTGAGCTCATCAGCTTCTCGCAGCACGTCGGAGCATCGGTCATCGCCCAGCTCATGGTCGTGCTCGAGGCGCGAAACTTCGGCGACTCCACCGTCGACGCGCTGGCCCTGCTCGCGCTCATAGAACGCCTCCCGTACAGCGTCTTCACTCTGCGGTTCACCAAGCAGTCCGACGCCATCGACGCGATGGTGACGATCTACCAACGCGGCTTCCTCGGCCTTGGCGTTCCCGCCTAGTGGACTTCGAGTTCAGCGACGACCAGCTCGATCTGCGCGACAACGCCAGGAGAGTGCTCGCCGCTGAGTGCCCGCCGTCGGTGGTGCGCTCGGTGTACGAGGGCGACGACACAGCGCCGCAGGCTGATCTATGGGCAGCGCTCGTGAGGCTCGACTGGCCGGCCATCGGCATCACGGAGGAGCACGGCGGCATGGGCCTCGGGTTCCTCGAGGTCGGCATCGTCGTCGAGGAGCTCGGGCGTGTCGCAGCGCCTTCCCCGTTCCTCGCCACCGTCACCCAGCTGATGCCCCTGCTCAGCTCTGCCGGCGCGGCAGAGCATCTGACCCGCATCGCAGACGGCTCGCTCACGGGAACGCTCGCGGTGGGCGAGCACGGACGCTGGGACCTGGCGGCGGTCGACACCACCGCTCGCCGAGCCGGCACCGGCTGGGTGCTTGACGGTGCGAAGACCCACGTGCTCGATGGCGCCACCGCACCCGAGGTCGCCGTGGTCGCTCGGCTGGATGGCACCTCAGGGATCGACGGACTGGGTGCCTTCTTGGTGCCAAGCGAAGCGATCGCGGCCACTCCGTGCACCGTGATGGACCCGACGATGCCGCTCGCCACCCTTGCGCTTGACAGCGTCGAGGTAGCAACCGACCGCGTCCTGCTCGAGCCAGGTGACCCGCGCTCCCCCGACGCTCTCGAACGCGCGATCCACGGGGCCACCACTGCGATGGCTCTCTCCACCGTCGCCACCTGCAGGGCGATCTTCGAGACGACTCTTCAGTACGCCAAGGATCGCGAGCAGTTCGGTCGGCCCATCGGCTCGTTCCAAGCCCTCAAGCACCGACTTGCCGACATGTACCTGGCCGTCGAACGAGCATCATCACTCGCCTACTTCGCGGCGCTCACCATCGCGGAGGACGACGAGCGGCGCGCCGTTGCTTCGTCTATGGCGAAGTCGGCCGCCGGCGACTGTCAGCGCCTCGTCGTCGGCGACGGACTCCAGCTCCATGGCGGCATCGGGTTTACCTGGGAGAACGACCTGCACTTCCTGCTGAAGCGGGCCAAGTCGGGCGATCTGCTCTTCGGCACCGCTGCCTTCCACCGAGCACGCCTCGCAACACTGCTGGGATTGACCCCATGAGACTGCGGTTCGACGACTCGGTGGAGGCATTTCGTTCCGAGCTGCGGGAGTGGCTTGCCGCCAACCGGCCGACGCCGGCAGCGATGGCTGCGGAACCTTCGGTGTCGACAGGGCACGCTCCCGAGTGGGCCCGCCGCTGGACCCGGGCGATGTTCGACGCGGGGTGGCTCGTGCCGGGCTGGCCCCCGGAGCTGGGTGGACGCAACGCTGGACCAATCGAAACGCTCGTGTACATGGAGGAGCTCGCCAAGGAGCGCGTGCCCCGGACGACCAACGTGCAGGGGCTCGGCATCGTCGCTCCGTCGATCCTCGACTACGGCACACCCGAGCAGGTCAGCGCCTACGCGATGCCCATCCTGCGCGGCGAGGTCACCGCTTGCCTCGGGATGAGCGAGCCAGGGGCAGGAAGCGACCTAGCGGCCTTGAGCACCCGAGCGGTGCGCGACGGAGACAACTTCGTCATCAACGGGCAGAAGGTGTGGACCTCTGGCGCCAACTACGCCGACTTCTGCTACCTCTTCTGCCGCACCGACACCAGTGTTCCCAAGCACAAGGGCATCAGCATCATCCTCGTCGACATGCACACGCCCGGCATCACCGTTCGCCCCCTCCCCGAGATCGTCCACCCCGAGCACCCGGATCTCAACGAGGTGTTCCTCACCGACGTCGTGGTCCCGGCGTCGAACCTCGTCGGCGAGCTCAACAACGGGTGGGCCATGGCCAACGGATCCCTCGCCCACGAGCGCGGGATGGTGTGGGTGAGCGGCGTGATGAACCTCGAGGAAGCGCTCGAGAAGCTCCTCCGCGATGCCCCGACGTTCACCGCACGCATGGATGAGGCAGAACGAGTCCTCGCCATCGACCAGGTGGTCCAGATCGCGATCGACACGATGGCGGCGCGCTGTCTCGGCTACCGCGGTTTCGCCAAGCTCGCTCGTGGCGGCAGCGCCCCTGAGCAGGCGCTGATGAAGCTCTACGCCAGCGAGGTTCGTCAGCGGCTGGCGTTGGTCGCCGCTGAGATCCAAGGTGCCGACGCTGTCGAGATCGGCACCGTGGATCCCGACGGCCACCACGCCATCGACGAGCCCCAGGGAACCTGGCTGGAGCAGTACTTCCATTCCTTTGCCAACACGATCTCGGCCGGCGCGTCGGAGATCCAGCGCAACATCATCGCCGAGCGCGTCCTCGGCCTCCCGCGGAGCTGAGCGTGGCCGACACCATCGCAGAGCTCTTCGTGGATCGCGCCGCGGACGACAACCCCGCTCTTCGGACTGGCGACGCATCCTGGTCGTGGCGCGAGGTGGTGGCCGAGAGCGCCGCCCGAGCGTCGCTGCTCACAGCGATCGGCAATGGCGCGCCGCTGCACGTCGGTGTGCTGCTCGAGAACGTGGCGGAGTACGTGTTTGTGCTGGGCGGCGCGGCGTTGTCGGGATCGGTGGTGGTCGGGATAAACCCCACCCGTCGCGGAGACGAGCTCGCCCGCGACATCCGCCACACCGACTGCCGCCTTGTCCTCACCGACAGCACCCAGGCTCCGCTGCTCGATGGTCTTGATCTGGGCGGCGCGGAGATCGCCAGCGTTGCCGAGCTGGCATGGGTTAAGCGCGTTGCCGAGCACGCCGGCGCTGCGATCCCGCCAGCGGTGCCCTGTCCCGACGACCTCTTCCTGCTGATGTTCACCTCAGGGTCGACCGGGGCGCCCAAGGCCGTGCGCATGACGCAGGGCCGTGCCGCCCGCACCTCCGCGGCGTCCGCCGTCGCCTTCACGAGTGACGACGTCTTGTACTGCGCCATGCCGCTCTTCCACGGGAACGCGCTGCTGGCCAACCTCTTCCCAGCCGCCGTCAAGGGAGCGTCAGTGGTGCTACGCCCGCGGTTCTCCGCGTCCGCGTTCCTGCCCGACGTGCGCGAGCACGGATGCACCTATTTCAACTACGTCGGCAGAGCACTGTCGTACATCCTCGCTCAGCCGGAATCCCCTGACGATGCCGACAACACGCTGAAGTGGGGCCTCGGCTCAGAGGCGTCCCCACGCGACGTCGAGGAGTTCCGCCGCCGCTTCCGCTGCTATGTCGTCGAGGGCTACGGCTCGAGCGAGGGGGCCGTGGTGATCCAGCCGTTCCCCGGCATGCCACCCGAAGCGCTCGGTCGTCCGAAGGAGGGCCAGGACGTGGGTGTGCACGATCCCGCCACGGGGGCGGAGTGCCCACGAGCGATCTTCGACGAGCACCGACGACTCCTCAACGCGGCCAAGGCCACCGGCGAGATCGTCGGCCGCGACGTGCTGTCTTCGTTCGAGGGGTATTACGCCAACCCCGAAGCAGACGCGGAGCGGTCCCGCAACGGGTGGTATTGGAGCGGCGATCTCGGGTACCGGGACGAAGAGGGCACCTTCTACTTCGCGGGCCGGTCGGCCGACTGGCTGCGCGTCGACGGTGAGAACTTCGCCGCCGCTCCCGTCGAGCGCATCCTGGGCCGATTCCCTGGTGTGGCGGCGGCAGTCGTCTATGCCGTGCCCGATCCGCGCACAGCCGATCAGGTCATGGCCGCACTGGAGCTCGATGACGGCACCGCGTTCGATCCGGCAGCATTCGCCGCGTTCCTCGTCGAGCAGCCCGACATGGGGACGAAGTGGGCGCCTCGCTTCCTGCGCATCGTCGAGACGATGCCGCTGACCGCCACCCGCAAGATCGATCGCAAGCCCTTGCGCGCCGAACGATGGACGACCACCGACCCGGTGTGGTGGCGTCCGACGCCTGCCGATCCATACCGGATGCTCGATGGAACGGACATCGACGCGCTGCGTCACGCATTCGAGGCTGCGGGACGTGCTGGGATGCTGGCATGAGGTTTGCCACGACCTACCCGCTGATCAGCCATCCGTACCACCCCGACTTCGCCACCGGTGGCGGGATCGCGCAGGTCGCGGCCGCTGCGGAGCGGGCGGGCTTCGATGGGATCGGCTTCACGGACCACCCCGCGCCATCGCAACGCTGGCTGGAAGGCGGCGGCCACGACGCGCTCGACCCATTTGTGGCCCTGTCGTTCTGCGCCGCGGCCACGACGCGCATCCGACTCATCCCGAACGTCGTCGTGCTGCCGTACCGCAACCCGTTCGTTGTGGCCAAGGCCGCGTCGACGTTGGACGTGCTCTCCGGCGGTCGCTTCACGCTCGCTGCCGGCGCCGGCTATCTGAAGGGCGAGTTCGCCGCCCTCGGCGTCGACCACGCCGAGCGCAACGAGCTCTTCGATGAGGCCATCGACACGATCAGGGCGATCTGGACGACCGACGCCGTCACGATCGAGGGCCGTCACTTCAACGCCCGAGGCGTGACCGCTCACCCGCGTCCGACTGCACCACCGCCGATCTGGATCGGGGGCAACAGCGCCCAGGCCCGCCAACGGGTCGCCGACCGCGGCGACGGATGGGCGCCGTTCGCGGCACCCGCCGGTTTGGCCAAGACCGCTCGCACGGTCGCGCTCAGCACGGTCGACGAGCTCGCCGTCCTGGTGGACGACCTGCGCGGGCGCCTCGCCGCCGCCGGTCGCGACCCAGACAGCATCGACATCAGCTTCGGCTGTGGCGCGGGCGGTGACCCCGCGTCCGACGATTTCGACGCTGACGCGCATCTCGCCGGTCTGGCCGAGCTCGCAGCTATCGGCGTTACCTGGGTGCAGGTTGGGGTGCCCGGCGACGACCTCGGTCACACGCTCGAGACGCTCGAGCGCTACGGCAGACAAGTCATCTCCCGCACCTGACCGACCACCACCCGACCCGCGAGGCTCGGGGTGAGCATCCGGAAGCCCTGAGGACCGCGTGTCGTCTGGCCGGACCCGTCGTCTCGCATTCTGTGCCCCCGGTGCCGAGAAGCGGTGGCAGACCTGCCACACTCTCAGGGTCGAAGGGGAGTAGCCCTACGGGATCGGTCGTCATCACGGCAGCTTGCTGCCCGGCCCCCCGACCGCAGCGACGCGGGAGCGAGACCTTCGACTGTCCCACCCTGAGGCAGTCGAAAGGATCACCTTCGCAATGCTGCTCGCCGCCACTGACCCTGACCGATCGCGGTTCGTCGACCTCGACGTCCCCCTGGGTGCCTGGCTGGCTCTCGGGGCAGTGATCGTCGCCATGCTGGCAATCGACCTCTACCGACACCGTGAGGCCCATGCGCCCACGACCCGGGAAGCACTCGTCGAATCGCTCGTATGGGTCGGCTGCGGCCTCTCCTTTGCGGTCATCGTCGCCATCTCCTTCGGGGGCGACGCGTTCGGCGAGTACATCAGCGGCTACCTGATCGAGAAGTCGTTGAGCGTCGACAACGTGTTCGTGTGGGCGATGGTGTTCGGCACGCTCTCGATCCCGGTGAAGTACCAGCACCGAGTGCTGTTCTGGGGCATCTTCGGAGCGCTCACGCTGCGGGCGATGTTCATCGGGCTCGGCACCGCACTCATCGCTCAGTTCTGGTGGGTACTGCTCGTGTTCGGCGGGTTCCTTGTCTACACAGGGCTGAAGGTCATCCGGCACCGCGACGACGAGGACCAGAAGGATGGGATGCGCGGCCTCGGGCTGCTGCGCCGCATCATGCCGGTCACCACGGAGTTCGACGGCCAACGGTTCTTCACGAAGGTGAACGGGCGACGAGCCGGCACTCCCCTCCTGGCTGCCCTGGTGGTGGTCGAGATCACCGATGTCATCTTCGCCGTCGACTCGGTCCCCGCGATCCTCGCCGTCTCGAACGAACCGTTCCTTGTCTTCTCGTCGAACGCGTTCGCGATCCTCGGGTTGCGCGCGATGTACTTCTTGCTTGCCACCGCCAAGGACCGCTTCCACTACCTTTCACATGCGCTGGGCGGCATCCTGATCTTCGTCGGCCTCAAGATGACCGTCTCGCACTGGTACCACCTGAACACCTACATCTCGCTTGGCATCATCGTCGCGATCCTCGCTGCGGCGATCACCCTCAGCATCCAGCGCAACAAGCAACTTCTGTGAACGCTGGCGTCCGGTATGCGGACGTGTTGCTTCACAGACGTTGGTTGCTAGTGGGGTAGGACCACCTCGGGAAGCGGGTGGCGGAACAGCTTGGCGGCGTTCTCGCTGCACATGGCGCGGCGCTCGGACGCGGGCAGGTGACCCCACGCCTCCTCGATGACGGCCTGCGTGTCGGGCCAGGTGGAATCGCCATGCGGGTAGTCGACCTCCACCATGATGTTCTCGACCCCGATGGCGTGACGGGTGTCGATGGTGGATGGGTCGTCGATCGTGCAGAACCAGAAGCCGCGGCGCAGCACGTCAGCCGGCCGCTCGTCCCACCCGAGGCCGTAGCCGGAGCGGTCGACGAGGTTGTCGAGCCGGTCGATCAGCATCGCCACCCAGCCGATGCCTCCCTCGGACATGGCAATCTTGAGGTTCGGCATGCGCGCTGGCCAGCCCGACCACACCCACTCGATGCACGCTGCGAGTGACAAGGGCCCGAAGTTCGTGGCGACGAGCGGCATGATCGCGTCGCCGCAGTCCGGGGCGATGTCGCCCATGCCGGATGATCCGACATGCAGGCTCACGACCGTGTCGGTCTCCGCGCAGGCCCGCAGGATCGGCTCCCAGTAGTCGGTGAAGATCGACGGGAGGCCGATCATGTGCGGGCGCTCCGGGAGCGTGACCGAGCGGAAGCCACGCTCGGCGTTGCGTCGGATCTCCGCCGCGCCGAGCTGAGGATCGGACAGCCAGGTGATCCCGAGTGGGATCACACGATCGGGATGCGGCTGCCACCACGAGTCGTGCACCCAGTCGTTGTAGGCACGGGTCACCGCGAGACCGAGCTCAGGGTCGGAGCACTGCGAGTACACGCGGCCGCAGAACCCGGTGATCATCGATGGGAAGCTCATCGACGCCCACACGCCGTTGAGGTCCATGTCGTGCACGCGAGCGTCGATGTCCCAGCAGCCCTTGCGCATCTGATCGAAGCGGAATGGCTCCACCTTCACCGTCTCCGGACGTCGGCCGACCACCGCGTTCATCCCCACCTGCGAGTGCTGCTGCCCGTCGAAGTCCCACACCTCGTGACCCCACTCGGTGGTGACGATCCTCGGCGCGCGGTCTTGCAGGTGCGACGGCAGACGACCTTCGAACATGTCCGGTGGCTCGACGAGGTGGTCGTCTACCGAGATGATCGTCGCGAACACCTCTCGGGGCTCGGGCTCCGGGAGGAACAGGTCAGCGTCGAGATCCGTCATGTCACCCGATGATCGTCGGGTCGGCGCGGAGCTCTCGTCGGGCCATGGCCTCGAACAGTCCCGGGAACGACACGAAGTCGAACGGGGCGGCGAAGCGAGTGAACACCTCGGGCCGCACGGGTACGCCCTTGCCGAGCGCTTCGACGTGCCAGGCCTGACGGCATCGCCACTCCAGCACCACCGCTCGATGGTGGGCCTGCGCGATGTCATTGCCGACCACGAACACGCCATGGTTGGCAAGCAGCGCCATTCGGGCGTCGCCGAGCGCATCGACGCATGCTCTGGCGTTGTCGGCGCCATCGACCGAACCGTTGAAGTCGTCGTACAGCGCCACCTCGCCTGGCACCATGGCCGAGGTCTGGTCATATACAGGCGGCACGCGATGCAGATCAGCCCAGATCGTCCCCCAGCGCGAGTGGTTGTGGACCGCGACGGCCGTGTCAGGTCGGGCCTTGTGCAGCTCGAGGTGCAACGGGATCGCGGGAGTGACGGTCCACTTCCCATCGAGGACGTTGCCGTCAAGGTCGATCCGCATGATGTCCGACGCGGTCACCTCATCCCAGGTGAGCCCCCACGGGTTGACGAGCAGCGTGTGGTCGTCCTGCCGGTAGGTGATGTGCCCAGCCAAGTGGTCGTCGTAACCCTCGCGAAAGAGCATGCGACACAGGAGCGCCACCTCTGCTTCGGGGGTGAGCGGCGGCAGCGCAGGCGCCATCGGGTTGCGACGTAGATCGGTTGCGCTCATCTCAGTCTCCATCGGCCTAGGTGACACGAACGTTAGTAGGGTCGCCTTGTGAGCGCTTTCAACCACGTCGGCCTGTGCGTGACCGACATCGCACGATCACGTCGCTTCTACGAGGAGCTGCTGGGGTTCACCTTCCAACGGGATCTCCAGGTTCCGGACGACTTCACGTCATCCCTGCTGCGCGTTCCCAAACCAGTCGGGCTCAGCGCCGTGTACCTGGAGAAGGACGGGTTCGTGCTGGAGCTGCTGCACTTCGAGCGCGACGGCAACGCGCCGCAGCGCGAGCGCGACTTCACCGAGCCGGGTCTGACGCACCTGTCGGTGAGGGTGGACGACATCGCCGCCGCGTGCGACCGCGTCGCCGAGCTCGGCGGCGAAGTACTCGAGGACACAAACCTCGGCGGCATGGCCGTGATGATTCACGATCCCGATGGCCAGCTCATCGAGCTGCTGCCGATGTCCCACCGGGCGTAGGCGTCAGCGCTTCGGGAGCTTGATGGCGCGGTCGGCGATGATGTTCTTCTGCACCTCGGTGGCGCCAGCACCGATGGAGGTGAACCGCTGCCACGGATAGTTGTGGGCGGCGTGGCCGCTGGCCAGTGCGTCAGGGCCGCCCTTGGCCAGAACCCCGAGCGGACCGAGCATGTCGACGTTGAGCTCGGCCAGCGCCTGTGAGAGATGGCTCCACTGCAGCTTGGCGATCGGCACCTCGGGCCAGGTCTTCTCGCCCTTGAGCACCTTGGACAGCGCCCGTGCGTTGAGCAGCCGGGTGAGCTCGACCTGCGTGTACATGCGGGCGATGCGATCGCGAATACCTGGATCGTCGAGCGCGTCGGGGTTGTGCTGGCGAGCGGTGGCAATCATCGCGTCGAGCTCGGAGAGCAGGCCGATGGCGAGGCCGCCGGTCCCGACTCGCTCGTGGGTCAGCGTGCCCATGGCCACGTTCCAGCCTTCGCCCTCCCCGCCGAGGCGATACGCAGTGGGGATGCGGGCGTCGGTGAAGACCACCTCGTCGAACATTGCCTCGCCGGTGATCTCGCGGATCGGATTGCACTGCACGCCGGGAACGTGCATGTCGACGATGAGCGCGGCGATGCCTTCGTGCTTGGTGCCGCGCGCGATTGCGTCGGGGTCGGTGCGGACGAGGAACAGTCCCCATCGCGCCAGGTGCGCCGTCGAGATCCAGATCTTCGTGCCGTTGAGGACGTACTCGTCACCGTCGACAACCGCTGTGGTGCGCAGGTTGGCGAGATCACTGCCCGCCTGTGGCTCGGTGAAGCCCTGACACCAGTGCTCGGAGGCGTCCAGGATGCCCGGCAGCCACTGCTGCTTCTGCTCGTCGCTCCCCCACCGGATGATCATCGGACCGATCTGCCAGATGCCATTGGCGTTGTAGATGCCCGGTGCCTTTGCCTGCGCCATGACCTCGGAGTAGATGACGTTCTGCATGGTGGTGGCTTCGCGACCGCCCCACTCCTCGGGCCAGTTGATCGCCGCCCACCGACCTTCGTTGAGGCGGCGCTGCCACGCCTGGCGTCGAGCCATGGTGCGCGTCGTCTCGTCGGCATGGTCGTCACCGATCTCGCCTTGCTCTGCGAAGTCGCCGAGGTTCGCGTCGAGCCATCCCTCCAGCTCGGCGCGGAAGTCGTCGTCGGCGGCGTCGTACGCGAAGTCCACGGATCGGAACCTAACAGCGGTGTCACCTAGGGTGGCCAGCCGTGGACTTCACCTTCAGCGCCGAGCAGGACGCGCTGCGCGCAGTCGCTCGCTCGTTCCTCGCCACCCAGACGCCGTCCACCTACGTGCGCGCCATGATCGATGCTCCCTCCGGCGTCACCGACGAGCTGTGGGACAAGACCGCCGACCTCGGTTGGCCGGGATTGCTCATCCCCGGAGCCCGCGGTGGCAGCGGCCTCGGCCTCCTCGACGCCGTAGTGCTCTGCGAGGAGATGGGCAAGCTGCCGTTGCCCGGGCCATGGCTGTCGTCATCGGTGTGCGCCACCTTGCTCGCCCTCCAGCTTGGCGACGACGGGGAGCAGGCCGGCCTCGCCGCTGGAACACGACGCGGCACCGTCGCCATCGAGGAGACCGGAACGCGCGACCCGCTCGATGGGATCTCGTGCAGTGCGGTCCGTCGAGGCGACGACTGGTGGCTCACCGGGGTCAAGCCGCTCGTGCTCGACGGCCACACCGCCGACTTCGCATACGTCGTCGCACGGGATGGCGATGGACTCGCCACATTTGCTGTCGAGCAGCCTGGGGCTGACCCAGTCCCGTCGCTCGATGTCACCCGCAAGATGACGCGCCTCGTGCTCGACGATCGTCCCGCTCGCCGAGTCGGTCCCGCACATGACCAGCGTGCCCTGCTCATGCGGGTGATCGACGACATCGGCATCGCGCTGTGCGCCGAGAGCGTCGGCGCGTGCGACCGAGCGCTCGAGATGGCCACCGAGTACGCCAAGGCTCGCGTGCAGTTTGACCGCCCGATCGCCACGTTCCAGGTGATCAAGCACAAGATCGTCGACATGCTCCACCAGCTCGAGCTGGCACGGGTGGCGACGCACTACGCGGCCTGGACGAGTCAGGTCGATGATCCCCAACGGGCCACGGCGGCCGCGGCCGCCAAGGGGTTCGTGGCCGAGGCGGCGACGATGATCACCGGCGAGAACATCCAGGTCCACGGTGGCATCGGCTTCACGTGGGACCTCGACTGCCACCTGCTCTTCCGTCGCGTGAAGGCCAACGACGTGCTCTTCGGTCGCCAAGGCTGGCAACGTCAGCGCCTCGCGGATCTCATCCTCGACCGCGCCTAGGGGCGTAGGCGTCAGCGTCCGGGGAGCTCGCCCTTGACGACCTTGCCGGTGGCGTTGCGCGGGAGCTCGTCCATGAAGGTGAAGCGGCGAGGCACCTTGTAGTCCGACAGCCGCTCCGCGCAGAAGGCCTTGAGGTCTTCCTCGCTGGCGGTGGCGCCCGACGTGAGCACGATCCATGCACCGATGTCCTCCCCGAGGACCTTGTGCGGGATGCCAGCAGCGGCCGCCTCTTGCACCGCGGGGTGCTCGTAGAGCACTGACTCGACGTCGGTGGCGTGCACGTTGTTGCCTCCGCGGATGATGACGTCCTTCTGCCGCCCCACGATGTAGAGGAAGCCCTCTTCGTCCAGGTAGGCGAGATCTCCGGAGTGGAGCCAGCCTTCGCGCCAGGTGGCGGCAGTGGCGTCGGCGTCGTTGAAGTACTCGCGCTCGCGGCCGGGGTTGCGCACGATGAGCTCGCCGATCTCGCGGGCCGGAAGCTCGTTGCCGTCGTCGTCGACGATGCGGAACTCGGTGGGGGCCATCGGCTTGCCCACCGACCCGATGCGCTTGGCCTGCTCCTCGGGCGGCATGAAGCAGAACGCGGGACCGGCTTCAGTCATGCCCCAGCTGTTCGACACCATGGCGTTGGGCAGCTTTGCCTGCAGGCGCTGAAGCGTGGCCGGTGTGACAGGCGCGCTGCCGAGCGGGCAGATCGTGATGCTGGACAGATCAGCATCCTCGAAGCGCGGGCTGGCGATGAGCAGCTCGGCCATGGCGGGCACGAGGAAGGTCGCCCCAGGGCGACGTTGCTCCACGATGTCGAACCACTTGTCGACCTCGAAGCGAGGCAGGTACAGGAGCTCCATGCCCAGCTTCATCGGGTTGTAGGTCGATGCGATGCCAGCGAAGGTGAACATCGGCGACGCGTGCAGCCACCCGTTGCCCGACCACTTCGGGAGACCATTGGGCACCATGGCCACGTTGCGATGTCGCACCACGACGCCTTTGGGGCGACCGGTCGTGCCCGAGGTGTACATCACATCCGCGATGTCGTCGCCGGTCAGTGGCATCTGGATCTCGCCGGCGTCAGGGTCGAGCGCGTCATCCCAGCCCATGATGCCGACGCCGCTGGCCGGACCGGTCGTGACGACCACGCGCAGGTCGGGCAGCTCGGCGCGAGCGTCTTGCAGGATCGAGGTGGTCGACGCGCCGCTGATGGCCACGACCGCTCCCGCGTGGGCAAGCACATAGCCGAGCTCGCGCGCCACGAGGCGCGTGCTCGTCGGTACAGCGACGGCACCGGCCTTGTGCACGGCGGAGTAGCTGATGAGGAAGGCGAGTCCCTCCTCCGGTGGCACGTGGATGGCGACCCTGTCACCCTTGGCGATCCCCTGACCGACCAGCCAGCGTGCGAGCTGGTTCGAGGTCGCGTCCCACCGAGCGAAGGTGAGTGACTCGCCGCTGCCGACGTCGGTGCAGCCCACCTCGTCGCCGAAGGCTGCCGCCATCAGCCGCAGCTGATCAGGCAGCAGCTCAGCCATCAGCCCCAACAACCAACATCTGTGAAGCGTTTTGGCCGCTATCCGGACGTGGTGCTTCACAGACGTTGGTTGGTGTTGGTGTTGGTGTTGGTGTTGGTGTCACGACGACGGCTCGGGGTCTCTCGGGAGGCCGAGGAGGCGCTCGCCGATGACGTTGCGTTGGATCTCGCTGGTGCCGCCCGCGATCGTGAGGCAGCGGTTGGCCAGGAAGCCGTAGGTCCACTGCGCGGCGGCGCCGATGGTGGTGGCGCCTTCGGGGCCGAGCAGTGACAGGCCGAGCTCTTGGGTGCGCTGGTCGTGCTCTACGCCGAGCAGCTTGCGGACGCTGGCCTCCGGGCCCGGCTTGGCGCCGATGAGCGAGCGTTGCGTGGTGCGCAGACCGAGCACCGCGACGGTGTGGGCTTCGGCCACGAGCTCGCCAAGGTGGTCGGCGAGCAGCGGGTCGCTCGCGTCGAGCGTGCCCGCCGCGATCCGCTCCCCCACCAGGCTCAGCAGCGCCTCGATGCCTCCGCCGAAGCTCGACCCGCTCCCCATCGACACCCGCTCGTTGGCGAGCGTGGTGCGAGCGAGGGGCCAGCCGCCATCGACCTCGCCGATGACGCAGTCGTCTGGCACGAACACGTCATCGAGGAACACCTCGTTGAACATCTCGAGGCCGGTCATCTCCTTGAGGGGCCGGATGTCGATGCCCGGGGTCTTCATGTCGAGGATCACGTAGGTGATGCCGAGGTGCTTCGGCGCGGTGGGGTTGGTGCGGATGAGGCAGATGCCCCAGTCGGCCTCCAACGCCATCGAGGTCCACACCTTTTGGCCGTTGAGCAGCCAGCCACCGTCGGTGCGGGTGCCGGTGGTGGTAAGCGCGGCGAGGTCCGAGCCAGCCTCCGGCTCGCTGAAGAGCTGGCACCAGTTGATCGTGCCGAGCAGCGTGGGACGCACCCAGCGCTCCTGCTGGTCGAGCGTGCCGTGGGCGGCGACGGTAGGGGCGGCCCAGGCACCGACCTGCAGGTGCGGCACGCGCACGCGCACCCGTCGCAGCTCCTGGTCGATGACGAGCTGCTCGACCGCGCCAGCGTCATGTCCCCACGGCGGAGCCCAGTGGGGAACGATCCAGCCGAGGTCGACAAGGCGCTCACGACGCTGCTCCTTCGGCAATGCGGCCAGCTCGTCCGCGGCCTTGGCGACGTCGGCGCGCACGGCGTCGGCCTCCTCTGGCAGCGCGAGGTCGAGCTGACGTCGGGTGCCAGCAACCGCGGCGTCGGTGACTTGGCGCCGCCACGGGGTCGAGCCGCCGAGCAGCTGACGCAGCGCTGTCGAGCGGCGGAGATAGAGATGGGCGTCGTGCTCCCAGGTGAAGCCGATGCCGCCCAGCACCTGGATGCAGTCCTTGGCGACCGACACATAGGCGTCGGGAGCGATCGCACCCGCGGCGGCCGCGGACAGCGACGTCTCGGCCGGGTCGGTGCCGCCACCGATGGAGCCGTCGAGCGCGAGCGCGGCGTCCCATGCGGCGCCGCGAGCCTGCTCGACCGCAACGAGCATGTTGGCGCAGCGGTGCTTCACACCCTGGAACTGGCCTATGGGGCGACCGAACTGCTTGCGCATCGTGGCGTACTCGGCCGCCGTGTCGACGCACCACGCCGCGCCACCCGCGCACTCCGCCGCGACGAGCGTGGCGGCGAGCACATCCATCCGCGTACGGTCCAGCGCGGGAAGCAGCGTCCCGACCGCACCACCGAACGCGAAGATGCCGATCCCGCGGGAGGGGTCGAGGGCCTCGATCGGGGCGACCTCGGCATCGGCGGCGTTGAGCGTGCACCACTGCTCCGCGCCATCGACGATCACCGGCACGACGATGACGTCTGCCAGCGCGCCGCACAGCACGGGACCGGTAGAGCCAGTCACCGTCACGGTGCCGTCGGACGCGGCGACAGCGTCGAGCGCCGCGCCATGGGCCACCGCGCCGATCGCTCGTCCAGCAGCGAGCTCGCGCAGGACGTCGGCCGAGCCGCCACCCGCGTGGATGGCAGCACTGGCCCACACGGTGGGCAGGAAGGGGCCGGGCGCCAGGACGCGGCCCAGCTCCTCGAGCACAACGGCGAGCTCGACGAAGCCGTAGCCCTCGCCACCGACCTCCTCGGGCAGGTGCAGACCGAGCCAGCCGAGCCCGGCGAGGTCGTCCCAGAAGGGAGGCAACGCTTCGGTGTCGGCGTCTACGGCCGTACGCACGACCTTGGCATCGCAGCGACTTGTCGTGAAGCGGCGGACGGTCTCGAGCAGAGCGAGGTGGTCCTCGCCGATGGCAATGCTCACGCTCGGCCCGTCCTTTCACGCTGTCTAACGATCGTGTCACGTTAGTCAAGGCGGCGATCTAGCGTAGGGGTCGATGCCGATCCACTACGAGCAAGTGGGCGACCATGTCGCCCGCATCACCATCGATCGCCCCGAGGCCCGCAACGCCATGGACCTCCACGGCTTTCGTGATCTCGCCAACGCCTGGCGCCGGTTCCGCGACGACCCCGACGACTGGGTGGCGATCGTCACCGGCGTCGACGGCAACTTCATGGTGGGCGCCGATCTCAAGACGTACATCCCGCAGATCACCGAGCTGCAGAAGCAGATCACGGCGGGCGAGGTCGACGAGATCGACGGCTGCAAGCTGCGAGACGGCACCGACGCCGTTCTGCGCAGCCTCAAGATCTACAAGCCGATCGTCGCGGCGGTCGACGGGCCATGCGTGGCCGGCGGCATGGAGATGCTGGGCGGCATCGACATCCGCATCGCCACCGAGCGAGCCACCTTCGGTGTGATGGAGCCCAAGCGAGGCCTCTTCGCCGGCGGTGGCACCACCGTGCGTCTCCCCCGTCAGCTCGCCTACCCCGCCGCGATGGAGTTCCTGCTCACCGCCGAGGCCTTCCCCGCGCAGCGAGCGCTCGAGCTCGGACTCCTCAACGAGATCGTGCCGGTAGACGAGCTGGCGGAGCGGGCGCTGTGGTGGGCGCGCCGCATCACGGTGAACGCGCCGCTGGCCGTGCAGGCCACCAAGGAGAGCGTGCTGCGCGGCCTCGCGGTCGATCAGCGCGAGGCGTACAAGATCGAGAGCGAGCTGGCCGGTCAGATCTTCTCCAGCGAGGACGCCAAGGAGGGACCGAAGGCCTTCGCCGAGAAGCGCGATCCGGTCTGGAAGGGCCGGTGACCGCGATCGATCCGCGCACGCCGTGCCTGATCGGCGTGGCGCAACGGACCGTGCGGCCTGACGAGGGGCCGTGCCCCGAGCCGCTCGAGCTGTGGGAGTCAACAGCGCACGCCGCCGCCGCCGACGCGCTGGCGGGAGCGGGCGCACAGGTGCTCGACGCGGCCGACAGCCTCCAGATCGTGTACTGCATGGCCTGGCCATACGACCGACCGGTCGACCGCCTCGCCGATGCACTCGGCATCTCGCCGAGGCACCGCTTCTACTCCGGCATCGGCGGCACCACGCCGCAGGTCCTCGTACAGGGCGCGGCCGCCGCGATCCTTGCCGGCGACATGGACCTGGCCGTCATCACCGGCGCCGAAGCGCTCGACACGAAGCGGCGCGCCAAGAGGGCCGGTGAGCGGCTGGCGTGGAGTCATCGTGCGGAGAAGCCCGAGCCGTTCCCGTTCGAGGCGCCGTTTCATCCCACCGAGATCGCACATGAGGTGTTCCAGGCCTGGCTGACGTTCCCGATTTTCGACATCGCGCGCCGCGCTCGTCTGGGCATCGCTCCTGCGGAGTACGCAGCATCAATCGGCGCGCTGCTGGCGCCGTTCAGCGAGGTGGCGGTCAAGAACCCGCACGCGTGGTTCCCACAGTCCCGCACCGCGGAGGAGCTCGCCACGCCCACCGCCGACAACCGCATCGTCGGCTACCCGTACACGAAGCGGGCAGTGTCGGTGATGGACGTCGACATGGCCGCCACGGTGATCGTGGCGAGCCACGCGAAGGCGGACGAGCTCGGCGTACCCGCTGATCGCCGGGTGTACCTGCGGGGCTGGAGCTACGCCACCGACCCCGTGTACCTGGCCGAGCACCCCGACCTGTCATCGTCGCCGGCCATGGCGGCGGCGAGCGCGGCGGCCTTGCACGGTGCCGGTGTCGGCATCGACGACATCGCTCACCTCGACCTCTACAGCTGCTTCGCCAGCTCCGTGCACCTCGCCTGTGACGCGCTAGGCATCGCCGGCGACGACCCGCGCGCCCTCACCGTCACCGGGGGCCTGCCCTTCTCCGGCGGCGCGGGCAGCAACTACATGCTGCACAGCATCGCGGCGATGGCCGACGTGCTGCGCGCCGACCCCGGCTCACTTGGCATGGTGACCGGCGTCGGCATGCACATGACCAAGCACGTCTTCGGTCTGTACTCCACCGCTCCGCCGCCGTCGGGCTGCGTCGTGCCTCCGGAGGACGTGCAAGCAGGCCTCGATGCCACACCGCCGGTCGAGATCGTCGACACCCACACCGGCCCCGCGACGATCGCGTCGTACACCGTGGCCCACCGTCGCGACGGAGCACCAGAGTGGGGACTCGTCATCGGCGACGTCGCGACGGGCGGTCGGGCCTACGGTCGCGTGGAGAGCGCCGATCTCCTGCAGGCCATGGAGACCGACGAGTGGGTCGGCCGCGAGGTCGAGCTCGCGACGACTGATGCCGGCGTGAACCTGGTGCGAGCCTGACCTCTGTGCACGGTGCGTGTGCAACAGTGAACGCTCCGACCGTTGGAGGAACATGCTGGGCACACAGGGACTACGGCTCGAGGATCCGGGGACCTTGGGCGGATCGGCCCTCGCCTCGTGGACTCCGCTGGTGGCGCTGCTTGCCGCGTTCGCGGTCGTGGTGCTCGGGCTCATCGTGCGCGGACGTACGAATCCGAGCTGGGGCGGGTTGCGCGTGCTGTCCCGCGCCCCGGACAGCCTCACCCGCCTGACAGGAGTGCCCGGTTGGGCCGCAGTGGCCATCGGCACCTCGCTCTTCGGGCTGCTCGTGGCTGGCCAGGGCTTCTATTCGGACGTGGCGTGGCACATCGCCCTCGGTCGCGACGACGAGCTGTTCACCGCGCCCCACGCCAGCATCCTGCTCGGACTGGTGCTGATCCTCGCTGGCGCGGTGCTCGGCACGCTCACCGCCACACTCGATCAGGTCCCCGACACGCTGCGCCTCGGTGGGTTGCGCGTACCCCGCTCGCTCCTCCCGCTGTGGGCGCTCTCGCTGGGCGCCGTCTCGGGATTCCCGATCGACGAGCTGTGGCACCAGGCGTACGGCGTGGACGTCACGATGTGGAGCCCCACCCACATGCTGATGATCCTCGGCGCCACGTTCACGGGGCTCGCGGTCTGGCTCGTCCTGGCCGACTCCGGGGTCGCTCCGACCACCTCCCGGTGGGGGCGGGGACTGCACGTCCTGTGCGCGTGGCTCACTTTGCAGGGACTGGTCGCCCCGCTCGGCGAGTTCAGCTTCGGCGTGCCGCAGTTCCGGCTCCTGTTCGCGCCGGTTCTCGTATGCCTCGCCGGCGGACTCGCGCTGACTGCCATGCGGGTCGTGCTCGGACCGGGCTGGACGCTCGGCATCGCATCCGTCTCGTTCCTCTTGATGGGCGGCGGTGGTGACAGCGGACCGGTCGAGACGCGCCACGTCGGCACGTTCATCGCCAGCGCCGCCGCGGTCGAGCTCATCGCGCTGCTCATCGGCATCGACCGTCGGCTCCGGTTTGCGGTCGCATCGGGTGTCGCGGTCGGGACCGTCGGGCTGGCCGGCGAATGGTGGTGGAACCAGGACGCCTTCCAGCCGTGGACATCGTCGTTGCTGCCAGAGGTGGTGGTGCTGGGGATCGTGGTTTCGGTCGCCGCGGCCGTGGTCGGTGCCAGGTACGTCGAGGCCATAGCGCCCCGTGACGATCAGTCCGAGGCCGTGTCCGGGAGGTTGGTCGCCGCGGCCGCAGCCGTGTGCGTCGTCACCATCCTCGCACTGCTCCCACGCGGAACCGGCGAGGTCACCGCCGACATCCGCTACGAGTCGGCTGGCGCGGGGCGCGTGCTGGTGGAGGCGACCCTCAACCCGCCCGACGCTGCCGACGGTGCCCACTGGTTCCAGATCTCGGCGTGGCAAGGCGGTGGACTGGACCTGGCCGACATGGAGCCCACCGGCCGACTCGGCACCTACCGGTCCGAGGGGTCCGTCCCCGTCGACGGGCATTGGAAGACCCTCCTGCGCCTGCACCGCGACGGCGAGATGATGGCTCTGCCTCTGTTTCTCCCCGCCGACCCCACGATCGGCGCGACAGAGATCACACCGACCGATCGCACCCTCGCGTTCGCGGGCGAGCGGCGCTACCTGCTGCGCGAGACCCACGACGGCAACGCCTGGCTCTCACCGCTCGTCCACGGCTTCCTCGTGGTGACCTGTTCCCTGTGGGCGCTCGCCTTCGTCGTCGCGGTGCGATCGTTGGGTTCTGGGAGATCATCGCCCGTCCTGCCCCAAGAGCGACTCCGCGGCTGAGGTCATCGCCGCGAGGTCGGAGCATCTTCGAGCCGGGCGATCTGGTGTCTGAGCTGGGCCACCTCTGCTTCCAGAACCAGGATCCGGCGGATGCTCGACAGCGTCATGCCCGCGTCGGCCATCGTGGTGACGTGCTGCACGAGGGCGATCTCCTCACGGCTGTATCGGCGCTGACCGCCATCGGAGCGAGCGGGCTGCACGACAGCCTCGACGTCCAGCCGCCTCAGGTACGCAGGCTGGACGTCGAGCATCGTCGCGACCTGGCCGACCGTGAAGAAGGGAGCCTGATCGTCGTCGAACGGCAACGTCATCAGCGAGAGCCCGTCAGTTCAACGCGCCCATGAGATCCTCAGACCTCGCGTCGATCGCGGACTCGCCCTGCCTCGCGACGTTGATCGGGACGCGGCGGGGCTTGGCCTTCTCAGCGATCGGCAGCCGGAGTGCCAGGACGCCGTCGGTGTAGCGCGCATCGATGCGATCGGCGTCGAGGCTCTCGCCGAGGAAGAGCTGCCGGCTGAAGGTGCCCTGCGGGCGCTCGCCGACGAGCATCTCGACCCCTTCGGGCGCGCCCCGTCGGCGTTCGGCATGCACGGTGAGGACGTTCTTCTCCACCGTGAGCTCGATGGAGTCGGGATCGACCCCAGGCAGGTCGAACTCGACGATGAACTCGTCGTCCTGGCGATACGCGTCGATGGGCATCGCCGCCGGTCGAACCGGGGTGCCCAGCACCTGGTGGGCGAGTCGATCGAGGTCACGGAACGAATCGGTGCGCATCAGCATGGGAATCCCCTCTCGGTGTGGGTTGGATGTTGCACTACCTATATCTCCAACACTCAGAAACTGTCAACCCAAGTTGGAAGTTTCTGCCGTCGCCAACCGACCGGCATGTACTGATGGTGAGGCAGCCTAAGGTGACACGAACGTCAGAAACGATCTCGAAGGGACACCAGATGGCCGGGATGTGCGAGGGACGGGTAGCGATCGTGACCGGTGCCGGGCGCGGCATCGGGCGTGAGCATGCGCTGATGCTGGCGTCGGAGGGCGCGGCGGTGGTCGTCAACGATCTCGGCGCGCAGCCCGACGGTGAAGGAGCCGACCTCGGACCTGCCAACGACGTGGTGGCGGAGATCGAGGCCATGGGCGGTCGAGCGATCGTCAACGGCGCCAACGTCACCAGCTTCACGGAGTCGGGCGAGATGGTGGCGCAAGCGATCGACGCGTTCGGTCGGCTCGACATCCTCGTGAACAACGCCGGCATCCTGCGCGACCGCATGGTGTTCTCGATGAGCGAGGAGGAGTGGGACTCCGTTGTCGCCGTTCACCTGAAGGGCCACTTCTGCCCCACCCGCCACGCGGCCGCGCACTGGCGGGAGCAGTCCAAGGCCGGCAACCCCGTCGACGCCCGCATCATCAACACCGCGTCGCCCTCGGGTCTCTACGGCAACGTTGGTCAGACGAACTACGGCGCAGCCAAGGCGGGCATCGCCGGGTTCACGCTGGTGTGCGCGCTCGAGCTCGGTCGCATCGGCGTCACCGCCAACTGCCTCGCCCCCACCGCGATGACTCGACTCGTCGAGCCGCTCATGGGTGGCGCCGACAACATCACCGACGAGGTCCGCGAAGCCATCTCGCCTCGCTGGGTCGCGACGGTTGCCACCTGGCTTGCCAGCCCCGCAGCTGCGGGCGTGACGGGTCGTGTGTTCGACGTGCGCGGCGAGACCATCGCCGTCGCCGAGGGCTGGCATCGCGGCCCCGAGGGCATCAACGCGGGCGACCCCGCCAGTGCCGGCAAGGTCATCGAGCAGCTGCTCGCGTCGGCTCGCCCCAACGCCGACCTAGACGGCCGCGACGCCCCCGACCGCTTCTAACAACCAACGTCTGTGAAGCAACACGACCGCTATGCGGACGTGGGCGTTCACAGACATTGGTTGTTGGGGGTGTGCTTGACCAGGGGGATCTTGTAGAGGCGCTCCCAGTTGGCGCCGCAGATCTTTGCCTTGGTCTCCTCGGTGAAGGGGAGCTTGTCGAAGGTGTCGATGGCGTGGGGGAACTGCGAGTCGCCGTGGGGGTAGTCGGTGGACATCACGAGGTTGTCGTCGCCGAACCAGTCGACGTACTGAGTGGCGGTGATCTCCTCGCACTCCACGCCGAGGAAGCACTGCCGACGGAAGTAGTCGCTCGGCTTCATCGTCAGATCGGTTGCTTCGTACCAGCCGACCCACTCGTAGTGCTCGTCGAGGCGCTCGAGCAGCCATGGCGCCCACGAGCAGTTGCCTTCGAGCAGCGCCACGCGCAGGTTGGGGAAGCGCTCGAGCACCCCGCCGCCGCACAGGCTCGTCGTCACGAACTGGATGGCCAGCGGCTGGTTGAAGGTGTGCCACAGCATGAGCTTGTCGAGCACCTGCAGCGAGAAGTCGGGCGTGAGGTAGGTCTGCCCGCCGCCATGGAACGACAAGGGCACGTCGAGGCGCTGGATCTCCGCCCACAGCGGGTCGTACGCGGGGTGGTGCCAGGGTCGGTTGTTCACGCAGCCTGGCGAGAGGAACACGGCCTTGAAGCCGAGCTCCTCCACGGCGCGGCGCGCTTCGAGCACGGCACCATCGATGTCGTGCGGCGCCACCATGGCGGCACCGAACATGCGGTCGGGCGCCTCCTTGCAGAAGTCGGCCAGCCAGTCGTTGTAGGCCCGCGCAATCGCGGAAGCGAAGGTCGGTTCGAGGCCATCGCTGCCGATGTGGTCGCTCGAGTCGAGGCCGAGCACGAACAGGCCGCGCGACGGGAACATCACCGCGAGGTCGAGGCCCTCGGTGTCCATGGCTCGCAACTGCGACGCGGCGTCCCAGCCGTTGGCCTCAGCGTCGGCGTAGACAGACTCGTGCTCGTCACGCCACCCTGTCTTGCGCCCGTCGATGTGCTGCGGACGTACCGCTCCAAGCCGGAGCAGCGTGTGGTTCTTCACCCGTACGCGCATGTCGCGCGTGAGCTCGGTGAGCCCCACCGGCGCTGCGTGGCGGTACTCGGGTGCGATGTAGTTCTGCCACAGATCGGGCGGCTCCATCACGTGCAGGTCGCTGTCAGCGATCACGTTGTCCTTGAGCGGCATGGCGCGCAATCTAACAGCGATGTCAGGTCCTTGAAGAACCTCGTCGTACCGGCAGGTGCACCAGCCGGTCGGCCACACCGAGCGGTCGCAGCTAGTTGCCGTCGAAGAAGTCGTCGTGCGCCTGGATGTCGTCGGGTAGGTCCCACAGGTCGAGGACCTTGCCGTCGCGGAGGCGAAGGATGTGCACCTCGTCCACCGCGATCGACGCGCCGTCGGGACGGCTCGCCGTCTCGTGGAGAACTACGGCGGCGTGGCTGTCGTCGGCGTAGATGCCCTTCACGTCGAGGGCCTGCGTACCGGCGGTGAGCTCGAAGTTCTTGATGAGCGCCGCAGTGATGGCGTCGCGGCCCTTGTGGTCGCCGCTGTTCGGGCCATTGCCACCGAAGTGGAACACGCAGTCGTCGGCCAGATCGGCCAGTGCCCCATCGAGATCGCCCTTGGCGAACGACTCGTAGGCGTTGCGAACAACGGCAACATTGGGATGCTCGGTCATGTCGGCCTCCTTGTTCGGTCGACCACCTGCCGACCATGGGCACGACGCTAGGACCCAGACCGGCCCGTCGCTCAGGTGAGCGTGCCGAGCGCGATCTAACGTGCTCCCGCATGTCTGTGCCCGCGCCCTTCGTCCGCACCACTGGCCTCGGCAACTGGAACCGGTACGCCGCGGTGAACGACGAGTTCATCGACATCCACATGGACGACGAGTCGGCCAAGGCCGTGGGCATGCCCGGCGTGTTCGGCATGGGCAACCTGCGCATCGCCTACCTCCACAACCTGCTGGCCGACTGGCTCGGCGACGAGGGCGACATCGTCGACTTCGGCTGCGAGTTCCGAGGCCTGAACATGAAGGGCGACACGCTCACCTGCGCGGCCACCCCCACCGGCAAAGCAGAGCTCGACGGCCTTCGCACCACCACGCTGGACCTCTCGGTGACGAACCAGGACGCCACCGAGACGTGCCCCGGCTCGGCGACGGTGGTGCACTTCGACGCCGGCAAGGCCGCCATGCCCGCGTCGCCGGCGCCGGCCCAACCCTCGGGCGCGGCCGCGCCGGGCACGTTCCTCACGCAGGAGACGATCGACAAGATCGGCCGCGCCCTTCCTGCGGTGGCCGCTCCCCCGGTGGGCGCAAACGACATCGCCCGCTGGGCCATCGCCACCTACTGGCCCGAACCGCCGCCCGCTCGCTACACCGACGCCACCGTGGCCGCCGGGGGCCCGTGGGGCGGCATCGTGGCGCCGCGCGACTTCGATCCCTTCGCCTGGATGCCCAACCGTCCCTGGGCGGGCGACTGGCTCTGGGGCATGGGCACCGAGCCGGGTCAACGCCTGCTCAACGGCGGCCAGCACAACCGCTACGGCGAGCCCATCCGCCCCGGCGACGTCATCTCGGTGACACGCCGCTTCGTAGACGTCGTGGAGCGCGAGACAAAGCGCGGCCCCATGGTCTTCTTCATCAGCGAGTTCCGTGGGGAGAACCAGGCCGGTGCCCTGGTGCGCCTCGGCGAGCAGACGTCGATCTACTACTGA
>JBBDWQ010000017.1:0-6622 GCA_040902805.1 Acidimicrobiales bacterium
TTCGGAGCCGCAGGGCGACCTCGTTGGCGAGGAGGCGGCCATCCACGGTGAGCACGAGGCGCCCGGGGTCGTCGGGGTGAGGCATGACCAGACCGGGGAGGTCGTCGAGATCGAGGGCCTCGCTCGGCACGCCGTGTGCGGTGCGCAACGAGAGCTGCAGCGCCTCGAGGGCTCGGCCGGCGTCGTCGAGGCGCTCGTCGCCGCCTTCCACGGACGCACCCGGACTGCCAGCCTCAATGGCCGCGACCGCGTCGATGTAGCGGTCCGGGGTGCGGAGGTTCCAGAACCGGCGGCCATCGCGATGTGAGTGGGCGGCGCAGCCGATGCCCTGGTACTCCCCCATCGTCCAGTACAGGACGTTGTGCCGACACTCGTGTCCCGGTCGGGACCAGTTCGAGATCTCATAGGACACGAGACCTGCGGCGCCGAGTCGCTCCACCGCGGCGAGGTACTTGTCGGCCTGGTCGTCGTCGTCGGGGTGGCGATCCGGATCTGCGGCCAGCGGGGTGCCAGCCTCGACGGTCAGTGCGTAGGCCGACACATGCGGTGGGTCGAGGCCGATCACATCGTCGAGCGTCCGGCACCAGTCATCGAGGGTCTCGCCTACCCCGCCGTAGATCACATCGAGGTTGAAGGTGGGCACACCCGCCGCCCGGGCCAGCTCGACCGAGCGGATCACGTTGGCCCGGTCGTGCGTGCGGCCCAGCGCCACGAGCACGTGCGCCGAGGTGGACTGCACACCGAAGGACAGGCGGTTCACGCCTGCCTCGAGATACGTGTCGATCAGGTCCGCGGTGACGTTGTCCGGGTTGCACTCGACGGTGACCTCACAGCCGTCCGCGCGGGGAACGCAGGCGAGGACCGCAACCAGCTCATTCGGCGCCACCATCGACGGGGTCCCGCCACCCACGAAGATCGACGTCGCAGCGGGCATTCCGGCCCCGACGAGGCGATCGGCATCGGCGCGGCACGCGGCAAGATACGACGCCGTCAGGTGGTGACGATCCGTCCAGGTCGCGAACGAGCAGTAGTCGCAACGCGCCGCGCAGAACGGGACGTGGACATAGACCCCGAACCGAGTCAGCAGAACCGCCCTCTACAAGTCTCTATGAGCTTGTGACCGACACCGCAGCCGCGGAGGCGGACTGGTCGATCACGAAGGCGATGCCCAGCGAGTCGAGGCGTCCGATGACGTGGTCGGGAGTGACGTCGAGCATGCACGCGATGGCCCGGAGGTCGTCACGGCGAACCGTGAGGACACGACCGTTGAAGTCGCCGCGCTGCACCTGCACCATCGAGAGGTAGCGGGTCAGCATCTCTGCCGCGGGTCCGTCCATCTTCTCGATGGCTGCGAGGTCGAGCTTTACCTTCTCGCTGGCCCGGGCCACCGGGCGATCGAGATCGATGACGACCGCAGGGTCGCCGGGGGTGTGGGTGAAGTCGGGACCGTCGTCGCTCGGGAGGAGCTGGTCGACCGGGACTCGGTAGAACCGGGCCAGCCGCTGGAGCCGAGGCACGGAGATGGCTCGCTCGCCGCGCTCATAGGCGCCCAGAACGGACGCCTTGAACTCCTGGTCGGAGGTGGATTCGACGTCCTGGAGCGACAGCCGCTTCTGGCGACGGATGGCACGGAGGCGCACACCGACCTTGCCGGCGTAGGCGCCAGTGCCCTCTGTCTCGCCCTCGATCTCGGCCATTCGTGGTCCCTCCAACGCAGATCTCGGTCCCTGTGACCGCACTTCTCATAGCACCGAGCCTCGCAGACCTCAATCCGATCACCACGGATACTGGTCACAGTACGCGCGTTGCGTGGTCAGATACAACCACCCTACGTGATGCCTTGCTCCCGAGGCCCAATGATTCCGGACCTTAGCGCCGCCATGATCCCTCCCGCGGTGATCGCGGCAGTCTCGGCGCGAAGCACGTTCTGTGCAAATGCCACGGTTGGAACTTCGAGTGCTTCCTCCGCCGGCGCCCAACCGCCCTCGGGGCCGATGAGCACGACCCGATGCGCCACCGTCGGCGGCGCACCACCGCGCTCGGCACGCACCACGCCCACTTCGCGAGCGAGGGCGGCGAGCGCCGTGAGCTCGTCAACGATGGGCAGGCGCGGACGGTGGCATTGCATGGCCGCGGCCCGCGCGACGCTTCGCAGCCGCATTATGGCCTTCGCGGCTTTGGGGGCGTCCCACCGGACGACGGATCGCTCAGCGGAGAACGGAACGATGCGATCGATGCCGAGCTCGGTGAGCTTCTGGACGATGAGCTCGGGCTTGTCGCCCTTGACGAGCGCAAACCCGATCGCGAGCACGGGCTCGGGGGCGGGCTGGGTGCACACAGGACCGGTGGTCTCCAGGTCGGGTGCGAACACCCCCGTCCGCCAGCGGCCAAGGCCATCCGCAACGGTCAGCGGATCTCCCAACCGCAGGCGGAGCACTCGATCGAGGTGGTGCCGGTCGTCATCGGACAGGACCGGAACGTCGAGGTCGTCCACGAACACCAACGGGCCGGGATGCTCAGCGGGGCTCACCGACGTGGCCTAGCGGAACGCCGAGCGGACGCGAGAGAGGAAGCCGGCGTCGGCGGGCGCCACGTCGTCGCCCCGCTGCTCCGCGAACTGCCGCAAGAGGTCCTCCTGCTCGGGGGTGAGGTCGTCGGGGACCTGGACGAGCACCCGTACGATCAGATCCCCACGGCTTCGGCGTTCGAGGTGAGGTACGCCTCGACCCCGCAGCCGGAACTCCCGACCCGACGGCGTGCCGGACGGAATGACGAGGTCCTCGGCGCCATCAAGGGTGTCGAACTGGATGTGGGCACCGAGCGCCGCCTGGGTGAACGAGATCGGCAGATCGCAGTGCAGATCCACGCCATCGCGCGTGAGCCGCTCGTGCGGCAGCACCCGGATGTGCACAAACAGGTCACCGCTGGCACCGCCCCGTGGGCCAGCCGCGCCACGGCCGGTCAGGCGCAACGTCGATCCGGTGTCGACACCGGCAGGAACGTCGACCGTGTACGTGCGTTCCTCCACCGAACGCCCCTCACCGCGACATGAAGAGCACGGATCGCTGATCACCCGCCCTTGGCCGCCACATCGTGGACACACCGAGTTGGTGACCATCTGTCCGAGGAACGACTGGCGCACCCGCTGCACCTGTCCGCTCCCGGCGCACTCCAAGCACGTGATCGGCTCCGTGCCCGGCGTCGCTCCGGACGCCGCACAGGCCTCGCAAGGGACCGCCGTGCGCACCTCGACCGGCTGGCGAACGCCGAACACCGCGTCCTCGAAGCGCAAGTCCGCGACCACCTCGAGGTCGGGTCCGCGCGGCGGGCCGGACGGGCCTCGGCTCCCGCCGCCACCGAAGGGACTGGCACCCCCGAAGAACGCCTCGAAGATGTCATTGATGCCACCACCGGCGAACCCGCCTGAACCCTGGCTGACACCGTCGGGGCCGAACCGGTCGTAGCGCTGACGCTTCTCGGGATCCGACAGCACCTCGTAGGCCTGCGCGATCTCCTTGAAGCGATCCGAGGCGGTGGGGTCCGGGTTGGTGTCCGGGTGCAACTGACGTGCGAGCCGGCGGTAGGCCCGCTTGATCTCCTCGGCCGAGGCGTCGCGCGACACCGCCAACAGCTCGTAGTAGTCAGCCACGCCTACGCCTCGCTCAAACGCTGCGACAGTCGATGGCTCACTACGGCGACGGCGGCCAGCGCCTGGGGGTAGTCCATCCGAGCGGGGCCGAGCACACCGATCGTGCCGGCCGGCTCACCCTCGATCTGGTACGGCGACACGATGAGCGCGCAATCAGCGAGCGGCGCCATCCCCGTCTCGGTGCCGATGGCCACCTGGAGTCCACGGTCGATGACATCGCGCAGCAGCGTGACCACGACGTACTGCTGCTCGAGAATCCCGAGCACCTCCCGCACCGTCTCGATGGCGTCGAACGCGCTGGCGATGCGCGAGGTGCCGCCCACGAACACCTGGTCGGGATCGTCGGCCGCGTCGGTGCCGAGCGCCTTGACTGCCAGCGCGCACAGCGCGTCGGTCGCCGCGTCGCCTGTTTTGGGCACCGGCATCGACCCGGACCGCACCGCGCCGATCAGGTGGGCGGCGAGGTGCGCTGACGCGGCACCGACACGCTCGTCGCCGATGCCTCCGGCCAACGACTTCCCGCCCTGCGTGAGATCGATCGAGTGCTTCTCGACGGCGCCGTTCGACAAGACCGCCACGACCACCGCAGCGGTCGAGGTCAGTCCCACCACCTGCACCGAGCGCATCGTCGCCTCAGCGGGCTGGGCGCCAACCACCACGCCCGCGTAGCTCGTGAGATCGCCAAGCAGCCTCGAGGTGTCCTGCAACATCTGCTCGATCTCGCCGTGGGCCTGATCGAAGAAGGAGCGCACCTGCACGGCGTCGGAGCCGCGGAGCGCCGTTGGCGCCCCCAAGTTGTCGACGAAGAACCGGTATCCCTTCTCGGTCGGGATGCGACCGGCGCTCGTGTGGGGCTGGCTCAGATAGCCCTCCAGCTCCAGAGTCGCCATGTCGTTGCGCACCGTTGCCGAGGAGACGTGCACGCCCGAGGATTTCACGACATGCGCGGACCCCACCGGCTGGGCGGTGTCGATGTACTCCTCCACGACGGCCCGGAGGATGGCGGCTTTGCGTTCGTCGAGCATGGGTCCTGTAGGTGCCTATCGGGGACGGAACGTCCTGGCACTCGATGCTACCGAGTGCCAGCCGCTGGGAGCGGGTCCGTGGTCGTCGCTGGCCGCTGATCCTGTGGCAGGCTGCCCTCGATGCGGTTCGTTGTGGTGGGGGCGGGAGCGATCGGCGGCCTGGTCGGTGGACGCCTCGCGCAGCACGGGCACGACGTGGTGCTCGTGGCCCGCGGGCCTCACGGGGCACGAATGGCCGCGAAGGGGCTGCTCATCCGGTCGCCCGATGACGAGGTGCGGATCTCCGTGCCGGTGCTCGATCACCCGAGCTCGGTCGACCTCGGCGTTGGCGATGTCGTGCTGCTGGCCGTCAAAGGGCAGGACACGCCCGCGGCCCTCGCCGCACTCACGCATGGTCCACCAGACCTGCCGATCGCCTGCCTCCAGAACGGCGTCGACAACGAGAGGCAGGCACTGCGCCGAACGTCGCGGGTCTACGCGGTGCCCGTGATGAGCCCCGCGGCCCAGCTCCAACCGGGGGTCGTGGACAGCTACTCATCTCCGGTCAACGGGATCCTCGACGTCGGCCGCTACCCCGCCGGCGTAGACGACGTGGCCACCGCCATCTCATCGGCTCTCGGCACGTCAGGCTTCAGCTCGATCACGAACCCGACCGTGATGCGCTTCAAGTGGTCGAAGCTGCTCATGAACCTCGCCAACGCGCTCGAGGCCGCGTGCGGGCCGGTCAGCCGCGCCACCGACCTCTACCTCGCGGCGCGCTTCGAGGGTCTCGCCGTGCTCGAGGCCGCGGGAATCGACGTGGCCTCCGACGAGGAGGAGGCAGCGCGGCGCGGCGACCTGATCTCGATGCGCCCGATCAGCGGTGAAAAACGCGGCGGTGGATCCTCATGGCAGAGCCTCGCCCGCGGGACGGGGACGATCGAGGCCGACTCCCTCAATGGTGAGATCGTGCTGCTGGGTCGCCGGCACGGTGTGCCCACGCCCGTCAACGAGATGCTGCAACGCACCGCACACCACCTGGCCCGCACAGGAGCGCCCCCGGGCTCGATGACGCCAGACGAGCTGGTGGCCCAGCTCCCGCTCGGCATCCTCTGATCACGCGCGATCCGGCAGCGCGTCCCGCACCCGCCCACCGCGCACCTCGACCCCCTCGGCGCGGAGGCGGCGCTGTTGCTCGTGCGGATGATGCAGTGAGCCGTCGGCTCGCACGACGCGCCACCAGGGAAGGTCGCTGCCGTAGGCAGCGAGGAATCCGCCCACCGCGCGGGCTGCGCCCGGCCGCCCCGCACGACGCGCCACTTCGCCGTACGACACGACCTCGCCCACCACAAGGTCGGCCACGGCGTCTCGGAAGCGCTGCTGCAGTGGCGTCACGCTGTGGATCCTCGCGCGCGCGTGTCTGCGCATACGGTGCAGGGATGCCGCCCGAGGAGACCCGCGCCCGAAGGTTCCGAATCGGACTCGCGGTGTTGGTGGGGTTCGCCGGCGTCATGCACTTCGCGAACCCGAGGTTCTTCGACGACATCGTGCCCACGTGGATGCCGGGATTGCCCAGGACCACCACCTACCTCAGCGGCGCCGCCGAGCTTGGGTGCGCCGCCCTCCTGGTCAACCGACGTACGGCGCGCGTCGGCGGCTGGGCAACCCTGCTGGTGTTCATCGGCGTCTACCCGGCCAACATCCAGATGACAATTGACGCTGGCCGGCCCACCACTGCCGAGGATTGGGCGGTCTGGGCGCGCTTGCCACTCCAGATCCCGATGTTCCTCTGGGCCCGGCGAGTGGCCAGGGATGCCCCCGCCTAAGGCGGGTCGCCTGGCGGTTCGGGAGTGCTCCGGTGCCGTGGGTGGCGTGGGTCGCTCGGCGAGACGAAGGCCCTGACCCCGTTTCCGGTGACGAGCTCCCAACCGTCCCGAGTCTTCAGGCCATGGTCGTGCGGGCAAAGCGC
>JBBDWQ010000017.1:6722-30841 GCA_040902805.1 Acidimicrobiales bacterium
CATCAGTCGTCGAGCTTGAAGGCGGCGATGAACGCCTCTTGGGGGACTTCGACGCGGCCGATGTTCTTCATCCGCTTCTTGCCCTCCTTCTGCTTCTCGAGCAGCTTGCGCTTTCGGGTGATGTCGCCGCCGTAGCACTTGGCGAGGACGTCCTTGCGCTTTGCCTTCACGGTCTCGCGGCTGATGATGCGCCCTCCGATGGCGGCCTGGATCGGCACGTCGAACATCTGGCGGGGGATGAGCTCACGGAGCTTCTCGGAGATCTTCTGGCCGTACTCCTGGGCCCGGTCCTTGTGCAGGATCGTCGAGAAGGCGTCGGCGGGCACCGAGTTGAGCAGCACGTCGACCTTCACCAGCTCGGACTGCGCGTAGCCGGCGTTCTCGTAGTCGAGCGACGCGTAGCCCTGCGTGCGGCTCTTGAGCTGATCGAAGAAGTCACGCACGACTTCTGCCAGCGGGATCACGTAGACGAGCTCCATGCGCTCCGGCGAGAGGTACTCGAGCTTCTTCATCTCACCGCGCCGCGTCTGGCAGAGGTCGATGATCGTGCCCGCATAGTCCTTGGGTGTGAGGACCGTGCAGGTGAGCATCGGCTCCTGGATGTGATCGATCTCGACCATCGGGGGCAGATCGGCGGGGTTGTGGACCTCCACGACCGAGCCATCGGTCTTGTGCACGAGATAGGCGACCGAAGGAGCGGTGGCGATGAGGTCGAGGTTGAACTCGCGCACGAGCCGCTCCCGGATGATCTCCATGTGGAGCAGGCCGAGGAACCCGCAGCGGAACCCAAAGCCGAGCGCACCGGAGGTCTCCGGCTCGTAGGTGTACGACGCGTCGTTGAGACCGAGCTTCTCCAGCGCGTCACGCAGGTCGGAGAACTGGTCGCCGTCGATCGGGTACAAGCCGCAGAACACCATCGGCTTGGGATCGCGGTACCCCTCGAGCGCCGTGTCGGCCGGGTGATGCGCGTCGGTGACCGTCTCACCGGAGCGGGCCTCACGCACGTCCTTGATGCCCGAGATGAGGTACCCGGTCTCGCCGGGACCGAGCGACGCAACAGGCGTGTGGTCGGGACGGCGAACGCCGACTTCGTCTGCGTCGTGCGTGGCGCCGGCCTGCATGAACCGCAGCTTGCTGCCGGTCTTCAGCACGCCGTTCATCACCCGGACCGACGACACCACCCCGCGGTAGCTGTCGTAGTACGAGTCGAAGATGAGCGCCTGCAGCGCCGCGTTCGGGTCGCCCTTGGGGGCCGGGATGCGCTCGATCACCGCGTCGAGCAGCTCCGGAACTCCGTCGCCGGTCTTGGCACTGATGCGCAGGATCTCGTTGGCCGGGATCCCGAGCACCTGCTCGATCTCGGCCGCGCAGCGGTCGGGCTCCGCGGCGGGGAGGTCGATCTTGTTCATGCAGGCCACGATCTCGAGGTCGTTCTCCATGGCCAGGTAGCAGTTGGCCAGCGTCTGGGCCTCGATGCCCTGCGCGGCGTCGACCAGGAGAATCACGCCCTCGCAGGCGGCCAGCGACCGGGACACCTCGTAGCCGAAATCCACGTGGCCGGGAGTGTCGATCAGGTTGATGACGTGGTCACGCCAGTCCAACCGCACGGACTGCAGCTTGATCGTGATCCCCCGCTCCCGCTCCAGGTCCATGGAGTCGAGATATTGGGCCCGCATGTCGCGGGGGTCGACTGCGCCGCACAGCTCGAGAATGCGGTCTGCGAGCGTGCTCTTCCCGTGGTCGACGTGCGCCACGATCGACAAGCAGCGGATCAAGCTCAGGTCCATAGGGGGAGACCGCACGCTACCGGGGCGGACGGATGTGACGCGAACCCACCGTGGCCGGTACGATCGCCCGGTTCGATTCAGCAGTAGAGGACGTCATGGCCAACATCAAGAGCCAGATCAAGCGCAACCGCCAGACGATCACGCGCACAGAGCGCAACAAGGCGGTCCGCAGCGAGCTCAAGACACGCGTCAAGCAGGCCGCCACTGCGGCTGCAGACGGCGCCGACAACGCAGCCGAGCTCACTCGCCTGGCCGTCAAGCGCATCGACATGGCGGCCTCCAAGGGCGTCATCCACAAGAACGCTGCGAGCCGGAAGAAGTCCCGTCTGATGAAGAAGCTCGCCCCCAAGGGCTGAGCGTTCCCCGCTACTTGGCGAGGCTGGCCAAGCGGGCGACGAGCACTTCGAGCACGAGCGGCGCTGGCCACAGCTTGCCGCCGCGGAGATCCAGATCGGCCTGGCCGAGCAGATCGATCGACCGCGCGACTCTGTCGTGTCCCAGCCGACGCGCCTGACCTAGCGCCTTCTTGGCTTGGAACGTCGAGCCCTTCAGCCCCAGCAGATCGGCTGCTTCCCGCTCCCCCGCGACATCTGAGCCCTCGAGACGCAGAATGCGCGCGTAGTGCGAGTGCAGCGTGGCCAGCACCTGGAACGGGTGGCGGTCGCCGTGGCCGATCATGCGGGCCAGCAGCTCCAACGCTCTCGTGCGGTCACCCCGATCGATCGCGTCGGTGAGGTCCCATGGCGGCACACCGCCGTCGTCGCCGAGGAACGGCTCGATGTCCGCGGCGCTGATCTTCGTGCCACGGCCGTAGGTCGACTGCAGGAGCTCGATGAGACCGAGAAGGCGGCTCGGCTCGTCACCGAGCCAGTCGAGGAGTCGCTTCTTGCCGTCGGCATCGACCTTGAGCCCCGCCTCGGTGAGGTGCTGCCCGAGCCAGTCCCCAAGCTTGCGGCCCGGGCTGCTGTCGACCAGCTCGCCCCCACAGCGGGTCAGGGCCTCCCCGAGGGCTTTGGGGATCTTGCCACCCTGCCATTCGATGACGAGGCGCGTGGTGGGCAACGGATCGACGAGGTAGTCGACGAGCGGCTGGACGAGATCGTTCCGCTCACGCTTCTCGACGAACCGACCCACCACCACTCGGAACTCAGTGAGGAACGGTGGCGTTTGGGCTGCGTCGACCAGCGCGAGCAGCGGATCGAGGCCGCCGTCGGCCGGCGAGGGCGGACCGACCTCGACCTCCTCGACCACGAGGGAACGGTCCTCCGTGCCGACGAGCTCACCCACCACGTGGTGCACCGCATCGCGCAGCACCACGGCGTCATCGCCCTTGAGGAGCGTGACCGGTGCCGTGAGCGCGGTCACGCGCTCACCTCGGGTTCGTGGCCTGCCTGGTGCCGTGCCTCGAGGATGGCCGCCATGACATCGGCTGTTCGGCGTGCTCCTCGCACGTCGTGGGCGCGCAGGATCCGACTCCCCAGCGCGATGCCGAGCGCGTGGGCCGCGTGTGATGCCTCCCGCCGGTCTCCCACCTCGGCGCCGACAAGGTCACCGAGGAACCGCTTGTTCGACGCCGAGAGGAACAGCGGCCACCCGAGCGCGGCGAGACGGTCGTGCGCTCGAAGCAGCTCGAGCGACTGCGGCTCGGTCTTGCCAAGATCGAGGCCGGCGTCGATCATCACGCTCTCAGGCGGAATTCCGGCCGCCTCGGCCTGCTCCGCCCGGTCGCGCAGGAAGCGGCAGACTGCGTCGACCACCGGCTCGTCGTAGACCGGTTCCGGGTCCGGAACCCGCGGACCGATGCGGATGTGGGTGGCCACCACCGATGCACCGGCCTCCGCCGCGATCTTGAGGTAGTCCGAGTCGGCGAAGCCGCTGATGTCGTTGCCCACGACCGCGCCCGCCGCCAGCGCCTCGCGGAGCACCGGAGCACGCCACGTATCCACGGAGATCGGCAGGTCGAAACGGGTGCGGAGCGCTTCGATCGCGGGGATCACTCGGTCGAGCTCCTCCGCTTCGTCCACCTCCGGGCCCGGACCGGCCTTCACGCCGCCGACGTCGAGGAAGTCGGCGCCGTCGGAGACCAGCTGGTCAGCCTTGGCCAGGAAGGCATCGAAGTCGTAGTACCCACCCTGATCGAAGAACGAGTCGGGGGTGCGATTGAGGATGCCCATGACCAGGGCCCGGTGACGGATGTCGTACCGATGCGGGCCGAGCGCGACCTCTCGAGCAGGCACGTCGTAGATCACCTGCCACGGCATGTCGGTCACCGACTCGAACCTATCGCCTCCACCACGAGCCGCTCCGGTGTCGGCGTGAGGTGGACCTCGAGCGCCCCGATGTCGACGACTGCGGGCTGCCGAGGGGCGATCACCACCGCCGCGCGAACATCTACGAAGTCCGGCCGATCCACCCCTGGGGCGAGCAAGATCGTCCCGACTCGATGGCGAGTCTCCACGGAGACAATGAGGTGCGGGGAGATCGATCGGTCGGCAACGACCAGGGCCGCGATCGTGCGGACGCCCTCCTCCCGGAGGGCCGCAAGCGTCGACGACGCTCCCATCACCGTGCGGCCCCCGATACCGCCCAGCACCACCACATCGGTCGACTCGTGGTGCCACCGCACCACGCCGGGCGCGAGGTCAGATCGGAGCGAGGCCGGGGCCTGCGCCGAGATGACCGCGACGGCCACCGACGCAGCGGCGATCCCGATCCCCCACCTCCGCCGCTTCGTGGCAATCACGAGGCCGAGGGCCAGCGCCACCAGATGCCCCGCCTGCAGGGTCCCCAGGGGCAGCGCGGACGCCTGCCGCGCCACCTCCCCGACCCAGGTCAGCAGCACACGGCTCGGCACGTGCAGCAGCGCCGCGACCCTCCCCCCGACGACGCCGGCCGCGAGCCCGCCAGTGAGACCCCAGACCATCAACGGTCCCGCCGCCGGCACGGCGAGGAGGTTGGCCGGGAACGACGCGACAGGCAGAGGCCCGAAGGTCGCCAGTAGCACGGGTGCGACGCCCAGCTGTGCCGCGACCGTGACCGACAACGCCTCGCGCAACATGAGTGGCCCGGGCAGCGCGTCGACCAGCCGCGGTCCGAGCACGATGATCGCCGTGGTGGCTCCCGTCGAGAGCTGGAACCCGACGGAACGGATGAGGAGTGGGTCGACGACGAGCAGCGCGGTGATGGCGAGCGCGAGCACGCGCACACGCGACACCGGTCCGCCGAGCACGAGAAGCGTCGTGGCGAGACCAGCCATCGCCGCGGCACGCAGGACCGACGGCTCGAAGCGAGTCATCAGACCGAACATCCCGATGACCCCGAGCGTCAACGCCAAGCGCGACCACAACCGCACGCGACGGAGCAGCGGACCGGCCAAGGCGAGGGCGAACGCGACGTTCTGCCCCGAAACAGCAAGAAGATGCGTGAGACCGGCACCCTGAAAGTCATCGGCCATCTCCGCGGGCTGGGCTCGATCGTCGCCGATCACCAGACCGGTGTAGAGGCTGCGCTGCACGGGGGTCAGAGGAGCGGCCCCCACTTCGAGCGTGCGCCGTAGCCCGTTGGCGACCCGGGTGAACGAGCCGCCCGGGCGCCAGGACTCCACCGCGTAGACGCGTAGTCGGCCTGCGATGTGTCGGGCAGTCAGCCATGGTGTGTCCGGAGGCGTCGGCTGGACCTCACCTCGGATCACGATGCGCTCCCCGGCCAACCGATCGCGCATCGCAACCGCGGTTGGCCCTTCAGCTCGCAGCTCGAGCCGCCGCGAACCCGACCGCACGTCTGCTCGTACCCCTCCCAGGGTGGGAAGCGGGTCGGAGAGGAGCGTGACCTCGCCCGCGAGTGCCTCGGCCACCACTCCATCGAGTCCGGTGAGGGATCGCGCCGCCAGCACGCTCACCAAGACGAGCGTCCCCAGGCAGAGCACCTCAGGCCGACGCACCAGGAACGCTCCAGCCACCAGCGCGATGCCGAGCCAGAGCGGCAATGGCGAGGGCCGAAGCGCACCGAGCGCCGCGCAGACAGCCATCGTGACGACCCAGCGGTCGGACATCGATCAGTCCGACCCGATCACACCGTCACGAGGGGACGGATCTGCTCGAGCTTGGCCTCGCCGATGCCCCGCACGTCGAGGAGCTGGTCGACCGAGGTGAAGCGTCCGATCTTGGCCCGGTGCTCGATGATCGCCTTGGCCGTCGACGGGCCGACACCGGGAAGCGCATCGAGGGCGGCCTCGTCCGCCTCGTTGAGGTTCACCAGCGCGGAGGAGCCTGCTCCCGACGCCGCTACCGCTCCGCCTGGCACCGGGGGCGGAGCATCCTCTCCGAGTCGCAAGACGTAGATGCGCTCACCATCGGTGACCGGTGCGGCGAGATTGATCCGGGCCGCGTCCGCTTCCGAGGTGAGCCCGCCGGCGGCCTTGATCGCGTCCACCACCCGGGCTCCCGGCGACAGCTCATGGACGCCTGGATCCACCACCGCTCCCGCGACGTGCACCACGAGCCGGGAGGGCGGAGACGGCGTGAGCGCGGCGGCTTCCGCGAATGCGGTGGTGCTGGCAAACGGCAGGTCGACCTCCGGTGGCGCAGCCGGAGGTCGGGTGAGCCACAGCGCCGCCAGCGCTGCGACACCGAGTCCGACGCCCCCGGCCACGATGCGGGCAGGGGTAGTACCCGTGGCATCGGCGAGTTGGTCGATCCGCTCTCGCCACGACCGTGGCGGTGGCGGTCGGCGCAGCGTGCCATCGTCCAACCTCGAGTCGTCCGGACCGAGGGACACAGCTCCTCCTGGGGCGCGTGGCGGCAGCCAGCAGGGGAAGCACTTCGATCGTAGGGCGGCCCTCGTTGCCCCGATAGGGGCAACCCGTGATCAGCGAGCCGTGATCAGAACAGCTGGTTCGTGAGCCGCTTGCGATAGTCGGCGGTGCGCGGGTCGTCGACACCCATCACCTCGAGCAGGTCGATGTACCGCTGCCGAGCAACCTCATCGTCCTTGACGCTGGGCAGGAGCCCATCGAGCTCGGAGGCGACGTCGACGCCGCGACTGTCGGCCCCGACACGAGCCAGCGCCGCGATCCGCCGCGTCTCGGCTGACTCGGGGATCCGATCAAGCAGCGCGAGGGCCTCGGCGACGCTCGCCTCGTCGCCGCGCTCCACCAGCAGGGCGGCCAACCCGGCGACTGCCACTACGTGGCCGGGCTCTTGGTCGAGCACAGCTCGCAACGAGGCTTCGTCGCCACGGGCGACGGCAGCAGCAACGACATCTTCTTCCTGAGGTGGCAGGAGGCCCTCCACGAAGGCCCGGACCTCTGCCTCGGGCTTGGCGCCGACAAAGGTATCGACGACTTTCCCGTCGCGCAGAGCGAAGACGGCGGGAATTCCCTGCACCTGAAAGGCCCCCGCGACCTGGGGGTTTGCGTCCACATCGACCTTGACCAGGATCACCTTGCCGTCGGTCTCGCCGACGACCTTCTCGAGGATCGGTCCCAGGGTGCGGCAAGGGCCGCACCACTCCGCCCACAGGTCGACGACGACGGGAACCTGCTTGGAGCGTTCGACCACCTCTGTCGGGAAGGTGGCGTCTGTGACATCGATGGACATCGCCCCAACCTACCGGCGGCGATACCCTCTCCCAGTGAGCACAGACATCAAGGGGGTCGACGAGACCAAGGTCACAGCCTGGTTCGAGGCCAACATCGCCGGGGCCCAGGGACCGCTCGCCTTCGAGCTCATCGCTGGAGGCCACTCCAACCTCACGTATCGCGCCACTGACGCAGCCGGACACGCCTATGTGCTGCGCCGGCCGCCGCTGGGTCACGTGCTCGCCACCGCGCATGACATGAGCCGTGAGCACAAGATCATCTCGGCCCTCGGACCCACGAACGTGCCCGTGGCGCCGGCGCTGGGGCTGTGCACCGACGAATCGGTGAACGGTGCGCCCTTCTATGTCATGGACTTCGTCGACGGTCGCGTCCTGCGAGACGCCGGTGCCGCCAACGCGATCACGGCGTCGGCCCGCAGCAACGCGAGCCTCTCGGTCGCCGACACCCTCGCCGGGATCCACGCCATCGATCCCGATGCGGTGGGGCTAGGCGACCTCGGCAAGAAGGAGGGCTACATCGCCCGCCAGCTCAAGCGCTGGTACGGCCAGTTCCAGCAGAGCCAGACCCGCGAGATCAAGGCAGTCGACGAAGTGCACGATGCGCTCGCCGCGCGCATCCCCGAGCAGGGCCCCGCCGCGATCGTCCACGGCGACTACCGGCTCGACAACTGCATGACCGACGATGATGGCGACATCATCGCGGTGCTCGACTGGGAGATCTGCACGCTGGGTGACCCGCTCGCAGACGTCGGCCTGCTGATGGTCTATTGGACCGACGCGACGGACGCATCACCGATGCTCCTCACCGCGCCGACCACCGTCGACGGCTTCCTCACCCGCAAGGAGGTGCTCGACCGCTACGCCGAGACGTCTGGACGCGATCTCTCCCAGATCGACTTCTACGTGGCCTTTGGCTACTGGAAGCTGGCCTGCATCGTCGAGGGCGTGTACGCGCGCTACGTCGGTGGTGCGATGGGCAACGACGCCTCCGGGTTCGAGGGCTTCGCGACCCAGGTCGAGCGCTGCGCGGAGATGGCGGCCGACGCGGTGGCCCGACTCGGATGACCGGACGTCCCCGATGACCTCGCTGTACACGATGCTGGAGCAACCAGATCTGACATCCCCCGTGATGATCATGTCGCTCAAGGGCTGGATCGACGCGGGCCTCGGCGCGGACGGGGCCGTAGAGGTGCTCACCGCGTCGTTCGACCGCACCACCGTCGCCCGCTTCGACTCCGACGTACTCCTCGACTGGCGTGCCCGACGTCCCGTGATGCGTCTGGAGGACGGCCTCAACACGCGCTTGTCCTGGGAGGAGACCGAGCTCTCGTGGGCCAAGGACAGCAGCGGCAACGACGTGCTGCTCCTCCTCGGCAACGAACCCGACCACGCCTGGCTGGGGTTCTCCGAGCAGGTCGTCGATCTCGCGCTCGACCTCGGCTGCCGGATGGTCGTTGGGCTCGGCGCCTACCCAACGCCGGTGCCGCACACCCGCGAGCCACTGGTTGCATCGTCGGCATCGACCGAGGCGCTCACCTTGGGCCTCGTGCGGAACTCCGTGGAGGTCCCCACCGGCGTGCAGGGGATGATCGAACGGCGCGCGGCCCTACGGGATCTGCCGGCACTGGGCTTGTGGGTCCAGGTCCCGCACTACGTCGCGGCCATGCCCTATCCCGCCGCGTCTCTCGCCCTGTTGGAGACGACCAATCGGATCGCCGGGCTGGACCTGCCGCTCGCCGATCTTGCTGAGCGGGCGGAGGCCAACCGCTCCCGCATCGACGAGCTGATCGGCCAGAACCCAGAGCATCAGGCGATGCTCACCCAGCTCGAGCAGCAGGCCGACGAGCACCGCACCAGCGAGCTGGCGTCCGCGTCCGGCGATGAGCTGGTGGCCGAGCTGGAGCGCTTCCTCCGCGACCAGAGCTGACGGTTCGTTAGGGTCGGTCCATGAAGGTCGACGGAGGCATCGGTGGGGATCTGCGCGGGGCCGGCAAGGCTGCCGCCAAGCTGGAGGAACAGGGCTACGACGGCCTGTGGAGCGCGGAGACGGCGCATGACCCGTTCTTCCCGCTGCTGCTCGCTTCGCAGACGACGAACACTGTGGAGCTCGGCACCGGCATCGCGGTGGCGTTCGCCCGGAGTCCGATGAACCTGGCGCACCTGGCCTGGGACCTGCAGGCCGCCGCCGAGGGCCGCTTCATCCTCGGCCTCGGCAGCCAGATCAAGCCGCACATCACGAAGCGCTTCTCGATGCCGTGGTCGCACCCGGCGGCGCGGATGCGGGAGATGATCCTTGCCATCCGGGCCATCTGGGACTGCTGGAACAACGACACCAAGCTCGACTTCCAGGGCGAGTTCTACACGCACACGTTGATGACACCGTTCTTCAACCCCGGCGCCAACCCGCACGGCGACGCCAAGATCTTCCTTGCCGGTGTTGGCGAGAAGATGACCGAGGTGGCGGGCGAGGTCTGCGACGGCTTCCTGTGCCACGGCTTCACCACCGAGCGCTACCTGCGCGAGGTGACCATCCCGGCCCTCGAGCGTGGCGCCGCCAAGGCCGGCCGCTCGCTCGCCGACATCGAGATCTCCGGCCCCGCCTTCGTGGTCACGGGCAACGACGACCAGGAGATGGCCGCGTCGGTCACGGGCACCAAGCAGCAGATCGCCTTCTACGGCTCGACACCCGCGTACAAGGGTGTGCTGGAGCTCCACGGCTGGGGCGGTCTCCAGGAGGACCTCAACAAGATGTCCAAGGAGGGGAAGTGGAAGGAGATGGGCGAGCTCATCACCGACGACATCCTCGACACCTTCGCGGTGGTCGCCGAGCCCGAGAAGCTCGCTGACGGCATCAACGCCCGCTACGGCGACATCGTGCAGCGCCTCAGCTTCTACGCCCCCTACGCCAGCGACCCCGATCGCTGGCGCCAGGTGATGCAAGACCTCAAGGCAGTTTGAGAGCTACGCGGGGTTGAGCTCGGCGCCGAGATAGCGGATCTTGCAGAGGCTGCGCTGGAGCTTGCCACTGCTCGTCTTGGGAAGGCTTCCCGGCAGGACGAGGACGATGTCCTTGGCGGGCAGGCCCACGGCATTGCGCACCCGCTCCGCGACCGATCGGCGCACCTCGGGCAGGTCGTCGGACTTCGACTCACAGACGATGACGAGCCCCTCCTTGCCCTGCGCGCCGTCGACGCCGAAGGCGATCACGTTGCCGGCGCGCACACCTGTGACGTCCGCGAGTGCTCGTTCGATGTCCTCGGGGAAGACGTTTCGACCACCCACGATGATCATGTCCTTGATGCGGCCGCACATGATCATCTCGCCGTCGAGGAGATAGGCGAGATCGCCCGTGCGGAGCCAGCCGTCGTGGAAGAGGTCGGCGTTCACTTCGGGCCGCTTGTAGTAGCCGGGAGTGACCGACGTGCCGCGAATCTCGAGCTCACCGACCTCCCGTTCCTTCAGCTCGTCGCCCGTTTCGGGGTCGACGACGCGGATCTCGAGACCGTCCATCGGTCGACCGAGGATCGCGAGCTCACGGGCACCAGCTCGACCAGGCTCCACTGGCGCCGCGTAGCGCTCCGTCTCGAGGACTCGGAGGTCGACCGCATCGGTCCGCAGACCCGACATCGGCTCGGGGAACGTGCCCGCGATAGCAACCTCGGCCATCCCGAAGGCCGGGAACACCGCGCCCGGTCGCAGCCCGTGCCGCTCCCCCGCCTCGATGAACTTGGCCACCGTGGCGGGGTCGACCGGCTCGGCACCGTTGAGCGCAAGGCGCAGCCGGGACAGGTCGAGCTGCTCGCTGCGGGCCAGCGCGCGGGCCGCGAGCACATACGAGAAGTTGGGACCGGCGGTAGCAGTGCCGCCGTAGGTCGACATCCACTCCATCCAGCGGCTGGGACCGGCCATGAAATCGGTCGGGGCGCCGAGTACGAGCGGGGTGCCTGTGGTGAGAGAGAGCGAGAAGAGCCCCACGAGACCCATGTCGTGGTACAGCGGCAGCCACGACACCAGGCAGTCGTCATCGGGGTCGAGCGAGGTCGCCTTGGCGATGGCGTCGAGGTTCGCTCCGACGGTGCGATGCGGGAGCATCACGCCCTTGGGGTCGGTGGTCGAGCCGCTCGTGTACTGCAGGATGGCCAACGCATCGAGGTCGTCGGCCGGACGCTCGTAGTCCGCAGCGTCGGCCTTGCCGAGCCCGGGCTGCAACGCATCCCAGCCAACCATGGGCGGATCGCCGGGTCTTGGCTCGATGAACGGCGCCAGCTCAGGGTCGACCAAGAGCAGGGTGACATCCGCGTGGCTGATGCGGGCGCGGGTCTGGGCGACGAACTCGTCGATCGACGACAGGCGCATCGGCAACGGCAGCACGACGACCGTCGCGCCTGCCAACCAGGTGGCCTGGATGGTGGTCACCAGGGGCCTCGACGTCGGCCCCAGGAGGGCCACGTGGTGACCGGGGCCGATCCCCATCGCCTGGAGGTTGGCGGCATACCCGCGGGCCTCGTCGTGGAGCTGGGCGTAGGGGACGGGCACGTGCTCCCCGCCGACCACGAAGGTAAGGCTGTGACCGCGCGCGGAAGCAGCCTCGATCCGTTGATTGAGTGTCAGCACGTCGGCTCCGACCACTCTGCGCCGGCCATCGTTACAGGCCGATCTGGTTCTGACCCATCGTGGGCGGGCCACTACCGTCCACGCCATGCCCGAGGAGCCCGCCCACCGCTACACCGCCGCGCTGGCTGGCCAGATCGAGCTGGCGTGGCAAGACCGATGGCAGCAGGCCGGCACCTTCCGGGCACCGAACCCATCTGGTCCGCTTGGCGACGGGTTCGACAAGGTGGCCGATCGCCCCAAGCTGTACGTCCTCGACATGTTCCCGTATCCGTCGGGCGCGGGCCTTCACGTCGGCCATCCCCTCGGCTACATCGGGACCGACGTGTACGGCCGCTACATGCGCATGGCGGGCCACAACGTGCTCCACACCCTGGGCTACGACGCCTTCGGCCTGCCTGCCGAGCAGTACGCGGTGCAGACGGGCACCCATCCGCGGATCACCACCGAAGCCAACATCGCCATCATCAGCGCCCAGCTCCGCCGCTTGGGCCTGGCCCACGACGACCGCCGCGGCGTGGCCACGACCGATGTCGAGTTCTACCGCTGGACGCAGTGGATCTTCCTGCAGATCTTCAACAGCTGGTACGACGTCGAGGCCGACAAGGCCCGGCCCATCGCCGAGCTCGAAGCAGCCTTGGCCAGCGGACGCGAGCCCGACTCGGGCACGAACCCCTCCGGCCTGGCGTGGGCCGACCTTGACGATGTCGAGCGTCGACGGGTCGTTGATGCGCACCGCCTCGCCTACCTGCACGAGGCCCCCGTGAACTGGTGCCCCGGATTGGGCACGGTGCTCGCCAATGAGGAGGTGACTGCCGACGGGAAGTCCGAGCGCGGCAACTTCCCCGTGTTCCGTCGTCCGATGAAGCAGTGGAAGATGCGCATCACGGCGTATGTCGATCGGCTCCTCGACGACCTCGACAAGCTGGATTGGTCCGACTCCATCAAGCTCATGCAACGCAACTGGATCGGCCGCAGCGAGGGTGCGCGGGTGACCTTCGCCACGGTCACCCCAGACGCCTCGATCGAGGTGTTCACGACACGGCCCGACACGCTCTTCGGCGCCACCTACATGGTGCTAGCGCCGGAGCATCCGCTCGTCGACGTGCTTGCTGCCGACGCCTGGCCCGAGGGCGTGGATTCACGGTGGACCAGCGGCGCGTCCACGCCTCGAGAGGCGATCGAGGCCTACAGGAAGCAAGCCGCTCGCAAGAGCGAGATCGACCGTCAAGCGGAGAGCCGCGAGAAGACGGGCGTCTTCCTCGGGATGCACGCCACGAACCCGGTGAACGGCGACCAGATCCCCGTGTTCATCGCGGACTACGTGCTCATGGGTTACGGGACCGGGGCGATCATGGCGGTGCCGGCACAGGACGACCGGGATTGGGACTTCGCCACCGCGTTCGGCCTGGCGATCGTGCGCACGGTGCAACCGCCCGAGGGATGGGGCGACGTGGCATTCCTGGGGGACGGGCCGGCGATCAACTCGTCGTTCCTCGACGGGCTCGCCGTGGCCGAAGCCAAGGTGGCGATCAACGACTGGCTCGTGGAGCACGGCCACGGCAGCCGCACGATCACGTACAAGCTCCGCGACTGGTTGTTCTCGCGACAGCGATACTGGGGCGAGCCGTTCCCGATCGTCTATGACGAGGACGACCTCCCGCGCGCCGTCCCCGACTCCGAGCTGCCGGTCTTGCTACCCGAGGTCGACGACTACTCGCCGCGCACGTTCCCGATCGACGACGTGACGAGCGACCCGGAGCCGCCGCTGGGCCGAGCCGACGAGTGGGTGGAGGTGACGCTCGACCTGGGCGACGGTCCGAAGGTCTACCGACGAGAGCTCTCCACGATGCCGAACTGGGCCGGGTCGTGCTGGTACGAGCTGCGCTACCTCGACCCCACGAACGAGAACGCCTTCGTCGACCCGGAGGTCGAGCGCTACTGGATGGGACCGCAGCTCGACGGCGACCTCGGCGGTGTCGATCTCTATGTCGGCGGTGTCGAGCACGCGGTGCTGCACCTGCTCTACGCCCGCTTCTGGCACAAGGTCCTCTTTGACCTCGGCCACCTGTCGTCGAGTGAGCCGTTCCGCAGACTCGTCAACCAGGGCTACATCCAGGCACCCGCGTACACCGACGAGCGCGGCTTCTACGTCGAGGCCAGCGAGGTTACGGAGCGGGCGGGCGAGTTCTTCTTCGACGGCCAGCCGGTGAACCGCGAGTTCGGGAAGATCGGCAAGAGCCTGAAGAACATGATCACGCCCGACGACATGATCGCCGAGTACGGCGCCGACACGCTCCGGCTCTACGAGATGTTCACCGGCCCGCTCGACCAGAGCCGCCCGTGGGAGACCAAGGCCGTCGTCGGTGTGTTCCGTCTGCTGCAGCGCATCTGGCGCAACATCCTCGACGAGGAGACCGGGCAGCCACGAGTCAGCAACGACGACGCCGACGAGGAGACGGTCCGCACGCTGCACAAGACCATCGCCGCCGTGCGCGACGGCATGGAGTCGCTGCGCTTCAACGTGTCGATCGCGCGCCTGACCGAGCTGAACAACCACCTCACGGTCCGCTACCCCAACGGCGGGGTGCCTCGATCTGTGGCCGAGCCGCTCGTGCTGATGCTCGCACCACTGGCCCCTCACACGGCCGAGGAGCTCTGGGCGCGCCTTGGTCATGACGAGTCGCTCACCTGGACCCCGTTCCCCGAGGCCGACCCCGCGCTGCTGGTCGACGACACCGTCGAGATCCCCGTGCAGTTCAACGGCAAGGTCCGCGCCCGCATCACCGTTGCAGCCGGCCTGCCGAAGGACGAGCTTGAGGCTGCCGCCGCAGGTGATCCGGGGGTGATCGAGCTCCTGGACGGCAAGACGATCCGCAAGACGATCGTGGTGCCGGACAAGCTCGTGAACTTCGTCGTGGCCTAGGCGGACGACTCCGACGCCCGTGCGAGCAGCGTGGTCGCGTCGCCCACGATGCGGTTGATCACCGTGGCAGCGGGCTCGACGCGATGGACGAACGCCACCGACTCACCGGCATACAGCGCCATCGCATCGATGTGGCCCTCGAAGTCGGTTGTTGGCGGGCTGGGCGCAAAGCGGGCGACCGATTCCATCGACCCACCCATCGGAGCCTTCCCCACGACGTCGCTGCCGAGACGATTGGCCGCCTCGATACAACTGCGGAGCACTCGGGCGTTGTGGGGGCCACCTGGCCAGCCGGTGGAGAAGTCGAACGTGAGCACGCTGTCTGTGGCCGCCGCCGCGATCAGCGCGTCCTTGTAGATCGGGTGGGCAGCTGACTCGACGGTCGCCACGAGCACCGTGCCGATCCGGACGCCGTCGGCTCCAGCGGCGAGAGCGGCCGCCATCCCGCGCCCGGTGCCGATGCCGCCCGCGGCCAGCACAGGCACGTCGCCGGCTACGGCATCGAGTACATCGCACAGCAGCGGCCACAGCGCTCGACCACCGTGCATCCGACCGCCTCCTTCGGTTCCCCGAACTGCCAGGAAATCGGCGCCGCAGTCGACGGCGGCACGTGCCTCGTCCACAGCGCCGACCTGCCAGCACACGAGGGCTCCAGCGTCATGGGCCAGGTCGACCAGGGTCGCGTCGGGCCACGCGTGGTACAGGTCGACCACCCGGCTCCGCTCGGCACACGCCGTGATCGCCGCCCTGTCCTCAAGGAACGGCAGGACGAAGTTGCCACCGATCGGGCCTTGCGTCATGGCATTGACCGCATCCAGGTACTGCTCGATGGCCGCGACGGGGAAGCCGGTGAGCCCGACGGAGCCCATTGCCCCAGCGGAGACTGCGGCCGCGGCCAGCGCTGGCCCGCTGACCATGCCCATGGGCGCCTGCTGCACAGGTACCGCGCACCCGACGAGCTCGGTGAAGCGCGTGTGCACCGGCACACCCCCCTTGCATGCACGGAGTCCACCACCGAACCCCTATGGACGACGGTACGCCTGCAACAGCAGCCTGTCATCGTGGATCTGCCCAACGAACCGACCCGCTGGCGGGTGGGCGCGAGGGTGCTCTAGGTTGTCATCTCCCACGGGGCTATAGCTCAGTTGGTAGAGCGCTTCCATGGCATGGAAGAGGTCAGGAGTTCGATTCTCCTTAGCTCCACCCCCGTGAAACCCTCGATCGCCGCTCGATTGTCCGGAAATGCTCCATAGCGGCCCGGGGATTTCTGCTCAACCTACCTCCGGTACGTGCCGATGGGGCTGGTCGATGCGCACTAGTGCGAATCGATCAGCCGAACACCATCCAACGCACTACGGGCAAACGGCCAGCATCAGCTGACCGGGACCCACCTTCGTACCAACAGGAGTGTCTGATCATGAGCAAGATGCGAATAGTCCTCATCGGCGCCGCGTGCGGAGCCCTCGCAGTGGCGGCCTTGGTTCCGATCTATGCCACCACGATTGGCCAGCCCAAGCTGTCGAGCGTGACGCGCTCGGCCAGTGTCGTCGACCCGGCGAAGGTGACCGAGCCGCTCAGCGCGAGCGGCGCGGCGAGCGTTCCGAGCGTTCCGAGCGTCACGGACGGGATCGCAGCGGTTGACCCGTCCACGGTGACCGGCCTCCTCGGCGGTGGCACCATCCCCGACCTCTCCGGCCTCCTCGGCGGTGGCACCATCCCCGACCTCTCCGGGGTGACCGGAGGTGCCCTCAACCCGTCGACCGTGACGGACCTCTCCGTGCTCACCGACCTCCTCGGCTCGACCGGCGGCACCATCGACCCCGCCTTGCTCACCGACCTCCTCGGCTCCCTCACCGGCGGGATCGGGTCGGGCGGTTCGACCGGCGGTTCGACCGGCGGCCTCCTGGGTGGCCTCCTGGGTGGCAAGGGCTGACGAACCGGCAACGATCCCTCCACCACCCGGCGGCGAGGCATGGCACCCTTCGGGACCCTGCCTCGTCGCCACGCCTAGGCGGCCGGCTCGGCCCAGTCGACCTTGGGGACGTCGGCCCACAAGCGGTCGAGGTCGTAGAACTCCCGCTCGGCCTGCTGGAAGACGTGCACGACGATGTCGCCGTAGTCCATGAGCACCCAGGTGCGGTCGGCCAACCCCTCGATGCGCTTGGGCTTGGGACCGCCGGCGAGATGGACCTGGACCTCCACCTCGTCGCAGATGGACTTCACCTGGCGGTCGTTGGCGGCGCTGGCGATGACGAACCACCCGCAGACGGCCAGCACCTCCCCCACGTCGAGCACCACCACGTCTCGTCCAACCTTGCTGTCGGCCGCCCGGGCGGCGGTGATGGCCCAGTAAAGGGGTTCGTCGTTGGCGATCTCGATGGTCAGCGGTGCTCCTAGGTCGTGGCTCAGGTGTCGGTTCCCAGCACGATGGTGACATCGAACGCGTCGATCGGTCGAACGTCCTCCACGACCCGCCCGGCATCCAGGGCATCGCGGAGTCGCTCGGCCGCGAGCCGCTGGCCCGGTTGGTGGTATCGGATCTCGGTCGTCGTGTAGTCGAAGCCGTCCGCGTTCCCCACCACGACGATGGTCGAGTCGGAAGCCACGACGTTGGATGCAACACTGGCCACGTGGTCGGGATCGCCCGTCCCGTCGAGGAGCCGCACCCGTGTCCGAGGTGCCAACGCTGTCCCGTTGGGGAACGGGACGAGATCGGTGAGGAACACACGCAACGCCTCACGGTCGACCTCGAACAGCGGCGTGTCGGCCCGCTCCGTCACGTCAGTCACCGGAAGGGCCTCGATCCGCAGTGGGCCAGCGGCGAGACCCCGGATGAACCGTCCGACTCCCACATCCAGCTCACCGGGCACGGCGCCAGGGTCACCTGAGGCCGCGACCGCAGCGATCCACGACTGCCAGAACAACCGCTGACGATCGAGACGTGCCGGCTCGCCCTCGTCGAGGGTTGGGGCGTCAAGCCATGGCCCAACCTCGTCGGCAGCGAGCATCACGTCTCCGACCGCGAGCGGGGCCACGGGTGCGACAAGGGTGGCCCAACGCTGATCGTCGAGGACCACCATGTCGTCGACACCGACCCCAGCCACCGCCTCGGCCGCACCGCGCGCCACGGTCGGCGACTCAGCAAATGCGAACGTGACCGCAAGGGTGCTCGCGCTCCGACGGTCGCCCACCTTCACTGTCGTCGGCAGCAGCAGGATCGATCCACCACGGTCATCCCCCGTCAGCGCAAGGACCGCCGCGGACCGCAGCTCTCCGTCGCGCTGGTGCACCACGACGAGAGTCGGGGTGGGTGTCAACGCGCCCTCGAACCCGGGCTGCGTCGGGTCGAGCGAGGTGATTCGACGACCGGTAGTGCTGTCTCGCAGCGTTTGCACCCCCACGAAGGCCAAACCGCCGGCGACGAACACCAGCACCACGATGGTCGACACGAAGCCGACCATCCACCGGCGAGATGGGGCGGTGCTCCCACCAAGACCGATCTTCTGCGCCGCCCGGCGAGCGGCGCGAATCCCGGTGCCATGGTCGGGAAGCTCGAGGTCGAAGCTCACGCGGGCGCGCGGTACAAGCCCCGCTCCAAGATGCACGTGACCACCGGGGGCGGCACGAGGTAGTCAAGCGGGCGTCCGTCACCGACGCGCTGACGGAGATCCGTGCTCGACACCTCGACGCCGGGCACGTCGACGCTCACCCACGCCCAACCCTCCAGCGCCGAAGCGTCGGCGACGCCGGGACGCTGCACCGCCACGATGGTGGCCAGCGTGCGGACCTCCTCGGCTCGCTCCCACGACAGCACGCCCGCCGCAGCATCGGCGCCCAAGATCACGAACAGCTCTCGATCGGGATCCTCGAGCCGCAGCGCCGCCAGCGTGTCGGCGGTGTAGGACATCCCGCCAGCGTCGATCTCGAGGCGACTGGGCTCAAGGCCCTCGGCCTCCCCCACGGCCGCTGCCACCATCGCCAGTCGATCCTCGGCAGGGCTGATCGGGCGGGTTCCCGCCTTCTGCCAAGGCACGTTGTTGACCATGAGCAGCACCCGATCGAGCCCGAGGTCGTGACGGACGTTGACCGCCGTGACCAGGTGGCCGATGTGTGGAGGGTCAAACGTGCCCCCGAAGATCCCGAGGCGCTCGCTCGCCATGCCCGCAACCTATTCGGTCGCCAGGGTGACATCGGTCACCGATGTCACGAAAAGTGTGTACAGAAGGGATGTTCTGGGTATTAGCCCTATCGCCATGGTGGAAATTGGCTGTCGGCGGGAAGATGCTTGGGCTAGCAATCGTTGAGGAGAGTTGCCATGACAGATTCAGTAGGTCAGTACCTCAACGAAATCGGCCTCGTGCCGCTGCTCACAGCCGCCGAAGAGCGCGAGCTCTCCCAGGCCGTGGAGGCGGGCGTCGCTGCCCGCGCCGCCATCGAGGGCGGTGAGGACACCCCGGAGAACCGCCGCCTGGCCCGCAAGGGCGCTGACGCCAAGGATCGGTTCATCCGGGCCAACCTGCGGCTGGTGGTCTCCGTGGCCCGCCGCTACCCCCTGCCGTCGGCCATGGAGCTCCTCGACCTCGTCCAGGAGGGCAACCTCGGTCTCGAGCACGCCGTCGACAAGTTCGACTGGCGCAAGGGCTTCAAGTTCTCCACCTACGCCACCTTCTGGATTCGCCAGGCCATCGGCCGTGCGCTCGACCAGAAGGCGTCGCTGGTGCGACTGCCGGGCGACCGGTCCGCAAGCCTCCGGGCCGCCCTGCGACAGGTCTCCGGCGATGGTGACGAGCTCGACGACGAGAACGCCCGCCTCTACCGCCTCACCACACCGACATCGCTCGATCGCACGATCGGCGACGACGACGGCAGCGAGCTCATCGACCTCATCGCGGATGACAAGCCCGGCCCTGAGTCGATCGTCATGCACAACGAGGAACAGGAGCTCGTCGGCGACCTCCTCGGCGTGCTGGACGATCGTGCCCGCCACGCCGTCGAGCAGCGCTTCGGGCTGCACGACGGCCGCAAGCGCAGCTACCGCGAGGTCGGCGAAGAGCTCGGCGTCACCGCCGAGGCTGCTCGACGCCTCGTCAAGCGGGCGGTAACCGCCGTCCGTGAGGAAGCCGTCGCCCGCAGCGCGGCCGCCTGACGGCCCGCCTAACGGCTTTGCCTCCGCTGGGGCTTACCGGCCACGCTTGAGCGGTGAGCGACACCTGGAACCCGACGTCATGGCGCGATCGACCGTCGGTCCAGCAGCCGTCCTGGCCCGATGAGGCCGCCTTCGATGCCGTCCTGAAGCAGCTGTCGTCGCTGCCTCCACTCGTGTTCGCCGGCGAGGCCCGAGCGCTCACGGGTGCACTGGCCCAGGTCGCGGACGGCCAAGCGTTCCTGCTCCAGGCGGGCGACTGCGCCGAGTCGTTCGACTCGTTCTCTGCGGACGGCATCCGGGACTCGCTCAAGGTCATCCTGCAGATGGCAGTGGTGCTGAGCTACTCGTCCGGAGTGCCGATCGTGAAGGTGGGCCGAATCGCCGGCCAGTTCGCGAAGCCCCGGTCCGCAGACACCGAGATGGTGGGTGACCTCGAGCTCCCGTCGTTCCGCGGCCACATCGTCAACGACATCGCCCCGACCGCGTCGGCACGAGTACCGAACCCTGATCGGCTCCTGCAGGCGTACCACCAGTCGGCCTCGACCCTGAACCTGCTCCGGGCCTTCGTGAAGGGCGGCTTTGCCGACCTGGCGCGCGTGCACCAGTGGAACCAGGAGTTCGTCGCGTCGAGCCGCGAGGGTCGGCGCTACGAACAGCTCGCTGACGAGATCGACCGCGCTCTTCGCTTCATGCGTGCGTGCGGCATCTCGTCGGAGACCCAACCCAACCTCCATGAGGTCGACTTCTTCACGAGCCACGAGGCTCTGATCCTTGGCTACGAGCAGGCGCTCACACGTGTCGACACGCTCACCGACGACTGGTACGACTGCTCGGCCCACATGCTGTGGATCGGTGAGCGCACCCGTCAGCTCGATGGCGCCCACATCGAGTTCCTGCGCGGCGTGCAGAACCCGCTTGGCTGCAAGATCGGCCCCAGCGCCACCGCAGACGAGGTGCTCGGGATCTGCGAGACGCTCAACCCGAATCGCGTGCCCGGTCGCCTCACCCTCATCTCGCGGATGGGTGCCGACAACGTCGAGGACAGGCTCCGCCCGCTGCTCGCCGCCGTCCGCGACGCCGAGCATCCCGTGGTGTGGGCGTGCGACCCGATGCACGGGAACACCTTCACCTCCGATGGCGGCAAGAAGACCCGCCACCTCGATGCAGTGTTGAACGAGATCGGCGGCTTCTTTGCAGCTCACCGGGCCGAGGGCACCTGGCCAGGCGGGGTGCACGTGGAGCTCACCGGCGCGGATGTCACCGAGTGCCTGGGTGGCGCCGAGGAGATCCTCGACGCCCACCTCGACGATCGCTACGAGACGATGTGCGACCCTCGCCTCAACGGCCGCCAGTCGCTGGACCTGGCCTTCCGGATCTCCCAGCTCCTGCAGCGCTGATCCGAGGCAGAATGTTGACCTGAGGAGTCAGGTTTGCCAGTATTGTTGACCTAGCCGGTCAGGAATCCCCTGGCGACCACACTCACCGAGGCCCGCATGCTGCAGCGAGAGATCGATCCCGAGTCCCGGGCGGACATCGAGAAGTTCGAGGAGCAGCTCGCTCGGTACCTCACCGGCGACCTGGCGGAGGATGCGTTCCGGGTCTTCCGCCTGAACAACGGCATCTACGGCCAACGTCAGGGCGGCCACAACCAGATGGTGCGGGTGAAGGTTCCCTACGGATCGATCACGCCGGAGCAGCTCGACATGTTCGGCCACATCGCGGAGACGTACAGCCGCGGCTGGGGTCACCTCACCACCCGACAGAACGTGCAGTTCCACTTCGTCGACCTCGAGGTGGTGCCGTCGGTCATGTGGGACATGGCATCGGTGGGGCTCACCTCCCGGGAGGCCTGCGGCGACACGGTCCGCAACGTCATGGGCTGCCACCTTGCTGGTGCCTGCCCTTACGAGGCGCTCGACATCAGCCCGTGGGCGGAGGCCGCCTTCCAGCACTTCCTCCACAACCCGCTCTCCCAGCGGCTCCCTCGCAAGTTCAAGATCAACTTCTCCGGCTGCGAGACCGATTGCGGCCAGGCCATGTTCAATGACGTAGGTGTGATTGCCACCACCCGCACGCTGCCCGACGGCACGCGTGAGGCGGGCTTCCGCGTGTTCGTCGCTGGCGGCCTGGGCGCCAACCCGCACCCCGCGCTGGCGCTCGAGGAGTTCACACCGCGGGAGGAGCTGATGGCCACGCTCGAGGCCGTGCTGCGAGTCTTCTCCAACCACGGCAACCGCGACAACAAGCTCCGGGCCCGCATGAAGTGGCTCGTCGACACCATGGGCTGGGACGAGCTCCAGGCCAAGGTCCTCAAGGAGCGCAACCTCCTGGTGGCGTCATCGACGTGGCCGGGCGGCATCCCCGAGGCAGTGCAGAAGACTGGCGACGCTCCGGCCGGGCTCGGGCTGGGTGCAACGCCGACGGCGATCGGACAGGGCACACCGGTCACGCTCCGCCGCGACGACCCGTACAAGGCCTGGGACGACGCCAACGTGATCCGCGGCGTCGCCAAGGGCACCGTGTCAGCCGTCGCCTACTCTCGGCTCGGCGACATCACAACCGCCCAGTTCCGTGCCCTGGCGTCGATCCAGCGGGAGCTGGCAGCAGAGGTGCGCATCACGAACCGGCAGAACCTCGTGTTCCGCGGGCTCTCCGAAGCCCAGCTACCGATCCTTCACGAGCGTCTGTCGGCGATCGGCATGGCCGAGCCGGGAGCCGAGCTGGCCCGAGACGTCGTCGCCTGCCCCGGAGCGGACACCTGCAACCTTGCCGTCACGCAGAGCCGCGGTCTCGCCGACGCCATCGGGGCCGCCCTCGACGAGGCCGGTCTCGCTGATGTCGGCGGCATCCGCACCAACATCTCTGGCTGCACCAACAGCTGCGGTCAGCACCACATCTCCGACATCGGGTTCATGGGTGCCGAGCGGCGGGCCCACGGCAAGTCCGCGCCCGGCTACCAGCTCCTCCTCGGCGGCTACGTCGGCCAGGAGAAGATCCACTTCGGCCAGAAGGCGCTGCGCGTGCCGGCCAAGAACGCGCCGGAGGCCACCGTACGTGTGGTGCGAAGGTTCAACGACGAACGTCAGGCCGGTGAGTCGTTCCGCTCATGGATGGACCGTGCCGGCGGTGTCACGGCCATCGCCGACGGCTTGCGAGACCTCGATGAGTTCCCCACGCCGGAGGACGCGCCGGACTACTACGTCGACTTCGGCGAGACCGGCCCCTACGTCGCCGAGATCGGCGACTCGGAGTGCGCAACGTGAGCGAGCTTGCGAGCGAACCAGCAACACAGCGCCGAACCCGATCCGGCACAGCAAGCGACGGTCTGAGCCTCGTCGACGGTCGGCGTCCCTCATCCGGCCTCATGGAGGTCGCCGACTTCACCGACGAGGAGCTCGCGGAGCTGAACCGCGAGTTCGATCGCCTTCCCGCTTCGAAGATCATCCAGTGGGCGGTCGACAGCTTCGCGCCTCACCTGAGCCTGAGCTCGTCCATGAACGACGCCGTGCTCATCGATCTCGCGGTCAAGGTCCACCCCGGCATCGAGGTGGTGTTCATCGACACCGGCTATCACTTCCCCGAGACGCTGCAGACGGTCGAGACGGTGCGGCGCCGGTACGGCCTGAACCTTCGGATGATGACCGTGCCCCACCACGACGAAGAGCTGTGGAAGCTCGACCCAGAGAACTGCTGCTCCGCGGTGAAGGTCGGTCAGCTCGACCGTGCCCTCGAGGGGAAGGTCGCCTGGATGAGCGGGCTGCGGCGGGAAGAGACCGCCATCCGCGGTCAGGCCCCCATCGTGGCGCGCGACCTGCGCGGCCTGGTGAAGGTCAACCCGCTCGCGAACTGGACCACCGCTGACGTCCAGGGATACATCGCCGACCACGACGTGCCCGTGAACCCACTGCAGCACCAGGGCTACCTGTCGATCGGGTGCATGCCCTGCACGCAACTGCCCACCGACCCCAACGATCCCCGGTCAGGGCGCTGGGTCGGCACGAACAAGACCGAGTGCGGCCTCCACGACTGAGGTCAGTCAGGCCAGATAGTC
>JBBDWQ010000018.1:0-29328 GCA_040902805.1 Acidimicrobiales bacterium
CGTCGTCGGTGACTGGGACGGCAACGGCTTCGACACCATCGGCATCTACCGCCGCGGCGGCCAATGGCACCTCAACAACAACCTCCAATCCGGCACCACCTTCACCACCCTCCGACTGGGCATCGAGCGCGGCGACATCCCCGTCGTCGGCGACTGGACGGGCGCGGGCAGCGACAGCATCGGGATCTACCGACCCTCCGAGGGTCGCTGGTATCTACGCGTGTCGCTCGACGACCCGACACTCATCGAGGTCACCTTCGGACCGATCTGGACCACGGGATGAGGTGCCGGTGACCGGCGGAGCCGTTCTCGCGGCCATGGCCGCGGCAGTCGGGCTGCTGTCCGTGCTGGTGGTCGGCCTCCTTCGGTCACACGCGGAGATCCTGCGCGCGCTCCATCAGCTCGGCGTGGACCTCGACGCGGACGCACCTGTCAGACCAGTCCGAACGGGACGGCAATCCCATCGCCCCGCCCATCCCGGTGCCGATCAGCTCTCGGGGCGGGGCGCGTTCGACGTGGCCGGCGATCTGCCCGCGGGCGGAGCGGCACAGGTCGCCATAGCGGGCGTGAGTCATCGAACGCTCGTCGCGTTTCTGTCCACGGGCTGCACGACGTGCGGTGTCTTTTGGGAGGAGCTGGACCACATGAGCGAGCTCGACCTCGCAGGAGACCCGGTCCGCGTGGTGATCGTGACCGCCGGGACCGACGCCGAATCACCCTCGGCAGTGGCCAAGCTGGCGCCATCCGATGTCGTCACGGTCATGTCCAGCGACGCCTGGGAGGCCTATGACGTGCCGGTCTCTCCCTACTTCGTTCTCGTCGACGGTCCATCCAGCCGTGTCATCGGGGAGGGAGCCGGAACATCGCTGGCTCAGGTGCTGGAGCTGCTGGGCCGGGCCATGGCCGACACGGCAACGACCGGGCCGACGCGGCGGCGCGCCCGAGGGGCCGACCGAGCAGACCGTGTCGACGCCGAGCTGCGACAGGCCGGTCTCCATCCTGGCGATCCGAGCCTGTACCCACCTACGGACGACGGCTCCGAGTGAGCGTGCTCACTACGGGTGGGCTCTCGATCGACCTCCCACCCGGATGGGACGGTCGGATCCACCTGTCGAAGCCCCCTCGATCAGGGGTCCTCCTCCATGCCGCCAGCTTTGCGCTCCCCGCAGACTGCGGCGACTACGGGTCGGGCGCGGTCGAGGTCATGGGAGGCTCCGACGTCCTCGTCTGCCTTCTGGAGCACGGGCCGGACGCTGTCGCTGCGGAGCTCTTCCGTCACGAAGGGATCCCGCGACTTCGAAGCAGCGACTTCTCGCCGCACGCCATGCAGCGAGTGATCCCGGGCATGGCCGGCAGCCAGCACTTCTTCCGAGCTGGTGGACGACCGTTCTGCTTGTACGTCGTGCTCGGCAGCGCGTTGGTCATCGCCCCGTTGGTCAGGGCGGCCGACCGGGTGGTGCAGACGATCTCGGTGGGATGACCGCTGGCGGGCGCTGGCTACGATGCTCTCGCCCATGACCACCACTGACCCGCCGATCCTTGTCGTCGCGCCTCGGCGCTCCGTTTGGCGACGCCTGCAGGCGGTGTGGCAGTACCGAGAGCTCCTCGTCGGCCTCATCCGCAAGGAGCTGAACGTCAAGTACAAGGACAGCAGTCTCGGCTTCCTCTGGTCGATGCTGAACCCCGCCATGTACATGGTCGTGTTCTACGTGGTGTTTCAGGTGATCCTCGATAGCGGGATCCCCAACTTCGTCGTCTACCTGTTGGCCGGCCTGCTTCCGTGGAACTTCTTCGCCAGCAGCCTCTCCGGCGCCACCGGGTCCATCGTCCAGAACGGGTCGCTCGTCAACAAGGTGTACTTCCCGCGCGAGATACTGCCCCTCGCGACTGTCGGGGCGAGTGTCGTGCACTTCCTGCTGCAGGGCACAGTGCTGCTCGCCGTCCTGGCCGTGTTCCGCTACGACGTCGCCCTCAGCTACATGTGGCTCGTGATCCCCTCGCTGCTCGTACTGCTCGTCCTCGCCTCGGGGATCGCAATCCTCTTCGCCGCCCTCAACGTCTACGCACGTGACCTGCAGCACCTGCTCGAGCTGCTGTTGCTCGGCTGGTTCTGGACCACTCCGATCGTGTACCCGTGGTTCCTTCCTGCTGATCAGCTCGCCGAGAAGGGGTACTCGTCGAGCCTGCTCCTGCTGAATCCGATCGTCCCGGTCGTGATCGCGCTCCAGCGGGCGATCTACGGCACCGAGTCCTACGTGCGTGACGGCATCACCACGCAGCTGCTGCCGGCGGAGGGGGCCTGGTGGTACCTCCGCAACCTGGGTCTGGTCGGTCTCGCCGCCTGCGCCCTGTTCATCGTTGCCATCCACATCTTTGGTCGCCTCGAGGCGAACTTCGCCGAGGAGCTGTGAGCCGGCCTTGAGCGCCATCTCCATCAAGGGTGTCTCGAAGCGCTTTCGGGTGAGCGAAGACCGCCAGACGTCGCTCAAGGAGCGCGTCGTGCACCTCGGGCGCGCCAAGCGCGGTCACAGGGAGTTCTGGGCGCTGCAGGACATCGACCTCGAGATCGAGCAGGGCGAAACCGTCGGACTGCTCGGTCACAACGGCTCAGGGAAGTCGACCCTGCTCAAGTGCGTCGGAGGAATCCTCAACCCCACCTTCGGCGAGGTGCGTGTGCGTGGTCGCATCGCCTCGCTGCTCGAGCTTGGCGCTGGGTTCCATCCTGAGCTGTCAGGTCGCGAGAACGTCTTCCTGAACGGTTCGATCCTCGGACTCTCCAAGCGGGACATCGCCAGCCGCTTCGATGACATCGTGGGGTTCGCCGAACTCGAGGACTTCATCGACGAGCAGGTGAAGCACTACTCGTCGGGTATGTACGTCCGCCTCGGTTTCGCGGTGGCCATCAACGTGGAACCCGATGTGCTGCTCGTGGACGAAGTGCTCTCGGTCGGTGACGAGGCCTTTCAGACGAAGTGCCTCGAGAAGGTGCGCGAGTTCCAGCACGACGGCCGCACGATCGTGTTCGTGTCCCACGCGGCCGAACTCGTCCGCCGCATCTGCACACGGGCGATGGTTCTCGATCACGGTCGCACGGTGACGATTGATGACGCTGCCTCGGCGATCCTGGTGTTCCGTGAGGGACTCCTCGGCAAGCACCTCGACGGCGACCGGGTGCTCGCGCACGGCCATCGCATCACCCGCACGGTGCGAATCGATGAGGTGATCGCGGCGTGGCCCGGCTCGGACGAGCGCGGCTACGTGTCTCCCGGCGACCCGGTGACGATTGCCGTCCGCTACGACTGCGACGCACCCACTGAGGATGTCGCCTTCGCCTTGGAGATCCGGGACACGGACGGAACCATCGTGTATGGCTGCAACTCCGACGTGCTCGGCGGGCAGCTCGGCGCCATCGCTGACTCGGGATGGATCACGTTCGAGATTCCGAGCCTTGGTCTGCTCGACGGCGTCTATCGCGTCGACGTGGGCGTCCACACGCACGATGCGGTCACGGAGTACGACTTCGTGCAGGCCGCCGCACTCCTCACGGTGATCGGCGGACCGGGCGTGGTGGGCATCGCTGATCTCAGCGCCCGGGTTCGCGACGGCCGGCCCCTCTGATCACGAGATCACCACCACTGTGATCTCGGTCCGGGTCGTGTACAGGTGTCGCGGCTTCTGAACGTTGAGCTCGGGGTGGTGGTCGTTGACGGCCACCAGCGCTGGCGGCAGGGTCTGTCCTGGCAGCAACGACTGCAGCACGCTGCGGTCTAACCCGATCACGACGGGGCGCCGACCCACCCCGTGGATCGATGCCAAGGTCCGGTCAAGCGCATCACGGTCTTCGCCGCGCAGCACCCCCACCGGCACTCGACAGAGGGCCCGCACCCCCGCGGAGAGGGTGTCGTTGGTGCCGGGACGTGCTGCGACCACCACCGTGGCGTCGTCCGGGAGCGCATCACAGACCTGGTCGACGAGGAGAAGGTTGCCGTCCATCATGCTGACACGTGCCATCGGCGCCGTGGTCGCCCACTCGCCCGCGAGCGTGACGCCCGCGACGAGCAGCGCGGCGACGGCGCTGATCGCACCCGACGAGCGCCAGCTCCGTCGCGTCATCGTGTGGCGCACCGCTCGCTGCACCGCCTCGACCCCTAGGGCGGCGGCGAGGGCTAGCGCAGGAATTGTCAGTACGAGATAGCGACGCATGACCCAAAGGTGATCAGGGACTGCCTTCGGGCTCCACAGGTAGAGCACCGTGAGTGGCACGCAGGCCGCGGCGACCACCAGCGCTGCAGGACCAAGTCGTCGGTCAGCTCCTGCTCGCGCTGCAATCCACATGCCACCGATCGTGGCCAGAGCCAGGCCCGGCCAGCCCAGGTACCAGCCCATCCATCGCACCGATTGTTCTGCATAGGTACGCAGGCCGGTTGGCTCGACTCCAGAGACGGTCTCGATCGACCGAGCCTCAGGCCAGGGCGTGGAGAGCCGGACCTCACCCCACAGTGGTCGTGTGAGGCCAGCCACCACCACGACTGCGACCGCCACCGCAGCGCCGCGACCCAAGAGCAATCGGCGACGCGGATCCCCCAGGACGGAACGGATCGGGCCCCGAAGCACGACGAGCGCCAGCGACGACAGCGCCGAACCGGCCAGGAGCATCACGACCTCCGATCGATGCACCGTGAAGTAGATGGGGTTGACCGCCCAGAGCTGCAGGCCCCAGACGGCGAGCCCTACCCCGACGGGCCCGACGATCGCCCCCACGACTCGTCGGTCGTCACCGCTGTCGGCCAGCACCCACAGAACAGCGAGGACGATGAGCACAGGAGGGCTGTCGAGGCGGGCCAGCGTGGCCCCGGCAAGCAGCGTGCCAGCGGCGAGGCCGATCCAGCTCGAACGCCGGTCGCGAGCCAGCAGCGCTAGCGCGAGCCCACCCCACAGCAGCGGCTGTCCGAGCGTCTCGCTATAGGTGTCTCGGAACGCCCAGATCTGCACCAAGCAGCCCGCCAGCACCGCCCCCGCCAACAGCGCGGGCCATGGGCCAACGAAGCGTCGAGCCAACAGCACCAGAGCGAGCACGGCCAACCCGCTGAGCAGCGCCGGGACGCGCACCGCGGCCGACGGTCCCGCAAGTTCATCAGCGACCGCGATCACCGCCACGGCTCCGTGGAGAAACCACGGCTGCAGCTCATCGCCTCCGTCAACCAACGAGTAGCCCCCGCTGCTGAAGTACACCGACGCGTCCGAGCCAAACGCTGCTTGGTCAGTCGGCACCCGCAGCTCGCCGTTGTCGTTGAGGGAGAGAGCCGCCGTGAGATACACACCGGGGTCCCGGTCCACCAGCACGTGCTCGCCTGCGTAGTACGCGTTCGACCCGATCACGCCCAAACCGAGAAGGAGCGTGGCCACCGCGGCCAGGTCGGGGCGGCGCCTGCCGATGAGCGCCTGGGAGGACCGTCTGGTCAGGATCCCCGCCCCAGCCAGAGCAACCACCAGCACGGGGACCGAGCTGAACACTCCTGCGATGCCGGTCATCACTCCGAGCACTGCGATCAGCGCCGCTGCTGTACCGGCGAAGACCAGAACGCACCAGAGGAACCATGCGCCGTCATCAGCGACGAGGGGGTCGCTGCCGCGTCGCCCGAGCGAAGCGTCCGCGCCGCCGCGAGTGGGGACGGGATCGGGCATGACGGGCAACCCTACCGACCCTCCGGAGCCGTGGCGGGGCGCAGGTGGCGCCTACACTCAGAAGCCCATGGCACCGCCCGCTACTTCCCTCAGCGACGTCGCGCGCCGCGCAGAACAGGCCTTGGCGCAGACCCGTTACGGAGCTCGCTCAGCGCGACTGCTCCGACGGGCGGGCGGAGCGACGCTGCGCCGGTCCCGGAGCCTCCTTGCCCGCGTCGACCGACTGCGCTTCCGGGACGAAGGGGCCTACCTCGAACATGTGGTGGCGGACGCCATCGCGGCAGCACGCGCCGAGGCGTGACCCGACCCCTGCACATCGGGCTCATCGCTCCCGCGCCCGTGCCGGAGACGGTCGGTGGCGCCGAGCGCCTCTGGCGATCGTTGGCCGCAGACCTGGTAGCCCGCGGCCACCGCGCCGAGGTCGTGGCCATCCCCACTCCGGAGACCACCCTGGCCGAGGTGCTCGAGGGCTACCGAGCGTTCGTGCGTCTCGACGTGACGCGGTTCGACCTCGTCGTCACCGGCAAGTACCCGGCATGGATGGTCTCCCACCCGCGCCACGTCCGCTACCTCCTCCATCCCCTGCGCGGGCTCTACGACACCTACCCCGCACGGCTCGGGCCGCTCAGTGCGACCGCGCGCGGCAGCGACCTCGTCCAGCGACTCGATGCGGTCAGCTCGGATCCTGACGGCCTGATCGAGGTCGGGCTGGAGCTGGTCCGGGAGCTCGGCGACGATCCCCTGGCCGCACACCCTGGCCCTTTGGCACGGGAGCTCGTCCATCGACTCGACGATTGGGCCACCCAGCCGGGACGGATCGCGCTGCACGCAGCGATCTCGGAGGAGGTTGCCGCACGACCGGGGTACATCCCCGCTGACGTGCCCGTCGCGGTCGTCCACCCCGCGTCGGATCTCCCTGTGGCCGATGGTGCTCAGCCGATCGAGGCGTTCGTCACCGCGAGCCGCCTCGATCGGCCCAAGCGCACCGACCTCATCCTCGATGCCTTCAGCCGGGTTCGCGATCCAGATGCGCGCCTGGTGGTCTGTGGCGACGGTCCCGAACGGGCCACGCTCCACGCCAGAGCGGCACGGGATCCGCGCGTGACCATGGCCGGGTTCGTCTCGGAGGTCGAGCTGGCCGAGCTCTACGCGGGGGCCGTGGCAGTGCCGTTCGTTCCCGACCGTGAGGACTTCGGCTACGTGTCACTCGAAGCCATGCGGGCTGGGACACCGGTGATCACCACCACCGACAGCGGGGGCGCCAAGGAGCTCGTCGTCGACGGCGGAAACGGCCTCGTGGTCGACCCCTTCCCCGAACCACTCGCCCGGGCCATGCACCGACTCTGGTCTGACCGAACGTTCGCGTGGCGCCTTGGCGCCGAGGCGCGTCGGCGGGCAGAACGTGTCTCCTGGCTGCCGCTGGTGCGCCTTCTCGAGTCCGTTGCCGATGACGCCGAGCGACCGAGAGCAACGGCGATGGCGACCTTCGCGATCGACCCCGCAATCGGGGGCGGCCAGCGACGCCTTCGCTATCTGCTCCGCGGTCTCGCCGAACGCGTCGACGTCACCGCACTGTGCCTCACAAGCGGCCGCGAAGGAATCCGTCGCCGCATCCTCGAACCGGGTCTCATCCAGGTCGAAGTCGGGCGGTCGGCGGCCCACCGACGTGCCGACACGCTGATGACGCAGGTCGCGGGACTCCCTGTCGACGACATCGGCTCTTCGTTGCTGTGGCCATCTACTCCGGCATGGCAACCGGAGGTGATCAGGTCCGCGCCCGACGTCGTAGTCGCGTCCCACCCGTTTCTCACGACCAGCGTCCCCGACGATCTCACCCCGCCGGTGATCTACGAGAGCCAGGACGCCGAGCACCATCTCAAGGCTCGCGTGCTTCCCTCGTCGCGTGGCGGTCGGTGGCTCCTCGATCACGCCATCGACGCGGAGCGATCGACGATCGAACGAGCTGCGCTCGTCACGACCACAACGGAGACCGACGCCGACCTCCTCCGCGATCTGGTCGGGCCCTCCGACGCGAATCGCCATTGGTCCGTGGCATCAAATGGGGTCGACACCGTCGAGATGCCGTTCCGAACCGAGGCGCAGCATCAGCGAGCTCGTCGAGAAGTGCTGGCGACGCTCGCCCTCTCCCCTGAGGACACCCGCCACCTGATCGTCTTCATCGGGTCATGGCACCCACCGAACCTCGAAGCGGCCTCACTGCTCGTCGACCTGGCCCGATCCCGGGAGGACATCCTCGTGGTGCTGGCCGGAAGCCACACCGCAGGGATCTCGGATCCGCCCAGCAACGTGCGCCTCCTCGGCCCATTCCCCGAGACGTTCCTCTGGCCGCTCCTCGCGGCGGCAGACGTTGCGATCAACCCCATGACCTCCGGTAGCGGCTCCAACCTCAAGCTGCTCGACTACCTCGCCGTCGGCGTCCCGGTGGTCACCACACCCACGGGTGCCCGCGGCATCGCGGACCCTACGGAGATCGCTCTCATTGTCGAACCAACGATCCGTGAGCTCCACGCCGGAGTCGACGCCGTCCTCGCCGCCCCTGACGCGGCCATGCGACGCGTGCAGGCTGGCCGCCGATTGGTCGAGGACCACTACGACTGGACCCTGATCGCTCGAGGGTGGACTGAGGCGGTCATGGCTGCCGCGGCGCTCGATGACCTCCCGACCCGGGAGCTCACACCCACCGGCAGGCCCACGATCTGGCTGCCTGAACCCTCGATGGGACATCGCGATCCCCTCATCGATCTGATTCGTGCCATACGACACAACGCTGTCGCCGATCACTCACCTTCCGCTACCGGGGGCTTACCCATGGACGATCAACTTCACCACGCACTCGACCGAGCCCGGGAGAACCGCAACGTCGGTCAGATCATCCCGGAGCGGGCTCGCCTGCGCGCCCCCAAGCGACTGATCGCTCGCATCGGAAAGGTCCTCTCCACCGAGCAGCTCGAGTACAACGAAGCGATCCTCGATGCGGCTGGGCTCCTCGCCCAGCGCGCCGCGGCCACCCAGGCACAGCTCACCGAGCTCGAAGGGCTCGTGCGCGACGAGCTGATCACCACCTTGGCCGGACTGCGGGACGACATCGACGATCTGCGACGGGTTCGCACCCGGCTCGAGACGGAGGTCCGGTCGTTGCGAACCGACCACAAGTCCGTCATGGCCCAGGCTCAGGCCGCCATCGAGGGGACAGACCCAGGCGAGGTGAGCACCGCCCTGCGGGAGCTCGCAACGGCCACGACGGACCCCACCCATGACGAGCTCTACCAGGACTTCGAGGATGCATTCCGCGGGTCCTTCGAGGACGTCACCGACGTCTTGCGGGAGTACTTGACCTTCGTCACCCCTCTCGCGGGCGGCCAGCGAGCGGTCCTCGACGTCGGATGCGGGAGAGGCGAGTGGCTGACGCTGTGCCGAGACGCCGGTGTGCCCGCCTACGGCGTGGACACGAACGCCCGAGCAGTCAGCAGAGGCGTCGAGCGGGGGCTCGACGTGCGCCTGGGTGACGCGTTGGCCCACCTCCGGGACGTCCCCGACGGCTCACTCGGCGCGATCACGTCGTTCCACGTGGTCGAGCACCTTCCGTTCGACCTTGTCGTGGAGCTGACTGACTCGGCGCTGCGGGCGCTCGCGCCGGGCGGGGTGCTGATCTACGAGACTCCGAACTGCCGCAACCTACAGGTGGGCGCGGGCTCGTTCTGGCTGGACCCGACCCACATGCGCCCAGTGCACCCCACCACGTTGGGGTTCCTTCTCGAGCACCGCGGCTTCGTCGACGTCGAGGTGATGGGACTGCACCCCGCGGAGGACGAGACGAAGAGCTTTCGCTCCGCCGACCTCGACGACGCGGTCAACGGCTTCCTCGACGCGACAGGCAAGCTGCTCTTCACGTCCCAGGACGTCTGTGTGATCGGCCGCAAGATGGCGGCCGCGCCGTGACGGCAGGGCTACGGATCGCCGTCGTCAAGCCCGACTTCGGCGTAGCAGGAGGATTCGAGCGACTGCTCGACCGACTCCTCGACCATCTGCGCTCGCAGGGGCACCGACCTCACATCGTCGCTGTCGACGCCCGCCGCCGGCCAACCGAGGTCTGGGGATTGCCGATCGACGACCACAAGTGGGTGCGTCATCCAGAGCTCTTTCACTACCTCGGACTGACCGAGGCCATCCGGCGTCTCGATCTCTCCCGCTATGACATCGCGCTCTCGACCCAGCCGCCGTCGTTCCTTGCCCCGCACCCCCGCACCGTGGCGCTCTTCTATCACCAGGCCCGCGTGTTCTATGACCTTGCCGAGCCGTGGGTGGCGGCCGGGTTCGGTGAGGCCGAGCTGCATCACGAGGCCGTCGAGGCGGTGCGAGCCGTCGATCAGGCCCACCTCGGTGGCGTCGTGCACTGGCTAGCGGGCTCCGAGGAGTGCCAGCGGCGCCTCGCCGAGTACTGGAGCATCGTGGACAGCCCCACCACAAGGGTGAGCGTGCTGCACGCGGGACCAGACCTTCGGGCCTGGCCCAGTCCGAAGGGCTACCAGGCCGCAGGTCCCGTGGTGTGCGTCAGCCGCCACGAGTGGCCCAAGCGCACCGAGCTCGTTGTCGCCGCGGCCCACCTCCTACCGGATGTGCCGGTGGAGATCCTCGGGGGCGGCGGCCGGCTGCCGGTCTTGACCTCGCTCGACGCGCAGCTCGCACAGGGCAGCCTGGACCCTGAGGCCATCGACGATGCCGCACTGTGGGCCAACAGGGGTCACGTCGACCCAGCGTTCGAGCCGGTCACCGGAGCAGGCCGGGCGGGGCTCACGATTGCGGGCGCCGTCTCCAACCGCCGACGGGATCGTGCCTATGACGCTGCGTCTGCCGTCGTGGCTCCCGCCTACCGGGAGGACTACGGGCTGACGGCCGTCGAAGCCATGGCCTGGGGACGCCCGGTGATCGTCTGTCGAGACGGAGGTGGTCTCGTCGAGCTCGTCGAGGGCACGGGCACGGGGCTCGTCGTCGAACCGACCGCCGGAGCCATCGCCGCCGCCATCCGCTCATTGCGAGCCGATCCACAGCAAGCCGCGCAGATGGCGGCTCGGGCACGGGAGGTGGCATCTGAGTTCACGTGGGAGCGCACGTTTGCCGAGCTCGATGATGCCGTCCTCAACGCGGCCAGCACGCGGCGCTGACACCACCGCCTGAGGGAGTCAGGTCGGGTCGACCGCGTCATCACCCGGCGATCCCGGGAGATAGTGGGACGGCGTGATGCCCATCGCGAGCTCGACGCGCCGCACCCGCTCCAGCGTCCGCTGGCTGACGATGCGATGTGCGGCGATCAGATCCGCGATGACCCCGAGTGCAAAGCACTGGACGCCGGCCATCAACAGCACACCGCCCAAGATGACCGACTGGAGGTGGCCGCCACCGTCACCGTTGACGGCCCAATCCCAGAGGAACGGCACCCACGCCAGCAGCGCGGCCGTCCACAGCAGGACCGCCAACGTCGTGAACACCCTCAACGGCTCGTAGGCGGAGTAGATCCGGAACAGCGCAACGCCGTTTCGCCGCACATAGCTGGAGGTCGAACCGAACAAGCGCGACTCACGCAGCTTGTCGTTCGTGCCGACAGGAACATGCGTCACCGCCACGAGGCCCTTGCCCGCTTGGATCAGCGACTCAAGCGTGTAGGTGAACTTCGACACCACGGTGAGGCCCAGCGCTGCCTCACGGTTGTACGCCCGAAAACCGGAGGTGGCATCCGGGACCTCGGTGCCCGAGGCTCGACGGACCACCGCGCTTCCCAGCCTCTGGAGGCGCTTCTTGGTGGGCGAGAAGTGTTCGATCCCGCTGACGTTGCGATCACCCACCACCATGTCGGCGACTCCGGCGACGATGGGAGCGACGAGTGCGGGAATATCAGATGCATCGTATTGATTGTCAGCATCGGTGTTGACGATCACGTCGGCGCCGAGCTTGAGCGAGGCGTCGAGGCCTGCTTCGAACGCGTACGCCAGACCCTTGTTGTTCGTGAGCTTGACGATGTGCTCAACGCCGAGGGACCGAGCGACAGCGACCGTGTCGTCGGTCGATCCGTCGTCGATGACCAGCCACTCGACCTCGTCGAACCCTGGAACCGAGCGAGGCAAGGCCCCCAGCGCGATGGGAAGCTGCTCAGACTCGTTGAGGCACGGGATCTGGATGATGAGCTTGGTCATGGGCATGGGGCAACACCGAAGAGGCAGGCGAGGAGCGGGCCGGAGCACCCTACTTGCAGCCCAGAGCGGTGGTCCCTCCCGCGGGGCCGAGGGAGCCGTCTACTACGCTGGCTCGACCACACGACCGTCGACCGGGATTCCCCGGAGGCCCCTTGACCTTGCCCCATGATGCGTCCACCGCGGCGACGCCCACAGGGAACAACTACGACAAGTACGGAGCCGAGCACTCGCTTGAGCGACGGCTCGTAGACGGCTTCCTGCGCGCGCTCGACAGCGTGCTGCCCGCAGGAGCTCCTGGACGGATCCTCGAGGTCGGCGCGGGCGAAGGCGAGATCTCGAGTCGTCTCCGAGCTCGTTACCCCGGGGCCACGGTGCTCAGCATCGATCTGCACGACGCCAGCCTGGGCGAGGAGTGGTGCCGACGGGGTGCGTTGGGGACCTTCGCCGATGTGCGCCAGCTCCCCTTCCCGGACCGCTCGTTCGATCTCGTGCTCGGCATCGAGGTCCTCGAGCACGTCGTGGGACCTGACGCCGCCCTCTTCGAGATCGAACGGGTCAGCCGCGGCGCCGTTGTGCTGTCGGTCCCTCGGGAGCCAATCTGGCGGATTGCCAACGTGCTGCGCCGTCGGTACGTGCGCCAGGGCGGCAACACCCCAGGTCATCTGAACCACTGGTCCACACGACGCTTTCGGGACCTGGTGTCCAGCCGGTTCGATGTGCGCGCGACCAAAACGCCGTTTCCCTGGACCATCCTGTCTGCACACCGCCGTTCGTAGGCGGTCACCACCACCGATGCCCTCCCCCCGGCCCCTCCCGCACCACCACCACCGCACCCGTCGGTCCCTCGCCAAGATCGTGGTGCTCGGCGTCGTGGCAACCCTGTTCGTACTACTACCAGCTCCCAGGGTGGAGGCCGTGGAGTCCGCCGTCGTAGACACACGGACCCCAACGTTGGGCCCAGAAGCGCTCGGCAGGCGGACCGCTTCCGAGACGACCGGCATCTTCGACATGTTGGGCGTCGGGCTGCCGACCGGGTCAGCCGGCGACGCGATGGTCCGGGTGCGCACGGACGGCGATTGGGGCTCGTGGCGCCACCTGGATGTCAGCCCCGACCACCGTCCCGAGAACCATGAGGCCTCAAGCGCGGCACGGCGCGCACCCGGAACGCACAGCGAACCGGTCTGGTTCGGTGGCGCCGACGCTTACGAGATCAGCGTCGCCGCCAGCGTGGCGTCAATCGAGGTGCACCTGGTGCGACCCTCGATCAGCTACGTCACCACGTCCAGCGATGCCGTGGCCGGCGCGGCAACGAGCGCCAACGCAAGTCGACCCGACATCCGCAGCCGGGCGCAGTGGGGCGCTCGAGCACCGAAGAAGACCCCATCTATCGCACCTGATCTGAAGCTTGCAGTCGTCCACCACTCGGTCAATGCCAACACCTACAGCCGCGACGACGTACCAGCGCTCCTGCGAAGCATCCAGGCGTACCACATGGATGCGCAAGGTTGGGACGACATCGCGTACAACTTCGCGGTCGATCGGTTCGGTCGGATCTGGGAGGCTCGTGCCGGTGGCGTTGGCAACGCCGTCATCGGCGGACACGCGCGAGGGTTCAACACCTACAGCGTCGGGGTCATGGTGCTCGGTGATTTCACGTCTGCCGAGCCGTCCAACGCGGCGGTGGCGTCCGTCGCGGACGTCATCGGCTGGAAGTTCGCCCACCACCAGGTGGACGTGCGGGGCAGGACCCCGTTCACATCGATGGGTGGCACGCGTCATCCGGATGGGACGGTCCTCGATCTGCCCCGGGTCGTCGCTCACCGCGACGTCGGGCAGACCGGCTGCCCTGGCGAGCGGCTCTACGACCGACTCGGCGAGATCCGGGCCACCGCGATCAGTCGCTTCGACATGTACATCGCGCGCCAACCGGAATCTCCCTTGTTCGGGGACTTCAACGCCGACGGCCGGCGCGATGTCCTGCGATACCGGCCGGGTGCCCGCCAAGACGTGTGGTGGTCGCACCCGGGCACGGGTCTCGTGGAGACACCTCTCTACATCGGGAGCACCTACCGGCCCGTGGTCGCGGACTTCGACGGCGACGGCGCCGACGACGTCCTCTGGTACGGGCCCGGGTCCTACCCCCCGGATCGGCTCTGGTACGGCGGACCCGACGGGTTCACCAGCACCGGAGCCGACCTGCCCGCTCACGGCCTGCCACTCGTGGCCGAGCTCGACGGTGACGGCATCGACGACTTGATCCTCTACTCCCCCGGCGAGGCCGCCGATCACGTCTACCTCGGGGGAGCCGACCGCACGCTCACCCCAGTCGACGTGGCCATCAACGGCACCTACGACCCTGCCATCGCGGACTTCGACGGCGACGGCCGCGACGACATCTACTGGTACGGATACGGAACGGGCACGGACTCCGTCTGGTTCAGCGATGGAGCCGGATCGTTCACCTCGGTGCCGGCGAAGGCTGCCAGCGGAGCCTCCATCCCGATCGTCGGGGACTTCGACGGCAGCGGCCGAGCCGACCTGCTCTTCTACGGGCCCGGCGATGCCCCTGACGAGATGTGGTGGGGCGAAACCGGCCCGCGGGGCACCCACCTCGTGGAGCCGCTCACCGTACGGGGCGCAACCTATGTCCCGATCGTGGGCGATGTGACCGGGGGCGGGGGCGACGACCTGCTCTGGTACCAGCCGGGCACCGGCCCTGACACGTTGTGGTCCTGGCTTCCGGCGCGCGTCCGTACCGATCGAAGCCTCACCGTCAACGGCACCTACGTCCCCGACGCGGGCCGATATACGACCGACGAGGCCGACGACGTGATCTGGATGTCGCCTGACACCACGAGCCACCTGTGGGTAGCCACGGGAGCAGGACGGTTCAGGTCCACGACACTTCGTTGACCCCGGGCCGCCCCGATCTCCGGGCAGGTCAGCCACTACGCTGCCCCAACGCCGTGAGAGAGGTCCGCATGCCGATCCTGGGGAAGCGCCGTAGGTTGCGGCTGCTGGCGACCGCCATCGTCGCGTGCATCCTCTCTACGACGGGGCTCGGCATTCCCGTCTCACGCGCAGCCGCCGACGAGCCGGTGTCGGCCACCATCAACGTCACCGGTCGTGGTTGGGGCCACGGGCGAGGCCTCGGCCAATGGGGAGCATTTGGCTACGCCACCGGACGCTCAGGTGGCCCGTGGGACTACCGGGCGATCCTCGCGCACTTCTACGGCGAGACGGAGATCGGAAGCATCGGCAATCCGCTCGCGGCCGTCGATCTCCTCGGGCAGCGCGCGCAGGCCCTCGTGGTCGAACAGACGCAAGGCGTCACGGTGGCCGGGCTGCCGGGCACGTCGGTGGCCGTTCGAGCCACGCTTCGCGACGACGGGCGCTTCGACGTAGAACGTGGCACCGCATGCGCCGATGGCACGTGGGGGGAGCCGACGATCGTCGACGGCCCCATACGGCTGAGCCCGGTCAGCACGACCGGCGACGCCGATGACGCGCTTGGGCTCTGCCGCGCCGACGGCTCGCGGGCCGGCTATCGGGGCGACCTGGTCGCCCTGGGCCGAACCTTCGACAAGGACGCGGCGGGGGGTACCGCCCGAACCGTGAACCTCCTCACCCTTGACGACCTCCTGCGCAGCGTCGTACCTCGCCAGGTCCCGGCTGCGTGGGCCGGGGTCGATGGTGGTCGCGGCCTACAGGCGATCCTGGCGCAGGTCGTGGCCGCTCGCGGGTTTGCGGCGTCCGGCGATGGCCGCTGGGGCGACCTCCACACCGGCCTGGGAGCAGCCTTCACGACGTGTGACTCCGCCGCCTGTCAGCCCTACGTAGGCGTGCAGGCAGAGGACTCGATCATCGACGACGCCGTGGGTCGGACGAGCGGGGAGGTCCGGAAGCGCGAGGGCACCGTCGTCCGGACCGAGTTCTCGGCGTCGAGCGGCGGCTGGACGGCAGGGGGCGCCTTCCCGGCGGTGTCGGACGTCGGCGATGGCGTGCGCGACAACCCGCACCACCTCTGGACCGCGACGATCCAGCGCTCGGATCTTGAAGCCCACTACAAGGTCGGAACGCTCGAGGCCGTGCAGATCCTGGAGCGCAACGGGTTCGGCAGCGACGGGGGGCGGGTGTTGCGCATGCGCCTCGTCGGTTCCGACGCCTCGGTGGAGCTCACAGGCATCCGATTCCGGGATGACTTCGGGCTGCGGTCGTCGTGGTTCACGCTCAAGGGTGCACCACCGCGACCTGCGGTCGTGCCCCGTTCCACGTCCCTTGCCTGCCCAGTCGGGTCCGTGCCGGCATCGAGCTACATCGACGTTCGCGCCGCGGACGTTCACCGGTTCGCCGTCGACTGTGCCACGTGGTGGACAGTGGCCAAGGGCGACAGGCAGGGCCGCTTTCGGCCGAGAGAGGGGGTCACGCGGGGCCAGCTCGCGTCGATGGCGGCCCGTGTGCTCGAACGAGCCGGCGCCACGGCGCCACGGCACGTGCGCGATGCCTTTGCGGATGACGACGGCACGGAGCACGAAGCCGACATCAACGCTCTGGCCAGCTTCGCCGTGATGAGCGGCTTCACCTCCAAGCGCTTCGAACCTCAGTGGCCCGTCACCCGGGCGCAGGTGGCGGCCGTCCTGGGCCGGGCCGTGCAGCACCTGGGAATCGCCCTTCGAGGCGACGCCGCGGATGCGTTCGCAGATGACGTTGCCTCACCGTACGAGCCGTCGATCAATGGTCTTGCCGATCTAGGAATCCTCACCGGGGCGTCCGCCGGGTTCTTGCATCCCGACGATGGCCAGCGACGTGACCAGCTCGCGTCGCTGCTCGTTCGCACGATCGATCTCCTGGTCGAGCGGGGAGCTGCGTCACGCCCATGAGCCGATCGCGCTGGCCCGTGATCGCGCGGCGCACCTACGCGCTGGCGCTCGTCGCGCTCGCCATGGCCGTCCTCCTCGCGCGGCGTGATCAGATCGGGGCCCTCACGACCGGCGCTCGCGCCGCGCCGCTCATCGCCGCCCTCGGATTGGGATTGGTGTCCCTCGGGCAGAGCACGCTGTTCTGGTCACGAGGGCTGACGTCGATGGGTGCCCATCGCCCCGCAGGCGATGTGTTCGAGGCAACCGTGGCGGCCATCCCGGCCCGTTATCTGCCTGGCAGCGTCTGGTACGCCGCTGGGCGGGTGGCCCACCTGCGGCGGGGCGGCACCCCCGCCTCGACACTCATGGCCGTTGCGGGGCTCGAGACCCTGCTCTCGTTCGTGGTCGCGCTCAGCTTCGGAGCGGGACTGCTCGTGGTATCCGGCCAGAGCCCTGACGTAGGCGGCCCGACACTCATGGGCGTTGCTGCTGCGCTCGCCCTGGTGGCGTCGCCCTGGGTCGTCAACCCATCGATGCGGTGGCTGGCGCTCCGGCGGGGCACTGCCGTGGGGCCAGAGCTGCGCTGGAGCGCCTACCTGGAGCTCTGTGGCCACCTGGTGGCCTTCTGGACCACGTCGGCGGCCGCCTTCCTCTGCTATCTCAGCGCCTTTCCCGCCATCGACACCCCGGGGCTGGCCCGCACCGCAGGGACATTTCTCGTGGCCTGGGCGGTGGGGTTCGCCGCCGTCTTTGCTCCCCAGGGGGCGGGCGTGTTCGAGACCACGGTCGCCGGCCTGCTCAGCGGTGCACCAGTTGCGGCCCTGGCAGTCGTTGTGGCGGGTTACCGCGCGCTCACGGCGGTCCGCGACGCGCTCGCGCTGCTGGGCCTCGTGGTGCGGCGAGCCCTACGGGCCCGCCGCACCCCCGCGGCCTGATCGGCACGGCGGCTCAGTCGATGCTGACGTCGGTGCTGGTCGAAAGGTCCCAGGCATTGCCGGCGAGGTCGCTGATCCCGGACCGGTCCTCGACGGTGGCGGGGGCTTGCACGCCCGCCGCCAGGCCTGGAAACACTGAGGTTGGATTGCCCGTAAGCGTGATCGTGACCACGGTCCCCACGCCGCGGGACACCCCGTTGACGACCTCCGCCGAGGAGTTCAGCGTGAAGATGGCGTTGGTGCCATCGACGATGTCGGCGAAGGTCAAGTCGCCGTCCGAGACACGAATGGTGGCGCCGGCAGGCGGAACGGACATCGCCTCGTTGAACACGATCTTGATCACGTCTCCGGCGTCGAAGGCGGCGAGGCCAACGTCGGTGGTGCGCTTGGCGTAGGTCGAGCTCGGTGCTGTCGTGTCTGCGGGACCTGGAATGGCCGTGTTGTCGGACCCTGCAGAGTCGGCGGTGGCTGAGCTGATCGGGCTGGTGGCCCGCACCCGGTAGGCGTAGCACCCATCGGCAACGTTGTTGTCGCTGAACACGAACACGCCGTCTCCGGTACCTGCGACCTGGGTGGCACCGGTCGCTGCGGCGAAGGCGCCGACTGTGTCGTCACCGCTGGCACAGTCGGTGTCAGCGCCAACGTCCACCGGCGCACGCTGCAGGGAGTACGCGACGCCAGGTGAGTTCGTCGTCGGGCGGGTGTAGGTGATCCGAGCGTCGTTGATCGTCCCGCTGGCGTCACTGTCCACCACAGCGACGGTCGGCTTCGCCGGTGCGTTGACCGCATCGGTCGTGATGTTGAAGATGGACACACCCACAGGGTCGGGGTTGTAGTTGGCGGTGCCGACGTCACCCACGCTGAGCATCGAGTCGAACTGAGCTCTGGAGATCGCCACGCCCTGATAGGCGTAGCTGTCATTGCCATCGAGGTAGTAGGTGCGCCCACCGGAAACGAGAGCGCCTCGGTCCGGTGTGACAGAGGTGACGGTGAGGCTGCTCGAGCCAATGGCGGCCTCCGCGGGGAGATATCGGATCTCGCCGCCGATGCCGAACGGCTCGGCCACGACGGGTTCTCCGTTGGCGTCGATGTCCAGGTTCCCGTCGGAATCGGCGTCGAGGTACACGACTGGCACGATCGTCTCGAGCGCGGAGCCGTCCACGGTGAAGGTGATCTGTCCGTCAACGGGCGCGATGGTGGCATCGTCGTCAGGGGTCCCGGGGCTGCTGCCATTGACCTTCGTGATGTCCGCAGCAACCGTCCCCTCGTCGGCGGTGCCGGTCCCGCCGTCCTGCGCAAAGCTGATCCTGGTGGTTCCCATGACGTTGGCCGCCGGGTAGAGCTGGATCGTGTAGGTCGAGTCGTCGTTCAGGTCGATGACCCGATACGTGCGGTCGTCGGTGGTCGCCGGCTCGGTTGCCACCTCGAGGTCTGCCACGCCGGTGGGCGAGAACCTGAATGCCGCGTTGCGAGGCTTGAACGGGGTCTCCACGACCTCCGCGTCGAAGTAGACCTGGGAGTCGCGCAAGATGATGTTGGCCATCTGGCGCCGCGTGATCGGAGCCGCCGGGAACACATGCCCCTGGCCATCGCCCTGGAAGATGCCCGCGGCGGCGAGCGCGTTGAAGTCGTCCTCGCGCGTGTCGCCGTCGTCATCGGTGAAGTAGTCGTCTTCGGACGTATACCGGGTGCCGCTGACGAACTCCTGCAGGTTGTTGATGAAGGCGGCCATGCCACGACGGCTCACCGGCTCGCTCGGCCGGAACGTGCCGTCGGGAAAGCCCCCGACGATCTCGGCCTGGGCCAGCTGGCCAATTGCCACCGCACCGGTGTCGCCGGCCTGCACATCGCTGAAGTCCGGAGTGCCGTCGTAGGCAGGCAGTGGGGCCAGCGCGACGTTCCCTGATTCCAGCTCATCGAGGAGGTCGGCCAGGCGCTTCACGAACAAGGCCATCTGTCGTCGCGTCACCGCGCCGCTGGGCGTGAACTTCGTGGCGGTGGTCCCCGAGGTCAGCTCCGTGGCGACCAGGCACAGGATCACCGAGCGCGTCGTGGCGGACTCCGCTCCGAGGTCGGAGAACGGGTTGTCCGACGGAGCCCCGTCGCAGAACGCGCCGCTCGCAATCGGGTCCGCGGTCGGCGGCAGGTCGGCAGCCGCCGCGGCCTGCATACCGACGAACGGAGCAGCGGAGAGCGCCAGCGCGACTGCCAGCACACCTGCGATCGGGCCTCGGGCGCGGGGTCGGTGAAGCGTCACGATGAGCTCTCCTCTAGATGTCGGATAGGCGATACTGCCATGCCCTCGGCGCTACCCGAGGGCATGACAGCCTCGCTTCACATCAAGCCAGGGACTTGTCGGAGCTCCCGGCGATGTTCCAGGCATTGTCCGTCGTATCGGCAAAGCCGGTCTGGCTCATCGCCGCCGCTGACGCGATCTGCAGATCCGACACGGTGCCCGGCTGGGGCGGGTCCAGCGGCGTCGGATCCGCCAGCAGGTCGAGCTCGATCACGGTGTTGGCCGCTCGCAGAGCACCTCCAACGAAGGACAAGCCGCCGTCTAGCGTGCACGTCGCCTTCAACGCTCCGCAGATGACGTCCATGACGGTGCCGTCGGCGTCCGTGAACCGGATCTTGTCCCCGTCTACTGGTGCGCCCATCGTCTTGCTGAACACCACGGTGATCGTGTCGCCCTTGTCAAGGGTGCCAGGCACCGCAGTGCCAGTTCCGTTCGACGAGGTCATGTACGTCGACGTGGGAGCGGTCGCTGCCGCGCCGGCGACCTCCACACCGTTGTCGTTGGTCGTGACCCAGCTGGTACCGGTCGCAAAGGCGCCCGCGCCAGGCGACGAGGGGTTGGTGGCCTTGACCCGGTAGTCGTAGCACCCGCCTGCGACGTTCGAGTTGGTGAGCGTGTGGGTGCCGTCGGCATTCACCTTGCTCGTTGCCGAGACGTCGATCCACCCGGTGGTGGCCGCTACGTCGTTGTCGCCCCCGCAGGTGTTGGTGTTCAAGTCGTTGCCCACCGACGCCCGTTGCAGGGTGTAGATGGTCCCAGCGGAGTTCTGGAACGGCGGGGTGAACGTCACCTCGACGTCGTTGGCCTGGGCGTCACCGTCGAGGTTCCTCACCACCACGCCGGAGATGGCGGGGGCGCTAGGTGTCGAGTCGGCCGTGATGTTGAACGTTGACGCGTCGGCCGGCTCGGGCTCATAGATGACCGTGACCGTGTCCAAGTTCGAGATCATCGACTCGAACTGGGCCAGCGTGATGCCGGTGCCCTGGTATTGGAACACGTCGTCGACGTCGTAGTGGAAGGTTTCGGGTCCGTGGGGCGTGGTATCCGCCGACGAGGTGAAGTAGTTGTTGGCGATGTTGGCGCTCGCGACCGTGACACCGCCGTGGGTGCCCAGGGTGGCTTCGATCGGCACGTAGTTCGTGACGCCGCCCACGCCGAATGCTTCGCTGGGCTCCTTGGGGCTCCTGCTGGAGGAGGGACCGGTGAGGTCGAGCTCGTTGGCATACGCGCCCTGGTCGAGCCAGACGACCGGGATCAGGGACTCCTCGCTCGAGTCACCATCCACCTGGAAGGTGATGTCGCCGTTGATGGGCTGGGCCGACGCGACATCGGAGGCGTTGGCGGCGCCGTTGACAACCGTGATGCCCGCCGCTGTCGAACCGGGGCCGTCGGCTCGGTTCGGCGTGCCGTCCGCGTCAGCGAAGACCAACCGACCGTTCACGGTGGTGATGTTGTGGGCTGGGAAGAGCGCGATCTTGTACGTCGTGGCTGCCGTGAGCCCTGACGCGACGTACTCGCGATCGTCGCCCGAGCGCGACGGCACCTCAGGATTGGCGAACCAGGTCAGGGTGGTGGCATCGGTCGGGGTGACCGTGATGGTCTGGTTCGAGTCCGAGAAGGGACGCTCGACGTCGCCGTCATCCAGCATGACCTGGCCGTCGCGCATGAGGATGAGCGCCATCTGCCGGCGCGTCAGGCTTGCGCCGGGGAAGACGTTGCCGGCCCCGTCGCCCTGGAAGATCCCGCGCTCGGCCATGGCGTTCAGGTTGTCTTCGCCCGAATCGCCGTCGTCGTCGTCGAAGTAGTCCCCGGTGGCCGTGAACGGGGCGCCGGTCAGGAACTCCTGGAGCCGGTTGACGAAGGCTGCCATCTGGCGACGGCTGACCAACCCCGACGGGCTGTAGCGGGTGGCTGAGGTACCCGTGACGATTCCCGCCTGGCTGAGCTGGCCAACTGCTTGACGGACGAGCGAGCTCTCGGCGTCGAGATCGGTGTAGTCAGGGCTGCCGTCGTAGGTCGGGAGCGCCGTCAGGCCGGAGGTCTCGAGGGCGTTGGCCAGATCTGCCAGTCGCTTGATGAACAGTGCCATCTGGCGACGGGTGACGGAGCTAGATGGCGCGTAGGTGGTCGAGGTCTTCCCGGTGCTGACGTCGGTGGCGACGAGGCACAGGATCGTGTCGCGAGTCGAGATCGTCTCTCCGCCGAGATCGGTGAAGGGGTTCTCGGTGGGAGCACCGTCGCAGAAGGCACCGTCCGCGAGCGGGTTGGCGGCGGCCGGGAGCGCATCAGCGGCCGATGCGAGGTCCATGGAAAGGAGGGGTGAGGCGGTCAACGCCATGGCCCCGGCCAGCACACCGGCGATCAAGCGCTGTGGGCGCCGTAGGTCAAACTTCACGAGGTCTCCTCAGGATCAAGAATGGCGAGATCTTGCCACGAAAAACTGGGCCATATGGCCCGAAGCACCCGTAACCTACCCAAGGCGAGCCGACTGCACATCTCGGACAGGCTGGGCCGCGCTCAGGTCGACGGCCGAACCTGCCGAACCAGTGCGAATGGATCTCGTGCTCCCCGGACGTCGCCTCACCACGCTCGTGGGGGCGGCACTCCTCCTCAGCGGCCTGGGGATGGCCCCCCAATCGGCCGATGCGGCCGATGCGCCACCCCCTGCACCCAGCGAGACCCGGGACTACATGGATGTCTTCGACCTCACGTTCCCCGTCGATCCCGCCAAGGTCCGCTACAGCGACACCTACGACGCCCCCCGTACCGGGCACGTCCACCAGGCCACGGACATCATGGGGCCCAAGCTCCTACCGATCTATGCGGCAATGGGCGGCACGGTCGTCAAGATGCCGATGGCTGACGATGCCACCGGCTACCGCCTCCGGATCGAGGCTGACGATGGCCGCACCTACTCGTATCTCCATCTCAACAACGACAGCCCTGGCACCGACGACGGTCTGGGCACCTCCGAGCAGGCCTACGCGGCGGGTGTGACCCTCGGTGGCCGCGTGGAGCGAGGCCAGCACATCGGCTACATGGGTGACTCGGGCAACGCGGAGGCGACGGCACCCCACCTGCACTTCAACATCGCGGACCCGCTCGTGACCGATCCGTACGGGAAGAACGCACCCAATCCGTATCCGTCCCTGAAGGCGGCGGAGAGCAAGCCGGACGTCCCCACGGCGGCCGCCGCGCCTCCGCCGGACTCTGCGCCACCTCCGCCGCTCCCGCCGGCCCCCGACACCGCCGCGGTGTGTCCGGAGCGGGGCAACGAGTACTCCTTCAGCGACGTCGGCGACGCCAACGTGCACCTCAACACCGTGGAGTGCCTGGTGGGGCTCGAGGTGACCGAGGGCGTGGGTGGCGGACGGTACGCGCCCGCTGACCACGTCACACGGCTCCAGATGGCGTCCTTCACTGCCCGCCTGTTGCGGGCCGGTGGGGTGACGTTGCCCACCGACCCGCCCGATGCCTTTGACGACGACGATGGCACGGTCCACGAGCTGGCGGTGAACCAGCTCGCCGAGCTCGGCGTGATCCGCGGCGACACCGGAGAGGTGGGCCGCGACTTGCAGGGCCGGGTGGCCATGAAGCGCGACCGCATGGCGGCGTGGATGGTGCGTGCCTACGCCCTGATCACGGGCGAGGAGCTCCCGGCCGCCGAGGCCGACTACTTCCGGGACGACGTCCCTGGCTACCACGAGGCCGACATCAACCGGCTCGCCGAGACAGGCGTCGTGCAGGGCACGGCCCCCGGCATCTACTCGCCACGCGATGGGGTTCGGCGTGACCAGATGGCGAGCTACCTGGCGAGGACCTTGGCGTCCAGCACGAGCTGAGCCTCGGGGGGGTGGGTGTACCCAACGGACCGGCGGCGCTACGGTAGATCCGGGCCGGCCGGGTGGAGAGCGGCCCGCTGTTCGACGCCCACCGGCTCTGGCCGGACTGGAGAGACCACCCGGATGCCTGCCCTTCGACCCATCTCCGCTCTGCGGCCACTACGACGCGTGGTGATGGCTGGCACGAGCACCGTTGCCCTCCTGGGCTCCAGCCTGCTGATGGCCGCGCCCGCTGCCGCCGCGCCGAGCGCGCCAGCCGACAACCAGGCCACGGCGATGCCGAGCACCCTGGCCGTTGCCGGGCATGGCTATGGGCATGGGCGCGGCATGGGGCAGTACGGCGCCTTCGGGTACGCCACCGGCCGCTCTGGTGGCCCGTGGGACCACGCCACGATCCTTCAGCACTTCTACGGCGGTACCACCTCGGGTCACATCAACGACAACCCGCTCATGGCGGTGCTGATCAAGGCCCGCTATGGCCAGCCGATGACCGTGTACCGGGAGACCGGCCTGCAGATCACCGGGGTCCAGGGCAACCCTCAAGCGGTGCGGATCACCGTGCGACCTGACGGCAAGCTCGATGTGCAGACCGGCACCAACTGCCTCGACTTTCCCAATCCGCCGGTAGCGCTGCTCGCCAGCCCTGCGCGTGTCGATGTCGTACCGGACACGGGCACCAAGGTGCTTCGGCTGTGCAACAGCGACGGGAGCGCAGTGGCCTACGAGGGAGCGCTCGTCGCGTTCGCGAAGATCGCCCGCAACCTCGGCCAAGAGGTGGTGAACGTCGTCACCATGGACCACTACATGAAAGGCGTGGTGCCGCGTGAGTCGCCCGCCTCGTGGGGTGACGCGGAAGGCGGCCTCGGCATGGCCTCCCTGCGTGCGCAAGCCGTGGCCGCGCGGAGCTACGCGGCCGCGGGCGACAGCCGGTGGGGAGACTTGCACAGCGCCTTCGGCGCCCGCGCGACCACCTGTGACGACCAGTACTGCCAGGTGTACGGCGGCCTGGCCGACATCTCCCCGGGCGGTGGCGTCACGTACCGGACCGATCCCCGAACCGATGAGGCGGTAGACGACACGGCGGGCGTGGTTCGCATGAACGGCTCCCAGATCGCACGAACTGAGTTCTCGTCGTCGACCGGCGGTTGGACCGCTGGCGGCACGTTCCCCTCGGTGGCCGACGCCGGCGACGCGGTGTCGTCGAACCCCAATCACGCTTGGAACACGAGCGTGACCCGTTCGGCGATCGAGTCGGCCTACGCGCTCGGGACCCTCACCGGCATCGAGGTGCTCGACCGCAACGACCTCGGCGACATGGGAGGCCGAGTCGTGATGATCCGGCTCACCGGAACATCCAAGACGGTCGACGTCAGCGGAAACGCCCTGCGCTCGAAGCTGGCCCTCAAGTCGGACTGGTTCAACATCACTGCCCCTCCCCCGCCGGCGGTCCAGGCACGCTCGATCGACACCGCCTGCCCCAGCGGATCCCCGTCAGGATCCTTCACCGATGTGCCGTCCGACAGCGCTCACGCTCGCGCCATCGACTGCGTCGCATGGCGTCAGATCGCTGAAGGCACCGGAGACGGCAAGTTCTCACCGGCCGCCACGGTCACCCGAGCGCAGATGGCGACGTTTGTGGCCCGCACCATCGTTGCCGCCGGCGGCTCGCTCCCCTCGTCGCCGGAGGACGCGTTCGACGACGACCTCGGGTCGGTGCACGAGCACGCCATCAACCAGCTGGCGGCTGTGAGCGTCGTCAACGGCGTCGGGCCGAGAACCTACGGCCCCCAACAGCCGATCGACCGGGCGCAGGTGGCCTCCATCCTCGCTCGTGCCCTGGCCCAGCTCGGGGTGCCGCTCGCGAGCTCCCCTACCGACTACTTCACCGACGACGAGACCTCCGTCCACGAGAAGGCGATCAACCAGCTCGCCACCGAGGGCGTGGTCACGGGCACGTCTGGTCGGCTCTACACGCCGAACGCCAGCACCCGTCGCGACCAGATGGCCACCATGGTCGCCCGGGCCCTCGACCTCGCACTGTCGACCTGAGACCGGGCCCTGTTCCGGCCGCTCAGCCCCCGGTAGAGTTGATTCGCTTCCCTCGATCATCAGGTTCGTTCGAGGAGGTGCGCGCCTGTGGCGCTCAGCGAGAAGATCCGAAGCTCGATCTACCAGCAGCTCAGTGAACTGCTCGGCGAAGAGGAGGCGGCCGCCTTGCTCAGCCAGTTCCCCGCCAGCGACCTCGATGTCCCTGTGACCAAGGAGTTCGTCCGAGCGGAGCTCGCCGAGTTGGAGGCGCGCATGGGTGAACGGTTCCGGCAGCAGACGATGTGGATGGCCGGCACCATGCTCACCGGAGTCGGCGTCGCCACTGCGGTGACGTCGCTGGTGACCTCGCTCCTCACCTGATCAGCGGGCGGCGGTGGCGCCTGTCTCGACGAGACGGTCGAGGAGGCGGGCCAGGAACGTCGCCATCTGGCCCCGCAGCACGGGTGCCGACGGCGAGAACTTGGCCTCTGAGGTGCCCGCCGCCAAGCCCGCCGCGGCGACCTTGTTGATGTTCGCCTGGTGCACGGAGGTGTTGTCGTCGGTGAAGGCGTCGGGCCCAGCGGGCAGAGGCTGCGACGCAACCTGGTCATGGGCCCGCACCAGGAACGTGGCCATCTCGGCGCGCGTGACCGTCGCTCCGGGCTCGTAGAGCCCGTTCCCGCGACCGTTCACCACGCCAATGGCGGCGAGCTGGTTGATGCGCAGCTCGTGCACGGAACCCTCGTCATCGGTGAACGCATCGGGCGGGGACGAGGGCAGTGTCAGACCGGCCGCGGCGAGCTCGCGGGCCACGAACGATGCCAGCTGGGCTCGGGTCATGGTGCCGTTCGGCTCGTAGGTGTCAGCGGTCGTGCCGCTGGCCACCTCCCACCAGGCGACGCAGCCCACCGACGCCTGGTGGACACTTCCGTTCAGGTCCTTGAACGGGGCCGGCGGGGTCGACTCGCTGGGGCAGGCGTGCTCGATGCCTTGTACGAACGGGGCGTCGAGCAGTGACGACCGAACGGCGGCCCCGGACTGCACCAGCCCGTTCCCGTACAGGTCGTCGCGACCGGCGGGACCGAGATCGACGGCCGTCGCCTTCAGGATCTGCTCGATCTTGTCCGGGCTGGTGGCCCCCAGCGCGTGGACGAGCGCCGCCACGGCGCTCACCTGGGGGGTGGCCATCGAGGTGCCCTGGCGGAAGATCAGGTCGAACTGGGCAGGGTCGAAGGGGTCGACGGCTTCTTGAAGGATCCCGTCGCCGTAGCCGTCGTGGTTCTGATCCACGGAGAGGTCGCCGCCGGGAGCGACGAGGTCGAGAGTGGGACCGAAGTTGCTGTAGGGCGCCCGAGTGAGGTCGTAGCGGACCGCTCCTACGGCGATGACGCCCGCCATGATCGCCGGTGACGACACCGGCCCGTTCTCGTTGCCGCTGGCGGCAACGATCGTGACACCACGGGCGCGGGCATAGTTCACGGCGTCGGCCATGACGTTCGATGCGGTGTCGGATCCGAAGCTGAGGTTGGCGATGTCAGCGCCGTGGTCGGCGGCGAAGCGAAGGCCCTGCGCGGCCGCCCAGTCCGAACCGCCGCCGTCCTCGTCGAGCACCCGGATGGGCATGATCGTCACACCGGGGGCAACACCGGCAACCCCATAGCTGTTGTTGGTGGTGGCCGCGATCGTGCTGGCGACGTGCGTACCGTGCCCGTTCTCGTCATCAGCGTGAGCGTCGCCGTCGATGAAGTCCCACCCATCGACAAATGCCGTCCCGGCCAGGTCGGGAGCTTGATGGAACATGCCGAAGTCCTCATAGGCGATGCCGGTGTCGAGCACCGCCACCACGGTGCCGGTGCCGACCGTGCGATCCCATGCGGACACCGCGTCAATGGCAGGAAGGTGCCACTGCGCGCTGAAGGCCGTGTCGTTGGGGACACCCATGGCCCGGTAGGTCGTGAGCGGCTCGAGATCCGCGATGGCGCCGCCGACCTGCGGCCGAGCGTTGCGGCCGGGTAGAGCGAGCACGTAGTCACTGCCCGGCAGGTGGTCGACCACGTCGAGCCCGCTCGCACGGAGGTCTGCGGAGCGCTCCATGGCGGTTGCGCCCGGGTCGAAGCGAACGATCAGGGGCGAACCTGCCGCGGCCGGCGCCTCGGCGGCGCCTGTGGGGACCGCCGGAAGGACGAGCGCCGCCACAAGCACCACCGATGACCACAACCCGACCCGACGCACTCGCACATGATGTCATCGGCAGCCGGGCCGAAACCTGTATGCCCCTGTCGGACGGGCACCTGCCATACAGAAGCTCGATCAGCTGATTGACGCGGGTCAGGCCAGGGCAGCCCGGTCCACTGGGTCGAACCAGGAGATGCCGGGGAAGCGACCGAAGCCGCGGTCCGCTGTCGCCACTCGCGCCCCATGGGAGTGCGCCACCGCCGCGACATGGGCGTCCGGTACGAGATTGCCCCGGAGTCCGGGGTCCTCGGCGGCGAAGGCCCGGAAGCGAGACCAGCTGGCCGCCGTGCCGAACAGGGGTCGCGCCGGCGGCGCGGCGAAGAGCGCTTCGACGAGGGCCAGCGCGTCGATCGTCGGCGCGGGGTCAGCGAAGACCCGCCGGTTGGTGACCACGCGCACGAAGCCGAGGAGCACCGGCTCGAGCAGACCAAGGTCTTCGTCGCCACCCGCTGTTTCGCTGAGCCACGCGGCGTAGCGCTCGTGGTGCTGGGCCTCGCGTCGATACGCGTAGACGAGGACGTTGACGTCGGGGATGATCACCGGATCCCGTCCGCGTCGAGCGCATCCCCGACGGCATCACGATCCAAGAGATCGACGAGCGGGCGGGCCGCCGGATCGCCGTAGGACGGCAGCACAACGCGCTCGGTGTCACTCCCCCGAGGCTGCGCCAGCACGCTGCGCAGGCCCTCTTCAACCAGGCTCGTGAAGGTCCGCCCCTCGTCTCGGGCGCGGCGCTTCGCCGCCTCCGCGAGACCATCATGCAGATTGATGGTTGTGCGCATACATATCAGCATACCCCTCGTCGGCTGCACCGCCGCCCTCGAGAGCAGAGATAGGGACCCCTCGTCCCTGCGTGACAGGCGGAGCTACGCTGGCGGCCTTCCTCCACTCATCTGAACCTGCTCTGGAGGAGGTGCGCCCCGATGGCGCTCAGCGAGAAGCACAGAAGCTCGATCTACCAGCACTTGGCCGAGCTGCTCGGCGACGAGGAGGCGGACGCCTTGCTCTCCCAGTTCCCCGCTCGTGACCTCGACGAACCGGTCACCAAGGACTTCGTCCGAGCCGAGATCGCGGACATCCGCACCGAGGTCGGTGCGCTTCGGGGCGAGCTGCACAACGAGATCGGTGCGCTTCGGGGCCAGCTGCACAACGAGATCGGTGCGCTTCGGGGCGAGCTGGCGGATCGGTTCCGTCAGCTGACCATGTGGATGACCGGCACGATGATCACCGGGTTGGGCG